>CAWJKE010000011.1:0-9004 GCA_963843455.1 uncultured Actinomycetota bacterium
TTCGAGGAAGACAAAGACCTCGGTGAGCGAGAGCCTGATCTGCACCCGGCGGCCGACGAGTCCCGGCGGCACCGAGTAGTCGACGCCGCGAGGCTCGCACGAAGGCGTCTTTGGAGATACGCGTCTCGAGATGCTGGTCGGTGTCGGGCAGGGGGTCGGGAAAGGACCGAGGTAGGCCTTCTCCACCCGCAAGGCGTCTCCGACCCGGGCGCCCACCCGGCGGTGGAAGCGCGGGTAGGCCACCTCGCGCGCCCAACGGTCGTGCTGGGCCTTCAGGTCGGCAAGACCGCTGAAACGGCGCAAAGGCAGGAACGAGTTCTCGAGGTAGTCGACCGCCCGCTCGACCGAGCCTTTGGAGGTGGGACGGCGGGGAGCAAGGATGATGGGTTTGGCCCGAAGCGCGCCGAAGAGGCCGGCGACTTCCGAGTGAAGCCGGGAACGCGCTCCCGGGACGCGGGCGACCATGGCCGAGTCGTTGTCTAAGACCAAGCCCTGGGGCACGCCGCCCAAACGGACCACGCAGCCAAGTAGGGCGGGCAGAAAGTCGGCCAGGGTCTTTGCGTGGGTGAAGAAGCAGGCGTGAGCGGCCGAGTGGGGCAGGGTGACGATGAGTCCGAATGCCTTGCGCGTCGCCTCCCGGCCCACCGGGACGTCGATCGGCAGGTGCCACCAGTCGATCTGTCCGATCTCGCCCGGGAGGTAGGTGGTCCGCTGGTAGGTCCTCGCGGCCAGGAACTGCGGTCTCATCTGGACGAGGTAGTCTTTGAGGATGGTGATGCCGCCGGCGTAACCGCCGGCCTGCAGTCGTTCTCTTATCACCGTGGCCGGCGCCCGAGGGTCGTCGGCCAGAAGCGCGAGGATCTCCTTGCGGAAAGGATCAAGGAGCGAGGAAGAGGATTCTCGCTCGTAGGTCGGCGGCCCGGAAAGACAGAGCAACCTCGCCACCGTGTTTCTGCTCATGCCCAACTTCTCGGCGATGGCTTTCTTGGACAGGCCCTCTCGCTCATGGAGTCTCTTGACCTCGGCCCAATCCTTCACTCTGTACACACCCTTCCTCCTGCCGCCGCTTGGTCTCTAGCGACAGGTTCGATTGAAACCGGCAAACCCTTACGGGTGCTCAGGTTTCAACCGGCGATATGTGCACAGTATTCAACCGGCGATGACATCAGGCCCTTGGCTACAAAGTCAGTGGCGAGACGCTCGATAATTCGGTTCACCTGGCCGGAGTCCGTGCTCCACCGAAGCATGTTCTCAGTCAGGTTTCTGCACTTGGCGAACAGGCGACGCGACATGCTGCTCCGATCGGCTACTGAACCACCCCGTGTTCAGCGGAGACTTGGTTGTTCCATCCTTTCAAGAGCTGGAGCCCCTGGGAAACCCGGGGGGTCACTTCGATCACACTGAAGTCGTTGCCAGCCACATTGAATTTCCCCTCCCGCACCGGTTGTTAGGCGCTTCCTGGATATCGTTGCCGTTCATCGCTCTTGGCTGCGCCAGCGCTTCACGATGGCGTCCACGTCGAGGTCCGTCGGACCGTCCTTCCACTTTGCGTAGAAGTCCACGTCATCGCTGTTGGGCGTCGGGTTCGGCTTGTCGAACTGAAGCCGCGTCGGAAGCGGAACGGCCTCACCGAGGACCAGCGCTTCGCCCCGACCCAAGCCCGCCAGGACGCTGACCAAGTCGCCCTCGCTCTCGGGAACGAGGCTGCGGACGTAGGCTTGATCGTCGGGATTCGTGATCCGCAGACAGATGAATGTCCCGCATTGGGCGAGGACCGTTTCGGAGACTTCGTGGGGCCGCTGGCTGACCACCGCCAAGCCCAACGCCGTACTTGCGGCCCTCCTTGGCGATGCGCTCCATCGACTTCCGCGAGCCAGCGAACTGGCTCTCGCTCGCGCGCGGGATGTAGGCGTGCGCCTCCTCGCACATGAGGAGGATCGGAAACTCGCGGTACTTGGGGTTCCAGTAGTTGAACTCGAACGCCAAGCGACCAATCTGTGCGGCGACTGTGGGACGCACATCGAATGGCACCGACGACAGGTCAATCACTGTGACCGCGGCCTTCTGCGTACCAAGCCCGACGAAGTCGCGCAGCATCGCCGACAGCGACGCCGAAGTCTTGCGACTTGATCGGCTTTAGCAGGAAGTCGTACCGCATGTCATTGAGCTTGCTCTCGATCCGCATGAGGAAGCGATCGAAGTCTCCGAACATCGGCCCCTGTCGAGCTTGCCGGACGCGCTCGACGTTCTTTGCCCGCACCTTGCGCGATAACGCTCGTCCAAGGAGAAGTAGATAGGCGTGTCAACCGTCACCCTTGGCAGCCCGAGCGCCGGAGTTGCCGAGCCATTCTCTGCCTGTCGCCCTTCAAGGAGACAATCACGGAAGAACGCCGTCTGGTTGTGTCGCCTCCCGTCTCGCTGTGTTCGATCAGCAGATCGCAGAGTTCTGCGTACGTCATCAGCCAATACGGAATCTCCAACTCTCTCGCGTCAACGTGCCGGACAATCGTGTCCGCGAAGGCGTAGTGCCGGCTCCCGTCCTCTCGCTTCCAGCAGTACTCCCCGTGCAAGTCCAGGATGATGATGTGGGCGCGCGGCATGACCGCGACCGTGCGCTGCACCAAAGCGAGCCACGGTCCAAGACTTGCCCGATCCGGTCTGCCCAAGAATTGCGAAGTGACGCCCGAACAGGTTCGACGGGTCGAGGCAGACTTTGAGCGACGGATGCGTCGCCACCGTCCCCACCGAGAAGCCCTTCGACTGGAAGCGCTCGAACATCTTGGCGATGTCGGCTGATCCGATCGCGTGGACTTCGGCCCCGGTGGTCGGGTACCGCCCAACGCCACGATCGAATTGCCCGTCGGCACGGATGGAGCCGATCGGTGTCAGCCGGGCAATCCGCTTGGCGAACGGCAATCGCGCCGTGTCCTCGCCCGGCGTCTCAATGGTCGGCGCGGCAAGCGCTTCCTGCTCCGTCATGCGGGTCACAATGGCGATGATGTGAACATCGTTCTGCCGAATCGCGACGTACGAGCCAAGCTGCCCAACGAGAATGTCCTCGTCACCGATGGTGACGGTCGGCGCGCGTCCCTGGTCGTCTTCGACTAGAGTGGCCGTGAGCATGTTCCCCTGAACATCGACGATGTAGCCGATTACTGTGTTGGCGGGTTCCGGCATTGGTCATACCTCCTTGGCGAGACGTTCAAAGCTCCAAAGGTCGGGATGGCCCGGCCCTGTTGTGCCCTTTAGCGAGCACCGTGTCTCGGTCACTACGATTACGTTCGTCTTGGCACTCCATCGATTCCATGCAGTCTCGCTAAGGGCCTTGGTGAAGATCAGAACCGTGAAATCGGTTCGGGCAAGCGCGGCTTCGATGACCGCATTGACGTGCTCATCGGCGAACCCGTACCCGATGCACACGAGCCGGTTGATGGGCGCGGCGTTGTGGCCCAAGCAACCGCGAAACGTAGACCATAGCGCGGAGTACGGCGGGTTCATCGTGTCCGCCGCCTTCCTGCGTTGCGGCGGAACCATGAGCCGCTTTGTCCCAGCGGGCGGTTCCGCGCCGAATCCGCATCGGCGAACACCGTTGGTCGGGCATTCGTACCACCCGAGCGAGCCGTGCAGCTTCAGCAGGTGGATCGGCTTCACGGTCTCGTCGAACTGCCTACCCCTATGCGTCCCGCGGATTCGCCCAATTCGTTCCTCAAATACTGCAGGATCGAAGTAGGAGTGCTCCGCGCCGAGGTAACCGTCGATCACACGCACCCGGACATGCGCCGCCGCCCGTTCGATCAGCGGGTCGTAGTTGAGGCTGAACACCTTGACGCTCGGGTCCGCGCGCTGTGCGATGCGGCGGACAAACTCGCCGTGCAGATCGAGCGGTGGAGCTCTTGGGCATGAACAGCTCCGCCAAGCGCGGCCGTCACCAGGTGTCGGTACGGGGTATCGTTTGCCCCGCCGTCGTCCAACAGGTCTAGGGCATGCTCGATCCCATTTGCGCCACTGTCGAGCTTGGCCTGAATGTCATCACGCTTCGCCGCGTCCGTGATCGAGCCCTTGATGAGATCCCACAGTTCGGAACGCGAGTGGGTAGCCGTTCCCGTTGAGGTACGAGGAGCCGGCCCCGAGGAGATAGCCGACGCGCTGCGACTTGAGTTGCTGGGCTACCTTCGCCTCAAGCTCTGTCGTGAAGTCGGATGCTGCGACCATGTGTCTATGCGCCTAACAAACAATATGCAGTTTTCATAGCTCCACAGCGGCAGCGACTCTTGTCTGGATAATGCTGGTCGTGGCCGTCGGCACCAACTCTTCACCTATCTCCTTCCGCCACCAGATTCCGAAGCTCTTGGCAATTCCTATAACCTCGGAGCCATGCAGACTGTATACGTCGCATGTCCGTCTGTCCAGCGGACTTCTCACTCCATGGCCCCACTTGTTCAACATGTGCGTGCAGATCGCGTTCTTGTCGCCCAAGAGCTCTTACAGGTGTCATGGCCCGCTTTGACAGCTTGGTGTCCTGCGGCGCGCACGCCTTGAACTCCGGCATGCAACTGGCGTTCAAGCTGACCACGCTTGGACAGGCGCTGCCTAGGAATCTCCGGTTTGGAGCTGGCGAGTCTCAGGTCCGCCGGGTAGCATCGCTATCAACAGATCGCGATGGGGCCCGTCAAAGGAGGCTTGACTCAAGCCGTTGAATCTCCACCAAACCCGGCACGATTCAGGCGGCCACCCCGCCGAAGCGGCGCGGTGGGCAGTACGTGTCTAGTTCAGCTCGAAGTCCTTCTCCACCAGATTCGGATAGATGTCTTTGAGCGGCGAGAAGTCGGTGATCGCATTCTCCGAGAGTTGCAAGCGCTTCAGCTTCGTCAGACCGGCAAGCGGAGTCACGTCCGTGACTTTGGTGGCCGTGAGGCCGAGGGTATCCAGATCCGTCAGGCCGGCGAGAACGCTTAGATCACTTATCGTAGAGTGCGCGATGAACAGAGTCCTGAGATGCGTGAAGTTCTTCAGGGGGCTGTAGTCGGTCGCCTGGCAGTTAAAGAGCGTCAAGAAGTCTAACTCCGTAAGCCCCGCAAGCGGAGCGATATCGCTGATGTTGTTGCCCCCAAGACTAAGACCTGTGAGGTGTACGAGCCCGGCAAGAGAGTTGACGTCTTTGATCGCGTGGAACGGGAGCTCCAAGTTCGTGAGATTCACGAAGTGCTTGAGGGCGCTTATGTCCTTGATCATCATCTCTTCGGGCGACTGCCAGGGGATGCCGAGTTTCAACTCCGTCAATGCCGCCGCCTCGGCGAGGGTGACGTCTCCCTCGGGTTTGTTGAGGGCCGCGCGGATCCCCTTCTCGAGCACGGGGTCGTTAAACACCACGACCTCCGCCGCGGTGGTGGGTGGTGTCGTGGGCGCGGTGGTCGGAGGGAGGGTCGTGGCTGTCGAGGCGGTCGAGGCGGTGGAGGCCACCGTGCTATCGGCCGGCTTGTCGGCTACGGAAGAGCCGCAAGCTGCCAGTCCCACCGCTAGGATCGTGAGGACGACCGCCGACCACAGTAACCGTTTCATGAATCGACTCCCTTGATTGGTTGGCGCCACCGATGGGTGTAAGACCCGCAAGAACGATAACACGCGGAGTGGCGGATGGGCTCCCGGTCGGGGGGCCGTTTGGTCAGGATAGGATCAGCACTTTAAAGCTCCAGGGGCGAGCAAGACTTCAAAGAGCCCAGTCCGCGGCGACTGCGTACGAACTGTCGGTCCATACGGCGGACAGACCAAAAGATTCACGGTCAACCGTCTGGAGACCGCCCATCAGATTGCAGCGTCGCACTTGGTCGGACCTCAGCATGTACCGGACGACGACTATCGTCCAAGAAGAATGGCAAGCTAGAACGAAGCAACCCGCGGTTATGCCTAGTCTTCTCTGCGGCCCCGATATGCAAGGGCCCCGAAGGCGATCCCCGCGACGACGATCACAATCCCCAACGACTCACCCCGGGCGATCTCGATCACGCCGAACACGAGAAGAATGGCGGCGCCCACTACCCTGGAAAGGACGCGGTTTCTTGAAGCTGCTTGCCCCGTTCCCCGCCTACCGGTGCCCATGGATGAACCGTTCGCAAGCGCTCTTACGGCCTGGATGTGCTTCGCCCCTGCGGCCGTTTGACTGCCGGTGAAACTCCTCTGCCAAGCGCCCCCAGCTCAGGGTGCGAGACGAAAGGAGGTTTTCGGCCCGGAACAACCGTGCGGCCAGGAGTACGAACAGGTAGGCAAAAACCCCCAGGGCGAGCAGCCCGGCCAGCGACTGCCACCAGGGGACAAGCGCCGTCCCCAGTCTGGCCACCATGGCGATCGGCGAAGTCAGCGGGAAGAGACTGAGGGTGGTCGCAAGTGCGCCGTTGGGAGCGTCCGAGAAGGTACCGCTCAACAGCAGGGGGACGATCAGCGGGATGATGGCGATAAACACGAATTGGTTGGCATCGCGGGCAGTGGGCGCGAGGACGCCCAGCACACCATAGACCGACGCATACATCAGGTAGCCGAGCAGGAAGTAGGCGAGCGTCCAGGGGATAACCTGGGCCGCGACCGCGCCGCTGATGTTCAGGTCGATACCGGCAATGCTTCCCCTCCCGGCGAGCACGCCGAAGAAGACCGCCAACCAGACCGCCACCTGCAGCAACCCCACAGCCGAGAGACCGGCGATCTTGCCCAGCATCAGGTCCCGCGGTCTCAAGGTCACGAGGAGGACCTCGGCCGTGCGATTCTCCTTCTCCTTGGAAACGCTCTGAAGCATGAACCCGCTCGTCATCGCCAGCGCTAGGTAGAGGATGAACATCAGCAGGTAGGGGAGGAGATAGCCCGCCGCGGGATCATCCGGAGCTCTGGCGCCGCCGGGGTCCAGGGCTAACGATTCCGAGCCCGGGGTGGGATCCAGGAGCAGTCCCGCCAACCTCTCGTCTCCGGTTATACCCGTGTTGATGACGTACGTGATTAGCTCGGTTCCGTCCAAGGCCCGCAAGGGTTGATACCGAGTCTCAACGACGGTCAGCCGGCCTGAGGAGACATAGTCATTGGGGATGAGGTAGTAGCGGTCGATCTCAGCGCGAGCCAGGGCCGCTTGAGCTTGAGACTCGTCCGGGTAGCTCCGCGCGATGCCTGGCGGAAGGTGGGTCGGCAAGGTGTGGAGCAGACCGGCCGGGTCCACGTACCCGATCGGCTCTGCGCGTGTATCGACTCCGGGGGTCGCCATCCCTTGATCCGGGCCGCCGGGCGAAAAGATCTCAGCGACGAACACAAGGAGCAGGAACGCGGCCGGCAGCAGGAAGGTAGTGAGCCAGAATGACCTCCGGCCGAGCGTGGTACGCATCTCATACTTGGCTGTTAGCCATACGTGCCTCATGGTGCGTTACCCCCGCGCCCGGATGGCCTGGAAGACGGTTCGCAGGGTCATCCGTTGTCCGTACCGCAGCATGCCCCGGCGGAACACCTTCGGTGCAGCCCATAGACCGAAGCCCGCGCACCCGGTTAGGATCACCCAGCTCAGGATGAGTTGCCAGAGGGGTACCACGGTGGCGCCCCAGCGGATGGCGACCGTCAGCAGCGAGGTAGTGGGAAACAGGGTAAGCGCGACCATCAACGGTCCGTCAGGGTTGCTGCCGAGAAGAGGGGAGAAGAGCAACGGAAGCAGGAAGAGAACGCTGATGGCTCCTGCTATCTGCTGTCCCTGACGAGAATCGGTCACCGCGACGCCGACAGTGACTACCATCGCAGCCGCCAGAGTGAACAAAGGCACGAAATAGACGGCAAGAGCGACAAGGAGACTCCACGAGACCCCGATCCCGCGAAGAGAGTCCACGAAATTGGAGGCCACCGCAAGTCCACCCAGCACCACCAACGCCCACAGGAACACCTGGGTGAGGGCTACGCCCACCAGGCCCACCGCCTTGCCCGCTATCAGTTGCTCGGGCGAGACCGAAGTGGTCATGATCTCCATGGTGCGGCTCTCCTTTTCGTCGGCGACCGCCCGCACGAGGTAGCTGGCAGCGCTCATGAGGGCGAAGGAGATGAATAGGCCGAGGGCGAAGGGGAGGATGAGATTGACAAGGCCGCGACCTTCCATCTGCCGACTTCCGTCGGCAGAGCGGACAACGAAGTCGCTGGGGCCGCTGAGGGCCCGGTCGGCGACCTGAGGTTCGAGCCCGCTGACCAGGTTGGTCTTGAGAAACGAGTCGAAGCGCTGCTGCAGCCGAGCGGCGGGCGGGCGGTCCCAGTAGATGAGCTGGGCTTTCCCTGAAACCGCGTAATCGGAGTAGATCACATAGAAACCGCGTATCTGCCCAGCTTCCAGGTCGACTCTCGCGGCCTCGAGGCTGGGGAACGGCCGAAACCCCGGGTTCTCGTGTGCGGCGGCGAGCACTCCGCTCTCATCCACATAACCCAGTGTGGCCGCGTCGCCTCCCCTGCTATCGCTCGCAAAGATGCTCACAGCCATCATGGCGATGATCAGCAGGGGCAAACCGAAGGTGGCCAGCAAGAAGCTGCGCCGGCGGATGTTCTTGAGGTACTCCCGGCGCGCTATGAGGCGGAACTTACGCAATGTCGCTCATCCTTGTACCCCTCTTGTCCGGTGTCATCCCGCTCGCCCGCCGGTCACCACCGTAATGAAGATGTCGTCCAGCGAAGGCTCGGCGAGCTCGAAGCGCTCCACCCTGACCCCTCGGCGCGCGACCAGCGCCTTTAGTACTTCCTGCGGATCGGCTCCCGTCTCCAAGGAGAGACGCCACCCACCGTTCTCCTGCCGGGTCTCCAGCACGTGGGGCAGCTCGGAGAGATCTCCTTCAGCCTGCAAGACGACGGCATTCGCGGCAAAGTCCCGCCTGATCTCATCCACACGTCCGTAGAGCACGGTGCGCCCATGATCGATAAGGACGATGCGATCGCAGAGCGCCTCCACCTGGTACATCTGGTGAGTGGACATGATCACCGTCCGCCCGGCCCTCACCTGCTCCTGGAT
>CAWJKE010000012.1:0-16071 GCA_963843455.1 uncultured Actinomycetota bacterium
GTTCCTCCGGCGCCCCTTTGCTAAGGAAAACCTCAGCCGCGCTTCCCGGATTCGTACCGATCCGGGGGGCTCTATTCGCGTGACCGGTTGACCCGGCGCCGGCGAGGAGAAACCCGCCAGGCGCCGCCGTGGATGGGCGACGAGCGGTTCGGGAACCTCACCGATCCGGCCATCCGTCACCAGGAGGAGGAAACATGTCTGCGACCGCAGCCGCAAAGGCACCTCCCGGGGGCGCTCATCGGGCTGCTGCACGGCCGGAACCGTGGCACGCGCATGGTCAGGATCGGCCAGGAGCAGGTATCACAAGAGGCAGCGAGGGCGGGATGAGAGGTGTCGTGGCGGCGCTTGTTGCCATTGCGTGGCTGCTGACACCAGCCTCAGCGAATGGACAGGTGGGAGGGACCCCGGCCTTTCAGGACATACCCAGGGAGAAGCAAACCACCCTGGGCTTGTACGTCACGGCGCGGGAGGCATACGAGAAGTGGAGCGCGGCTCCCGGGGCCATCACGATTCTCGATGTCCGGACTCCCGAGGAGGTTCTCTTCGTCGGGCATCCGGCCATGGCGTGGAACGTCCCCTTCGCCTTCCAGGTATACCGGTGGGATCCCGGCAAACGTCAGTTCCCGATGAATCCCAATCCGGACATCGTCGCCCAGGTGATGACCATCGCTGGACCCGATGACACCATCCTGGTCATGTGTCGCTCCGGTGTCCGCAGTGCTGCCGCGGTCAACCTGCTGGCCAAGGCCGGCTACAATTACGCGTATAACGTCACCGACGGCATGGAGGGGGACGAAGTGGCCGATTCCGGCAGCGCCTTCCTCGGCAAACGCATGAGGAATGGCTGGAAGAACTCGGGCTTGCCATGGACGTACGAGGTCATGCCGGAGAAGATGTTGCTTCCGGTGGGGCCGGTGGGTGTGCCGGGCAGCTAACGCCCCAACCGAAACAGCGCGTGGGTGATGCCCCGCCGTCAAGGAACGGACACATGAAGGTCATCATCGTTGGCGGAGTGGCGGGCGGCGCTTCCTGTGCCGCGCCCGCATCGACGAGCTGCCGAAGGACCGCGAGATCCACGTCATCTGCCGCTCGGCCCAGCGCGCCTACTCAACGCGGATCCTGCTGCAGAACGGCTTTAAGGCGTGGAACATCTCCGGCGGCATGCTGGCCCGGGCGATGCTGTCCGCTATATGATGTCACTGGCAACTAATCCGCACGCCATTCTACACCTGACAGGAGACCGCACCATGGCGATGGATACGAAGGTGAAGGCAGCCGCGACCGCGGCAGGCACCGCGCGCGTCAAGGTGGACCGCGAGCGGATCGACCGGCTGAAGGAACAGTACGTATCCACGCCGCAGGCGATCGATAACGAGCGGACCGTGATCATGGCCGACGTCTATGAAGGTACAGCCGGCTACCAGCAGATCATCCGCAGGGCCAAGTTTTTCGAGCAGCTGCTCGAGAGGAAGAAGATCTACATCGACGAGAACCTCTTCGTCGGCAGCATGGCAAGTTCCGTCAACGGGATCTACACGTATCCCGAATGGAACGTGGAGTGGATGAAGGCGGAGGGGACTGTTGAAAAGTCCAAGACCCCCGAAGAGAAGAAGGCGAACCAGTGGGCGCTCGAGTACTGGGGCAAGTGGGCGCTGCGGCCGCGGGCCGATGAGGCCTTCATCATCAAGTATGGCTTCGATCCGGACCCGGTTTATAAGTCCGGTCTTGTCACCGAGTTCTTGTCCTGGCCGGGTGGCGGCGGCAACCTGAACTACCCCCGGGTCTATAACGAGGGTCTGGCCAGCATGATCAAGGACGTGGAAGAGCGGCAGATGGTCCTCGAATTTCGGCTGCCGAACGCCTCCAAGTTCTACTTCTACGAAGCCTGTAAGATCACGATGCGGGCCGTCATCCGGCTCGCTCACCGGTACGCCGAGCTCGTCCGGGAGATGGCGGCGAAGGAGAAGAACGCAGCCCGCAAGGCCGAGCTGATCGCCATCGCCGAAACCTGCGAATGGGTGCCTGAGCATCCTGCCCGGAATCTGCGCGAGGCCATCCAGAGCCACTTCCTCTGTCACATCTCAGCAGAGATCGAGCAGGTGGGTTGCGGCTACTCGGAGGCCTACCTGGGCCAGAACCTGGAGCCGTTCTATCAGCGTGACAAGGCGGCGGGCCTGGTCGATGACGAACAGGCGATCTTCATGCTCCAGAACCTTTTCATCAAGCTCAACGAGGTCGGCTACTACTACGGAGAGACGGTGCACCTGTCGAACTCCGCCGACCTCGCGCAGAGCATCTCCCTCGGCGGGTTCACCGAAGCCGGCAACGACGCCACCGCGGAGATGGACTACCTGATCCTCGAGGCGGCGACGTACCTGAAACTGCCGCAACCCCCGCTCACTTGCATTTACACGGATAAGATGAGCGGCAGGTTCCTGGAGAAGGTCCTCGACATGATCGGTACCGGTGTCGGTATGCCCCAGTTCATCAACGGCAGCCTGCTGGTGGAACGGGCCCTCGATCTCTTCGGCGGCTCCGAGATGGGCTGCACGATCGAGAAGGCAAGGCGCATGTGTATCGGCGGGTGCGTGCCCTGCTTCATCCCTTACGAGACCGGCCACCCTGTCGAAGCCCAGCCCAACCTGGGAAAGGTCCTCGAGCTGACGATGAACAACGGCTTTGATCCCCGAACCAAGGTGCAGATCGGACCCAAGTCCGGGGATCCCGAGACCTTCAAGGACTTTGAAGAGCTGTACGCAGCTTTCCTGAAGCAGCTCCAGTTCTGCGAGGAAATCGCCCGCCGCGAGTCCTGGATAGGCACCATCCTGTGCGCCGAGTACCTGCCGGTCACCTGGCGCTCCGTCCTCACCGCAAGTTGCATCGAGCGCGGCCTCGAAAGCTGGAATGGCGGGGCCAACTACTACACGGTCGCCCATGTCGCCGTCGGAGGCGTCGACGCCGCGAACGGCCTGATGGCGGTGAAGTACCTGGTCTTCGACGAGAAGAAGCTGACCATGGCCGAGCTGAGGAAGGCCCTGGCAGCCAACTTCGAGGGGGAGTACGAGTATGTCCACAAGCTGTGCTACGAGGCTCCCAAGCACGGCAACGACATTCCCGAGGTGAACGGGATGGTCCGGAGGGTGTACGACAGCCTCTACCATGCCTTCCAGAACGTCGATGGAGGTGGCAACTACCTCAGCAAGGACATTAAGTCGACACTTGACTGCTACACCAAGAGTTTCCACAACCAAATGGGTCGGGTGACCGGGGCGTTGCCGACCGGCAAGAAGGCCGGTGTGGCGCTCACGGATGGCAGTCTGTCGGCCATGCCCGGCACCGATACCCACGGGCCGACCGCGCTGGTGATGTCGGCGGCGAAAGGTGCGGACGCGGTCAAGTTCACTGCAACGCACATGAACATGAAGCTCCCGCCTGATCAGCTCAAGACCCGCAAGGGCCGGGACAACGTGCTGAATCTTGTCAAGACCTATTTCGACAACGACGGCTATCACATCCAGTTCAACGTGCTGAACACCGAGATCCTCCGGGATGCCCAGAAGCACCCCGAGAATTACCGCGACCTCGTGGTCCGGGTGGCCGGCTTCAGCGCTTTCTTCACCCGACTGCACGTAGGCGTACAGAACGAGATCATCGAGCGCACCCTGCAGAAGTTCGACTAGTGCCGGGATACAACCTGATCGGTACGGCGCGGCGTTTCGTCGCGCCGTACCAGAACCTTCCTGGTGGCCGCCGCGACGCGAGACGAGGGAAGGTCGTGGATACAGAACCAACAGGTCCTAACAGGGGAGGCGCCCTATGACCATGGATAAGCGACGCATCGCCATCAATGTGGGGGCCGGCTACGTCCCAGGGATGAATGCTGTGGTGACGGGGGTGACTCTGGCGGCGGCCAGATTGGGATGGGAGGTTGTCGGCATCCGGGATGGGTTTGAAGGATTGCTGCATCCGGAGCGCTACCCCGATGGCGGACTCGTGACGCTCACCCCTCAGCTGCTTGAGAATCTGGATCAGGCCGGCGGAGGTCTCCTGGGCCAATCGGTCCGGATGGATCCGTTCAGTGTCCGCACGGTCAATGAGGACATGCTGGTTGAGGAAGTGGACATGTCCGATCGACTGTTGAGAACGCTGAAGGCGGAGGGAATCGATGCGTTGATTCCCGTCGTGGGTGGCCCGGGGCTGAGCATTGTGTACAAGCTCCATCGCCAAGGGCTCAATGCGGTCTGCATTCCTCGGTCGATCGAGAACGACATCGCCGCCACCATGGTTTCCTTTGGCTTCAACAGCGCGCTCAGTTTCACCATCGAAATGCTCGACCGGGTCCGCCAGGCTGCCCAGGCTGCGCGAAAGATCGGCGTCGTAGAGGTCCTGGGCGAGTATGCCGGATGGCTCGCGCTGCAGGCCGGCATCGCCGTATGCGCCGACGTCGCGCTCATACCGGAGATTTCTGTGGACCTCGAGGCAGTCGCGACAAAGCTCAGGGACAAGGTGACGGCCCGGCGACCGTGGGGACTCGTGGTGGTGGCCGAGGGAGCGAAGATCGTCAGGAAGGCGCGTGGCGAAGCGAAGCCCAACCCGCTCAAGGCCTCGCTGTCGCCGCTCGCCACGGACGACGAAGGTGACCACGTCATCCGTCGATCGGGGCAGGCGGCCGAGGCCGTGGCAGAGGGACTGCAGATGTTGCTGGCCGAGGAGACCTTCACGCTCGTCCTCGGCCCCTGGGCTCGCGGCGGTGCCCCGACGGCCGTCGACCGCCAGCTGGGGATGGCATACGGCGCCGGCGCGGTGCGGGCCGTGCAAGCCGGCTGCTACGGATCGATGGTGGCCCTCGACCCGCCGGACATGAAGTTCGTGCCGCTGAAGGACGCCATCAACAGGATCAGAACGGTGCCGGCCGAAAGCGAGTTGATCCACATCGCCCGTTCGCTGGGCATCTTCCTGGGGAGGGCACCATGAGCAAGCCCTTAGACCCGGCCGCCCTGACCGGCATCGTCCTGAACATCCAGCGCTACTGCAGCCACGACGGCCCGGGCATCCGCACAACCGTCTTCCTGAAGGGCTGCTCGTTGCGCTGCAAATGGTGCAGCAATCCCGAAAGCATCCGCCCGAAGCCGGAGCTCGCCTACGACCCCAAGACATGCGCGGGGAAGAAGGAGTGCGGCGTGTGCCTGAGGGCTCCCTTCCCAGAAGGCGCGTTCTACGTGGTGGAGGGCGCCGACGACGACAAGGTCAAGGTCAATTGGGAGCTGGCGACGGACTGCGATGAGGCGATGGTAACGCTCTGCCCGACGGGAGCGCTCTCCATGTACGGGGACGAGATGACGGTGGCCGAGGTGCTGGACGAGGTGGAGAAGGATGACTCCTTCTACCGCTCGACGGGCGGCGGCATGACCCTGAGCGGCGGTGAATGCCTGCTGCAGCCGGACTTCAGTTCCGCGCTGCTCAAAGGAGCCCACGAGCGCGGCTTCAATACGGCGATCGAAACGGCGTGCAACGTACCCTGGTCTCATGTGGAAAAGGTGCTGCCCCACGTTGACACGATGCTCCACGACCACAAGCTCACGATTCCCGAGCGGCACAAGAAGTGGACCGGGGTGAGCAACGAGCGGATCCTGGCGAATTACAAGAAGGCCTACGAGTCGTTCCCTGACGTGGACTTCATCGCTCGCACGCCGCTGATTCCCGGCGTCAACGCCGACGAGGAGCACATCCGGGCGGTCCTGGCCTTCATCCGACCGTACAAGAACGTGATCGACTACGAGCTGCTGCCGTATCACCGCTTCGGCCTGGCCAAATACGAGTTGCTGGGCAAGGTGTATCAGCTGGACGACTACAAGACGCCGTCCGATGATTTGGTCAAGCACCTCCAGGCCATCATCGACGAGGCCTTCGGCCGCAGTGCAACGGCGACCGCGGGAACGTGACAAAACCTTCTTGATGGCTGGTTGAGATAGGAGTTGGCCGTATGCCCATGTATCCAAAGAACATGTTCTTCACCTCGGAGTCGGTGACCGAAGGGCATCCTGACAAGCTGTGCGATCAGGTGTCCGATGCCGTGCTCGACGAGTGCCTGCGCGAGGACCCCATGGCGCGCGTGGCCTGCAACACGTACGTGACACTGGGGATGATGATCATCGGGGGCGAGATCACCACGACGGCGATGTTCAATGTCGATGGCTTGGTACGGAAACTCGGCAACGAGATCGGCTACAGCTCCCCCCTGTACGGCTACGACGTCAACACCGGCGCCATCCTGCGGTCGTTCCACCCCCAGTCCCCCGACATCGCGCAGGGGGTGGGACGCGCTGAGGGACAGATCGGTGCCGGCGATCAGGGGATGATGTTCGGTTATGCCTGCCGGCAGACCCCGGAGTTGATGCCGCTGCCGATCATGCTGGCGCACCGGCTGGCCATGCGGCTGGCCGAGGTGCGCAAGCGGAAGGTGCTCCCCTTCCTTGGTCCCGACGGGAAGTCGCAGGTGACGGTCGAATATCGCGATGGCAAGCCGGTGCGAGTCGACTACGTGGTGCTGGCCTGCCAGCACACCCCGGACGTCGTGACACCGGATGGCAGGCTCATGACCGAGGAGGCCAAGCAGCAGGTGTTCGACGCGGTCGTCCCCCCCGTGCTGGGCGACCTGCTCGACGCCCGGACGAAGTTCACGGTGAACGGCACGGGCAAGTTCCTCGTTGGCGGGCCGCAGGCGGACACCGGGCTCACCGGGCGGAAGATCATCGTGGACACCTACGGCGGCTGGGCTGTGCACGGCGGCGGGGCCTTCAGTGGCAAGGACCCGACCAAGGTGGATCGTTCGGCCGGGTACATGGCGCGCTACGTTGCCAAGAACGTGGTCGCCGCAGGGCTCGCCGACGAATGCCTGCTGCAGCTCGGCTACTGCATCGGCCTGGTCGACCCGGTCTCGGTGATGGTGAACACGTACGACACCGGCACGCTTCCGGACGAGGTGCTGTCGGCGGTCGTCCGCGACGTCTTCCCGCTCTCGCCCGCGGGCATCATCGACCATCTGCGGCTGAGGGAGCCGGTCTACCTCAAGACCGCCGCGTACGGACACTTCGGCCGCGAGGAGTTCGCATGGGAGCGGGTGGACGCCCGGGAGGAGCTGCTGGCCAAGGCGCGGAAGAGAGAGCGCTCGACCGGCCCGGGCCGTCTCGCGACGGCCTGACCGACCGACCACGGGCCCGGTACCGCCCCTCGTCGCGCTCCCCTTGGTGCGCGTCGTCGCATCCGCACAAACTGCTGATGGAGGCCTGGCATGACCGTCGCCAGTCTGGCACGACGCTACTTCCCTATCCTGACATGGGGGGCCGAGTACTCCCGGCAGACGCTCGTCAACGACCTGATCGTGGCGGTGATCGTCACCGTCATGCTGATCCCGCAGTCACTGGCGTACGCGCTGCTGGCGGGGCTGCCGGTGCAGGTGGGTCTCTTCGCCTCGATGGCGCCACTCCTGCTCTACGCCATCTTCGGTACCTCCCGCACGCTCGCGGTTGGCCCGGTGGCGATAGTCAGCCTGATGACGGCGGCGGCGGTGGCGCCGCTCGCGACCCAGGGATCGCCGGAGTACCTCGGGGCGGCCATCGCGCTCGCCCTCGTCTCGGGACTGCTGCTGCTGGCCATGGGGCTGCTGCGGCTCGGCTTTCTGGCCAATTTCCTCAGCCATCCGGTCGTCTCGGGATTCATCACGGCGTCCGGCCTCCAGATCGCGGCGAGCCAATTCGCCCCCGTGCTGGGCATCCATGCCGAGGGTGAGACGTTCCTGGAGCTGGTGGTTCCGCTGGCGCGGAACCTCCCACACACCAATCCCTATACCGCGGTGATCGGCCTCGGGTCGCTCGGCTTCCTCTTCTGGGCGCGCGGCGGCCTCAAGCCTCTCCTGAGCCGCCTGGGGTTCAGCGAGCGGACCGCCGGCACCTTGGCGAAGATCGGCCCCGCCGTGGCCCTCGTCGCGACCACGCTGGCGGTCTGGGGCTTTGGCCTCGCCGCGCGCAACGTCTCCATCGTCGGCGACCGTCCCGAAGGGCTTGCCACGGATCACGGTGCCGCCGCTGGACCTGGGGCTCTGGGCGTCGGTCCTCGTCCCCGCGCTGCTGATTTCCGTCATCGGCTACGTGGAATCCATCTCGGTCGCCCTGACACTCGCCGCCAAGCGGCGCCAGCGCGTGGATCCCGACCAGGAGCTGATCGCGCTCGGCGCTGCAAACGTCGGCGCGGCCCTCTCCGGTGGGTTCCCGGTCACCGGCGGCCTGGCGCGCTCGGTGGTGAACTTCGAGGCCGGCGCCGAGACGCCGGCGGCCGGGGCCCTCACGGCGGTGGGGATCGCACTCGTCACGCTGTTCCTGACGCCGCTGCTCTTCTTCCTGCCGAAGGCCACGCTCGCCGCCACGATCATCGTCGCGGTGCTCTCACTCGTGGATCTCGGCGCCCTCAAGCGCACCCTTCACCTATCTCCAAGGCCGACTTCGCCGCCATGGTCGCGACGATCCTCGTCACGCTGGTGGAGGGCGTTGAGCTGGGGCTGGTGGTCGGCGTGGGGCTCTCGATCTTCCTGCATCTCTACCAGACGTCGAAACCGCACGTGGCGGTGGTCGGTCAGCTCCCCGGGACGATGAACTTCCGGAACGTGACCCGCCACGCGGTCGTGACCACCCCCGAGATCCTGTCGCTCCGGGTGGATGCGAGTCTCTATTTTCCGAATGCCCGCTTCGTCGAGGAATACATCAACCGGTCGGTCGCGGCCGGCCCGGCGGTACGTCATGTCATTCTCGAATGTGCGGCCGTGAATACCATCGACGCTTCGGCCCTCGAGAGCCTCGAGGCGATCAACCAGCGGCTCAAGGACGGCGGCATTACCCTCCACCTGTCAGAGGTGAAAGGCCCGGTGATGGACCGCCTGAAGCGGTCCCACTTCCTGGAAGGGTTGACGGGCGGGGTCCACCTGACCCAGTTCGATGCGGTTTCGAGCATCAACCCCGACCTGGCTCGCCGTACGCTCGACGCTCCCCGGGGCGATTTCCAGGAGAGCACCGGCGGGGGCGGACCGGCGAGCCGGATTGGCGACCTGGAGATCAGCCAGTGAAAGCAATCACCGTCGAACCCGGAAAGCCCGGCACGGCCCGGCTCGAAGAGGTTCCGGAGCCCGATCCACGCGAGGGTTCGGTCCTCGTGGTCGGCATCGAGCCCGAATACGCGATGACGGTGGACGCTTCCCTCGGCGTCCTCGGCGTGCTGCTGGCACCAATTGCCTTTCCCGCCACGAGAGGGTGCACCCATGGGCACAGCTGAACAGGTCAGGCTCGATGAGGCCCGCGAGCAGAAGGTCGACTGGAAGAAGTGGGGGCCCTATCTCAGCGAGCGCCAGTGGGGCACGGTGCGCGAGGACTACAGCCCGAACGGTGACGCCTGGAATTTCTTCACCCACGATCAGGCCCGCTCGCGCGCCTACCGCTGGGGCGAGGACGGCATCGCCGGCATTTCCGATGACAAGCAGCGGCTCTGCTTCAGCCTGGCCCTGTGGAACGGGAAGGACCCGATCCTCAAGGAGCGGCTGTTCGGCCTCACCAACAGTGAGGGGAACCACGGCGAGGACGTGAAGGAGTACTACTTCTACCTCGACAGCACGCCGACCCACTCGTACATGAAGTACCTCTACAAGTACCCCCAGGCGGCCTTTCCCTACGACGACCTCGTCACGACCAACGGCAGGCGGACGCGGGAGGAGATGGAGTACGAGCTCCTCGACACCGGCGTCTTCAACGACGACCGCTACTTCGACGTCTTCGTGGAGTACGCCAAGGCCGGCCCGGAAGACATCCTGGTGAAGATCACCGCGGTCAACCGCGGACCGGACGCCGCCGAGCTGCATCTCCTGCCGACGCTGTGGTTCCGGAACGACTGGTCAGCGTGGATTGCCGAATCGAACCGCGCTGCCGCCAAGCCGGTCCTCGAGCAGGTTGAGGGCGCGGAGGGTACGAGCGCGGTCGCGGTCACCCATCCGCTGCTCGGGGCATTCACCCTCTCCTGCGAAGGCGAGGTACCGCTGCTCTTCACCGAGAACGAAACGAACCACGAGCTGCTCTTCCCTGGGCAGAAGAACGAGAGCCCCCACGTCAAGGACGGCATCAACGACTGCGTGGTGAAGGGGAACCAGAGTGCGGTGAACCCGGGCAAGCGGGGCACCAAGGTCGCGGCGCACTACACGGACACCGTCGGCGGCCGGCCAGAGCAAGGTGATTCGCCTGCGGCTTGTCTAACGCGTCCGCGGCGCCGAAGGGCAAGCCGTTCGGCAAGGCATTCGACGACCTCTTCGCCGGGAGGCTGCGCGAGGCCGACGAGTTCTACCAGTCGGTCACGCCGCCCTCGGTGAGCGAAGACGCGGCCAACGTCATGCGCCAGGCCCTCGCCGGCATGCTCTGGAGCAAGCAGTTCTTCTTCTTCGACGGCGACAACTGGCTGGACGAGCACAACTCCAATCCGCTCCATACCGGGTACAAGAGCGCGAGGAACTCGGAGTGGTTCCATATGCTGAACGAGGACATCATCTCGATGCCCGACAAGTGGGAGTATCCCTGGTACGCGGCCTGGGACCTGGCCTTCCACACGCTCCCGCTTTCGATCGTCGACCCCGATTTCGCCAAGAACCAGATGCAGCTGATGCTCCGGGGGTCCTACCTCCACCCCAACGGGCAGATGCCCGCCTACGAGTGGAACTTCAGCGACGTGAACCCCCCGGTCCACGCCTTTGCCACGCTGTTCCTCCATCGCACCGAGCAGGCCCTGCGTGGCGAGGTGGACCTGGACTTCCTCAGGTCGACCTTCAACAAGCTCCTGCTGAACTTCACCTGGTGGGTCAACCGCAAGGACCGCTTCGGCAAGAACGTGTTCGAGGGCGGTTTCCTCGGTCTCGACAACATCGGCGTGTTCGACCGGAGCGCCCCGCTTCCCACCGGCGGCCACCTCGAGCAGGCGGACGGCACGGCATGGATGGCCCTCTTCAGCCAGAACATGCTGGAGCTCGCCATCGAGCTCGCCGTGCACGACCCCACCTACCAGGACATGGTCTTCAAGTTCGTGGAGCACTTCTACTACATCGCCGCCGCCATGAACCGGCCCGGGTCGGACGGCATGTGGGACGAGGAGGATGGCTTCTACTACGACGTCCTGAGGCTTCCCGACGGCAGCGCTACGCGGCTCAAGGTGCGATCCCTCGTGGGGCTTCTCCCCCTGTGCGCCACCACGGTGATCGAGAAGGCGCAGCGGGAGAGCGTCCCAAGGGCGATGCGCTGGCATCGCAGGAGCGGCTGCGCCGGATGCCCGAGCTTTGGAACACCATGCACCCCACCGGCCCGGGTCATCTCGGCGTGGCCGAGCGGGGAGTCCTGGCCCTGCTCAACCCGGAGCGGCTCCGCCGGATCCTCACCCGGATGCTCGACGAGAACGAATTTCTCGGCCCTCACGGGATCCGCTCGATCTCGAAGTTCCACCAGCAGAACCCGTATGTCCTCCACGTGGACGGCCAGGAGTACCGGGTGGACTACCTGCCGGCCGAGTCGAACACCGGCATGTTCGGCGGCAACTCCAACTGGCGGGGCCCGGTCTGGATGCCGATAAACGCGCTCATCATCCGGGCACTGCAGAACTTCTACCTGTACTACGGCGACAACTTCAAGATCGAATGCCCGACCGGGTCGGGGAAGCTGATGAACCTCTTCGAGGTGAGCAAGGAGATCGCCGACCGGCTCGCCAGCACCTTTACGCTGCGACGAGCACGGCCGGCGGCCGGTCTACGGCGGGGTCGAGAAGTTCCAGACCGACCCCAACTGGCGCGACCTCATCCTCTTTTTCGAGTACTTCCACGGAGACAACGGCGCCGGGTTGGGCGCCAGCCATCAGACCGGCTGGACCGGGCTCGTGGCCAAGTTCATCGAGCTCTACGGACTCATGGATGCCGGGAGTGCGCTGGCCGCGGGAAAGAAGGCTGCGTTCGTTCAGGGCGCCGCCGCGACCAAACCTGGAGGCGAAGCGCCTCGAGCCAAACAGGGGGCGGGGCGGCCATCACGCTAGGCCGGAGATGTCCGGGACACTGACGACGCCAGCGGTGGTGGTTCCGCGTCGAGGAGAAGACACTATGAACACGTGGCCAAAGTACCCCGTGATCTACGAGATCAACACCTGGGTGTGGCTCGGTGAGCTGAGCCGGAAGTGCGGGAAGTCCGTGGACCTCGCCACGGTTCCGGAGCAGGAGTGGGATGCCCTGGCCACCCAGGGCTTTGACGCCGTCTGGTTCATGGGCGTCTGGGAACGGAGCCCCGCCGGGATCGACATCTCCATGCGGAACCAGGAGCTCGTCGAGGGCTTTCGGCGCGCCCTTCCCGACTTCACGGCAGCCGACAACGTCGGCTCCCCGTATTGCGTGCGCCGTTACCTCGTCGACAAGCACCTCGGCGGGCCGAAGGGGCTCGCCGCCGCGCGCCGCAAGCTCAGCGAACGCGGGCTGCGGCTGCTCCTCGATTTCGTCCCCAATCACGTCGCGCCCGACCATCCGTGGGTCGGGAAACATCCCGAGTATTTCGTTCGCGGAAGCGAAGACGATGCCTCGGAGTGATCCGGCGTCGTTCGTCGAGGTGGGCGGATCGGTGTTCGCGCGCGGCCGCGATCCGTTCTTCCCGGCGTGGCCCGACGTGCTCCAGCTCAACGCGTTCCAGCCAGGATTGAGGCAGGCGGTGATCGAGACGATCGTCGAGATCGGAAAACAGTGTGACGGCATCCGGTGCGACATGGCGATGCTCAAGCTTGAACCCGATCTTCGAGCGCACCTGGGGGGCGCGCGCCGGAGCCAGGCCGGTCGACGAATACTGGAAGACGGTGATCGCTGCGGTGAAGGCGAAGTGGCCGGAATTCAAGTTCATCGCCGAGGCCTACTGGGACCTGGAGTGGGAACTGCAGCAGCACGGGTTTGACTACTGCTACGACAAGAAGCTCTACGACCGGATGGAAAAGGGGGACGCCGAGAGCGTGCGCCTGCACCTCCTGGCCGATCGTTCCTATCAGGAGAAGATGGTCCGCTTCATCGAGAACCACGACGAGCCCAGGGCCGCGGCCACCTTCGGCGGAGGCAAGGATCGCGCAGCCGCCGTGGCGATCCTCACGCTCCCGGGCGCGAAGCTGCTGTATGAGGGGCAGTTCGAGGGCAGGAAGGTGAGGCTGCCAGTCTTCCTGGGTCGCTGCCCCGCCGAGCCGGCCGATCAAGACCTCGCGGCGTTCTATGGGCGCCTGTTGAAGGCGGTCAATCGCGAGGTTTTCCGGAGCGGTGAATGGCTGCTCTGTGAACGGAGCGGCTGGCCCGACAACCAGACCTGCCTGAACATGCTGGCCCTCGTCAACCCGGAGCGGCTCCGCCGGATCCTCACCAGGATGCTCGACGAGAACGAATTCCTCGGCCCCCACGGGATCCGCTCGATCTCGAAGTTCCACCAGCAGAACCCATATGTCCTGCACGTGGACGGCCAGGAGTACCGGGTGGACTACCTGCCGGCCGAGTCGAACACCGGCATGTTCGGCGGCAACTCCAACTGGCGGGGTCCGGTCTGGATGCCGATAAACGCGCTCATCATCCGGGCACTGCAGAACTTCTACCTCTACTACGGCGACAACTTCAAGATCGAATGCCCGACAGGGTCGGGCAAGCTGATGAACCTTTTCGAGGTGAGCAAGGAGATCGCCGACCGGCTCTCCAGCACGTTCACCCGCGACGAGCATGGCCGGCGCCCGGTCTACGGCGGGATCGAGAAGTTCCAGACCGACCCCCACTGGCGCGACCTCATCCTCTTTTTCGAGTACTTCCACGGGGACAACGGCGCCGGCTTGGGCGCCAGCCATCAGACCGGCTGGACCGGGCTCGTGGCCAAACTCATCGAGCTCTACGGATTCATGGATTCCGAGAGTGCACTGGCCGGGGGTAAGACGGTTGCGTTCGTTCAGGGCACCACTGCCACCAAGGCTGGAGGCGGAGCGCCTCGAGCCAAGAAAGCGGCCGGAGCGGCCAGAGCGTGAGGCCGGAGTGTCCAGGACACTGACGACGCCAGCGGTGGTTGGTTCCGCGTCGAGGAGAAGACACTATGAACACGTGGCCGAAGTACCCCGTGATCTACGAGGTCAACACGTGGGTGTGGCTCGGTGAGTTGAGCCGGAAGTACGGGAAGTCCGTGGACCTCGCCACGGTTCCGGAGCAGGAGTGGGATGCCCTGGCCACCCAGGGCTTTGACGCCGTCTGGTTCATGGGCGTCTGGGAGCGGAGCCCCGCCGGGATCGAGATCTCCATGCGGAACCAGGAGCTCGTCGAGGGCTTTCGGCGAGCCCTTCCCGACTTCACGGCAGCCGACAACGTCGGCTCCCCGTATTGCGTGCGCCGCTATGTCGTCGACCAGCACCTCGGCGGGCCGAAGGGGCTCGCCGCCGCACGACGCAAGCTCCGCGAGCGCGGGCTGCGGCTGATCCTCGATTTCGTCCCCAATCACGTGGCGCCCGACCATCCGTGGATCGGGGAACATCTCGAGTATTTCGTTCGCGGGAGCGAAGACGATGCCCGGAGCGATCCGGCGTCGTTCGTCGAGGTGGGTGGATCGGTGTTCGCGCGCGGCCGGGACCCCTTTTTCCCGGCGTGGCCTGACGTGCTCCAGCTCAACGCGTTCCAGCCGGGACTGAGGCAGGCGGTGATCGAGACGATCGTGGAGATCGGAAAACAGTGCGACGGCATCCGGTGCGACATGGCGATGCTCGTGCTGAACACGATCTTCGAGCGCACCTGGGGGGCGCGTGCCGGAGTCAGGCCGGTCGAGGACTACTGGACGACGGTGATCGCGGCGGTGAAGGCGAAGTGGCCGGAATTCAGGTTCATCGCCGAGGCCTACTGGGACCTGGAGTGGGAACTGCAGCAGCAGGGGTTTGACTACTGCTACGACAAGAAGCTCTATGACCGCATGGAAAAGGGGGACGCCGAGAGCGTGCGCCAGCACCTCCTGGCAGATCGTTCCTACCAGGAGAAGATCGTCCGGTTCATCGAGAACCACGACGAGCCCAGGGCCGCCGCCACCTTCGGCGGCGGCAAGGATCGCGCGGCCGCCGTGGCAATCCTCACGCTCCCGGGCGCGAAGCTGCTGTATGAGGGGCAATTCGAGGGCAGGAAGGTGAGGCTGCCGGTCTTTCTGGGTCGCTGCCCGGCCGAGCCGGCCGATCAGGACCTCGTGGCGTTCTACGGGCGCCTGCTGAAGGCGGTCAATCGCGAGGTCTTCAGGAGCGGCGAATGGCAGCTCTGTGAACGGAGCGGCTGGCCCGACAACCAGACCTGCCTGAATATCCTGGCCTGGTGCTGGGTCAAGGGTGACGAGCGCTGCCTCATCGTCATCAATTGGGGGCCAGATGCCGCCCAGGCGCGGGTCCACGTGCCGTGGGATGAGTTGAGGGGAAGGCAATGGCAACTCACCGATGCGCTCTCCGGTGACGGCTACGACCGCAGCGGAGACGAGATGCGGGACGCCGGGATGTACGTCGACCTGGGGCCGTGGAATTGCCACGTCCTTCCTGGTGAGCGCGTCGGGAACGATGTTCGGTGCGGCACCCGGGGGCAGGGCTGTCCTGGGGGGAAATGATCAGGTGCGGAGACCACGATTGCCGAAGCAAGGGAGGGTGCCAGTATGACCGGGCGTTGGCTCAGCGGACTGCGACTCGGTGTGCTCCTGCCGGGCGTGGCCGCGCTCCAGGGCTGTCACGCCCTCGGCATACATGACACCGCGAGCCTGATCTCGCCCACCGTTCAGCGGTCTGAGGTCATTGGCCTGGTCGCGGGCTTCGGAACCACCTTTGCCGCCCTGCCGGATCTGCTCGCCATGCTCAAGCGCTCGAGCGCAGGCATGAATCCGAGGATGGCGGGAATCATGTGCGTCTTTCAGTTCGCCTGGGTCTACTATGGTCTGTTGATCGCTTCACGACCGGTGGTCATATGGAACGTGGTGGCGATCGTGATCAACGGGCTGAGCG
>CAWJKE010000013.1:0-101399 GCA_963843455.1 uncultured Actinomycetota bacterium
ACAGCTCCCACATTCCGAGACGATGGCATCGAAGCGCTCCAGATCCCCGAGGCGGCGGAGATTCTCACGCGCGAGGTTGGCCGCCGCCTCCAAATCGCCGTAGCCGTAGGCGGCCAGCCCGCAGCAGCAATTGTCGAGCACCTCCACCCGGTTTCCCATGCGCTCCAGCACCCTCACTGTGGCCTCCCCGACCTCGGGAAGCACGTAGTTGTAGCCGAGGACATCCAGTAGCCGACCAGGGGCGCGTCGGATCCGGCGGTGCCGGCGCCCGCGGCGCCGGGCCGTGGCCGATCCTTGAGGCGGGAATAGAGGAGCGGCCCCGGGGTGCCCTCTCGGAGCTCCATCGCCCGCTCCAGCTTGGGGTTGAGAAGGCCAATCAGGCCGGCGCGGCGGGCCAGGTCGGGCAGTCCGGTGCGGCGCATGACCCAGACGGCCTGCACGAGCCCGCGCATGAAGTCGCGGCCGAGGCAGCAGCACGCGGAAGACGCCGCGTTGCAGGAGGCCTCGTCCAAAGCGATCGGCGTAGGCGTGGCGGAACGAGATGACCACTTTGTCGGTCTTGACCGCCGAGAAACAGCTCTCGGTGCAGGCCCGGCAGAGCAGGCAGTTGGCGAAGGCCTCCTTGGTGTCGGGTCCTATCTCGGTCCGTTCCTCTACGATGTTGCGGAACAGGGCGACCTTGCCTCGAGCCACGTTCGCCTCGCGCCCCGTCGCTCTGAAGATCGGGCACGCGGGCTGGCAGAAGCCGCACTTGCCGCAGGTGACCACGTGGTCGTAAAGCGCCTGGAACTCCTGGGCGGAGCCGGTCTTCCGGCGGCCTGGTCAGCGCCGGCGGGGCGCCGGAGCCGCTGGGGCCACCGACGTCGGGTGCGCGGCAGGCCGTGCTGCCTGGCCGCCCATCAGATACCCCCCACAAAACGGCCGGGATTGAGGATGCCCTTGGGGTCGAAGCGGTCCTTGATACGCCTCATCAGTGCCACGGCCGGCCCAATGTCTCCCCAGGCGTCGTAGCCGGACGGCAGCAGCGCGGATCCGTCGGTGACAAAGAGCGAACCTGCCATACCCAGCGCTTCGGTCCGCATCTGCGAGAGACAGCCGGCGAACGTGGCCGCGCGGGACTCCGGCGCGCCGGAGTCGACGTCGTCGCAGCCATCTCCTCGGTCGGCCGCGAACTGAAGATCGACACGCCCGCGTGCGGTGCCGGCGCGGTAGCCGACGGCCAGACCCCTCGCATGCGCGTAGTCCTGTGCCGCGATGATCACATCGAGCGTGCGGCTTATGGGGACGCTTGCCCGCAGCCCGAGCACCGAAGCGTCGCCCGCATTCGGCGGGGTCCCGATCTCCGGCCAGGTGTTCGTACAGCGCCTCGGCGTCCGCGTCCCAGAGTATCTGTGGAGCGTCGCCGGCGTGAGTCTGCTTCACCTCTCGTATCGACCGGTCCACCGCCGCCTTGTGCCCGGCGAACCCGGCCAGCAGTAGGGGACGGGCGCCAGCAGCGCGCGCCCCCGCAGTCGTAGGTGCAGCCGAGCCTCGCCCGGTGGGAAGTTTGGCGGCGCTCTTTGCGAAGTCCCGAGGAAGAGTGTGGGCACACACCACTTCGAGGGCCAAGGGCTGCAGATACGAGGTGAGGACCCGGGCGACGCTCGCCTTGCCCTCCTCCAATGACGAGAGCGGGAGGACGACCAGCGCTTGGGTGTCGTAGCGGGGGAGGAGCCGGAACGTGACCTCCGTGATCACCCCCAGGATCCCGAAGGACCCGACGAACAACTTGGTCATGTCGTATCCGGTGACGTTCTTCATGGTCCGCCCGCCGAACTTGACGGCGCTGCCGTCGGCCAGGGTGGCGCGGATGCCCAGCACCACGTCCCTCAGCCCGCCGTAACCGGCCGCTCGGGCCCCTTGATCGCCCGTGGCCGCCACTCCTCCTTATCGTGGCCCGGCCTGGATGGCCCGGGTCAAGCGGAAGGATCCGGTTGACGGCTTCGGCCTGCGCCCGCGCCTCGGCTACCGTCGTGCCGGCGGCCGCCGAAAGGGTCAGGTTGTCGGCATCCACGTCGGTACAACCGTGCAGACCGGTCGTGCTCAGCAGCATGTCGAAACGGCCGGGATGGCCCCACTCCTGTTTGGTCGAGCCGCCGGCGATGCGACAGGCGGTGCCGTCGCCGTTCGCCTGGGCGAGGATCTCGCTCAGTTGCGCCTCGTCGGCGGCTCGTGTCACTGCGCCGCTAGGCACCGATCGCCGCCTTGACGGACTGGGCCCCGCCGCCAACCGCCGCCGGGCCCGCCGCCCCGCCGCGCAGCAACTTCCCGGGATTCGCCATTCCTCTGGGGTCGAAGGCGTCCTTGACCCAGCCTTGGGCCTCCAGGTCGTTCTCGCTGAAGACCAGCGGCAGCGCCGCCAGTTTCTCCACGCCGATGCCGTGCTCGCCGCTCACCGTTCCCCCGAGATCCGCGCATACCTTCAACACTTCCATGCCGGCGGCCATGACTTTTTCCCGGTCGGCCGGGTCCCGGCTGTCGAAGAGTAGCAAGGGATGCAGGTTGCCGTCTCCGGCGTGAAAGACGCTGGCGATCCTCAGGTCGTAGCGGCAGCCGATCTCGGCCACTCGGCGAAGCGCCTCGGGCAACCGCGTCCTGGGCACGGTCCCATCGGCCACCAGATAGTTCGGAGCCAGACGGGAGATTGATCCGAATGCTCCCTTGCGCCCCCTCCAAAGAGCCGCCCTCTCGTCCTCGTCCTTGGCCACCCGCACCTCTCTCACGCCGTTCGCCTTGCAGATGCGCATGATGTCATCGGCCATCTGGTCCATGCCGTCAACGAGCCCGTCGAGTTCGATGAGCAGCACCGCCGCCGCATCCCGGGGGAAGCCGCAGACCATGCTGTCCTCGATGGCGTTGATGGTGCGGTTGTCCACCATCTCCAGGGTCGCCGGCACCAATCCGGCCGCCACGATGGCCGACACCACGTTCCCACCGTCTTCCAGCGAATCGCACACCGCGAGCAGGGTCTTGACCGCCTCCGGCTTGCGGAGGATACGAAGAATGGCGGCCGTCGCTATCCCCAGGGTCCCCTCGCTCCCCACGAAGACCCCGGTCAGATCCAGGCCCAGAGGATCGGCATTCTTGCCCCCCAACCAGACGATCTCGCCGCCGGGGAGCACCACCTCCACCCCGAGCACGTGATTGGAGGTCACGCCGTACTTGAAGCAGTGCGGGCCGCCCGCGTTCTCGGCGATGTTGCCGCCCAGGGAGCAGGCCTTCTGGCTGGCCGGATCGGGGGCGTAGTAGTAGCCGAGGGGAGAGAGGATGGTGGAGATGTCCAGGTTGAAGATGCCCACTTGGACCGTCATGCGCTGATTGGGGATGTCGATCTCGAGGACCCGGCTCATCCGGCCCATCTCGATGACCACAGCGCCGTCGAGGGCGAGGGAGCCCCCGCTCAGGTTGGTTCCGCAGCCCCGCGGCACGAACGGGATGCCCTCGCGCGCCAGGACCTTGAGCACGGCCGAGACTTCACGGGTGGAGCGTACAAAGACCACGGCCCGAGGTACGGACCGCTCGAGATAGGCGTCGTATTCGTAAGTCTGGAGGTCCGCCAAGCGATCGAGCACGTTCTTCGCACCGACAATGGCCCGCAACTCATCCGTCAACGGTCGGCTCAACTTGAGAAACTCCCCGCGTAGCTGCCTTTTGCCTGCTATCTTACCGGAGGTCTTACGCGCGTACGAGGGAACTGGAGCCCGGCCCGGCCGGTGGCGAGGAGGCAGAAAGATGTCAGCAGCACCGGATATCCGCGAGTACCGCGACCTCGATCCCTCCACGCGAGTCTTGATGGGGCCTGGGCCCAGCGACGTCCCGCCACGCGTGCTCCGGGCCATGGCCGCGCCGACGCTGGGCCATCTGGATCCGGAGTTCCTCGTCCTGATGTCGGAGACCCAGCAGTTGCTGCGCAACGTGTTCCAGACCGAGAACGCGCTGACCATCCCGGTGTCGGGCACCGGCAGCGCTGGCATGGAGGCCTGCTTCGTAAACCTGGTGGAGCCCGGCGATCAGGTGGCAGTCGTGGTCAACGGGGTGTTCGGCACCCGCATGGTCGACTGCGCCGGCAGGTTGGGCGCCGAGGTCATCCCCATCGAGGCCGAGTGGGGCCGGGCAGTGGACCCGACCGCGGTCGAGGCAGCGCTCAAAGGTAGGCAGCCGAAGCTGTTTGCGGTGGTCCACGCCGAGACGTCCACGGGCGTCCGCCAGCCGCTGCCGGAGATCATCGAGATCGTCAAGGACTCTGGCGCGCTCATGATGCTCGATTGCGTGACCTCGCTCGGGGGAGTGGAGGTGACCCTCGACAGCTGGGGTATCGACGCGGCGTTCAGCGGCACGCAGAAATGCCTTTCCTGCCCGCCTGGGCTGGCGCCGCTGTCGTTCAACGAAAAGGCCGTGGCGAAGCTCCTGGGCCGCAAGACCAAAGTGCCGTCCTGGTACCTGGATCTCACGATGGTGGGCGACTACTGGGGCGCGGCGCGAAAGTACCACCACACGGCGCCCATCAACATGATCTACGCGCTGCGCGAGTCTCTGCGCATCGTGCTGGAGGAGGGGTTGGAAGCCCGCTTCGCGCGCCATCAGCTCAACCACGAGGCCTTGGTGGCCGGGGTGGAGGTCATGGGCCTGAAGATGCTGGTGCCCCCCGAGGAACGGCTGGTCAGTCTCAACGCGGTGGTCATCCCCGAGGGCGCGGATGACGCCGGGACCCGGAAGGCGCTGCTGCGGCAGTTCGGCCTGGAGATCGGCGCGGGCCTGGGCCCGCTGGCCGGGAAGATGTGGCGGGTCGGGCTGCAGGGTCACTCGTCCTCCGAGCGCAACGTGTTGTTGTTCCTCGCGGCGCTTGAAGCGGTGCTGAAGACCCAGGGTGTCAAGGTGCAGCCGGGTGGGCCCGCGGCGGCGGAAGCGGTGTACGCGGGGCCGCGCTGAGCGCGGGGAGTTCGCGCCGGACCCATCCGCCAGGAGCGTATTCGCGGTCCGCTGCAGGGGCAGGGATATTGCGGCTTTTTTGCGCGGACGATGGAGGCCTGGGCCATTGACTGTGACCAGGGGAGTCGGTAGAGTGGTCCCCAGAGTCCCGAGAGTTCAGCGCAGCACCTGAGGAGCTTACAAAGGGACCCGCAGAGGAAACGCGGAGGTAAATGGCCGCGGAGTACGGTGAAGCGGGGACAAAGTGAGAACTGTTTGAGGGTGCAAAGCGGGCCCGCTCGGGGCTCGCTTTGCGCTGCAGCTCATTGACGGGAGCGATGCTGGATGGCAGCCGGGAAATCCACCGCCTGACTATGCCCGACCAAGGCTACAGGACTACACTGACGGCGAGTAATCTCGGCGGGTTCATTCAGAGCGTGGCCATGAACCTGTCCCCGTTCCTGTTCGTGCCCCTCATGCTCCTCTACGGCCTCAGCTACACCGAACTCGGCTTCCTCGTGCTTGTGAACTTCCTGGCCCAGTTCGTCACTTGTCTGTATTTCGGCTGGCCGGTCAACAAGTACGGCTACAAGCCCTTCTGTGTCGGATCCCAGGTAGTCATCGTTATCGGGTTGATCCTGTTTGCCTGCGCGCCCTGGATCGCTCCCAACGACGAGATGGTCGTGTTCGTTATCGGGACCATCGTCTTCTCGATAGGTACCGGCCTCCTTGAAGTGCTGCTCTCGCCCCTCACAAAATCGATCCCGGCTGACAACAGCGAAGCGAACTTCATGATCATGCACAGCGCGTTTGCGGGGGGCATCTTCGCTGCCGCGCTCGTCACCACTCTTCTGCTTCGCCTGCTCGGGGACGAGAAGTGGCAGATTATCGTGCTCCTTTGGGCACTGCTTCCTCTCTACAACACTTTCAGGTTCGTGAAGTCTCCTATGCCCGCCATAATCCCCCAAGAGAAGCGCATGAAGATCAGGAGCCTGCTGCGGAGCCCGGTCTTCATCGTCGCCTTCTTCGCCATATTCTTTGGTGCCGCCACTGAACTTCTCATCGTGCAGTGGGGCTCGACCTATCTCGAGGAAGGCCTTGGGCTGCCGAAGACTGTCGGCGATGTCCTGGGCCTCTGCCTGTTCTCCGCGATGCTTGCCGCCGCTCGTCTGCTTTATGCAAGGCGAGGGTCCGGACTCAATCTCAACAAACTCATGATCTGGGGTTCGCTCGCCTGCGTCGGGCTCTATGTCATCGCGGCACTTGCCCCGACCGCGTGGCTCGTGCTCGTTGCCTACGGGCTTATCGGGTTCTGCTCCTCGCTTCTCTGGACCGGCACTCTGATCGTGGCCGCCGATGCTCTCCCCTTCACGGGAACACTGATCTTCGCCCTCTTGGCGGGCGGTGGCCAGCTGGGGATCGCAGCAGTAGGCCAGTTGGTCGGCTGGCTTTCGGACTACTTCGCCGCTCGGGCGCCGACGGGATGGGACGCCACTCAGTACGGGCTGCGGATGGCCATGGTCGTGGCTATCGCGGTGCCGCTGATGTCGCTCGTGTTCCAGCTACCGCTCAAGAAACTGGCGCCCCACCGGACTGCCCGCGCCTGATCTGGATGATCTCCGCCGCGATGCTGACCGCGATCTCCTCCGGGGTCTCAGCGCCTATGTCCAGACCGATGGGGGCGTGCACCCGGGCGAGGTCTTCGTCGGTGAAGCCCTTCTCCCGAAGGGTCTCAAAAGTCTGGGCTATCTTCTTCTTGCTGCCGATCATGCCGACGTAGCCCGCCTCGGTCCGCAGAGCCTGCGCGAGGACCGCTCGGTCGAAGACGTGACCCCTCGTCATGATGACAAGGTAGCTCAGCTTGTCGATGGAAAGCCCCTCAAGTGCGTCCTCGAACGAGTCGGGCACTGCCACCTGGTCCGCGTCGGGGAACCGCTCGGAGTTGGCGAAATCGGCCCGGTCGTCGACGATCACCGTGCGAAAGCCCACCAGGCTGAGAAGCGGCACCAGGCTCTTGCCACAGTGACCGGCTCCGAAGACGTACGCGGTCCCGGGCACGCCGACGGGCTGCACATAGATGCCCGGCCGGTCGCCGGCCGTGTGGCCGTCCAGCGCGCCGCCCATGCGCGCCAGTCCCCGTAGCGCGTCGACTGGGCAGACGGGGTCGCCGATGATCTTTCCGGCCGCATCCACAAGGCAGAGAGCCACGGTGACGTCGCCGCCCGCGGCGCCGGACACACTGGTCACCAGCCATCCCGTGCCGCCGGCCGCGAGGAGGTCCACAAGGCCGCTATACAGCTCAGCCTTCGCCCCGGCGGCCGGATCCACACACTCGATCAGGAGGACTCCTCGCCCGCCGCAGATCATGCCGAGCCCGGCAGAGTCGGCGTTGGTGAGCTCGTAGTCCATGAGGCGGGAGGTTCGGCTCTCGAGTGCCTCGAGGGCAGACCGAATGGCGCGGGCCTCCAGAGCGCCGCCGCCAACGGTACCGAGGATGGAGCTGTCAGGTCTCACGATCATGGCGGCCCCCGAGTGACGGGGCGATGATCCCTGTGTAGTGAGGGTCGACACCAGGGTGAAGCGTTCGCCGGCCTTGAACAGGGCCAAGGCGGCCTTCGCCGTAGTCAAGTCCATGCGCCCTCCTCCTTGCACCCGCCAGCGCTGCGGCCCCAAGATCTGGGACTCTCGGGAGAAGATTGTAGCGGACGAAGAGCTTGGGGAGGCTATCAGGTCGTGTGTTGTCGTCGCTATCGTATTGCTACAGCCCGTACGGATATGTCATCATCGCGGGACGTATGAGACGCGCCCACCGTGGGCCGGAGACCGACGTCGCGGGTGTCCCGCACAGCAGTCCATTTGTTCGACGAGATGGGGAAGAAAGCATGAGACTCGCAAGACTGAGCTTGAAGATCAACGGCGTCGAAAGATTCGTTGTCTGCGATCCCGAGGAGGACACCCTGGCGGTGGTCCTTCGCCGCATGGGCCTCACCGGTGTCAAGATCGGCTGCGGCACCGGTGTGTGCGGCGCCTGTTCGGTGATCCTTGACGGCGAGGTGGTCCGCTCTTGCTCCAAGAAGATGAAGAGGGTGCCGGAGTTCAGCGAGATCACCACCATCGAGGGTATCGGTACTCCTCAGCACCTGCATCCTCTGCAGCAGGCCTGGATCACCTACGGCGGGGCTCAGTGCGGTTTCTGCTCTCCCGGCTTCATCGTCTCCGCCTACGGACTCCTCTCTGAGAACCCCGCTCCCACCCGGGAAGAAGTGCGGTCTTGGTTCAAGAAGCACCACAACATCTGCCGCTGCACCGGGTATAAGCCCCTGGTGGACGCGGTGATGGCCGCAGCCAAGGTCATGCTGGGCGAGGCCACCATGGCCGACATCACCTACGACTTCGCAGGTGAGACCGAGATCTACGGCTCTCGGCATCCCCGGCCCACCGCCCTCGCCAAAGTCACCGGTCTTGCCGACTACGGCGACGACGTGGCCCAGCAGATGCCCGGAGGCACCGCCTACCTGGCCGTGGTCCTCTCCGAGGTCTACCACGCCAACATCATCAGCATCGACACCAGTGAAGCCGAGAAGATGCCCGGCGTCATCAAGGTCATGACTGCGAAGGATGTCAAGGGCACAAACAACGTGGCCGGCCCGTTGCACGTGCCCCGTACGAAGGGCAAAGGCTTCACGGAGTTCCCTGTCATTGCCGGCAAGAAGATCTGCCGGCGCGGCGACGTGGTGGCTCTGGTGGCGGCCGACACCGAGGAACACGCTCGGGCGGCGGCCGCCAAGGTCAAGCAGAATCTGGAGATCCTACCGTCCTACCTCACCTTCCCGGAAGCCGTGATGCCCAACGCCATCCAACTGCAGGAGAACCTGCCCAACTTCTACATGGAGCAGCCGCTCTTCAAGGGACAGGACACGGCCGAGCTCTTCGAGACCGCCCCCATTGTGGCCGAAGGCAGCTTCCACTCCCAGCACGAGCCCCATCTGCCCATCGAGCCCGACGTCCTTCAGGCCTACTGGGGCGTCGATGGCATGATGACCATCCAGTGCAAGTGCCAGAATCTCTCGGAGAATACCGAGGCGGTCGGTATGGCCACCGGCATTCCCAAGGACAACATCCGCATGATCCTGAATTTCGTCGGCGGTTCTTTCGGCTACTCCATCGCCCCGAACATCCATGCGTTGATCGTCACCGCCGTCCAGAACCTGGATATGCCCTGCAGCCTCAGCCTGAGCTACGACGAGTTCAACCACACCACCGGCAAGAGATCGGCAACCTTCACCAACGGCCGGATCGCCTGTGACGAGGAAGGCAAGATCATCGCCGCCGAATACGACGTCGCCCTTGACCACGGCGCCTATGCCGTCGTCCCCATCTTCGGCAACCTTGTCTCAGTCGGATTCCACGGCTACAACATCCCTAGCATCAAAGCCCTTGCCCGCGGCGGAGCGACGAACCACGCGTTCAATACCGCGTATCGCGGCTTCGGGTCCCCGCAGATATTCACCGCCACGGAAGCCCTCATCGATATGGCGGCCGAGAAGGTGGGCCTGGATCCGTGGGAGTTCCGCTACAAGAACGCGGCGAGGCCCGGTGACCTCAGCATCAACAGCCGTCCGTATCACGACTATGTCTATCCCACTCTGCTCGAGAAGGCCAAGCCGGTCTACGACCAGTACAAGGCCGAGGCCGAAGCGGCCCGGGCTGAGGGCAGGCACTTGGGTGTCGGCATCAGCATGGGCGGATTTATCATCACCATCGGCATGTTCGACCACGCCGAGGTGGCCCTCGAACTAAACGCGGACGGCACTATCACCCACTTCAACACTTGGGAAGACATGGGGCAGGGCGGCGACATCGGGACGCTGACCCATACTGTGAAGGCGCTTGCTCCTCTGGGCATCAAGCCCGGCCAGGTCAAGCTCGTCATGAACGACAGCAAGACCTGCCCCGACACCAACCTGGCCGCCGCCAGCCGGTCGCACTACATGGCCGGCAACGCCACCATCGACGCGGCAAAGCAACTCATGGACGCCATGCGCAAAGACGACGGCACCTACCGGACCCATGCCGAGATGGCCGCCGAAGGCATTCCGACGAAGTACACGGGTCACTACGACCAGTTCAACATCGGGCTGCCCCCGGGACTCGATCCCAACACCGGCGAGGGCGAGAAGAACCCGTCCTACATGTATGGCGTCAACGTCGCCCTGGTCGAGGTCGATGTCAAGACCGGCAAGGTGCAGGTACTGCGCTTCACATGGGTCGGCGATGTGGGCGTCGTGGGCAACATGCTCTCCGTCGAGGGCCAGGGCTACGGCGGGCTCTCTCACTCCATCGGCTTCGCCCTCAGCGAGGACTACGACGCCCAGGACAAGCACGGAAACATGATCGGTTGCGGCGTGCCAACGATCGACATGATCCCGGACGATTTCAACCTCATCTTCAACGAGACCCCGCGTCCGGCCGGCCCCCACGGCTCCTGCGGCTGCTCCGAGGTCTTCCAAAGCTCCAACCACATGGCGGTGATCAACGCGATCAACAACGCCTGCGGTGTCCGCGTCTACGCCCTGCCTGCGACTCCGGACAAGGTCAAGGCCGGCTGGGAGGCCAAGCAGCGCGGCGAGGATCTGACTCCTCCCAAGTACTACCTGGGCACCGACTTCGACGAAGAGCTGGACATGATCAAAGCCAACCCGCTGTAGGAGGGAACGCACCCGGTCAACGGCTATGGAACAGGGCCGCGTAGAGGGTCGAGGATCCGATGAAGCTTGAGGACTCCACCGCGTACACGGCGAGGTGCTTTCGGGGAGAGCCCGCCTCGTGCTCCTACGCGTGCCCTTTCCATATGGACATCCGTTTGCTGCTGGATAAGGTGACCAAAGGCCGCTGGGCGGCGGCCTACAAGATCTTGCGGGACGCCACCGTGTTTCCGGGTATCGTGAGCGTGCTCTGCGAGCAGCCTTGTCGTGACCATTGTCAGCGGACGCCCCTCGGCGACGAGGCGATCGCGTTGCGCGATCTCGAGGTCGCGATCCTCCGCCATGCGAAGGATCCCAAGCCTCAGCACTACGCCATACCGCCCAAGGCACAGCGGATCGCCGTGGTCGGTGCGGGCACAGCCGGCCTCTCGTGCGCGCTGAATCTCGCCCAGAAGAACTTCAAGGTCACCGTGTTCGAGAAGGAAAGTGGCTGGGGGGGCGCGCTTCGCTCGCACCCGCGCTTCGCCGAGTTCGACGCCGACATATCACTGCAGTTCTCCGCCGTGAGCGCGGAATTCCGCTACGGGGCGGAGATGGCGTCGCTGGAAGAGCTTGCGGACTTCGACGCGGTGTACGTCGCGACGGGAGCGGGCGGCGACTCCTTCGGCCTTCTCGAGAGCTGGGAACGCGATCTGCTCACGACTTCGGTGCCCGGAGTGTTCATGGGCGGCATGCTCTGTGGGGCGACCCTCATGGAGGGCATCGCCCAGGGTGTGGAGGCATCCCGGAACATCGAGGTGTTCCTGCAGACCGGCAAGGCAAGCCGTACCTACGGCGATCATGACAGGGAGAGTTGCGAACACTATCTCGAACACAAAGGCGCGGTCTCGGTCCCGCTTGTCGAAGCTTCCGGGCCTGACGGCTACAACGAGGAAGAAGCCAAGGCGGAAGCCGCGCGCTGCCTCCAGTGCGATTGCGACAGTTGCATCGCCGCCTGCGAGATGTTGCAGCGTTTCCGCAAGGATCCCCACAAGATCGCGGTCGAGGTGTACACGGACATGGGAGTCAATCCGCCCCTCTCCGTTCGCGCCGTCACCCGAGAGGCCTACTCCTGCAACATCTGCGGCCATTGCAGGTCGGTGTGCCCCGAGGATGTGGACATGGGCGCGTTGCTGCAGTTCTCGCGGGCCGCCCGCATGAGCGCCGGCATCCATCCCGCCGCACTGCACGATTTCTGGCTGCGGGAGATGGATTTTGCCACCTCCGAGGGGTCCTTCGTCTCCGCTCCAGAAGGGAAGGAGACGTGCGAGTATGCGTTCTATCCCGGCTGCCAGCTCGGTGCTTTGAATCCCGACCACGTGCTGAAGTCGTTCGAGTTCCTCAGCGCGACCTACGATGCGGGCATGTTCCTCGGCTGCTGCGGGGCCCCGGCCTACTGGGCGGGGGACGACGACGCGCCTGCGCGCAAATGTCGACGAGACCAGGCAACGCTGGAGCGATATGGGGAAACCCACCATGGTGTTTGCCTGCGCGACCTGTGAGAGTCTCTTCCATCAATTCTTGCCCGAGATCCCCAGGGTCTCGCTCTACGAACTTCTCGCGAAATCCGAGCAGATCGTCCCCACCGGCCTGTTTTCCGCCGCGGCCGTGTTCGACCCCTGCGCGGCGAGGGGCGACGAAGGGATGCAGTCTGCCGTCAGGGATCTCGCGGGCAAAGCGGGAGTCGCGGTCGAGGAGTTGGAGGAGCGGAACCGCTGCTGCGGCTACGGCGGACATATGCGCGTCGCCAATCCCGATCTCTATGAGGAGATCACGCAGCACCGCGCCGAGGCAAGCGACAAGCCCTATGTGGTCTACTGTGCCAACTGTAGGGAGGTCTTCGCCTCCCGGGACAAGGAATGCGCCCATATCCTGGACATGGTGTTCGGACTGGATGCGGATACCCCGGTTCCCAGCCTCCAGGAGAAACGGGACAACAGCTTGAGGGTCAAGAAGGAACTGATGAAGCGGATGCAGGATGTTGATTTCCAGCCGGAGTCTCATGCGTGGGATCAGTTGACTCTGATAATCGGCGATGAATTGCAGAAGAACCTGGACAAGAAGCTGATCTCAGCGGCTGAGCTCAAGGAGGCGATATGGCTGGCGGAGAGCTCCGGCGACAAGTTCTACGACGAGAGTGATGGCATGTGCATCGCCAGCCTGATCAGGCCCGTCATCACCTACTGGGTGCGATACCGGGAGACCGCCCCACTCACATACGAGGTATTCAGTGCCTACTACCACCGCATGCGCCTCGAGCAGGGGGAGTGATCGCCATGGGCTCCGAGGAGAGAGTCTGGAAATGCGGCACCTGCGAGATGGAACTGGTGATGAAGAAGGCGGTCCTTGAGTACCTCGGACAGACCGTTTCCCATGAAGTTCCGACCTGCCCCAAGTGCGGGAAGGTCTATATATGCGAGGAACTGGCCGAAGGCAGGATGTCTGAGGTCGAGCAACTGCTGGAGGACAAGTGACCCTTAGATGAGCTTTGGCCTCTACCAGGAAACTCGCTTCCGGCAGGCAGCGGGGGCCGAATTCCGGCCGGGCGGCCTGCTGATCACCGAGGAGTTGGCGACGGCTTGCGGCTTGGAGGCGGGCGAACGCGTCCTTGATCTCGGCTGCGGAGTGGGATCGACCGCTTCCTATATTGCTCGTGACTGGGGCGCCAAGGTGGTTGGGCTCGACTCCTCGCCCGACTTCATCGCCGATGCCGGGACGCGTGACCCAGGAGTGGAGTGGGTCCTCGGCCGCGCCCAGGAACTGCCCTTCCCGGACGGTCACTTCGACGCCGTGTTCTCCGAGTGCTTCCTGTCCACGGTAGACGATCCCGGCGAGGTCCTCGGCGAGATCCGACGCGTTCTTCGGCCTGGCGGCCGGTTGGCGCTTAGCGACATGTATCTGCGAAATCCGGAGGCAGCACGGCTCCAGACTCTGGCCCCGCCCTCTACCTGTCTCCGAGGTGCCGCCGGGAAAGACGTGACGCTCGCGCTTCTCGAACTGAGTGATTTCACGACGGTTCTTTGGTGCGACCGCTCGGATGCGCTCAAGGCCCTCATGGCCTCGCTTGTTTTCGCGTACGGGTCGGCCGCCGAGTTCTGGAAAGCCGCCGGAGGCGAGCCCGAGGTGTCCGCCGAACGCCTTACGGCAGCTAGGCCCGGCTACTACCTGACCGTCGCCATCGCGGGGTGAGGGGAGCGGCATGGACGATACCCAATTCCGGATGCTGGAGCTCTCCCAAAAGGGCTATTACTGCGGCCAGATACTCATCGCCTTGTTTCTGGAGGCCCAGGGGAAGCATGATCCTGACCTTGTTCGGGCGATGGCCGGACTGGCCTTGGGAGCGGGCAGCAGTTCGGGGACCTGCGGAGCTCTCGAGGGAGGGGCCTGTGCGATCGCCTTGTATGTGGGCAAGGGCCAAGATTCGGAGGAGCAGACCGAAGAGATGTGGCTGATGCTCGCCGAGCTCTGGGAATGGTTCGAGAACGATGTGGGCGCTCCACACGGTGGCGTGAAGTGTGGAGATATCCTCGGGGATGGAGCGCCTCAAAGACAGCGTTGTGGCCCGATAGTCGCGCAGACGTACTCGAAAGTCCTTCAGATACTCCTGGAACATGGCATCGACCCGACTGAGCCTCGCGGTGGCTGAGTTCCTTCGCGCGACCGAGAGCCTTTGCCCGGTCTGCCTGGAGGACAGTCGCGGCGCGACTACTCGCTGAGGGCGACGACGTGGTGCTTGAAGGGAATTGCGGGGTCCAGGCCGGTTGGCAGACCCTCGTTTGGTCCGGCCCGCCCTCGTTCGAATCGTGGTGTGGTGTCGAGCCCGTCCCCAGCCGCCCGCCAGACCTGCACGGCAGTCATCGAGGTCACGCGGAGATGCGACCTCGCCTGCCCTCTCTGTTTCGCGGAATCGTCGCCGAATGCCGCGGGAGTCGATCCGTCGGTGGCAGAGATCGCGGAACGGCTCTCCGACTTGTTCGCGGCGGAGGGCGCGGTGAACATTCAGTTATCAGGGGGCGAACCGACGACGCGGGACGATCTGCCCCAGATCGTTGAGGCTGCCTGCGCGGCGGGGTTCACGTTCGTCCAACTGAACACGAATGGGATCCGCCTGTCTGCGGAGGAGGGCTACGCGGAGGCGCTTCGTCACGCGGGTCTGGCCTCGGTGTTTCTCCAGTTCGATGGGGTCACCGACCACACCCACCAGGCTCTGCGCGGGCGGCCCCTGGCAGCCCAGAAGATTCGGGCCATCGACCGTTGTGCCCAAGCAGGGCTGGCAGTGGTGTTGGTGCCCACTGTGGTGGCGGGCATCAACGACGATGAGATCGGTGCGCTCGTGCGCCTGGCGGCGTCTTGGCCGGGTGTGGTCCGCGGACTTCACTTTCAGCCCGTGAGCTACTTCGGCCGGTACCCGAGAAACGGCAGATCCTCTTGGAGCGACCGGCCTCGCCTCACCTTGCCCCAAATGCTTCGGGCTTTGGAGAAGCAGACGGGCGGAGAGGTGCGTGCGGCCGACTTCGCCGCCAGTTGCTGCGAACACCCCCGCTGCTCGTTTCGCGCCCGCTACTGGGCCCGCGACGAGGGGAGGCTGGAGCTGGTGCGCTCGGCCCCGTGCTGTTGCACGCCGGCACCGGACGAGGCTGCTCGGCGCGCAGTGGCGGCCACCTCTCGCCAATGGAGCCGGCGACCGGGAGAGCTGGGAGATGCCGACGAAACGGATGGTCGCGACGGTCTTTCCCGTTTCCTTGACGACGCGGACCGGATCCTGGCTATCTCCGGCATGCTGTTCCAGGACGCGTGGAGCGTCGACATGGAGCGGATCGGGCGATGCTGCGTCCAGGTCGTCACAGAGGGAAGAGGGCTTGTGCCTTTCTGTCTGTGGAATCTCACCAGCGAGTCGGGCCTGAGGCTCTACCCCCGATGCTGACGGTGCCGATCTCTCCGCTCGACGAGTGGACGGCACGCCGCCTCGGCGTAGAGCATCTCACGCGTCCGGCCATCGAGCGGTGGCAACTCGAGCAACTTCGGGAGGTTGTTGCCTGGGCGCGGGAACGGAGTCCGCTCTACCGCCGGCTTTACGCGGGCCTGCCGGACGATGCCCCACGGAGTCTCGAGGCGCGGGCGCCCCTGCCTCTCGTGGAACACAGCGCCCTGCGCGATCACGGGATGGAACTCGTATGCGTGTCTCTCGGGGACATCTCGCGAGTCGTCACGGTGCCGACTTCCGGCAGTACCGGTCCTTCAAAGAGGGTGTGGTTCACCGAAGAAGACCTCGAGCTGACCATCGACCATTTTCGTCATGGCATGCGGGCGCTTGTCGAGCCCGGCGATCGCGTCCTGGTGCTGATGCCCGGAAAGACCCCGGGGAGCGTCGGCGCCCTGCTCGAAGAAGGGCTGAGAAGGGACGGCATCGAAGCCGAATCGTACGGGTTCGTCGACGATTGTCGGAGCGTGGCCGATCGGATCCTCGAGTTCCGAGCCGACTGCCTGGTCGGCGTCCCCGGCCAGGTACTCAGGCTGGCTCGGTCGGACGCCGGTCGAAGTATCCCCCGCGGCCGGCTCAAGAGCGTCCTATTCTCCGGAGACCACGTGGCCACCCCGGTTCGGAAGGCCGTGGAGGCAGCGTGGGATTGCCGGGTCTTCGAGCACTACGGCTCGACCGAGCTCGGTCTCGGAGGTGCCGTGCAGTGCCGGGCTTTCGCGGGCCTTCATGTGCGCGAAGCGGACCTGCTCTTCGAGGTCGTCGATCCGCTCACCGGAGAATCCGTGGACGACGGGGCCGAGGGGGAGTTGGTGGCCACCACTCTCACGCGGCGAGGCATGCCGCTCGTCCGCTTTCGCACCGGGAGATCTCGTGCGCATGGCGGCCACCCCGTGCCCATGCGGAAGTGTGCTGCGCTGTGTGCAGCGGGTCATGGGTCGCAAGGACGAACTGGTGGAACTCGGCGGGGGTACGGTGCTCACTATCGCCGATCTCAACGAGGTCGTGTACGCGTTTGATTCGGTCCTGGGGTTCACCGCCGGGCTCGACCGGGGGACGACCGGCGATCGTCTCACGCTTCGGCTGGACGCACGTGGCGATTCCCCGGGCGATCTGTTCGCCGCGGTGGCGCAAGACGTCGGGTCGATACCCTCTGTCGGCCACTCGGGAATAGAGGTCGTGGTGGAGGCGTCTCGGGATGGTGACTCTCCGCCCTTGTCCTCCAAGCAGAAGATAGTGGATTCCCGGAGGGCAGCGCGACCCTGATCCTTGCGCTGCCCGCCAAGGTGCGTACGGACACGTCGGACGAAGGCCGTGTAAACAGGTGGCGCCTAGCCGTAGTCGACGGGAGCGTGTTCGCCCTTGGGCGCGTACGTCGAGGCGACGACCGACAAGGTGACTTCGATCAACTCGCCGGCCGCCGCGAGGCGCGGGGCCAACTCTCCCGCGCGGACATGGTGGGCACTCGGGCCCATGGCCGCGACCGCACTCGCCTCCACCGGGGACAGGCTGAGCCGCTCCTCGTACTCGGCTCGGTCGACGAGAACGAAGTCGGCGGAAAGGGCCAGCTCGAGCCTCTCCGGCTTGCGTTCGTCGACCTTCAGCAGCCCGAGCGCGGCCACGAGTTCCCCGAGGTGCCCGGGTGACGGGGTGACCACGAGCAGGGCGCCATCAGGTCGTAACGCCCGGCGAAATTCGGGGGCATTTCGCGGAGCGAAGACGTCGAGGATCAGCGAAACGCACGCATCGGCGACGGGAAGAGTGCTCCACGCATCACAGACGACGGCCCCCATGCGCCCGTGTGCGCGCGCTGCGCGGCGCGCCGCGAACTTGGAGATGTCCAAGGCGAGTCCCAGGCGGCTGGGGAGGCGGTCGAGCACTCCGGCTAGGTAGTAGCCGGTGCCCGCCCCGACCTCCAGGATGCAGCCTCGGCGGATCCTCGTCTGCCCGCGCCCCCGAGGCCCCAGCTGCCACCGCGCGTTCCGCCGCGTCGCAGACAAACTCGCGCAGCCCACGAGAAGTGACCGGCGGCAAGAACGGATTCCCTGGCCGCCACCATCTCGGCTGTGTCGGCCGTCCCCGGCCGGGCGCCTCCCGGCAGCAGATTGACGTATCCCTGCAGGGCGACGTCATAGGAGTGGCCGTTCGGACACCGGAGGGAGTCGCCTTCGGCCGAGAAGCCCGCGCGGCAGAGCGGGCAGCGTAGCAGCGGCACGGCGACAGCCGGAAAATGTCTCGACCTTTCAGGCATCCGCGCCCCGTCCGCGCCCGATCAGGCCCGCACGCGCAACCGTCTCGGCACTACTTGCACCGAGAGCGGCAACGAGCCGAGCGCGTCCCCGTCGACGTCGAGCAGGAAACCGGACTCCGCGGCCTCGTCCTCGAGGCGAAGCTCGAGGCGCTCGCAGGGGAAGTGGTGCACGGTCGGGATTTCCAGGTGGCGCCCCGCATAGACGCTCTGCATCCGCTTGACGATGAAGGGCTTGTTTGGGGCCGTGACCGTTATCACCTCGAGGCGCCCGTCGTCGGGCAGCGCCATGGGCGCCACGTCCATCCCTCCGCCGAACCACCGCCCGTTGCAGATCGCGACCAGGTAGGCCGGGATGGTCTCTTCGCGAATCTCCCCCTGCCACTCGGCCCTGACCCGCACCTGGCCTTCCTTGCCTAACACCACGGCGCCGAGTGAGGCGAGATAGTAGGCCACCCGTCCGCCGATGAACGAGGGCATCGATTCCATGTAGTGATCGACCAGACCCCCCAGACCGGCGGAGAGCACGTTGACGAAATAGCGGCGCGCTGTAGCCCCGTCAGGCGTGCGGAACTCGGTCCGCACCACGTCGATGTACCTCTCTCGCCCTCCAGCAAGCGTCTCCAGAGAGCCGTCTACGCCCGGCGCGATCCCCAGAGTGCGGCGAAAATCGCCGCCTGTGCCGATGCTCACCAGACCGACTGCCGGCAGGTCGGCGCCGCCGAGGCTCATCCCGGGCGTCTCTCCACTCGCGGCCTCGTCTCCGGCTCTGAGGATCCCGTTGACCACCTCGCTGAACGTGCCGTCGCCGCCGACGGATACAATGAGCGGGTGGCCATCGGTGGCGCCGGCGAAGGCAAGGTCGGAAGCGTGACCCCGCCGCTCGGTGTACCGTACGGTCACCTGCCCGTACAGATGGTTCACCCGGGTCAGAAGGCTCTCGATCTCCTGGCCGGCGTTTCGGGTACCGGACGCGGGGTTGATGATAAACAGCGGAGGCTGCATGTCCCCAGGCTATCAGGCTTTCGAAGGCGTCAGCTGGCGTCCGTTGACTGCATTGGATGTCCACGCCGTCTACCAGCTCGAAGCAGCCGGAGAGGCCTTTGATGACGGAGTCGTCGAGGTGAGCGAATCGGACCTCGAGGGCGATTGGAGCCGACCAGACTTCGATCCAGCAATGATGTCGATAGGCGCCTTCCGCGGCCCGCGGCTGGTGGCGTACGCCGAAGTCTTCCAGGGCAGAGCCGAGGCGCTCGTCCATCCCGAGTACCGGGGGCTAGGGCTGGGAACCTCTCTTGCCAAATGGACCTGGACGGTCGCGCGTTCCGAAGGGCGCGACCGGGTGGGTCAGACGATCTCCGACAACGAGCGGTCGGCTGCGTCTCTGTTCGCGTCGCTGGGCTACGAGCGGGGTCACACCGCCTGGATACTCCGTACCAGCCTAGCCGAAGATCGCCCCGCACCGGCGCCTCCCGAGGGCTACCGGTTCCGGCCCTACTTGCCTGGTGACGATGACCTGGAGATCTACCAACTCATTGACGAAGCCTTCGCCGAGTGGCGCAACGCGGACAGCGAGTCGATGGGGTTCGAGAACTGGGTGGCGCGCACCGTGCACGACGTGGCGCCGGATTCGGTGGTGTTACTCGAGCGCGGCGATCGACTCGTGGGCGCGGCAGTGGGCCATGACTACGAGCCCGAGAATGAGGGCTGGATCGAGCAAATGGCGGTCCGCCTTGAGCACCGGGGGCGAGGTCTGGGTCGGGCGTTGCTCGAGGAGACCCTCCACCGGTTTCGCGAGGCCGGACGGGCAAGCTGCGGCGTCTCCACCGACTCGCGGACAGGCGCGCTCGGGCTGTACCAGCGCGTGGGCATGTCGGTCGTCAGGAGCTACACCCGCTGGGTCAAGCTAGGGCTCTGAGAGGCTGTTGAAGAATTAAGCCCCGGCCGCCGACGCCAGAAACTGTGTCAGAGCCAGACCCTCCGACCAGGGCCCGATCAAGTGGTCGAGGATCATCCGGAGCGTGGGCAGTCCCAAGGACTGGGCCGCGACCAGCGGCACGGAGCCCAGGTTCGCGTCTCCCTGGAAGAACTGGAGCTTGCCGAGGACCTCTCCGGCGGTCACCGGCAGCGTCAGATCCCTGGAGAGCTTCACCTGGCCCGTGACCTCGTCCTCTCCCAGGAGGCGTCGGGTGTAGGACGAGGCGGTGACGAGGCGCACCTCCCGGCCGAGAGGGTCGAGGGTCGGCACGTCGGCGATGAAGGCGCCGCCGTCGACGAGCTTCTTAAGCCCACACCGTTCGAAACCGTACGTCAGAAGGGCCTTGCTCTCCGCTTCGCGGGTATCCTGGTCTTTGGCCCCAAGCACTACGCTTATCAAGGTGAGTCCGTTCTTGGTGGCGGAGGAGACCAGGCAGTAGCCTGCCCAGGGGGTCGACCCCGTCTTGATGCCGTTGACCCAGTCGACGTCCTTGAGCAACTCGTTGCTGGTTTTGATCAACCGGGGAGCGGCACCTCCGGCACGAGGAAGGGTGTATTCCCGGGTCGAGACTATGCGCCGGAACATCGGATCGCGCATCGCGTAACTGGCGATCTTGGCCATGTCCTTCGCCGAGGAGAAGTGGCCAGGTACGTGCAGCCCGCAGTTGTTGACAAAGTGAGTGTTGGAGAGGCCCATCTCCGCCGCCCGCGCGTTCATCTTCGCTACGAAGGCCTTCACGCTGCCCGCGTCGGCGACCGCAAGCGTTACGGCCGCGTCGTTGGCGCTGGGAACGAGCAGGGCATAGAGGAGTTGCTCCACGGTGAAGGTCTCGCCGCGCTGGAGCCCGAGCACGGAGCCCGCCATGCCCACGGCCGCCGCCGGCACCTTCACCTTCTGGTTCAAAGGCATCGATTCCAGCACGAGGATGGCCGTCATCATCTTGGTGGTCGACGCCATCTCCAGTTGCTTGTCGGCGTTCCGGGAGTAGAGGATCTTCCCAGTGTCCATGTCCACAAGGATCGCCGCCTTGGCTGTTATGCGCGGAGCTTCCGGTTTGTCGGCGGGAAAAGGCTGGACGATGACTATGGGCTCGTCCAGGCCCGAGGCGAGCGCCACCGAAGGCGCCAACAGCGTGAACGCCGCGATAAGGACCGCCGCCAGGAGCGGCAGCGCGACCCCGGGCCGGTTCATAGTTCCCCTGATTCTCACGGCACCAGTCTTCGCTACTCCTTGACGAAAGCCTCGGTGATCGCTATCGCGTCCGCGGGGACGTCGCGGTGCGGGCCGTGGGCGCCGGTCTTCACCTGGGCGATGGTGTCCACCACGCCCATACCGTCGACCACCTTCGCGAACACCGCGTAACCCCAACCCTGGGGTGTCTTAGCGGTGTGGTTCAGAAAGTCGTTGTCCTTGAGGTTGATGAAAAACTGGCTGCTCGCACTGTGCGGCTCCGACGTGCGGGCCATGGCCACTGTTCCCCGGTCGTTCTTGAGGCCGTTGTCGGCCTCGTTCGTGATGGGATCCGCCGTCGTCAACTGCTTCATGTCCTCGGTGAATCCTCCCCCTTGGATCATGAACGCGGGGATCACTCGATGGAACACGGTGCCGTTGAAGTGGCCGGACGATACGTACGAGAGGAAGTTCTCCGTGGTCACCGGAGCCTTCGCTCGGTCGAGCTCCAGGGTGATAGCTCCGAGAGTGGTCCTGAGCACCACTTGGGGGTTCGCTTGCTCCTCCATGTGCTCTGCCTTTCTGATGTAGGCGACAGCCGGTCCGCCTCTATGTTCGCACAGCCGGCACCGTCCTCCCACCCTGCGGCGCTCAGGAGGCCGGTTGCAGTGTCCCGCCTCCGTTCAGGTTGAACGTTCCGCCGCCAAGCGCGCTGTTGGCCGAGTCGGTCGCGTCGTAGTAGATCGAATGCCCATTGCCGGTGATGTTGCCGATAGTTGCCCCCGAGGCCCCGCCGGTCAGAGTCAAACTGGTGAGATATGAATCGGCAGTGAGATCCCAGGTGCTGCTCCCTTCGAGCGTGACCCTCGCCTCCTTCGCCGCCTCGTCGACGTTGATGCTTCCCTTGAGTGACGACCCGTTCTGGAGGGTAACGGAGATGCTGCTGATCGAATCGGCGACGAGATCGCCGGCGAGTGCCTGCCCGTCGGCCGTCACAACCGCGGTTCCCCCGTTCGCGCCCTGATTGCCCCAGTTCCCGGCCGCAGCCTCGATGAGGATGCCCGAGGCAGCCGTGACGTTCACGCCCTTGAGGGTGATCACGCCGGTGGAGTTGGTCACGTAGAAGAGCGGCCCACTCTGGCCGCTATAGCTGAGGGAGCCGCCGGTCATCGTGAAGGTGCCCTTTGCACCCTCGGCGTCGCCCGACATGCTCTGATAGATCATCACGCCCCACTTGTCGGCCACGGCGGACGACAGCGCGACGTCGCTAAGCTCGATCGCGTTCGCTCCTTCGATGACGGCCGCTTCCGCCCCGGTCGCCTGGTACGTGCCGCCCTTCACGGTGATCGTACCGGTGGAATAGAGCGCCGGTGAGTCCTGTCCGGATGCCACGACGTTCCCCCCGGTCGCCGTGATGGTGCCGCCGCCACGGTCGGTGGCCAGCGGAGCCGAGTTGGCGCCGGAGGTGTTGATATCGACGCCCGCGAGAGCGACCGACCCTCCCTGAGTGGCCATGACTCCGTGACCACCCCCGCCGGTGGCGGTTATCTTCACGTTGGAGAGCGTGACCGAGGAGCCTTCCCCGGTCGCGAAGGCGCCGTTAGCGCCGCTGCCGGTCGTACCGATCGAGCTGTCCGAGAGCGCGATGGAGCTACCCGAAGTGGCGACCACGGCGGCGTTGAGCCCGTAGAAACTACTGCTATCGTTCGACGAGCTGTCTCCGGTGGTCTCGATCACGGCGTCGCGGGCCTTGAACACGCCGCCGTCCGTCACCAGGATCGCGGACTGGTCCTGCTCGCTCGCGGAGTAGGTCTTCCCGTCCTCGCTTTGGGAGCCGCCAGACTGGGTGTAGACCGCGCTGGTGGGATAGACGGCGCTACCACCACCCGGAGCGCCGCCGGACGCGTCTCCGGGAGGTGCCGCGGGGGCTCGGGACGCTGAGCTGCCGGAGGGCGCGGAGCCGCTCGTCGTCGTGACTGCCGCGGCTTGGACCACGGCGCCCGAAGTTGCGGTCGCCGCGCCGCTCGATCCGCATCCTGTCGCAATGGCGCCGGCAAGGAGGGCCACGGCAAACGTCGGTATCAACCATCTGCTGGGGATTGATCGCCCGTTCATGTCTCTTCTCCTCTAGTACTTCGAGCACCCGGTGGGCGCCTCAGGTATCCAGCGTAGTCTCCCCCCAGTAAGGCGGAGGTAAAAAACGGGATAATGGTACAACCGCTGGTGTTATACAGAGGATAGCCCGGTATCGCGCGATCCATCTGGGCGGAGACTAATCCCGCGGGGTAGTATTGGCGCCGAGTGTCGCGCCGATTTTGGCCGAATGGACAGGAGGTGTCGCTGCTCCATGGACGCGGTACGGGATATCCAGCGTACGCAGGCAAGCAGGCCGACGATAGAAGGCGCCGGAGTGCATCTCCGCCGGGCCTTCGGTTCTGGCCAGGAGACCCTCTTTGACCCCTTCTTGATGCTCGACGACTTCCGCGGCGACGACCCCTCGCTGTATCGAGCGGGATTTCCTTGGCATCCGCATCGGGGCATCGAGACCATTACCTACATGCTCGAGGGCGAGGTCGACCACGGCGACTCACTGGGCAACTCGGGGGCCATCCGAGGGGGAGACGTGCAGTGGATGACGGCCGGAAGCGGCATCATCCACCAGGAGATGCCTCGGGGAGACGAGAGCGGCCGCATGGGTGGGTTTCAGCTCTGGGCGAACCTGCCCGCGGCCGAGAAGATGACAGACCCCCGCTACCAGGGCTTCGACGCAAGCCAGATACCTGTGGCGGAAGCGGGCGGAGCCCGAATACGCGTGGTCTGCGGCGCGGTGGGAGAGACTGCCGGCCCGGTCCGGGGCATCGCCATCGACCCCGAGCTTCTCGACGTGGGCCTGGACCCGGACGTCGTCTGGTCGCACCCCACCCCGCGGGGTCATACGTACTTCGCCTATCTGTTTGAGGGAGCCGCGCGCTTCGGCGCCGCCCCTGATCCCGTGGCCGCGGGTCAAGGGACGCTCGTCCTGTTCGGCGACGGCGGGTCCATCGCGGCCCAGGCCGGAGGGGGTGGGGCCCGCTTCCTGCTCGCCGGTGGCCGTCCCCTTCGCGAGCCGATAGCCTGGCGGGGACCCATCGTCATGAACACCCGGGAAGAATTGGATGTCGCCTGGCGTGAACTCGACAACGGAACGTTCGTCAAGACCGGAGGCCAACGTGCCTGATCCACGGCTGGAACCAGACAAGCTACCCGATCACGCAGCGGCCAATCGAGAAAGCTGGAACGCCGACAGCGACACCTACCAGACCGACCACGGACCGCAACTCGCCGCGTCGGAGGGTCTTGCGTGGGGCGTGTGGCAGGTGCCGGAACGTCAACTGCAGGTTCTCGGCGACGTGAAAGGCCTGGACATCCTGGAGTTCGGCTGCGGAGCGGCACAGTGGTCCATCGCGCTGGCCAAGGCCGGAGCGAGACCCGTGGGTGTGGACCTGTCCGAGAAGCAACTCGAGCATGCCCGCCGACTGATGGATGCTGCCGGGGTCGACTTTCCGATACTCCACGCCAGCGCCGAGTCCGTCCCTCTACCCGACGAGAGCTTCGACATCGTCTTCTGCGACTACGGGGCGATGACCTTCGGCGATCCATACGCGACGGTCCCCGAGGCCGCCCGGCTGCTGCGGCCCGGCGGGCTGTTGGCCTTCTGCGGATCCACCCCCATCGTCGAGATGTGCTACTCGGAGGAGAGCGATCACCCCGGCGATCGGTTGCAGATGGACTACTTCGCCATGTGGTCCCTGCCCTGGGAGGGCTATGTGGAGTTCATGCTCCCGTACGGCGCCTGGATACGCCTGTTCCGTGCGCACGGCTTCGTCATCGACGACCTCATCGAGTTGAGGCCACCGCCCGATGCGACCAGCAGCTACCGCGACGAGACCGAGCGAGAATGGTATCGGCGCTGGCCGGGCGAGCAGATCTGGAAGGTGCGCAAGGAGGGATAGCGCCAGCCGGCCGCCGCGTGAGCGCCGCGTGCCGCTACGGCCCCTGGGTCACCACCTGCAGTTGCAGCTCCTGCTTGTCACAGAGGCTGCGAACCTGCGCCACCATCTCCGCCGGCGGGAAGCTCACCGCGCCCTCCGCCCACGATGGCGTCCACCACGTCACCGATTGCCCGGCCGCGACGCTCTGGAGCGCCGGCCTGAGGCCGTCTATCCCTTCGAGCCGCGCGTCGGTCGCACGTATCTCCGCGACGGTCTTGGCGCGGTTGGTGCCCTCCAGCAGGGAGAAGTACCAGCGCCCGTTCTCTTGCCAGCTGTAGAGCTCCCAACCCTTCATGGAGGTCTTCGGCGGCTCGGGGCTGTCACCGCATCCGGCTGCAAAGACGGCCCCGACCATCACGAGGGCGACCGCGATCAAGAGCAGGCCGACAAAGGGCCTCGCCGGGCGGCGCCGGACGTCGGGAGGCGCGGTTCCGCGGATCCAGGTCATCCTCGAACCCCTCAGTCTCGGGGTAACGAGCGCAGCCAGCGGTAGCCGGCAAGTATGCCGGTGATCACGAGGCCACCCAAGATCCAGTAGATGCCCCTTGATCGCCCTTGCGCTGCGGGGCGCAGTTCCGGCATCACCGTGCCGCCCTTCTCCGGCAAGTCGCTATCCCTGGTCCTTCCTATGCCCTTCACGCCGACCCTCCAGCTCCGACACCAGTTCGTCCAGGAAGAGTCCCACGTCGGTCACTATGCCGATGGTCTGAAAGCTGCCGCGATCGGCGAGCTTGGTCACAGCCGCCGGGTTGATGTCCACGCACACGGTGTGCACGGAGGCGGCCAGGAGGTTGCCCGTGGCTATGGAGTGCAACATGCTGCATAACATGAGGCATAGCCCGGCGCCCCGCACGTGCTCCCGCATGCGCTGCTGCGCCTCGACGGAGTCGGTGATCACGTCGGGGAGGGGTCCGTCGTCTCGTATCGACCCCGCTAGGACGTAGGGGATCTCCTGGCGCACGATCTGGTAGAAGAGCCCCTTGGTGAGCACGCCCTGGTCCACCGCCTGGCGGATCCCTCCGGCTTGGCGTATCCGGTTGATGGCGCGCAGGTGATGCTCGTGACCTCCCTCCACCGACTCCCCCACGGTCAGGTTGATGCCCAGCGAGGTATCGAAGAAGGCCGACTCGATGTCGTGCACCGCGACGGCATTGCCGCCGAAGACCACGTCGATCCAGCCGCCGGCGACCAGCCGGGCGAACGCTGGAGCGGCTCCGGTGTGGACTATGGCCGGTCCCAGGACGGCGACGAGCTTCTTGCCCGCGGCCCGGTTCTCGCGCATGAGCCGGGCGACCCGGGAGACCACCAGCCGCTTGGGCTTCTCCGACGAGACCGCCGACCCCATGAACTCGAAGGCTCGCGATGCTTGCTCGCGGCCGAGCGGCACTACGCGTATGCCCCGGCTGCCCACCACGAGGCGGTCGCTCGCTCGGACTTGGATGAGGGGTACCGTGCGCGCAGTGCCCGCTTCTGGGTCCACCAGGATGCCGCAGTCCATCTCCGGCCAGTCGACCGGGATCCACCGGCCCTCGAGCCGCACAAAGGTGTCGAGATTGGTGGTGGAGTAGAAGTCCTCCGGGAACACCCCGTCCACCGGGGCCGCTTGGACCCGGACATCGTGCTGCTCTACCAGTTCCACGCCGTGCTGCTGCAGGTCCCGCAGGATCTTGTTCAGTTGGACCTCGTCGGACGCGGTCACCCGAAGGACGGCCAGAGAATGGTCGTCCTTCTCCCGGCCCATCTTGAAGCGGAGGATCCGGTACTCTCCGCCGCGTTCGAGGACGTCGTCGAGCACCCGCGGCAGAAGGAGCGAATCGATGATGTGCCCTTCGAGCTTGATGTCCTCGTAAACGCTCATCGGCTCGCGGTCACCCGCCTGCTAGTAGGTCTCGGCCCAGATCTCGTAGTAGGCCTGCGCGTGTTTGCACGCCGGGCACTCGTCCGGAGCCTCAGGACCTTCGTGGATGTAGCCGCAGTTCCGGCAGTGCCACTTGACCGTGGTGTCACGCTTGAAGACCCGGCCGTTCTCCACGTTGGCCAACAGCTTGCGGTAGCGGAGCTCGTGTTGCTCCTCGACCTCGGATATCTCCGTGAAGGACTCGGCCACCTTCTTGAAGCCCTCCGCCTCGGCGACGGCGGCGAAACCCGGATAGAGTGTGCCCCATTCTTCCTTCTCGCCTTCGGCCGCCGCCAGCAGGTTCTCGGCAGTACTACCGGTCTTGCCGGCGGGGTAGGTAGCGGTGATCTCCGCCGGCCCGCCCTCCAGGTGATCGAAGAAGATCTGTGCGTGCTCTTTCTCGTTGTCCGCCGTCTCAGCGAAGATGGCGGCTATCTGTTCGAAGCCTTCCTTCCTGGCCTGGCTCGAGAAGAAGGTGTACCGGTTGCGCGCTTGGCTCTCACCCGCGAACGCTTTGAGCAGGTTCTGCTCGGTCTTGGACCCTTTGATCTTCATGCCCGGGTCTCCTTTCACAAGAAGTCGAAGAGCGAGATGCGACATCTACCAGGATGGCACACAAGCGGGGGGGTTGTCAGCCGGCTGAGCGCCGCTACGCGCCCATCCTTATGCCGTCGGGTCGGTCACCCTGCCGAGGAATAGGATGGCCCCGGTGTCGCGGTCGCGCAGGGCGAACAGGAAGGGCCGGTCGACCTTCATCTGCACCATGGTCATCGGCGCCGCTGTGGCCCGCATGATCACGGCCGTGGCCGCCGCTGCTTCCGTGCCCTCTTCGTCCACCGCTATGTAGGCCTCATGGATGACGTCGCTGATGGACAGGACTTCCTGCTTTGTCATGGCCGAGAACTCCGCAGCCTCAGGGTCGAACGCCTTTTCCATCCCCAGGGCCTTGAGCGCGTCCGCGAGACCTGCTTGGGTGCGGAACTTGAACTTAGGCATAGTCAGGTCGACCTCGGCGTCCTTCGACAACCCGCCGATGACCTCGTCGATCAGCCCTCTGTTCAACTGTTCCTCTACTTCCGCGAAACGTCCCGGCTGGGGCACTATCAGCAGCATGGCAAGCTCGTCCCGGGCGTACGGGAGCTCGACGGCCTCCCAGCCTTCGCCCATCCCGTAGGCGTAACCGGCCGATTGGCGCATCATCGGAGTAGTCACCTCAGCGCCGGCCAGCGTGGCGAACCGGCCGTCGGCCGTCATGGCCTTGTCGAATTGGGACGCCCAAGTGGCGTCGAGATAGACGGCGTTGACCAGGACCAACCGGGTCAGTTCGTCGAGTGCGCCCTGAGGTATGAGGTCCTTGATCTTGTCCTCCGTCTGTCCGGCCACCCACTCGTTGATGGTTATGCGCGCATCTTCGGCGGCCGTCTTGTAGTCGACCAGGCGCACCCCGGCCCCATAGTCGGCGGCCAGGGTATCGAGGAAGAGCTTCTCGAAGGGAAGGTCCCTCTGCGCCCAGAGGCTATTGGCCGTCTTGACGAGCACTCCCTGGTCCTTGCCCTCAGAGTCTTTCCCCTGCCAACTCCGCGATTCGAGGAGAGAGTCGAGCGAATTGAAGGCTTGGTGGAGGGCGTCCCCCTGGAGCCCAAAGTGGAGGGTCTTCGCCATTTCATCGGCCGTCGGGCCCACCGCCCCCGCGTACGTCATGGCGAGCGCGGTCTCGATACTGGCGGGCGAGAAGACGAGGTTTCCGTTGCCGGCGGCTTTGGCAAGCACCGCGTAGAGATCGGCGCCAAAGGCGTCGACAGCGCTGGATGCGGAGAGGACGTCCGCCCGCGAAGCCGAGGCCGAGACCCGGGACAGGTCTGACGAGGCCAGGAGAACGTCGTCGCGCGAGGTACTCCCAGCGGTGCTGGTCGTCACGCCGTTGCCTGTGGACGTGGTCACGTCATCACCTGCTCCTGTGCCGCAAGACACCAGAAAGAATAGCCCCCCGAGCAGAAGCGCCGCCACGAGGACAGGTATGGGCAAAGACCCCTGTCGTGGTGGAACGGAAGCGGGACGCGACTGCTTCATGGCTGCCCTCCTCGTCTCGGACCCATCCTACTCCCCGCCGGTCCGACGTCGTCAAGAAGAGCCGGGGTTCCTCCCCGGCCCAGGCCCCGCGTCTGCCGGTAGCCGGAACTTTGACAGTGATACCGGTAGAGAGAATAATGAGTGCCGCACTCATCGAGGCACCATACGCACACTCGCGGTTCGCAGGGGAACCGGCCCGTCTCAAGAATCTGTCACATAGATCGGTTGATTCATGAGACCCACTGAGTACACCACCCACCCTCGGGACAGTTACACCGCCCGTCTGCTACGGGCGCTCTATTCGGCCGTGATCCCGGGAGTCGGCCAGTTGGTGGCCGGTGTCCGCCGCCGCGGATTCATCTTGCTCGCGATATTCCTGCTCGTGTCCGCCGTGGGTGCCGTCATCCTCACCCGGGGTACCGACGCCATCCTCACCTGGGTGGTGCAACCCAAGGTCCTCATGGCCCTCTTGTGGGTCAACATCGTCATCATGCTGCTGCGGATGTACGCGGTCATCGACGCTTGGATGACCGGCAAGGTGGGGGCCCTGAAGCCCGTCCGTCCCTCGGGCCCGGGGATCATGATGACTGGGGTGGGGCTGGTCCTGATCCTCGTCTTCACCTTGGCGCCTCACGCCGTCGCCGGCTACTACACCATCGTTTCCCACAATCTCCTCACCACGGTCTTTGCGGACGACGGCGGCAGCACCGAGCCGTCCGCCACCGTCACCACCGCGACTCCCGCGACTACCACGACGACCACCTATCGCTCGACCAGCACGTCGGGGGGGACCTCGAGTTCGACGACCACCACGACCGTGGAGAGCACCACCACCACCGAGAGCACCACCACGACGAGCCCGCTCGTCTGGGGGGACGACCAGCGCATGACCATTCTGCTCATCGGTACGGACGCGGGCTATGGGCGCTCTGGAGCTCGGTCCGACTCCATGAACGTGGCGAGCATCGACATGAACACAGGCGACGTGGCCATCTTCGGCCTCCCTCGGAACACAGGCGACACGCCTCTTGGCAAGAAGACCGCAGCAGCCCTGGGAATGAAGACCTATCCGGAGACTGCTCAATGCCCTCTACGGGGCGGCTGCCAAGCATCCGGAGATCGCGCCAGACGGCGGCGATCCGGGCGCGGAAGCGGTCATGGAGACGGCCAGCCTCATCCTGGGCATCCCCATCGACTACTACGCGGTCGTGAACATGATGGGCCTCGTCGACATGGTCGAATGCCTTGGGCGGGATCGACGTCAACCTCAACAAGGCGCTTCACATCACTTACGCTCCCCTCGCCGCGGGAGAGTCCAAGACGTCATACACTTTCAATGTGGGCGTCAACCATCTCGATGGGCTCGAAGCCCTGGCCTACGCGCGTGATCGTGCGGACAGCAGCGACTACACGCGCATGGGACGGCAGCGCTGCGTGCTCATGGCCATGCTCTATCAGAACAGCGTGGCCAAGCTGACGCTCAGATTCCCGAAGATCGCCGCCGCCCTGGAGAAGAGCGTGGCCACGAACCTGCCTCTCAGCGCGCTGCCCGACCTGATCAAGCTGCGCAGCAAAGTGAAGACCAACGAGATGATCGCCATGGGCTTCACCCCGCCGGACTGGGTCTCCCGCTACAACGCGAAAGGCTACAACGTGCTCGATGTCGTGAAGATCAAGGCGGCGGTCAAGGCCATCCTCGCCGATCCGGCGGCCTGGGCCGCCGCCCACCCCACGGCCATCACCAACGGGGGGTCATCCGACTGCTGGAAGGTCGCCAAGTAGCCGTCTGAGCCCTCTCCGCCGACCACTTCATGGAACCAGAAGTGGTCAGATGATTAAGAAAATCAATCTTAGACTTGACTTTTTTAATAAATGGCGTACGCTTGGAGTCGATGGGATAAACAACGGGCGCACGACGGCCACGGGAGAGACCATGAGCGAGTGGCGGGAACTGACGGATCTGGTGGGGGACAGGCCGTTCGTGGTGTCCGAAGCGCGGCTCAAAGATCAGGGCATCGACATACGCGGAGAGTTCGAACTGCCCCCTCTTGCCGGCCTCCGCTTTGAAGACCAGGTGTTCGTCAGCGAGTTCGTGCGTTGCCACGGGTCCATCAAGTACATGGAGAAGGCTTTCGGCATCAGCTATCCCACCGTCAAGAACAGGCTGAACCGTATCGTGCAGCAACTCCACCTGGTGGAGGTGGAGCAGGTGAGCGACAGGGACGAGGTGTTCGACCTCCTGGAGCGCGGGCAGATCTCCGTGAGCGAAGCGACCGAAAGGCTGGAGCGATGAAGATACCGCCGTACGCCGTCGCGCTGCGCATCGCCGAGCAGGAGCGGACCAAGTTCAGGATCTGGTTCCCCCTGTTCTTGCTGTGGCCTCTGGCTGTTCCCCTGTTGATGCTGACCTTCATCGCCACCCTCGTGGTGGACGCCGTCCGCCTCCTCGCCGGTCAGAAGGGCACGTACACCCGTCTAGCGGTGGGCGTGCTCGGCGTGGTCGGCGAGACGAGGGGCGTGGAGGTCTTCATCCAGGACCCCATCCGCACCGTGGCTCTGACCCTGCGTTGACGATACCGAGCTGGCGTAGCTCAAGAAGGAGAACATCATGAGTCAGGAACGTGATCGCATACTCGACCTGCTGGTAGCCGGCAAGATCACCGCCGAGGAGGCGGGTCGCCTGCTGGACGCGGTTGATTCGAAGCCCGCCCAGGCCGCCGCCGAGCCCGCGGCCCCCAAGAACGGCTCCGGCGCACTGCCCAAGTTCATGTACGTCAAAGTCCTCAGCACCCAAGGGGACAATGTGAACGTCAAGATCCCGCTGGCCCTTGTCCGCGCGGGTCTCAAGCTCACGTCTCTCATCCCGCCGCAGGCGATGGAGCAGATCGACAAGTCGATGGCGGAAAAAGGCATGTCCATCGACCTGAAGAATCTCAAGCCTGAGGACCTCGAGGACATCATCGAGTCGCTGCGAGAGATGGAGATCAGCGTCGACTCCGCCAACGGGGATAATGTCCGCGTGTACGCCTGCATAAAGGAGGAGCCGTGCAACCCGATGTCTCGCCGATACTCGACCGGCTGTCGATAACGGAGCCGCTCATCGGCTTCTACGACGCTCCCGATCCGGCTCCGTTCGAGCCGCTGGTGCTGCCCAAAGGGCGCCAGTGCGTGTTCAAGTTCCACAACGATTGGAGAGAGGGCAAGACCCTCCACATCACCAAGGAGAAACACGGCTGCGGCGCCATTCACCTGCTGGGGATCGAGGAGCGGTCTCGGGAGGACCTGGTCGAGTTCCTTTGCGACGAGGAAGGGCTCAAGGCGTCACACGAGCTCATGAACCTGTGGCTCGATTCCGCCCCGCGCTACCAGCCGCGGCACCAGCACCTGCTGATCGGTCCCGTGCGCCCCGAGCAGTACGAGTATCTGCGCAGCGTGACCTTCTACGTCAACCCCGACCAGCTCTCGGTGCTCACTGCCGGCGCCATCTACTACAGTCATCCGGATGATCTGACCCCGCTGATCGCCCGGTTTGGGTCGGGGTGCATGCAGCTGGCGCCGCTGTTCGACGACCTGGAGGCTCCGCAGGCGCTCATCGGGGCACTGGATCAAGCCGCGCGGGCGGATCTCGACCCGTGCACCCTCGCTTTCACGGTTACCAAGCCCATGTTCGAACTTCTCTCCCTGTGGGCCGCCGACCCGCGCAGTTCGCTCCACAACCGGTTCCTCGGAACTCTGCTGCGGGCCAGAGGAGGATCGCTGGCCTAAGCCGGTGGCCGGGGCGCCGCGGTCGACGGCGCCCTTACCGGACGCCGGCTCATTCAGTCGGCCTGCTGCCGTTCCCGCCAGTATTCCAGCGTGCGCCGGAAGGCCTCCTCGCGAGAGACGATGGGCCTGTAGCTCGAGGTCGCGCTCCGCCTTGTCGTGCCGGTAGGTGTGGTCGACGCAGGTCTGTACTACCGAAAAGCGGCTCAGATGGGAATGCGGCGCCATCAGCTCCGCCACGCAGGCCAGTCCGTACGCGATGGGGTAGGGGATGCTGCGCCGCGGCACGGGCAGCTCCAGCCCCTGTAGGTAGGGCTCCATGAAGTCGAAGAGGTTCTCGGCCGGATAGTGGTCGCCGACGAAGTACACCTGGCCGGCGACGGGAGAGCCGGGGAAGAGTCGCTCGGCGGCCAACAGATGGGCATGCGCGGCGTTCTCGGAGTAGACGTGGGTGAAGCGCGCCCTACCGTTCCCTGCCCGCATGTACCTGCCCTTCCTCGCCATCGCCACGATGTTCCCCAGGTGGTAACGATCTCGCGGGCCGTACATGCCCGGCAGGCCGCAGGGCGCACGTGGCGAGGTCGGGCCCGTTCGCGGCTATCATCGATCGCTCGGCGATCAGCTTGGTGCGGCAGTAGTCGTCGCTCGGCAGCCTCGCCGGGTACGGCAAGCACTCGTTGCCGTCGACGATGGGCCTGCGGCCGTCAACGACTACGTCGATGGTGCTGGTGTAGACGAGGCGCCGTATCCCCAAGTCGCGGCACACCTCGATCACGAGCCGGTTACCGTCGATGTTCACGGTCTCATAGACCTCGCGCGGAGTTGCCGGGTCCCATACCGCGGCGGCGGTCTGAAAGACCACGTCGGCCGGTCGCAGGCGGCCGCCACCGCGTCGCGATCGCGTATGTCACCGATGCCGGGCTTCGCAACAGGCCTCGGGAAGCGGCTGCGTGTCGAGGACGCTCACCTGCTTTCCGGCGGCCACAAGTTGCCGAACCATCTCGTAGCCGAGCATCCCCGCGCCGCCAATTACAGTGCAGCGGTCGAAGTCTCTGGTCGGCGCGCTCACGAGGCGTCTCCGCTCGGGACGCGCCCCGGTCTCACCGAGATGGCGATTCCGCGGACAGACGGTCACGCACTCGCCGCATCCGGTGCAGAGCGAAGGCCATAGAGGGGTGACCCGCCAGGCCCGAGGATCGCAGGGGTCGGGCTCGGTGGCTCCGATCGTCTGGTGGAGCAGAAAGACGGCAGGCCCGCAGGCCCGCAGGCACAGTCCGCACTCCCGCGGATCGACTCCCACCCCGTCGCCGCAGCTAGCGTAGTCGATGGTGATACGTGTTCTAGCCACCGATCCGCCGTCCGGATCTTAGTACTTGCCGGCCAAAGCCGGAATCTGGTCGCGGGGGACGAGAAACAGCGCCGCGGTAGGACAGACGTGGCGGCAGACGCCACAACCATAGCAGTCCGCCTGATCGACCACGGGCCGACCGAGGCCGTTGTCGATGGTGATGGCGCCGAAGGGGCACTGGTTGACACACGCGCCACACCCCAGGCAGACGTCCTCCCTGAAGTCGATGACGTATTCGGCTTTGTATACGGACTTGATCCCGAAATCCACCCGAGGGCGGATGCCGGCGCATTCGGGGCTTTCACACGAGCAGAGGTTGTTGATGTAGGGAAAGGGGCCAAACCAGATAGTGCCGATGTACCCCTTACGGTTGTGCTCTCGGAACCGGCCGATCGCCTGCTCCCGGCTCAGGTGGTACTTCTCCTTCTCGGGTATGAACCGGGGCAGCTTATCGATGATCTCCGACATGACGCCGAAGTTGATGCAACACGACTCCTTGACACCGCGGGTCATGTAGCGGCACATGCAGTTCTTCTCGATGATGGGTTCGGCCGCACAATGGGTGAGGATCGCTTCGGCGTCTTCGAGCGGCACCACCTGCCCGATGTGCCCTTCGGGCCGGAAGGGATTGCGCGGGGGCCTGCGGCTGTGAAGCATCCGCTCGGCAAAGGATCTGACTACCCGGCCGATGATCGGCATGCGTAACGTGTAGTCCATGCCCACCGGGCTGAAGCCGTTGACTCTGCGTACCGAGATCTGTTCGAAATTGGTGTACTGCTCGAGCAGGTAGGCTCGGAGATCGTATTTCTCAACAACCTGGTCCGAGTAGTGGGCGGCGTTTAGATACCACTTGCCACCGGCGCCGTGCTTCATGCAGTAGTCGCACATGACTTGTCATGATGACGGATGGCCTGCCCGAAAGGCAATAGCGAACAGCGAGTGTTCGGAGGGCGGCCCAAGCTCGAGAGTGGACGCGAACCGGCGAGCGCGGGCAGGGATTCGGCTCTCTGCCTCGGTAGTGGCTCTATAATCCGTCACGTGGACAAGGAGGAGATACGACGCCGACTCGCGGCCGCCTGCCCGCCGGGAGGCGCCGCGCACCCAGCCGGCGCAGCGACCGCGCCCTTCCCCGGCGACGCGCCGCCTGTCCCGGCCGCCGTACTCGTGGCTTTGTTGAACTCGCCTCGAGGTCCGGAGATCGTTTTGACGCAGCGGACAGCCGAGTTGAGGAACCACCCGGGGCAGATCAGCCTGCCTGGCGGGAAGATCGAGCCGGGCGACAGCAGTCCTGCAGCCGCCGCTCTACGCGAAGCCTTCGAGGAGGTCGGCCTGCCGCCCGAGAGGGTGGAGATTCTTGGGTGTCTTCCGCAGCATCGGACGGTCTCGGACTACTGCGTCCATCCGTTCGTCGGCTGGGTCGAGCCGCCCGCGGCCCTCGTGCCCGATGAGCAGGAAGTGGCCGATGTGTTCCTGGTGCCGCTCCGCTTTGTGCTCGATCCGGGCAACCACCTGCGAGAGAGTGCGTGGCGCGACGGTCAACATCGCAGCTACTACGTATTGCCCTATCCCGGCAGGCGGATATGGGGAGCGACCGCCGCCATCCTCGTGAGTCTCGCGCGGGTGCTCAGCTAGGCGCCGGCGCTCGGCGAGTGCGGAGCTGCCGGCGCCTCGACGGCGCCTGCGTCCGCGGACTACTTCAGCAGCCCGATCACGTCGAAGGCGTCGACGCCGATGTTGGTTCCGGTGGCAGCGGCGTTCTTCGTGCCGGTCCATTCGATCTTGACCGTATGCGTCCCCGGAACCAGCGGTTTTGTCTCCCAGACCTTCTGCTTCCAGACCTCCTTGGCCGAGTAGAGGTCCACCAGCACCGGGGTCCCGGCATCCAGCGTGACCCTGGCTTTACCGTAGACCGGGCTCTTCTTGGCTATCCATGACAGGTAGGAACCCACGAACGTGACCGTCACCGAGGATGCAGTGGAGTTCGCGAAGCGGAAGTTGCCGGCCGACGCCGCCGATGACGACGAGGTGGTCCAGGTGCCGGCATAGGCGAAGTGAGAGTCGTTCTGCTCCCACCGGGTCGCCGGCGCGGCGGGTGCCTGGCCGAGCGTCCCCGCGATGTCGAAGGCATCGACGTTGATGTTTGTGCCGGTGGCGGCGGCGCTCTTGGTGCCGGTCCACTCGATCTTGACCGTGTGCGCTCCGGCGGCGAGCGTCCCGGTGTCCCAGAGCTTCTGCTTCCACTTCGTGTCGGCGCTGAACAGGTCAACGATCAGCGGGGTGCCCCCGTCCACCGTGACTTTGGCCTTGCCGTAGGCCGGGCTCTTCTTGCCGATCCAGGCCAGGAAGGTGCCGTTGAACGTGGCGGTTGCCGCGGAACCAGCCGAGTCGGCGAAGCGGAAGCTGCCGGCCGACGCCGAGGATGACGATGACGCGGTCCAGCCTCCCGCGAAGGAGAAGCGAGCGTCCGTCTGTTCGTACCGGTTGGTGGTGGGGGCGGGCGTCGGTGTCTTGGACGTAGTCGGCGGCGTCGAGGGCGTGGGGGAGGTGGGGGGCGTGGTGGAGGTCGCTGAGGCGGTGGTCAGGGTGCCGATCACCTCGACCGCGTCGACGCTGATGTATTTGCCGGCGGCGTTCACCGGATCCCAGGAGATCTTGACGGTGTGGGCGCCCTCGGGCAGGGTCCCGGTGTTCCAGACCCTCTGCTGGTACGCGACGGCCGAAGCCGCGAGGTCGACGGAGACCGCCGCGCCTCCGTCGAGGCTGACCTTCGCCTTGCTGAGAGTGGTGCCCCTGGTGGCGATCCAGGAGAGATAGGTGCCGGTGAAGGCGATGGTCGCCGACGCGCCGCTGGTGTTGGCCCTGAGATAGCTGCCGCCGGACGGTCCGGTCGCGGAGAACGTGGCCCACGTGCCCGCGAAGGCGATATGGGAGTCGGTCTGCTCGAAGCGGGTGGAGGCCGGTGGAGGAGGTGGGGGAGGACTGCTCGCCTGCGTCAGCGTACCCTGCACGTCGAAGGCATCCACCCCGATGTAGGCCCTGGCCGCAGCGGGGTTCTTAGTGCCGGTATAGGCGATGGTGAGGGTGTGGGCGCTGTCGGAGAGGCCGGTGGCGCTCCATACCTTCTGTTGCCAGGTGGTGCCCGGGCTGTAGAGGTCGACGGTAAGGGGAGCGCCGCCGTCTAGGGTCACCTGGGCGATGCCGTAGTTAGGGCTCTTGACCGTGACCCAAGCGATCGAGGTCCCGGTGAACTTCGCCGTCACGAGACTCCCGCCGGTGTTCGCGTATCCCCAGGAACCTCCGGAAGCCCCGGGGTTAAGACCGGTACCCCAGGTGCCGGTGTAGGAGAGACGGGCGTCGGTCTGCTCATAACGAGTAGCCGTTGGGCTTGAGGCCGGAGGAGTCGCAGTCGCCTGGGTAAGGTTGCCGATGAGGTCCAGGCCGTCCAACCCGATGTTGGTGTCGGTGGCAGCGGCGTTCTTCGTCCCGGTCCACTCGATCCTCACCGTGTGGCTACCGGCGGTCAGATTGCCGCTGTTCCACACCTTCTGGACGTAGGCTGTGCCTGCGCTGTAGAGATCGACCATCACCGGGGTCTTGTTGTCCAGGGTCACCTTGGCGATGCCGTACGCCGAGCTCTTCTTGGCTATCAGACCCAGGTAGGTGCCGGTGAAGGTGATGGTCACCGACGTGCCCTTAGCGTTGGCGTAGACGAAGTCGCCGCCCGAGGCCGAGGTGGTCGTGGACTTGCTCCAGGTGCCCGCGTAGCCGAGGTGCGAGTCGCTCTGTTCGTACCGGGTGTAGGGAGACACCATCCGCCGGGCGGTCACGTAGCTGGAGCGGAACGCATCCTCGATGGTCACCAGGTCGCCGCTGCGCGGTGCGTTGATCATCATCCCGCCGCCCACGTACATGCCCACATGGCTGATGGGCGTGTAGAAGAAGATCAGGTCTCCCGGCTGCAGGCTGTCCTTGCTCACGGCCGTGCCGTACGTGGCCTGGGAGCGGGAGTAGTGGGGCAGGGTGACGCCGAACTGCTTGTACACGTACATGCAGAAGCCGGAGCAGTCGAAGCCGCCGGTGGGGCTCGCACCGGCCCAGAGGTAGGGCACGCCCAGGTATTCAACGGCCTTCCGGACAACTTTCTCCCCAGGCGACAGCACGCCGTCACCGCCGTACCAGTAGAGGTCCTTGGTAGTGGCGGGGCTGGCCCCCCAGAAGTTGAAGACGGTCACTTCCACGGGTCCGTCGCCGTATCCCGGGGGCACCGAGGTGATGGTGAGCTGGGTGCTCGAGTCGGCCTTCCAGTTGGAGGCGGGGACGTCTACCTTGCCCACCCGGACTCTGGAGGCTCCGGTCAGCGCCGTGCCGGTGATGACGAGTTTGTTCCCTCCGCCGACGGGGCCACTGGACGCGCCCAAGCCGGTCACGCGGGCACTGTTGAGGCTCTTCACTTCTCGAAACACCGGCCAGCCGACGCCCACGAAGTCGATCTTCTTGATCTCGGTACCGTGGTCCTTGATCGCCGTGCTGGTGGCTGCTGCCAGGCCGGTGGGCTTGGCGAAGAGTAGGACGCCCTGATCGCGAGCCACGAAGGCCACGGCCGCCTCGCCGTCGGGGTAGTCCTCACCGGAGACCAGCCCGAGGTGGGCGTAGCTCAGCCACCCCTGGGCCACGGCGTAGTCTGCGAGTGCCGCACAGGCGTCGTAGCGGCCGTCCGGATCGCTTGCGCTGGTCGCGCCGACGATCCGCTTGCTCACGGTGAAGCCGTCTACGCCCAGAGCGACGTTCGTACCGACGACCAAGCCGGAACTCACACCCAGATCGGCGATGGCGTCCTTCGCCGACTGAGGGAACGGACCGGCGGCAGGCGTGAGCAGCAACGGCCAGCCTTGAGCGGCGGCCAGGCTGGAGGCGGCCAGAGCGGCTCCGTAGCTATCGCCGGGAGCGACGACGACTTTGGACACCGTTCCGAGTTTGCTCTTCACGGCGCGCGCGACGAGAGCGGCGGTCTCGTAGCGATCGGCGCCCTTGATGACCACGATGGAGGTCTCGGCTGTGAGGGCCGGGACCGCGGCCTTGACCCTGGCGACGAACGTGGAGGGGAGGCCCACCAGGAAGACCTTGGTCGGCTTGAGCCGGGTGAGTTCGGTGGCCACGTCGGCGCTGAGGGCCGATGCGGAGGTGAGCAGCAGCGGGCCGGCGTAGGCCTTGGCCAGCACGGCCGCCGTGAGCGAATCGGCGTAGCTATCGACGCTTGTCACGACGACTGCCGGGGCGCCGCCGGCGAAGGCCTTGCCTGAAAGCGAGATGGCGTTGGCCACGTGGCCGCCGTCCGAGTTCACCGGAGTATTGAAGGTGGGGGCGGCGAGGCAGATGGCGGAACCGGCCAGCAGAGCCAGCGAGAAAACGAGCAGCGCGAGCCCGATGTAAGCAGTCTTCTTGGTCGGCCGCATGAGATTCCTCCGGTAGGTGCTCGAACGTCGCCGATACTCACCTATCGGCCCGAGGCCTGGGTTACTGAAGACAGGTGAGGTCGTGAGGGAGCGCTAGTTGAGCGTGCCATAAGGTCTCGAAGGCGTCGACGCTGAGGAACTTGCCTAGGCGTCCAGCCACCCACGAGAGGTAGGTTCCGGAGAAGGACCGCCCGCTCAGTTCAGGGTGCCCTGCACCTCGAAGGCATCGACCCCGGTATAGGCCCCAGCAGCAGCGGGGTTCTTGGTGCCGGTGTAAGCGATGGTGACGGTGTGGGCGCTGTTCGGAAGGCCGGTCGCGCTCCACACTTTCTGTTGCCACTTGGTGTCCGGGCTGTAGAGGTCGACGGTGACCGGAGTGCCGCCGTCCAGGGTCACCCGGGCGATGCCGTAGTTGGGGCTCTTGACCGTGATCCAGCCGATCGAGGTCCCGGTGAACTTCACCGTCACCAGACTCCCGGTGGTGTTCGTGTATCCCCAGGAGCCCCCCGAAGCCCCGGGGTTAAGACCGGTGCCCCAGGAGCCCGTGTAGGCCAGGTGGGTGTCGGTCTGCTGGTAGCGGGTGGCGAGGCTTTCTGTCGCCTTCACGAGGGTGCCCGTCACGTCGACCGCATCGATGTTCACACGCGTCCCTCCCGACCCTCCTGCCTGTCCGGTCCAGGAGAGCACCACCTTGTGCGTCCCCGACGTCAGAGTCCCCGTGGTCCATACTTTCTGTTGGCGCCGCGTCGTGGGACTGGAGAAGTCGATCGACCCCTTGGCGACCCCGTCGAGGCTGACCAAGGCCTTCCCCTGGGTCACGCCGGTAGTCGCGATGAGGTCGAGCTTGGTGCCGCTGAACCAGAGCAATGCCTTGGCCGACGAGTCGGCGTATGTGTAGGTTCCGCCTGACGCCCCGCTCGTGCTGAAGCTCACCCACTTGCCCAGGTACAAAAGGTTGCCGTTGGTCTGCTCGTAACGAGTAAGACCCGGGCTCGGTGGCGGTGGCGGGGTCCCGCCGAGAAGCGGTGCGTTCACCAGGCTGTCATAGGGGTCCATGGAAGCTGAGGACATCGACGTGGTCTGGTGGATCTCGAAGTGCAGATGCGAGCCGGTAGACTCGGCGTTGCCGCTGTCTCCGACATACGCTATGTGCTGGCCTTGCGCCACATGAGCCCCGGACACCAATCCGGGCGCGAAAGCGTTCGCCAGACCACCTTTGCCGTCGTCGGTGCCCGGGGTGTCGTTGTTGATGTGGATGTAGAAATACCCATGGCCGTCATCGCCGACCAGCCAGAGCGAGTACTGGGGCACTCCGCCGTACGTGCCCACTCGCAACGTCACCGTGCCGGCGACGCACGCCAATTCCTTTGTCATCTTGGGCGCCATGAGGTCGCTACCCTGATGCAGATGACCGGAGCGCGGAGCGAGATAGTCGTGCAACACCGTCACCCGCTTCTCGAGGGGGAACACCATCGGGATGGTCGCGGCCGAAGCCCGGCCGGCGAACGGGGTCCCGAGGACGATAAGAACGGCCAATAGTCCTATGGCAGCCGCGCCGGCGAACAGTCCGCGCCGCTTGTCTCTTGAGGATCGTGCCGAGGATGGCATGGTCCTGACCTCCTTACTCTTGCCCGCACTATCCGGGCGACGTCCAGGTTGGGGTATCAGGTAGGGGGCAGATGAACCTAATATCGGCATCGCGGGGGTGCCGCCTTAAGGCGCCCCAGGATATCAACCAGGGCAAGCGGAAAGGAAACCGCCGTTCAGGTAGAAATCAGGCGGAGCCGGGCCCGCAGGCATCGAGGCGAGCAGGACGGGCCCGCGGCAGCAGACGGCAGCGGGCGCCGCAAGAGTGCGACCTGGGCGCCCGGCCGGGAGAGGAGCGGAGGTGCGAAGCGCTACTTATTCGGCTGGGAGAGCGCGATCCAGTTGCCCTCGAGGTCCTTGAACCACGCGGCCTTGCCGTGCTCGTCCTCGATCACGCCGTTGGTGGTCTTGAGGTTCGGCATGTCGAGGTCCTCGAAGACGACGCCGTGGGTCCTGAGGGCGCTCATCTCCCTATCCAGGTCCTGCACGACGATCGTGGCCTTGGTCGCACCACCCAGGTCGGCCTTCGTCTCGTAGACCATCAACTGAGTGCCGCCGAGGGAGTAGATCGCCTCACCCTCGGATCGGGCGCCCTGATAGGGTTTGAGCCCGAGCATCTTCTCGTAGAAGGTCCGAGCCCTGCCGAGGTCATGCACCGGGATGATCGCCATGGCTGTGGCGTCTTCCAACATCGTCTTTCCTTTCCTGGGGGGGTGGGCTAAGGCCCGATATACCCCAGGGAGCCCGAGATGATTCATGCCGGCGGGCTGCGATGCGGGACGGCGCGCCCGCCGCGATATAGTTGGCGCTGGGACTGTCGTGGTCCGGACGCGATTGGAGAAGAAGAGGCTTGGGCGAACCGACGAACACCGCCGGGCGAGAGATGCCCGAAGAGGGCCGCCAAGATCGCCTTGGTCACCGATTCCACTTGTGATCTGCCCGAAGTCGAGAGGCTCCGACACGGGACGATCGTGATCCCGCTCCACGTCTTGGTGGGCGAGACGAGCTATCTCGATCGTATCGATCTTGACTCTGCCGGCTTCTACAGGCGCTTCCGCGATGCAGGCCAGATCGCGAGTTCGTCACAACCTAGCGTGGGTGAGTTTCAGGCCCTATATGCGGCCCTCCTCGAAACCAACGACTCCGTGCTCTCCGTTCATATCTCCGGCCATCTCTCAGGCACCCTTCAAAGCGCGGCGGTCGCCGCCGAGGCAGTCGATCCCGGCCGGGTGCGTGTGGTGGATTCCAGGCAGGTCTCGGTGGGCCTGGGTCTGGTCGTTCGGGCCGCCGGCGAGGCCATCCTGGCCGGAGGGACTCTGGAGGAGGTGGTAGCGGCCACGGAGGCCGCCGCACGGGAGACCCGGGTGTACGGCACCCTCCCTTCGCTCGAGGTGGCGGTCAGGGGAGGGCGGGTCAGCGCGCCGGTAGCCCGCCTCGCCGGGTTGGTCGATCTGAAGCCCATAATCGTGTTCGACGAGGAAGGAGCGGCACACATCGATGGGGGACGCCTTGGCTTCCAGCGGGCGCTTCGCGGCGTGGCTGACAAGGCGGTTCGGTTCGCCTCCGGCAATCCTGCGCGGGCCGCCATCGTGCACGCGGATGGTCTGGAGGCCGCCCAGTACGTGCGGCAGCGTCTTCGCCTGGCCCTGGGAGAGCTGGACATTCCCATACTCGAGGCGGGAGCGGTCATCACCACCCACGTCGGATTGGGGGCGGTTGCGGTCGGCGTTCAACGCATCAAGCAGCCCGATCTACCCGGCTAAGATCGATGCGAAGACCTGCCAGGCCAGCAGTGCCTTGGCGGTCAGGCTTAGGATGATGTAGACCTTCTCGCCGAAAAGATAGTCCCGCCAAGGTCCAACCTTCTTGTATTGCAGGACCATATTGACCGCGAAGATGTTGAAGAAGACGAACAGTGACGCGATGATCCCGTACACGAACCCGGGCGGGTTCTGGTCGCCGAATCCGGGGCTCCACACGTAGATGAGCACTCCGATCCAGGGGATGATCCCGGCGAAACAGCCGAAGTAGAACGAGAGCCAATGAGGCTTGCCGGGCTGTTCGTATTTCTCCAGCAGCAAACCGAACAGGACCATACACGCGTTCACGCCGAAGATCGCGATGATCGCGGCCAGGTCTACTATTCCGCAGATCATGGTGATGAGCACGATCATGAGCGAAGACGTGACGGAGTACTCGATCCAACGGCCGTAGTTCTTGTTCTGCAGCAGATTGCGCTTGTACCAGCCGAAGATGCCGGGCGACGCGATGAGCAGAAGGGCGAGCGCCGACAGCGCCATGAACGCGAACACTCCCCAGCCCAACGGGAAGTTCCCGATAGGGTGTGCCTCGGCCGGCGTCCCGGGGGGGCCGGTGAGGTAGGTGGCGACTACCGGGATCGTGAAGCCGTTCTGTAGCACCGCAATGACGATCGCCTGAGCGGCCAGGACGAGGCCCACGCCGACGTTCCACCAGCGCAGGTTGCGAAACCGGGGCTCGAGGTCGAGAGCGGCTCCCGCCGTACCTGAGGTTTCGGTGGTCCCGTTCATTTTCGTACCCCCCCGTTCGGTCCCAATGGTCGTGGCAGCGAGAGTCTCTGGGTAGATAGTAAGGACCGAGGAGCAGTCTTTCAAGAACCGCCGGGGCGTGATGATAGGCTTAGGCAGAGCAGGGTGCCAGAGCAGCATTCGGGAGGCAGGCCAATGAAGGTCGTCATCGTGGGCGCGGGCATGCAAGGCCATGTTCTCACCTGGAACCTCGCCCGCAATCCGGCGGTGAGCGAGATCGTTCTCGGCGATCGCGACGAAGGCCGGGCGCGGCTCGTTGCCGACCGGGTGGGAGCGGGCAAAGCAAAGCCGGTCTTCCTCGATGCGAGCGACGCTGCAGCGGTGGCCAAGCTCGCGGCGGGGGCGAAGCTCGTGGTGAATGCCGTTATCCCCGAATACAACCTCTGCATCATGCGGGCCTGTCTGCAGGCCGGCGCCGGATATCAGGATATGGCGTCCGGACAGACACGGACCAAGACCATCGACGAGGCCTATCTCGAACAGTCGACGCTGGCCCCTGAATTCGAGAAGAGAGGCTTACTGGCCCTGCTCAGTACCGGCATGGATCCCGGGTTCACCAACAGCCTCGCAGCGAACGGGTACGAAGACCTGGAGAGGTGTTTCGAGATACACATCAAGGACTACGCCATCTTCGACTCGCCGGTACCGCTCCAGGTATGGTCGCAAGAGACCTACTACACCGACTGTGCCCAGCCGCCTCTCATCTACGAAGACGGGAAGTTCAAGCGCGTCGAGATCTTCGGCCGGCGTGAGCACTACGCGTTCCCCCCGCCGTTCGGCGTCGGCGCGGTGATATGCCACGACCACGAGGAAGTGAGCACCCTCCCCCGCACCCTTCCCCGCCGCTGGGGGGACAAGGGTCTCCGTTACGTCGACTTCAAGATGGGCGGGCCGGAAGAGGGGCTGGATGCCGACCTTGCCCTGGTCTCCTCGGGAATGACGAGCAAGCTCCCGGTGACCCTGAAGGATGGTTCCCAGGTCCGGCCGATAGATGTGTTCGTCGCCACGCTCCCTCCCAACCCTCCTCTGGAAGAGTTGGCGGCCCTGGCTCTCTCGGGCGCGATTACCGACTTCGGCGTGCTCACGGTGGACTGCGTCGGCGAGCGGGCGGGTAAGCCGGCCAGCATCGGCCACGCCATCTTCGCCCCCGACATCAAGTGGGTCAACGAGCGTATCCCGGGAGCGACGAGCGTCTCCTACGGGACGAGCACTCCCGCGTCGATCTACGCGGAACTTATCGTCGAGGGACGCATCACCAAGACGGGGCTGCTCTGTCCCGAGGAGTTGCCCAGGGAGGCGCGGAACGCATTTGTGTCCGAATGCGGCCGGCGGGGTCTGTCGGTGACCCGAACCGAGACGGTCCAGGTCAATTGAACTCGCCGCGTGACACCGCCGCCGCCGGCAAGGGCCGCGCCGCCTGGCTTCCGTTCGCCGCCCTCGCGCTGCTCGCCCTCGTCTGGGGCTACAACTGGGTGGTCATGAAGGTGGGTATGGCATACGCCGAGCCCTTCACCTTCGCGGCCCTTCGTACCCTCTTCGGCGCGCTCTTCATGTTCATCCTGCTGCCGCTGCTCCACCGGCGCCTGCGGCCGCAAGCTCTTCGGTTGACCATCCTCTTCGGCCTGTTGCAGACGGGAGGTTTTGTCGGCCTGATCATGTGGGCCGTCAGCCTCGGCGCCGCCGGCAAGGCCTCCATCCTCGCCTACACCATGCCGTTCTGGCTTCTCATGCTGGCCTGGCCGATCCTTCGCGAACCCGTCCGCGGGCTGCAATGGGGGGCGGTCATCTTCGCTCTCGCCGGCCTTATCTCCATCCTGGGTCCTTGGAACATGCACGGGCTTCAGAGCAGCCTGCTGGCGGTGGCGGCCGGTTTCGTCTGGGCCGTCAGTTCGATCGTGGTCAAGATCATGCGGAGCCGGCACGACATCGACCTGCTCACGCTCATCGCCTGGCAGGGGCTGTTCGGCTCCATACCATTGATAATCGTTGCGCTCTTGACGGCGACGAAACCGGTGGAGTGGAGCGGCACCTTCATCGCCGTTCTTCTGTTCAACGTCGGCCCGGCGAACGCTCTCACCTGGGTGCTGTGGCTCTACATCCTCCACAGCCTGTCGACCGGCACCGCCGGCCTGAGCAGCCTGGCGGTTCCCGTCGTGGGCGTTGTGGCGGCCTGGATACAGCTGGGCGAGCGGCCCGGACTGCTCGAGGCAGCGGGTATGGGGCTCATCGTCATCGCCCTGGCCATTCTGACCGCGCGGGAATTGGCCGCGAGCCAGCGGGGTTTTGTGGATCGATCTGAGGCCGCGTCGACCTCTAGTCCGCAGGCGGTGCCGGCGGGCGGGGAGGGCGACCCGGACGCGGGGGTACTACCGCCCGGCTAGGCGGACGGTCGCACTGTGCAGCCGCTCTCCCTGGCAATTCCCCGGATCATCGACCCGAATATCAACTGGTGCGCCGGCCAGAGCGACAGCCAGTAGAGATGGCCGGTGAGGCCTATCGGGTCCCACATCGCGGTCTGCACGATGCGGGTGCCACCGTCCGGCAACGGGACACACTCGAACTGGAGCCAGCCTCGCCCAGGCCCCCGCATCTCGGCCGAGAGAAGCAGCCTGCGGTCCGGCTCCAACTCCTGCACGCGCCAGAAGTCGAGAGTATCTCCGGGGACGACACAGGCGGGGTCGCGCCGGCCGCGGCGCGCACCGACGCCGCCGCTCGCCTGATCGAAGAGGCCGCGGAGCGTCCACAACCAGGTCCATGCGTACCAACCCTTCTGCCCGCCGATACAAAGGATGGCAGGGAACACTCGGGAGGGGGGGCAGTCGACTTCGAGCGTACGTTGCTCTAGATAGCGGCGGCCGGCCTTCTGAAAGCCGCGGCCGTGCGGAGGAGGCGAACTGGAGCGGGCGTCGCTCCACCGTGTCTCCGCGAACGCCCGGTCTTCATTGGCGAGCGCGCGCCGGATGGCCTGCTCTACTCCCATGGGCTTCACCTGCGGGAAGTCTCTTGCGGCGTCGGGGTTGGTGACGACAGTCTCGTTGCGCACCCCTTCGAGAAGGTGCCGTCCGACCCCGTAGTAGAGGGGGGTGACCAGGGCGAGCCAGGCTGCCGACAGCCGGGGCGTGAGCAAGGGTACTCTCACCACGATCCGCCTCAGTCCTTGCGACCGGGCGTAGGCCCGCATCATTCCCCCGTAGGAGACCCGATCGGCGCCCCCGATCTCATAGACGGCGCACCGCTCGGAGAGGGTCACATCCAAGGCGGCCGTCAGGTAGTCGAGCACGTCCTCGACGGCGATAGGCTGAGTGAGGTTGTCCACCCAGCGCGGCGTCAGCATCAGCGGAAGCCGGTCGACCAGTCCCCGGATCATCTCGAACGAGATCGACCCGCTTCCCAGGATCACCGAGGCCCGGAACTCGATCGTCTCCGCGCCGCTCTCGCAGAGTAGGCGCCCCACATCCTGCCGGCTGGTCAGGTGGGCAGAAAGGACGTCGCCCGATCTCCCCAGCCCGCCGAGGTAGATGATCCGTCGCGTTCCCGCGTTGCGAGCCGCCTCGGCGAAGTTCCTGGCCGACGCCAGTTCCCGGTCGTGAAAGACGCCGCCGTCCTCAGCCATGGAGTGGACCAAGTAGTACGCGGTGTCTACCCCGGCGAACGCATCGACAAGCGAGGGAGGGTCGAGTAGGTCTCCGCTGACCACTTGGGTCTCGGCAGCCACACGGGGGATAAAGGAGTCCGGGGCGCGGGATGGGCGCAGACGCTCCGGATCTCGAGCGAGGACGCGGAGCGGGCGTCCGGTCCCCTCGAGTGGCCGGATGAGCCGCCCCCCGATATATCCGGTTCCGCCTGTCAGCAGGATGAGGTGAGTCGATTCCATCGAGACTAGATTCTACCCCCGGCCCCAACCGGGCGAGGTTGGGCGATCAGTCTACGCCCAGCGCCTGCCGTATGGCCGGCTCGAGGGTCTGGGCGGCTCCCGCCGGAAAGTATCCCTCCCAAGGGTCGCTCTGGAGCTTCCGCAGCCTGTCTGCCAGGTTCTCAACTGTGAAGCTGTCGGGACGGATGGGCCCGCCGAGTTCCGACCACTCGAGGGGGACGGCGACGGTAGCTCGTTCCTTGGCCCGCGTCGAGAAGGGCGCGACCGAGGTGGAGCCGCGGTTGTTCCGCACGTAGTCCACGTAGATCTTGCCCTGGCGCTTGGCCTTGGACATGTTGGCGGTGAAGCGCTCGGGGGACAGCTCGACCAAGATCTCGGCCACCCGCCGGCAGAACTGGCCGGCTTCCTTCCACCCTTCAGCCGGGGTGAGCGGCACCACCACATGCAGCCCCTTACCTCCGGTGGTCTTGACGAAGCTCTCCAGATGAACGGAGCGTAAGCACTTCCCGCACCAGGCGCGCTCCGTCGGCGAGCGCCGGCCATTCCACGCCGGGGCCTGGATCGAGGTCGAAGACAACCATGTCGGGCCGCTCGATGTCGGGCCACGTGGAGCCCCAGATATGGATCTCGAGCACTCCCATCTGTGCGAGGGCGGTCAGGCTCCCGCGACCGGTGATGGTGAGGTAGGGAGCGGGGCCGCCCGACTCGGTGATCATCACCCGGCCGACCGGTCCCGGGAAATCGCCTGCAGGGTGCTTGTGGAAGAAGCAGCCGGGCGGTCCGCCCCTCCGTTGCGGCGCCTTCGCCTCCCCCTGCTCGACCCCGCTGGGGCACCGCACCATGGCGATGGGGCGGTGCAGGACGTAGGGGAGCATGAACTCGGCGACCATGTCGTAGTACCGGATAAGGTCGCTCTTGGTCACTCTCTGGGCGGGCCAGAACACCCGGTCTGGGTGGGTGATGCTCACGCTCGGCACCGTCACCTCCTCCACGACGTCGGCCGCGGGCTTGTCCTGCCGCAGTCCTTTGAAGCTGGGATGGCGGATGCCTCCGGCGCGGGTCCACTCGGCGAACTCCACCTGGGCCACCAACTCCGGCCGCACCCAGTGGGAGTCTTTTTGCGCCTTCTCGAGGTTCTCGGTGAAGGGAGGGGCGTCCGTTCGCAACCCCCGCAGCCGCTCTGCGAGGCTCGCGAGCGACTTCTCATCGAAGCCGGTGCCGACCTTGCCGACGTACCGGAGCCCACCGCTGTCGCGTACGCCGACGAGCAGAGCTCCGAAACCGGTGCGAGCCCCCACCGGGTCTGTGTAGCCTCCTATGACGAACTCCTCTTCGTTCTTGCACTTGGTCTTGACCCATTCCCTCCCGCGCACGCCCGGCCGGTACGGGCTGCCGGATCGCTTGCTAACGATCCCCTCGAGCCCCATGGCGCAGGCCTGCTCGAAGACGGCCGGTCCGTCGCCGGTGATGTGCTCTGAGATGAGTATGCGGCCGCCCTGGCCCGTCCGGGCCAGCAGGCGCCGCAGCAGGTCCTTCCGTTCCTCGATGGGGGCCCTTGTCAGATCGAAGCCGTCAAGGTGGAGCAGGTCGAAGACGCAGTAGAGCAGACGGCCGTCGTCACCCAGCGCCTTCTGGAGCTCCTGAAAGCTCGTGCGCCCGTCGGGCATTCGCACCACCACCTCACCGTCCAGCACGGCGCTCTCGACCGGGAGTCGGGCCAGTTCTGCCGCGATGGCCGGGTAGTGGTCGGTCCAGTCTTTGTCGGCACGGGAGTACATCTTGACCGCGCCCTTTTCGATGGTCGCGATCGCCCGGTAGCCGTCGAGTTTGATCTCGTGTAGCCACTGGTCTCCCTGCGGAGCCTTCTTCACCAGTGTCGCCAGCTCGGGCTGCACGAAGCGCGGCGGCCGCGCCTCTGGCGCGGCCCCTCTGAGCCCGGCCGGATCGACCATGAAATCCTCGCCCGGCCTGGCATCGGTCTGTTCGCCGGCAGGCAGGTCGCCGTGCCACACGCTCGCTTCGCCGGCGGCGGCGATCTCCTCGAGCGAGCGGCCGCTCGCCACCGAAGCCGGTCGGTCTGCGAGGACGCGCTGCCCGTCGCTCTCGACCGCCTCGTCGTCGCGGTGCTTGATGAGCAGCCACTCCTCCTTGTCGCCCCTGTCCGGCCGGGGCTTCATGCGCACCAGCACCCACGAGCCCCTCAACTTGTCGCCGTGCAAGGTGAACTTGAGATCGCCCTTCCGGAGCATCTCGTGCGGATCGCCCTCGGGCTCCCATGTGCCCCGGTCCCACAGGAGCACCGTGCCTCCTCCGTACTCTCCCTTGGGGATGGTGCCTTCGAAGCTGCCGTAGTCCAGTGGATGGTCTTCGGTCCGAGCGGCGAGGCGGCGGTCGTGAGGATCGAGGGAGGGCCCTTTGGGTATCGCCCAGGAGAGGAGGACGCCGTCAAGTTCCAAGCGGAAGTCGTAGTGGAGCCGGCTGGCGTCGTGCTTCTGGATGATATAGAGCAGGCCGGTCTTGGCGCCGGCTGCGCCCCCCGTTTTGGCGGCTGCGTCCGCCGGCTTGGTGCCGCCCGGCTCTGGCGTCTTCTCGAAATCCCGCTTCTTCCGATACTCCTCCAGCGCCACTCTGATCACCTAGCGCGGGTCGCCGGCGGACCGGCGCCGGCTTTGTGGCTGCCCTTCCGCCGCCCGCTTCTCCTCGACGCTGCGCCGCAGGAGCGCCATGATGTCCACCACCTCCGCACCTTCCTGGTTCTTGGGCTCCCCGCCGGCCGTCACTTCGCCGCCCTTGACCTTTGCGTCGATCATCCTCAGCAAGTCGTCACGATAGGTGTCGTGGTACTGCTCGGGTCGCCAGTCACCGACCATCGCCCCGACCAGTTGTTCCGCCATCTTCAACTCCTGATCGGTCACCGCAAGGTCGTCCAGGTTCTCACCGGGAAGGTCGAGATCGGCCGCGCCGCGCAATTGGTAGGGCCAGCGAAGGGTGTAGGCGACGATCGCCGGCCCATCCGCGAGGACCGCGCAGAGATGCTGTCGCTCCCGGATGACGATCTTGGCCACGCCCACCTTGCCGGTCCGTTTGATGGTCTCGCGTAGCAGGGCATACGCCCGCCGCCCCGCCTTGGCTGGCTCGGTGTAGTAGGGGGTGTCGTAGAAGGTGATATCGATGTCGGAGACGTCGACGAACTGCATGATGTCGATGCTTTGGGTCGCCTCGACGTTGGCCCGCTTCAAATCGGCCGGCTCCAGAACCACATACTGATCCCGCTCGTACTCGTACCCCTTGACGATGTCTTCAAGGGCCACTTCGTGCCCCGCCTCGTCCACGCGCTTGTTGTGAACGCGCCGAAGATCCTCGCGGTGGAGCATGTGAAACGAGATGTCCTCCCGGGCGTCTTTCGCCGGATAGAGCGAGACGGGGATGGCGACCAGTCCGAAACTGATAGCTCCCTTCCAGAGTGCGCGAGCCATGGCCTTCTCCTCGTCTGGTTACGGATCGGTCTTGGTGCTACGCCGGGAGGGCATCCGAAGCGCGGCGAAACGCTCCAAAAGGAATATCGCTATTCGCAAAGGGAGCCACAGCCAAAACCTGGTCTCGAACAGGGGCAGGATCGAGGTGGCGAGGGTGAGCCGGGTGGATTCGCTCGGCGTTGCTCGGTCGGGCGACTTCGCGCGATCTGGAGGACGCATCTGTCGCGCTCCTCTCTTGAGATGGGTATCTGCAACTCACTCTTTCCCAGCTTTCGCCTGCGGTAAGCGCCGGTCAGTCTCGGGACACCACCCCCACGACGTCGATCTCCACCAGGAACTCCGGTTTGGCCAGTCCGACCTGCATGAACGTACTGGCCGGCGGGTTCTCCACCAACATGGGAGCGTACTTTTGGTAGTACTCGAACTCGGTCTTGCGCATCTTCGGATAGTCCTCGAGATTCTTGAGCATCATCAACGTCTTGATTATGTTGTTCATGCTGCTGCCCGCTTCTTCCATGACAGCCCGCACCTTGTCGAGGGCGACGATCATCTGCTCCTCGAACACCTGGGTCTCGACCTTGATCAGCTCGTCGTTCTGTCCCTGGCACCCCGACACGAAGATGAGGTTGCCAACGACCACCGAGTTCGCGAACTTGGGGGACTCGGCGGGAAAGTTCGGATATGCGAGCTTCTTGCCCCCCCAGTACGCCGGGTAGAATTTCACTTCGTCGGTCATTGCGAGGCCTCCTTGACGTCTCTCGTCTGGCGACCGGTTGACCGCCTGTCTACAATGTGGCGAGAGGAGCGCGTCTAGTCAAGAGGGGGCAGCATGAGATACCGGGCGTTGGGCGGATCCGGCATAGAGGCGTCGGTCGTTGCCTTCGGCGCGTGGGCCGTGGGTGGCTGGTGGTGGGGAGGGGCCGATGACTCCGAGTCGATCGCGGCCATTCGGGAGGCGCTCGACCTCGGGATCACCTTGATCGACACTGCCCCGGCATACGGTCTTGGCCATTCCGAAGAAGTGGTCGGCACGGCGATCAAGGGCCGGCGCGATGAAGTGGTCCTCGCTACCAAGTGCGGCCTGATATGGCACGCCGATAAGGGGAATCACTTCTTCGATGAGTCGGGCAAGAGTGTACGCCGCTACCTGGGCGCGGAATCGATCCGGTACGAAGTGGAGCAGAGCCTGCGCAGGCTGCAGACCGACGTCATCGATCTCTATCAGACCCACTGGCAGGATCCCACCACGCCCATCGAAGAGACTATGGGAGCGCTGCTCGAGCTCAAGCGGGAGGGCAAGATCCGAGCGATCGGGGTGAGCAATGCTAGTGTCGAGCAGATGGACGAATACCGCAAGGCCGGTCCGCTCGATGCGGATCAGGAGAAGTACAGCATGCTCGTCAGGAACTTGGACGAGGGGCAGCTACCCTATTGCGAGCGTGAAGGCATCGCGGTCCTGGCATACTCACCCCTGGCCCAGGGCCTCCTGACGGGCAAAGTGACCGCCGACAGGACCATCCCGGAGGGTGACCTACCGAGCTGAGGACGCAAAGTTCAGCCTCGAGAACCGGAAGCGCATCCTGGCCTTCCTCGAGCAGGTGCGTCCGGTAGCCGACGCCCACGGGGCTACCCTTGCCCAACTCGCTGTAGCCTGGACGCTTGCCCGTCCTGGTCTGAGCCACGCGTTGGTGGGGGCGCGGAGCGCGGCGCAGGTCGACGAAGAACGTGAAGGCCGGCGATATCATCCTCGTTCCGGAAGACCTCGCCCAGATCGACGACGCGCTGAGTGGGCTCGAGCTAGAGGTCTGAGCGGTCCAGGCCGACGGCACCGCGCCTGCGCGGCGTCGACTCTCCTTCATTGCGCCAGGTGGATGCCCGCCTTCTGGACGTTGAGGTGGGTCATTGATGACTCGGGAGTGGCTCCGTGCCAATGGTTCTCGCCCGCTGCGATGTAGACGATGCAGCCGGGAGTGACGACATACTCCCGGTCTTTCGTGGCCACGATGCCCCGGCCCGTCGGTGATGTAGAGGATCTGCTCCGAATCGTGGGTGTGCCAGTTGAGCCTGCCTCCGATACCGAAGGAGGTGAGCGACGCGGCCCAACCGTCGGAGTCTTGCATCGTGAGTAGACGCCGTCCGCTGACCGGCGCCTGCCCGACGATGATGTCGTTCTCCGGGGCCATGCTCGTCGGCTGTACCGTGCTGCCCTCTACCACTATCATCCTTGCCTCGCTCTCTATTCTCGCGGCGGATCGCCGTCGTAATGACCAGAAGGATTCAAGAAGATCTTGCCTGGCTCTCCGGGCAGCGGCGCGAACCGCTCGGGGCAACTCCTGGGAAAGAGCAGGCGCGCCAGCCACTCGATGGCAAAGTCGTTGCCTCTGACGTCCGGGTAACGGTTTCTGATACGGCCTGCAAGCTCGACGCCCGACGTGGCCGTTTGGAACACTTCCTCGTAGAAATCGACGTACTCGCGCGTCCAGTCGATGCAGGCGGTGTACGAGAGCGAACGGTCTGTCGACACCTGTTCGAGGGTCTCCAGCGTCTTGTCGCTGCCGTGGCCGGGAATCACCACGCGGGCGTCGAAGTCCTTGAGCCGGTCGAGGGCCGCTCGCCATTTGACCCGCCGCTCGACGTCGCTCTCGATGAACCACACGTTCCAGTCGTCAAAGGCGACGTCCGTGGCGCAGAGGACTTTCATGGACGGCACCCAGACCACCGAATTGTTGACGCTGTCCCCCTCCCAATCGTCGGAGAAAAGGAGCTCCTCGCCCTCGAGCTCCAGGCGGGGTTCAGCCATGGGCACGGGGATGGTCGTCTTTGCGGGGGTGTCGGGGCCGAAACGGTCGATGGACCAGGTGTCGAGCTTGTCGCTGGAGGTGAAGACCAGGTCGCGCACGACGCTGGGAAGCGCGACGATCTTCGCCCGGGGGAACGCGTCCTTCAACACGCCGAGACCGAAATGGTGGTCGGGATGGAAGTGGGAGGCGTAGATGTGCGTGAGGTTCTTCCTCATAGGGATGATCTCGGCGACCATCTTGTGGGCGTCGCTCAGGAGCTGGGTTGCGTCGATGAGGATCGCGTCGCGCTCGCCATAGAAAAGCGTGGAGGTGCTGAGAAAACCGAGGTAGCTGTGGAGAAAGACCCTGAAACGCAATGACACCTGAATCTCCCGCGCGTCTCGTGGCGCTCCTGCGCCAGCGTGCGGACTACCTTAGTGACAAGCGGTCGGGGTGTCAACAAGGCCCTTCGCTCGGCTACGCGACCATCTTCCCGAATCCGTCGTGAATGTGATTTTCGCGGTGTCCATCATCACGGTAGGAGTCCTCGGTTACGCCCTCTGGGGCTCTCCGCCGGAGAACTCGGGCTGATAGACTAGTGGTTTAGATAGTGTGCTGACGCGCAGCCGCAGAGGGAGGTGGAACATGCCAGAGGGGATTGTGGACGGCGAGGTTCCGCAGGGGGCAAGGGTGCCTCGGACCGAGCGCCGCCGTTTCTCGATACCCATGATCGTCGCCGCCGCCATCATGTTCCTGGCGATGGCCTCCTACTTCGTGAACGGCGTATTGCTCTTGCTCGACCTGGGTGCCTTTGGCAACGGGCTGGCCGGTACGATGGTGGCGCGGGGCTCCCTCACCTCGGATGGCCGGCGGCTCGTGCTGGCTGGCGTGTACCTGTTCTTTGGAGCGGTGGCTCTGGCCATCCTCGTGGGCTTCCTGCTCAGGCGCAGGGGGGCCTGGTCCGCGGCGATGACCTGGACCGCACTTTCGCTGGCGATCGGTCTCGTGGGCTATTTCCTCGGACAACCTCGGTATTTGTCTATGCTCGCGGGCGTCATCTTGCTGCTCGTGCTCAACCAGGCGTCTATTCACCGGGAATTTCGGCTGGAAGAGCGGTGATGTGAACATGAGCGATACCCCATCCGCGTCCGTAGGGGCCACCGACCTCGAGTTGCTCCGGATCTTCGAGCCCGTGGTCCGTTTCACCCACGGGGAGCAGTTCTTCCCCACCGATGTCGAGACCTACGTCTCGCAGGCCAGCCTTTGGGCCCACTATCCCGACGGGCGGGAGGAGAGGCTCATCGACACCGAGCAACTCGACGTCGAAAAGCTCGTGCAATCGCGTGAGTACCCCTTCGGAACCATCGAGTACCTTCGGTTCAACGAGACCCTTGGGCTGGTCGACAGCGCCAGGGTGTTCACGGAAGTCGCCCGACAGCGCCGGGAGAGCGGCAACGTATTCCGTGCGGGAAGAGGGCGGCTGGCCCGCGGCGGCTTCCTGCCCCGGGTACTCGACGCCATCTTCTCCATCTCCTTCTTCTTCCGCGGCAAGGTCTCGTCGGTGACCGCCATGGCCGCGGAATTGGACTACAACCAGGCCCTGCGCGACAACGAGAAGTACGTCTACTACGGCAGGGTGGCCCGGCAGGGGGGCTGGACGGTCCTCCAGTACTGGTTCTTCTACTATTACAACAGTTGGCGCTCCGGCTTTCACGGTGTCAACGACCACGAATCCGACTGGGAGAACATCGTCGTCTACCTCTACGAGGATGATGGTCGCCTCCACCCGGAATGGGTGGCGTACGCCTCTCATGACTTCCACGGCGACGACCTGCGCAGACGCTGGGACGACCGGGAGGAATTAGGCCTCGTGGAGGGACACCCGGTCGTGTGGGCAGGAGCCGGGTCTCACGCCTCCTACTTCCGTCAGGGCGAGTATCAGTCTCCGGTGGCGCTTCCGCTGCCCAAGTGGATGCACTCGATCGCCAGCGGGTTCAGCTCCTTTTGGACCCGCACGCTTGGTCAGGCAGGCCGGCCTCGGGACCCGTTCCGCATCCCGTTCGTTGATTTCGCCCGAGGAGACGGAAAGTCTATCGGTCCCGGGCAGGAACGCGAGTGGTCCCCGGTGCTCATCGACGAATCTGTTCCCTGGGTAAGCAAATACCGCGGTCTGTGGGGTCTCTACGCCCACGACCCCATCTCCGGCGAGAACGCGCCGGCCGGCCCCATGTACAACCGGGGCGGCTCTCCCCGAGGGAGTTGGTATGACCCACTTGGGTTTGCCGGCCTGGACAAGGAGCCGCCGCCGCCGCTCGCGCCCACGCTGCTCGGCGACGACTGCGCCCGTCTGGAGGCCCGACAGGAGGAGCTAGAGGGTCTCATTGAGCAGAAGACCACGGAACTCCAGGCCGTGGGAGTCCAGATGGGCGGCATGGAGGGCAACCCCCACCTTGTCGCCCGGCATAGGGCGTTTCTCGTTAAGAGCGCCGCGCTGCAGGCGGACCTCAGCGGGCTGAGGCGAGAGTTCTCCGAGAACCAGGCCGTGCTCGCAGCGCTTCGGCGGAGGCTCGCTCTGCTCGAGGCGGGGCGCAAACCCGATCCACGGGCGCACATCAAAAAGCTGGGCCAACCCGTGGCTCAGAAGGATGTCCGATTCAACCGAGCAGCGGAAGCCTGGGGCGCCATCAGCCTTAGCGTCATCCTGTTCGGCATCGTCGCGATCATGGTGTTCGCGCGCGGCTACGTGTGGATAGGACTCCTCGTGATGGTCATGGCCTTTGTGGTCATCGAGTCCATCCTGCGCGCCGAGTACAACCGCACGATCACCGGGATAGCCTCTGTCCTTGCGGTCATCACCGCCATACTGCTGATAGGTCACACGTGGCTCTGGATAATCGTGGTGCTGCTAGCTGCGCTCGCGGTCTTCTTGCTGGTACAGAAGGTGCGAGAGTTGCGGTAGCGTTCAGCTGGCGATCGAAGTGACCCTCTCGTCGGGGCGCGGCTTGATGCGGCCTTTTGAAGGCATGGTCTCGCGCAGGCACTCCCAGGCGGGGTCGAGTATCGCACCGGACTCCACCGCGTAGGCATCGAGTTCTTCCTGCAGGCCCAGCATGGAGTCGGCGCCCTCGTGGGTGGGGCGAGCCCCGCTCACAGCCATGATCTCGCGCGCACAGGCTGGGTTGTCGATCCACATACACGGCCTCAGCAGGTTGTCGCTGTACGGCTGCCGAGTGCGGATCTGCTTGAAGTACGCGGAGTTGAACGCCTCCATGAGGCTGACGTCCTTGATGTTGTCGGTTGCGAAATGGGTGAAGATGCACGGTTCCACGCAGCCCTCGCTGGTGATGTGCATGTAGTAGCGTCCTGCGATGCAGCCCCCCACCCAGGGAGCGTCACCCCAGAAATCCACGGCGAACAGGGGTTTGGTCTCCCGGATGCGGACGACTCCCTGGCGGAACGCCTCCCGCTGAGCCGGGGTGGGCATGAGTTCCACGCTCGGCTCGCGGCCGATGGGCATGTACATGAAGTTCCAGCCGAGAGAGCCGCCTTTCTCCATGATCGCGTCGACGAACTCGTCGCTGATGAGCGTCTGCCAGTTCCTGCTGGTGACCGTCGCCGAATAACCGAAAAGGACTCCGGCCCGTCCAAGCCGGTCCATCGCCTTCATGACCTGCTCGTACACTCCGGACCCGCGCCGCCAGTCGGTGAATTCGGGGGTCCCGTCGATGCTCAACATGGGAGCCACATTCCCAAGCCCCGCTATCTGCCGGACGACGTCATCGGTCAAGAGGGTCCCGTTGCTGAAGATCTGAAAGAACGAATCGGGGTTGGCCCGGGCAAGATCGAGGAGTCCGCGATAGAGAAGGGGCTCACCTCCGAGAAACGTGAAGAGATAGACGCCCATCTCGTTCCCCTCGTCGATGATGCGCTGCAGCAGGCCCCGGTCGAGGTCCTGGTCGGGGGAGTACTCCGAGGCGTAGCAGCCCTCGCAGGTGAGGTTGCAGCGCATGGTCGGGCTTACCAGGATGGTCAGGGGGGCCATCATGCCGGTCTTCTCCATCAGCTTGGCCCGCTTGGCCTGGCCGCGCAGAAGATCGTTGACGATGACGTTCTCGATGAAGCGGTCGCGGCAGAGTGGGCTGAGCCGCCCGATGGCCCGTCGGATCAGTAGGAGCGCCGGATGGTCCTCCTGGATCTTATCGCGGAGCAGGTGGACGCTGCGCTTATCGGCCTCGGGAGTGATCATCTCCGCGAACTTGAAAGCTCGGAGGATCTTCGTCTTATCCTCGTCGGCGACCAACGCGAGCATCTTCTTGATGGCCCGGCGCTGCATCCCGTTGTAAAGCCCGTCTACGCGACCCACACGCCCTCCTTGGCGACAGTCTCGGCTTCGGCATCGCCGGCGCGGCCCTCACCGCCGACTCCACTGAGCAGGAGCCTATCTTAGCTCCGCGATCGGAATTGTGAAATGCGGTTCGGCGAAGCGATCGGCCGCCGGCCGGTGCGCGTTGCCCCGTATGTCGCCAGGCGTCACTGTCACCCGGGCAGACCTCGCGATAGCGTGGCCCAATCGTCCTCTCCGACCACCCCTCTGATGAGCCCCTCCACGCCGGAAAACACCTCGGGTGGCATGAGCATCTGGAATACTTGGACCAGGTTTTTTCGGTCGCCCGGCCCGAGCAGGGGAAATAACCACCCGATGGCCTCCGGGAAGCGCTCGCGCGGCACCATGCCCGACATCGTTCCGACCGCTCCCTTCTCCTCGGGGAGTCGGATGTGCCTCTTGAGCAGCGGGTATACCTGGGAGTCCTCTTTAGCCAGGTGTAGGTCTAGGTGGAACTTGAACGCAGCTGTCGCGCGGGCGGCCTCCAGCGCATCTCCCGCCCCGATGGCCGCATCCAATCTCTCGTACGCTGCGTCCAATCCATGGTGATCCTGGATGTAAGGCTCGGATAGCAGGGGCGCCTCCCTTTCGAGGAGCGGGAAGACGACGGCCTCCTCGCCGTTCGCATGCCACGCGAGGACCTCGTTGAAGAAGCGGTACCTGCTCAGCCCGGCAGTCGCCTCTTGGGCACCCCGGGCCCAAGCGAGGGCGGCGGCGTCTATGCCGGCCATGTCTTTTCGGAAGGCGTTGTGGAAAGCCATGATGGCATCCAGTGGACGGGCCATTGTTCCTCCGCTCCTTTCAGGACCCCCGGCGTGGCTCGGCCGGGGCTTCGGATCCGCTGGCGCGCCGGGAGTATACCCAGCGGCGCCTCAGTCCAGTCTGCGCCGGGTAGCGTACTCAGCCGCGCGTTTGCAGCGCCGCCTTCATCCGGGCGAGACCCTCGGCCAAGAGCGATCGGCTGCAACCGAAGTTGAGGCGCACAAAACCCGGAGCGCCGAACTCAGCGCCATCCGACAATCCCACCCCGGCCTCTTCGAAGGCCTTTGCCGGATCCGGCAGCCCGGAGCCTCGGGCATCGATCCAGGCCAGATACGTGGCTTCCACATGGGCCACCGACAGGCCGGGCATGGCGCCGATCTCCTTCTCCACCAGATCCCGGTTGCCCCGCAGGTAGGCGAGCAGGGCGAGCAGCCACCGGCCCCCCTGCTCGTATGCGGCCTGGGCGGCCACGTACCCGAACAGGTTCACATGGGGGACGATGCCCTCCATGACCCGGCAGAAATCCCGGCGCAGCGAGGGGTCGGAGATAATCGCGAACGAGCATCCCAGACCCGGGACGTTGTAGGTCTTGCTGGGCGCCATCAGGGTGATGGTCCGGGCTGCCATCTCGGTGCTGAGCGCGGCCACGGGCATGTGGCGCTTGTCTTCGTCCAGCACCAGGTCAGCGTGGACCTCGTCGGAGCCGATTACCAAGTCGTGGCGGAGGGCTACTTCAGCCAACCCCTCCAATTCGGCCTTGGACCACACCCGGCCGACAGGGTTGTGCGGCGAGCAGAGCAGCAGCAGTCTGGCGCGAGGAGTGAGGGCCCGCTCCAGGAGGTCCAAGTCCATCTCCCAACGGTCCGGAGCCGGCGCCTCCCCGCGCGCCGCCATGGCCCCGGAAGCCGGCGCAGCTCTCGCAGCCGCTGGGACTAGCGGCACCTTCACCACCGAGCGCTGGGCGAAGCCGGGGGCGGAGATGAACGGGGGATAGACGGGGACGAACGTGGCCACTTCGTCGCCCTGGGCGCCCACAGCCCGGCACACCACGTTTAGACCGGAAACCAGGCCGGGCAGCCACACCAGCCACCGAACCGGGACCTCCCAGGAGTAGTCGCGGGCGAGCATGGCCCGAATGGTCGCTTCCAGTTCGTCCGTAGCGTGGCTGTAGCCGAGAACCCCGTGCGCTACTCGCTCGTGAAGGGCAGCGGTCACGGCCGGTGGCGAGCGGAAGTCCATGTCGGCGACCCAGAGCGGGATGACGTCACGCCCGCCGTATCTGTCCCATTTGAAGCTGGCAGTGCCGCGGCGGTCGACCGGGGTGTCGAAGTCGAACTCGGGCCCATCGTTGGCGTCGCTGTTCGGCATGTGGGCTGTCGCGTCGTTCATCGGCTCATTCTAGTGGGTGAAGAGCCCGCGGCCGGAGAGACGTGTCGAGATTTGGCGGATATTTCGACATGTATGTGGAATGTGTCGAAATCATCGACACATTATCGAGCCAGCAAATCGAACAGCACTCGGTTCAGATGGGGTGATGCCTCCCCTACCGGCATGACCCCAACCGAACTGTGACCGCGAAAGAGACTTGTCGGGATTGCCAGTGATGCCTGGATGGCCGAATATTCAAGCCAGTGGCGCGACTCCGGCACTTCAGACCCTCGGAAGAGGTCTCTCAGTCTTGACACGCGAGGCGAGGTCGTCGGCATCGAAATACTCCGCGTAAGCAAGCGGTTGCCGCCTGCAGAGCTTACACCCCCGCACTCGAGGACCATCCGCGTGGTCAACGGCTCTGATGGTCTTCAGGCCGCTCTCCGGTTCCGCCGCGAAGCGGACCCGGAGGGCGGCAGCGACGTTACTGCAGGGCCAGTGCGACCGTGTACCGCTCTTCCGGAGTGATCAGGTGGTCTGCGTCTTCTGCGTCGGCGCCGAGATCGAGCTGGATCCATTTGATCTGCCCGTTGAAGGCCGAGTCGGGAGCTTCGTAGTCATCGCTGACCGGCGTGAGCCGGTCGCTGCCGACGTCTGTCTTGTCGTCCAGGGAGAAGATGATCGGCTGGGTTCGCTCGACTCGTCCCTCGCCGCCTTTCTCGCCGTCGATGTAGAGGGAGACGGTGCCGCCCTTACCCAAGCCACCTCCGTCGTAGGCGAACTCCATCCGCACCTGGTGCTCGCCGGCCGGGATCTGTGTCGTACCTTCGATCTTGAACTTCTGCAGCCCGAGCAGGTTGTAGCAATAGACGGGCCGGCCGTCCTTCGTGTAGAGGCTCCACCCCCCGAAGAGGCCTCCCTGGGCCAGGATGACGCCCTTGGCGCCGCCCTTGGGAACCACGACCTGCGCGGTGATCGCGTGCGACTTGTTCTTGACGTTGAGAACCAGGTTTTCCCCCAGACCGCGCATGCCGGAGTAGAGCATCTGCGTGTTGCCCCGGATCAACTCCGGACGTCCCGCGATCTCGGCATTGAACTTGACCATCTTGCGGTCATCGATGGGCAGCACGTTATACCGGACCGCCTCGATCAGGAACAGGCGCTGGAGTTCGTGCAGCTTCTCCGGCATCTCCTTGGCCAGGTCGTGGGCCTGGGTCCAGTCGTCGGGGCTGTAGAGTTCCCACACGTCGTCGTCGAGCTGGGGAAGCTCCTGGAATGCGACCCACGGGGTGCCGTGCTTCGTGCAGGCGGTCCAGCCCTGGTGATAGATGCCGCGGTTGCCGAACATCTCGAAGTACTGCGTCTCGCGGAACTCGGGCAGGCCTGCGTCCTCGAAGGACGGAACCATGCTCCGGCCCTGGAGTGGCGTCTGCTGCGTTCCGTTCACAAACGCGGGCTCGGGAATACCGGCCGCATCGAGCACGGTCGCCGCCACATCGATCACATGGCTGAACTGGGTGCGGATCTCTCCCTGCGCTTTGAAGCCGTTCGGCCAGTGGACGATGGTTCCGTTGCGGGTGCCTCCCCAATGCGAGGCGACCTGCTTCACCCACTGGTAAGGGGTGTCCATGGCATGCGCCCAGCCGACGGCGTAGTGGTTGAGGGCTTCCGGGGTGCCGAACTGGTCGATCCGCGCCGCCAGGAACTCGGGTGTCTCGATGTCCGCCCCCCCGTTGAGCGTGATCATCCAGTTGAACGTGCCGTTAAGCCCACCCCCGACGCAGGCGCCGTTGTCGCCGGTGATATACACGATCAGCGTGTCGTCGAGGATCTTCATGTCCTCGATAGCCTCGACCACGCGGCCCACTTGGTAGTCGGTGTGCTCCATGTAGCCAGCGTAGACCTCCATCTGGCGTGCGAGCACAGGCTTCAGGGTATCCGGCATGTCGTCCCAGGCTGGGATCTCCTGCGGCCGGGCGGTGAGTTCAGCGTCGGCGGGGATAACTCCCAACTGCTTCTGGCGGGCGAAGATCTGTTCGCGCAGCTTGTCCCAGCCCTGGTCGAACTTGCCCTTGTATTTGTCGGACCATTCCTTGGGTACGGAGTGCGGTGCATGGGTGCCGCCCGGTGCTAGGTAGATGAAGAACGGCTTGTCCGGCATCAGCGCCTTCTGCTGCTGGATCCATTCGATGGTGTGGGTTGCGACGTCATGGTCGAAGTGGTAGCCCTCCTCCGGCGTCTTCGGCGGGTCAATCGGGGTGGTGCCCTGGAAGAGGTCGGGCCGGTAGTAGTCGGTCTCGGCCCCGATGAAGCCGTAGAAGTGCTCGAACCCGCCCCCGCCGGTGGGCCACCCGTCGAAGGGTCCCATTTGGCTTGTCGTCCAGGTCGGCACTTCGTGGCATTTGCCCATATGCGCGGTCGAGTAGCCGTTCAGCTTAAGGATCTCCGCCAACGGCGCGGCCGCCTGCGGACGCAGCGAGTTATACCCGGGCGCGGAAGTCGCGGTCTCGGTGATCGTACCCATCCCGACCGCATGATGGTTGCGGCCGGTGAGCAACGCCGCACGGGTGGGCGCGCAAAGAGCGCAGACGTGAAACCGGGTGTAGGTGAGGCCGCCCGCAGCCAGGCGGTCGGCGTTCGGCGTCGTGCACGGACCGCCGAAGGTGTTCATGGCTGCGAAGCCCGCATCGTCCAATAGGACCAGGAGTACGTTGGGCGCGCCCTCGGGCGGCCGCAGCGGCTTGATCGGCGCGAATTTCGAGGCGGGATCCTTGGCGTCGAACGTGATGAGCCCCGTGAAGGGGCGCTCCGGGATCGGCAGGACTGTCCGACTCGGAGTCTCAGGCCTACTCGTCATGAAATCGTGCCTCCTTGGCTTGGGTTAGAGCAGTGGCCCACGGGTTCCCTCGCAGGCCAATCGCGAGACCGTGCGTGCCCGGAAGCGGGCTGAGTCATTCGCGCATCAGCATCGCAGCCGCCTCACGCTCAAGATCGACGTACGGCTCACCGCTCACATCGACCGCGACGCGCCTGATCGTACCGCCGGTGAAACGGTAGGGAAGTTCGCCGGGATAGTCTTGGGTCACGGGATCACCGACATCTCGGCCGATGGCCAGCCCCTCGCCCGCGATCATGTAGCTGCCGGGCTGGGTCTTGATGCGACCTTCGCCCACTTTCGTGTCCCCGTGGTACAGGGAGAGGATACCCGTCGCCACCGGAGTCGGATCCGCGCCTTCCTTCTCAAAGGAGGCCGATAGGATCAGATTCTCGCCGATCGGCAGATCCTCGGTAGCCACAATCTTCTGCTCGAACATGCCGACAAAGCTGTTCACGTAATGTAGGCGGTTATCCTTCACGTACAGGGCATGCCCGCCGAAGCGCGAGCCGTGCGAGAAGAGCACGCCCTGGGCACCGGGTGCAGGTATGTCGACCAGCGCGCCGATCACGAAGGAGCGGCCGCGGACAACCACGGCCTGAGTCTCGGGGACCTCGGCGTGGTTCGGAAAGTAGACGTAGCGGGTGCGCGGTGGCGAGAGTCGCGGCCGCGGCGATACAAGGATCTCGAGAGGCAGGCGGTCGTCGAGGGGAAACCCCTGATTCGCGCCTGCTTCCGCATACCATAGGTTGACCAGCTCGCGGACCTTCTCCGGCTGATCGGCCGCGAGGTTGTTCCTTTCGGAGCGGTCGACATCCGTGTGGTAGAGCTCCCACTCGTCCTCGTTGTAATGAGCCCAGCCGCTGATCGTCGGATGAGTCGTGACCGCTTTCCATCCGTCGTGCCAGATACCCCGTGACCCGAGCATCGAGTAGAACTGGGTCTGCCGCGCGCCGGGCGCCGCCGGATCGTCGAAGCTGTAGCGCATGCTCACGCCGTCAAAATGACTCTGGGTGTATCCCTTGATCGCCTCTGGCGGCGTCACGGCCAAGGCATCCAGGACCGTCGGGACAAGGTCGACCGCGTGGTGATACTGATGCCTGATCTCGCCTCTAGCCTTCATACCGCTGGGCCACGAGACGATGCACGGGTCGCTAGTCCCACCCTCAAACTCGTAGCGTTTCCACATCTTGAACGGGGTGTTGAACGCCATCGCCCAGCCGTTGGGATAGTGGTTGTAGGTCTTCGGGCCACCGAGGTCGTCGAGCATGGCGAGGTTGGCCTTGATGTCGTCCGGGATACCGTTCATGAACAGCATCTCGTTCACCGAGCCGTCTGGACCGCCCTCGCCACTGGCCCCGTTGTCCGACACCACGAACAGGAGGGTGTTCTCGCGCTGGCCCGTCCGTTCCAGATACTCGAGTAGACGCCCGATCTGATGATCGGCGTGAGAGAGGAAGCCGGCGTAGACCTCAGCCATGCGCGCGAACAGCCGCTTCTCCTCATCCGACAATGAATCCCACGGCCGCGTGACATCCGTCGCTGTGAACGGCTGCCCCGCGGGACCCTTGCGCGTCTCGGATGTGCCGATCGGGTTGATGGGAGGCAACTCGGTGTCGGCCGGTACGATGCCCATCTTCTTCTGGCGCTCCAGTGTCTTCACGCGCATGGCCTCGTAGCCCATATCGAAACGGCCCTTGTACTTTTCGATCCACTCTTTGGGCGCGTGATGGGGGGCGTGCGCGGCACCCGGCGCGTAGTAGAGGAAGAACGGCTTCTCCGGCGCGACCGCCTTGGCGTCCATGATGAACTCGATGGCCTTGTCGGTGATGTCCTCACCGAAGTGATAGCCCTCCTCGGGCGTCTTGGGTTGCTCCACAGGGTGGTTGTCGTAGGTCAGTTCCGGATACCACTGGCTGGTCTCGGCGCCCAGGAACCCGTAGAAGCGCTCGAAGCCGCGGCCGGTGGGCCAGTTGCGGCGCGTGGAGGCCAGGTTCATCTCCACGGTGGGGCAGAGGTGCCACTTGCCGACGATGTAGGTGTTCCACCCTAGTTCGCCCAGGATCTCGGAAAGCATGCCGTTCTCGGGCGGGATCGTGCCGCTGGCATTCGGGAATCCGCTGGCCGCTTCGGTGATGCAGGCCATGCTGTTGCGGGTATGGTTGCGGCCGGTGAGCAGGCACGACCGTGTAGGCGAGCAAAGAGCCGTGGTATGCCACTGGGTGTAGCGCACGCCCTCCGCGGCGATCCGGTCGACGTTGGGCGTGTCGATGGGCCCACCATAGCAGGACATCGCCGAGAAGCCGACGTCGTCAAGGACGATGTACACGACGTTGGGCGCACCGTCAGGTGCCTTCGGCGACACGAACGGGGCCCAATCCGGCGTCGAGTCCCTGATGTCGACGTTGATCGTGCCCTTGAATGGCTCGCCCATGTCCGCTCACTCCTTCGTCGCTCGTCGCGTGCTTGTCGCCGCTCCCTGCAGCATACCCTAGGCTGGGTCGTACTATTCTCGCGTGAGGCAGCAGCACAGAGGCGCACTGATGGCGCGCCCACCGGCATCGGTCCTACACGTGGCGCGGGGAAGTCTATGATGTTGCCAGACTCGAGCGCCGAGGTATCAGAACCCGACGAACGGAGAGATCTCAGGATGGATGCCGACGAGACGGGCCAGCTCGAGGCAGGTCAGGGCCCAAAGTGGAAGAACTGGCTCGAAAGGGTAGCCATCGTCCGCCCCCTGTTGGCACTCTACAAAGGCTACAAGCTTAGGAGCGGCCCCCTCCTCAGCGCGGGCATCGCTTACTACCTCCTATTCTCCCTGGCTCCCCTCACGTTCCTCACGCTCCGCATAGCGGGCCACTTTGTCGATCCGACCACGACCCCGGAGCAACTGCAGGCGACTCTCGAGACCTACGTGGGACCCAAACTCGCCAGCCTGTTCACCAGCATCATGATCCAGTTTGGGCAGTCCGCATGGGGCACGGCGACGACGATCATCGGGACTGCCATGCTCCTTTGGGGGGCGACCCGACTTGTAGTGAGACTGCAGGTGTCCTTCAACATCATGTGGGACATCCGGGTGAGGCCCAGAGGGTTCTCGTATCGCAAGCTCCTGTCACGGCTCCTGCTGTACAGCCTGCTTCTCATTCCCAGCGTCGTCCTCGTCATCTCGGTAGCGCTGCAATCCGGGATCCCGGCGCTGGAGGGCGTCATCGGAACGGGGATCATCGGCGCGGTCTCTCAATGGATCGTGGCGCTCCTGGTCATGTGGGGGATGCTGACACTGGTCTTCACCATTCTTCCGGATATCCGTGTCTCGGTGAGGGATTGCTGGCAAGGCGCCTTCCTCACTGCCGTACTCTGCGCAATCGGGACCCGTGCTTTCAGCGCGTTCGTGCTCTGGTCGGGCAGCCCGAAGTACGTGGGCTTGGTGGGGGCGGTGTTGCTCCTCATAATCTGGGCCGATTTCATGGCGATCATCGTTCTGCTGGGCGTCCGGCTGAACAAGGTGCTCTATCACCTCAGCGGGAAGACCGTGCAAGCGTACGAGTACGCGCTGATCGTCGAAGACCCTGTGGGGCTGGGAGCCGACGAACTGAATCCGGACGATTGGACGAGACTCTACTCGGGGGCTTCCGGCGTCGTGCAGAAGGGACTGGCCCGGACCGCCCGGAAGAGCGACTCTGACGCGACGCCCGAGGCCCCGCAAGACGGCTCGGACGACCGGCCCGATACCAGCTCAGAGGAGATTCTGTAGACACTGGTGCGGGTCCGTCGGGGATCAGGCGGGGCTCTTGCCCGCTCCCTCCACCTCGGCCCTTCGCGAGATGGCGGCCAGCCGCTTCAGTGCCTCCATCCTCTCGCTCCTCCCGATCTTCGCCCGTGCCACAGCGGTGCCAAGGATCTCGATGTTGCGGTCGTACGTGGGACGGTCCACCGGGTAGGGAAAGCCATCCTTCCCCCCGTGGGCGTAGCTGAACAGGGCGGGGTCGGACCGGCTGGCCGGCGTGTCGTACACGAGTTCAGCGATGAGCGCGAGAGCTCTGATGGTCTTCGGCCCCACCCCCGGCAAGCAAGCAGCGTTTCGAAGTCCTCCGCCTGCCGTTCGTAGGTGGAGAGGAACGCTTTCTTGAGGTTCTCGGGCCGGATGTCGCTCAATTCGACGGCATGGCGCCGGGGCATAGACAGGGCCTTGAGCCGGTCGAGTTGCACGATCACCCGGTCGGGCGGCTCGTGGGACAGTTCGGTGACCGCGTGCTGAGCCGGGACACTGGTCTTCGCCACCAGGTTCATCACGCTGCGTACCGGCCGCCTGGGAAGCGATGGCCTGGTGGGGCTCCACGACGAAGTCGGTGACCGAGTCGCTCAGCCAGTGGTAGCGGCGGGCCATGCCGTTCGCGTCGTTCATGCCCTGCTGCACCACCGCCCACCTGCCGTCGCGAGTGAAGAAGAAGCTGTGGTGGTAGATCTGGAACCCGTCCTGCAGGCCGGCGCTGTCGACCTTGGCCGCCATCTTGCTGGCGTAGACGAGCCGCGCCGGTTCGGCCGCCAGCGTGCCCGCGGCCGACGCCGCCTCGATCTCCGCCGGCGTCTTGCGCGACACGCCTCCCTTGCCGCCGGCGACCACCAGCCCCGACTCGTGCTCCAGCCCGCGCAAGCCCGTCCTTGAGCGCCCCGCAGACGGTGGTGGTGACGCCCGAGCTATGCCAGTCGAAGCCGAGAACGCAGCCGAAGGCCTGGAACCACGCCGGATCGGACAGGCGGACGAGCATCTCGCCCGGCCCGTACTCGCTCACGATGGCGAGGGTGATCTCCCGGGCGAGTAGGCGCATGCGGGAGAACAGCCACGCCGGCGCCTTGCCGCCGTGGAGGGGGAGAGTCGCGGTTCCTGTCCTCATCCCCAATACGATAGCCGCCCCTCCGGACAGGACGGGCGCCCGGGCAGCACACCCGCCCCGGCGAGGCGGTACCATAGCCCCGCGATGTCTGACACCTCACTATAACGGCCCCGATTGCGCCACCTGCCGCGTGGTGGCCTGCACCTCGGCGCCGGGAACCAAGCCCACCCCCAAGTTCTGCCCCATGCCGGCAGAGCCGGAGTTGCTGGACGAGGTGCGCGAGCATGTACCTGCAGGAGCCGGACCTGCACCGAATGGCCGTCGAGTCCGCGCGGACCGAAGCCGCCGGCTACTGCAAGGCCACCCGGGTGGAGGAGATCATGGACTTCGCCCGGCGGATGGGCTGGCGGCGTCTGGGGATAGCCCACTGCGCGGGGCTGATGGAGGAGGCCAAGACGGCCCGGGATATCTTCCTGGCCGGAGGTTTCGAGGTGTCGACCGTGTGCTGCAAGGTCGGCTCCATCGACAAGGAGGACATGGGCCTCGCCGACGAGGAGAAGGTCCATCCGGGGGACTTCGAGCCCCTGTGCAGTCCGGTGGGGCAGGCTGCCCTTCTCGCCGACGCTGGGACTGAGTTCAACGTGGTCATCGGCCTCTGCGTGGGCCACGACAGCATGTTCTTCATGCACTCCAAGGCGCCGGTCACGGTCCTGGTCGCAAAGGACCGCGTGCTCGGCAACAACCCGGTGGCCGCGCTCTACACCACGCATTCCTACTACCGGCGGCTGACCCAGAAGGACTGACTGCGGCGGCCTACGTGGGCGCTGGCCGGCAGCGCCGCCGGGCGACCGGCGCTGGTGTCCGCGGACGGCGCTTTCGGCGCGGCCGGCGCGAAGCGGCCCGGGCCGCCCCCTACTTCGCCAGCTTCCCGAACGACTTCGCCAGCCAGCGGTGGAACGCATGCACCGACTGGACCGGGTCGGCGTACATCATCACGCAATGGCCGTAGACAAGGGGAACGCCGCTCTTCTCGGCCAGGTCGACGGCGGCCTTGGACTCGCACCCGTTCTGTATCCACAGGCGAGGCACGCCGGCCTCCACGGCTTCGCGCACCGCCTGCTCGGAGCGGTCTTTGGGGACGGCGATGATGGCCCCCTCGACCGGCTGGGGCAGATTGCCCAACCTCGGCGCGTCCTCCGGTCCGTCGAGGTAGACGACCCGGATCTTGTAGCCCTTCTTCACCAGTTCGTCGTCGATCCTGCCGCCTCGCACGGGAATGGTGGACGAGGGGCGGACAAGAGCAAGATCGAGATGGTCCAAGAACTCGTCGATCTGCGCTCGGGTGGACATGGGGGATCCTCTCCTTTCAGACCGGGGTGACCAGCTAGTGGGCGATGGCAGCGAGGATGGTGACAAGGCCGTCGAGATGGCTGCTACACGAACGGAGGGCGAAGCCGGCGTCCTCGACCGCCCGCGCCAGTTCCTCAGCGCTGCGGAACTCCGCGGCGGAGACACTCAGATACTCGTGCAACTCCCGATCGCCGGCCAGCCAGGATCCGACGGGAGGCAGAAGGTAGCGGAAGTAGAGGTGCGCGGGAGTGGCCCAACTCACGCGCGGCGGACGGGTGAACTCCAGTACCACCAGGCAGCCCCCGGGTTTGAGGAATGAGCGCATCCGAGCCAAGGCGGCATCGACGTCTTCCACATACCGCAGCCCCCAGCCCAGGAACACCACATCGAAGTCCCTCAGGCCGAGGTCCTCCCGAAGCAGGTCCCCGGCCACGTAATCCACCCAGGGACGGTCCCCGCCGCGGCCGGCCAGGATCGGCCCCAGCCGCTTTCTCGCCTCGTGCAGCATCACCGGGCTGAGATCGCCCAGAGTGAGCCGGCCTCCACTTCCCAGGTGGCGCACCGCCTCCGCCGCCAACCCCCCGGGGCCGCAGAACGCGTCCAGCACGCGGTCGTTGGGGTGGAGCGAGGCCGCCCAGACCACCTCCTTGCGCCAGAGCACGACCTGGCCCAGGCTGGTGACCTTGTTCACCGACTCGTAATAGCGGGCGCTGTTGTTGAACAGATCCCGAAGATACGAGGCGTCCGTGGGGGTGCGAACGCGGCTGCTCATGCGCCCTTCACGCCTCCGCGGGCGGCGCTTTCTCGGGTCCCACCAGGATGTCGTTCCCCTCCACCGAGACGGCGTAGGTGCGTAGAGGCCGGGGGTGCTTCAGCAGTTTCGCCATCCCCATGATGCCTTCCCAATCGGTCCAGCGAATCACCCGCCCGTCGACCAGGTCGAACTGGGAATGGTGGCGTGGACAGGTCAGGATGGTGCCTTCGAGGCTGCCGTCGACAAGATGCCCACCCATGTGGGGGCAAAACGCGTCGGCGACGAAGTACTGCGTCCCCCGCGTGAGCCACGAGTAGCTCGTGCCCGTCCAGTGAAGCGCCTTTGATGCCGCCGGCTTCGATGCCTTCCGTGGTGGTCAACCGGATGAAATCGTCCACTTTGTTCTACCCCCTTTAGGTGGTGAAGAACGTTCGCGCAGGCACCGGTGGGCCCGCAACGCGAAGGTATCACGCCCGGGCGAAGGGTGGTGTGCCGCTCCGGCCCTCGGCGGTCTCTTCGTAGTAGCATACTGGGGCAAGAAGCGGAGCGTTCCGAGGAGAGTCACCATGGCCGACACCGGCAGTCCGGCGCGGCTGCCCACCCTGTTCTTGGGGCACGGCAACCCTATGAATGCCCTCGCGGACAACGAGTTCACGCGCGCGCTCGGCCGGCTCGCCGCCGAACTGCCGCGCCCTGAGGCCATCCTGGTGGTGTCCGCTCATTGGCTCACCCGGGGGACGCACGTCCTTTCTGCCGCGGCTCCCCGCACCATCCACGACTTCGGCGGCTTTCCCCCCGAGCTCTACGCCGTGCAGTACCCCGCGCCGGGGACGCCGCCGAAGGCGGCCGCGGTGAAGGAGTTGCTCCCCGAAACGGTCCTCGACGAAAGCTGGGGCCTGGATCACGCCTCGTGGTCCGTGCTCAGACACATGTGGCCGGCAGCCGACGTTCCCACCTTCGAGTTGTCGCTGGACATCGCCGCGCCACCCGCCGTCCATTGGGATCTGGGCCGCCGGCTGGCTCCGTTGCGAGACAGCGGGGTGCTGGTGATAGGCAGTGGCAACATCGTCCACAGCTTCGCGGGAGCAAGCTGGGAACCCGACGCGGAGCCTCATCCCTGGGCGGTGGAGTTCGATGCTTGGGTGGCGGCCGCGCTGCTGCGTCGGGACGGCGACGCCCTCGTCCACTACGAGGCTGCAGGCCGCTCGGCCCGGTTGGCGGTGCCGACCAACGACCACTACCTGCCGCTACTCTACGCCGCGGCCATGGCGACGCCCGCCGACGAAGTCACCTTTCCTTACGTGGGGATGGAGATGGCGTCGATGTCCATGCGCTGCGTGCGGTTCGGCTGACGCCGCCGGCGGCCGTAGTCCACGGTACGCCGATCAGCCGCCGGCGATCACTCGTCGCGTGAAGGCGCTTTCGCGCTCGGAACCTCTACGTCAGGCAACTCGGTGACCGGCGCAGCATAGTCGTAGGGCTGTATCGTCTTGCCCCTCCAGACGTACATCGCCCGGTTGAACCGCACTCCGACCAGCGTGATGATCGCCAAGACGTCCACCCAGAAGATGACGCCGATCAAGGCACCCATCGCGCCGGCGTATTTCGCGCTGCCGGTCCACGACAGATAGATGCCGAAGACGCGAGCGGCAACACTCCAGGCGACCGAGATGAGCAGTGACGTGAACCAACAGTCGCGGAACCGAAGGTGTACGTCAGGCAGGATAACGAAGATCGCCATCAGCGCCAGCCAAGCGATGAGGAAGGGGATGGCCACCTGAGCGATGCTGACGAGGATGCCCGCGCCGTCGACGAGGTTCTGGAGCCAGGTTATGGCCGACCCCAGGACCAACGAGACCACGAGGAGGATAGTGGGGATGAGTATGAGACCGAACACAAGAAGCCTCGACAGCAGCCGGCGGAACGAGAACTCTCTGGAGACTACCCTCGCGTCCCACATGATGTTGAAGGACGCCTGGAGGCGCACAAACAGCCGGGTGGCGCCGTAGAGGAGGATCCCAACGCTGACGACGGTGAACGTCGTCGAGCCCGCGGTGCTCTTGAAATGGGCGGTGAGTGAACTCAGTATGGCCGCCATGTCGTCGCCCAGGTACTCAGAGAGTAGCGGCGCCAGCTTGGCTTCAGGCGGTGGCGGTCCGTTGCCCAGGAGCCGCCCGGTCAACTGTAGCGTGAGGAGCAGGAGCGGCCCCATCGAGAAGAGGCCATAGTAGGCGATACCGGCGCTCAACAGAGGGCCATTGCGCCGGCTGTACCCTCGATAAAGGCTCCAGAAGAAGCCCACGACAGGAAGCTTGTCGATGCGGCCCTTGGGGTTTGGAACCGTAAGCAGCGCGCCGATCCCGCCAGATCCCTCGGATCGCGTTTGACTCCCGACTTTGGCCAAGTCCTCCGTCACGCCAGGTTGGCCTTCCCTTGTCTGGTCGATGCCGCCGCTCTTCAACTTCTGGTTCCCCTTAGTCCCTCAGAAGATGTTCCGCCCAGTAGTTCCTTAAGTCTAATCGATGGAACTACCATGGTGCGAATGTCGGGGCATACTCGGCGGCGTACCGCAGAGACTCGCCAGGGGGGTGAAGCCGCGGCCGCCTCTGAGGCTCCGCCGTAACCTGCTCGCGGCCGGGCGATCTGGCCTGCAACGACCTTCAAACGCACAGGCGACTCATCCGAATCCAGCTGGCGGGCTTGGGTTCCGCTTTCGTAGAGACGGGGTATGGCTATAATGATTCGTTCTTCACTCCGCGATCGACCGGGGGTTTTTATGGCCGGCAAGAACAAGAAGAAGCAGTCTGCCAAGGCCCGGGCTAAGAAGCCCGTCGCGCCGGTAGTCCTGCAGGATGCACCCACCGCCCCAACGCCGGTCGCGGATGCGGAGATAGTCCAGATACCGCTTGTCACCCCACCGCCCGAGGTTCTCAGGGCGCAGATGGCGAACTTGGTGGCCAGTTCCCTCCCCAAGGTGGAGCACTTCACCGTCGAAGAGCGGGTGTCCATGGGCAAGGCGGTCCGGACCCAGGCCCCGCTGGAGAGCCACGCCGAGTGGAGCCCTTCCCCGTATCGCGTGGACCCCGTCACTCTGCTTGAAGAACAGGCCGGGACCCGGGTGCCGGAACTGGTCCCCATCCGGTACGGGCGCATGATGGTCTCGCCCTTCGCCTTCTATCGCGGAGCCGCCTACGTGATGGCGTCGGATCTTGCCTCCACTCCCCATTCGGGTCTGCGGGTGCAGGCGTGCGGAGACGCTCACCTGATGAACTTTGGGGTCTTCGCCTCCCCGGAGCGGACACTCATGTTCGACATGAACGACTTCGACGAGACCCTGCCCGGACCCTGGGAATGGGACGTCAAACGCCTGGCCGTCAGCTTCGAGGTGGCCACGCGCGCGCGGGGATTCGCCGACAAAGACCGGCGCGCGTTGGTGCTTCAGGTGGCGCGTCACTACCGCGAGAGCATGCGCGCCTTCGCCGAGATGAAGAACCTGGAAGTCTGGTACGCCAAGCTGGACATCGACACGATCCTCCAGCAGTTACGCGGGCAGAAAGACGCCGCTCAGGTGGTCAAGAACACGGAGCGGCAGCTGGCCAAGATCCGGGGCAAGGACAACACCCGGGCCTTCGAGAAACTCACGGTGGCCGGGGAGGGGGAGCCGCGCATCGCGGCCGACCCGCCGCTTATCGTCCCCTTGAGCCGATCTCCTGACCGACGTCTCCCGAGAAGAGCTCATGAACTCGGTGAAGGCCATCCTGCGCGACTACCGGCGCACCCTCCAGCGGGATCGCAGCCGCCTGCTGGAGAGCTACAGGGTTGTGGACGTGGCCCGCAAGGTGGTGGGGGTGGGGAGCGTCGGTACCCGCACCAACGTCGCCCTGCTCATGGGTCGCGACGACCAGGACCCGCTCTTCATCCAGGTCAAAGAAGCGCGGGACTCCGTCCTTGCCCCCTTCGTCGGCAGGAGCCTCGTCAAGAACCAGGGCCAGCGGGTGGTCGAGGGTCAGCGCATGATGCAGGCCACCAGCGACATCTTCCTGGGGTGGATCCGCTTTACCGGGGTGGACGGGGTCGAGCACGACTACTACCTCAGGCAGATGTGGGATGCCAAGGGCTCCGTGGACCCGGCGGTCATGTTGCCCAAAGGCTTCGAAGTGTATGCCCACATGTGTGGCTGGACTCTGGCGCGAGCGCACGCGCGCTCCGGCGACCGCGTCGCCATCGCCTCCTACATGGGCAAGAGCGACGTGTTCGACAACGCGATCGCCGACTTCTCGAGTGCCTACGCCGACCAGAACGAACGCGATCACCAAGCGCTTGTGGATGCGGTGAAGAGCGGAAGGATCACGGCCACTCAGGGGGTGTAGAGGGAATGGACCGCGCTCACGAGGGAGCGGTGATCGCCGCCGCCGAGGCCACACGCCCAGCCGGCTCGGGTTCACTCGCGGATGAGACCAATGACCCCGACAGTCCCCCTCGGGCCGTGTGGGCGGCCGAGTGGGCGCTGCGGGCCGCAGGGCCGGAGCGGGTGCAGTTGAGAACGCGGGCACGTGCAGGCACTTCCTCCGCTCAGGCGGGCGCGGAGCAGCATAAGACCGTGAGCGCTGAGCGGCGGCGCGCCCCCGCTCCGACGCCTGTCTCCGGGCCGGTATGCCGGGAATCCCGACCGGCGATCACCGCTCTCATCGGCGTGCTGTCCGACACCCACGGCTACCTCGACCCGCACATCCTCGAGCTCTTTGCCGGGGTGGACCACATCATTCACGCCGGCGACATCGTCGATCCGCAGCTTCTGATCCAGCTCGCCGCTCTTGCCCCGGTGACCGCCGTCGCCGGGAACATCGACACGGGAGATCTCGCCGCGGCATTGCCCCGGGAGACCTCGGGGGAGGTGGCCGGCGTACGTTTCGTCGTCGGGCACAAGCGCAAGCGGCTCTTGAAGCGTATTGCCGCCGGCAAACTGACTCTGGGTCACAACGGCGCGGCCCCGAACTTGGTGATCTTCGGGCACGAGCACATGCCCTACGCGGCCTGGGTCGATGGCACCCTGCTCTTGAATCCCGGGACGGCGAGTTCGCCCGAAGAGGAAGACGACGATCCCACGGTCGCCATCGTCCAAGTGGAGACAACCGGCCTCTCCGTCCGTTTCGTCCCGCTCAGCCGCCAGCGACACGCGGACGAGGACGTCTGAGGAGGCGGAGACGGACAAGCAGATCATGGGAAAGGAGCCCCTTGCCGTCGGCTTCCTACCCACCGCATCAGAATCGATGTTGGCGAGCGCGGCGCGGGCAGGCGGCGATCGAAGTGCGGCCGGCCCCCTCTAGACCAGCCGGAACACGTTGTAGCCCCAGGCGGGCAGGTCAAGGTACAATCCCGGCGTCTCGAGCGTATCCCCCTCGCGTTCGTAACGGGCATCGCTCAGTAGGTCCTGGAGCGACCAGTGTCTTCCCGCCAGGTCGTCGAACGGCAGAGATACGTAGCACTGGCTCTGGTGGTCGGAGAAGTTCACCGCCGCGATCAGCCGGTCGTCGCTTTCCTCCTGCCACGCTTGGACGACGAAGCAATCGTGTGTCCAGTTGCCGTCCCAAGCGGCATGCGGTTCAAGCAGCTTGCAGTCGCCTTCCCGCAAAGCAGAAGTCCGAAGACAGGCGAGAAGTGACGCATAGAACGCTTTCAGTTCCTGGTCGACCGGCTCGACCGGCCGGCGGCAGAGGTGAATGGGGAGGTGGACCTTGGCTCCTTCGAGCTGTCCCTCCTGCAAGAATCGCAGTCCCGGACACAGAAAGGTGACGACGGCCGCCGCCCGGTGTTCGTCGGGCGGGAACGTTGCAGCCGCTCTTGCTTCGTCGTGGTTCTCGAGGAATCGTGCCGAGCGATGCTGAAAATCCATGTCGGCGTGCAGATGATCGCGGACCTTCCGGGCGTCGCCCTCGACCAACCGGTCGTAGAGCCGCTTGTCGTACGTGTAATCGAAGCCCTGTTGTTGGAGGTCCCACTCGCGTCCCCAGTAGACCTCCGCCATGAACAGGAAGCCGGGGTGGGTGCCCTTGATCCTGGCCACTGCCTCGGGCCAGAAGGGCTGCGGCGTCTTGCCCCAGGTCCGCTGGAACACATCGGGCAGGACGAGCATGGCCATATCGCAACGCACCCCGTCGCAGCGCTCCGCTACTCGGGCCAACTCGCCCAGCATCGCCTCCTGCACAGCCGGGTTGGAGTAGTCGAGTTGCAGCGTGTCCGGCCAGCCGGCGAAATATGGATCCCGGCCGTAGGCAAGTACCGAGCCGTTGTCCATAAGCTGGTAGTTCTGGGGCTCGCGGGCCAGGTCCGCCTCGGTGCCCGACACGTAGTAATCGGGATGCTCCGTCACCCAGGGGTGGTCGGGAGCAGTATGGTTAGGTACGAAATCGAGCATAAGTCTGAGGCCTCGTTCGTGCAGCCGGGCCCGAAGATGGGAAAGGGCCTTCTCGCCCCCGAGGGCCGGAGCGACCTCGTACCCGGTCACGGCGAAGCACGACCCGCAGATGTCGTCCTCGGTCAGGTCCGGCAGCGCCCGCAAGAACTCCTCGCGCCAGCTCTGATTTGCCCTAGATACGGCCCGACCGGCGGCGCCGGTCCGCCACACGCCGAGCAGGTAGAGGAGGTCGAACCCTTCCTCAGCAAGACGGTCAAGTTCTGCGTCGGGAAGGTCGTCCAGGGTGGCGGCGCTGGAGAGTTCGTGCGACAGGTCGCTGAGCCGGGCGCGTGCGTTTATCTGATAGAGGGAGGGGTTCTTGACGGTCTTCAAGGTGGAGTCTCCTGCGGCCTCGTTTTCAGTCTTGCTCATTGGAGCTCGGGGAGGCGAGCCCCTGGCGGGTCTTCACCACGGTTGTCGGTTCCAGCTCGGGGCTTCCGGGTGCAAATGCCGCCGCCTTGGACCCGTACCAGGCGGCCACCGGCCCGGCCGAGATACCGTGCAAGATGACGCTGAACAGGATCGTCCAGCCCGCGGTGGCGGCGAGCAGCGTCGTGTCGATGCCGGCGCCGTGGATCGACTCGATGGCCAGGATCAGAAACACCACGCTGGCCAGCCCGCGGGGACCGAACCAACCGATGAACACCACGGTGGACCAGTGCATCTTCCGGCCCAGCAGCGCGAGGGCTACGGCCAACATGCGTACGAACGTGAGGCTCAGGAGCGCATAAAGGATCGGCTGCCAGTGCATCCCCTCCGAAAGCAGTATCGGTGCGATGGCCGCTCCGAAGACGAACCAAACAGCTAGTGTGAGCAGGACGCCGGTCTTCTCCGTGTACTCCACCGCCTCGGTAGCCGCCTCGTGACCCACAGCTCCGAAGGTGACCCCCCCGACGAATGCCGCGATGAACCCGTTGCCTCCGAGAGCCAGGGCGCCGCCATAGGCCAGCAGCGCGAAAGCGATGGCGGCAAATTGGCGAGAGGCCACCGATGACCACTTGCGCTTGATGGATAGACGCATGAGCAGACCGGCAGCCAGGCCGACGGCGACGCCGATGGCGATGCCGATCGCTATCTCCCGGATGGCCGTGACGATCCGATGTCCATTATTCTCTGACTGGGCGATGGCGACGCCAATGAAGAGTGTCACCAGCGGCGTGGCCACACCATCGTTCAGGCCGCTCTCCACGTTGATGTCCCGCCGGATCCTATCCGGCACCTTGGGGTTCCGGAACATCGCGAGGCCCAGGGAAAGATCGGTGGGTGCGAGGATGGAGGCGAGTAGGGCGCACGTGCCCAGGCCGAGCGCAGGCACCAGAAGCCACGCGGACAAGATGCCGAAAGCGACTGCCAGCGGCAGACCGACAAAAAGAAGCAATATAGGAATCGCCTTGTCCCGGCGAAGAGCGCGGAGATTGACGCTGGAGGCATCGGAGAAGAGCAACAGAGCCAGCGTCAGCCCCGTGACCACGCGGACTATCTCCGAGTTGGTGCCCGGTTCGACCAAGAACGCGGCATTTGGGCCAAGCACGAAACCGAGAACGACGAAGGTGATCGGCCCCGTTATCATCAGATACTCGAGCCGGGCCGCGCCCAGGGAGTACAGGGCTATAAGAGCCACAAGGACGAGGTACCCGGTCACCGCCGCTCCTCTTCCAGTTTGTAGGTTGCCTGCCGCCTCGACCCTGCTAGTGCCCCGGCTGCGAGCACATGGGCGCCTCTCGCTTATCCTCTTGCGCCGAACACTCGTCGGTCGAGGCTAGATCATGGCCTTCCGCTTCATTTCGTCGAATTCCGCCTGGGTAATAGCGCCGCTGTCAAGGAGCGCCTGAGCCTTGGCGATCTCGTCGGCCGCTGAATAACCGGCCGCACGCTTCTGCTTTGCGTCGGCCTCTTCCATCAGTTGCTTGTCCTGCTCGGTCATCTTCGGCCGGGCGATCAGGTAGACCAGAAGGCCGATGAGCGGGATGAAGATCAGGAAGATGATCCAGCCGGCCTTGGCACCACCGCCGATGTCATTCCGGCGAAAGATGTCGGCGAAGACCGTGATGAAGATCCAGAGGTAGATCATCCAGAAGAAGAATATGCACATGGTCCAGATGACGCTGCCGGTACCCCAGGTCTGGCTGCATCCGGTGAGGCTGAGCAGCAGGATGCCCATCAGCAGAAGCAGGACCAACCACCGTTTCGAGAATTGCTTTATAGATCCCTCCGTTTCATTCATGTTACGACCGACCAGAATCACTGCGATTTCGCCTTCGCGGGCGGCCGGAGCAGGCCGCCCCGCGGTCTGCTACTTGGGCTGGTCAGCGTGCGAAGGCTCCTCTTTGTCCCCACCGTGTTCTCCGGAAGCAGCCGGGCCCCGTGACCGCCGAGGCACGAGCGGCTCAACGATCAAGAGGACCGTGCAGGCAAGATAGAGCATGACAGCGGCCCTCGGTGAGACGAAGGCGATGGCAATGGCGAAGACCAGTAGGCCCACCGACCACCACCGCCCCCGCACGAAGGCGCGAAGGTCACCTTCAGCCACCTGGTCTTCGATCATCTCTTTGTGCCGCGAGAGATACACCCCGAGCATGCTGAGTGCGAAGGAGGCCAGCAGGAGGTCGACGCCGAAGACGATGGTCGCGACTCGCGCGCCCGCGTCGCCGCTGTGCTCTCCTGCCAAGGCGGCCGTGAAAGGCATGACCGAGACGAAGAGAAGGCCGACCAGATTCAGTCGAAAGAAAGCCCCATTACCCGACCTCATGAACCTGGTGAGATTGCTGTGCGCAATCCACCACCCGCCGACGAAGGCGAAGCTGACCAGGTAGGAGAGATACATGCGCCACTCAGCGAGCAAGGCGGCGCCGAGATTCGTCGAGTCGGCCGGGACCTTGAGCTCGAGTACCAGCAACGTGATGACGATGGCAAGGACGCCATCGGAGAACGCCTCGAGGCGCTGCTTGGGCAAGAGCTTGTAGTTACGGGCCATATGTACCTACGCATGACAGTCTGTTTGCAGTTCCACGGACGGGGTAGTGCCCCGCATTCCGGCAATCGCTGCCTCGGTGAAAAGCGGGGACGAAAGGGGCCGGCGCGTACGCCGGCCCTTCTTTCCCTCGCGACCTACGAGTTGATTGCATCCGTGACTTCATCGGAGGACTTCGCGAGTGCCGCCTGCAGCTGGTCGTAGTCGCCCGAGTCGATGGCCTGGTTGATCCTCTTGTCCGACTGAACCAGAGCGTTCTCGACCGCGTCGGCCCATTGGTCATCGACGATGGCGACGACCGCGGAGGATCCCGGCGGCAGGTACTTCTCCACGTCGACGCCCATCTTCTTCTCTTCGTGCCGCTTGGAGAGCTTGCCCACCACGGCGCCGATCCCGGCGCCGATCGCGGTCGCGGCCAGCAGTGGCGGCGCGAACAGACCGAGGACGAGCCCCGCGCCTGCGCCGAGGGTGGCGCCACCGGCCACGTGCAGGTCGCCGTGCTCCTTCACGTCGACCTTGCCGCTCGCGTCGCGACTCATCACCACGGCCTGAATGACCTTGTACTGGCCGGCCTCCTCGCCGGACTTGAGCGCGGCGAAGTCCTCGGCCGCCTTCCCGGCGGCGGCGTACGAGCCGACCACGAGCGCGAGATTGTCAGTGTTCATTTCTCCTCCTTGTGTTGACGGCCGTGACTACATGTCAGGCCGGTGTCCCCTTGATTGATGTGCCTTTGGCCGACCCGCCAGAACCCTCACCGGCGCTCGCGCCTGCGAACCCCGGCTACCGAGCCGGGCGAGAGGGGCCGTCCCAACGGGTCGATGAACAGCGTGACGGGTCCGGTATGCACCGGAACCTTTCCCTCGATCACCTCGATCGAGTAGGAGAGGTCGGCGCCCTACAACCAGGGGCCTTTCACTGCTTCTCCTTCAGGCTGCGGCCTAGTCCTCGTCGCCTTCCTCATCGGCCATCTCGAGCGCAGCCAACTCGTCTGCCTCTTCACGGGTGACAAGGCCGATTGCAATGAGGTCGCGCGGCCTGATGAAGTCGCTCGCGATGTTGAAGCCGCCGGCACGCCATATCGCGTTCCGGAGCGGTATCGCCCAGTGATGCTCGATAAGCATCAGGGCCACGGCCGAGTCGTTCGGGATATCCTCAAGAATATCGGCCGCTGTTTGGTCGGAGAAGATCTCGATGCCCTCTTCGCCGGCCTGAGCCCCCAGCTCGGCTCCGGCGACGAAGCCTTCTTCGCCGGCCGCGCCGAGACCGATGAGTGCGCCCACCTTGGCGCCGAACTCGACTGACTCATCTTCGGTCAGGTTGCTCAGCCGAATCACGTTCATCACGCCCTCAGGGTCCTTGTAGAGGGTAAGCGCGTCGATGACCCGGACCGCATTGCTCTCGCGGAGCCGTGCGAGTTCGTCGAGGGCCTCGCCTCTGAATTCCGGGGATTTGAATCCGAACACAAGTAGTTGAACCGGTCCGATAGCCATGTGGTTCCTCCTTCGGTTATTGGGGGCGCTGTCGAACAATCGAGCAGCGCTGCGAAGCCAGAATGCACGGGTGCTTCGTTGAATTAGCCCGTTTGACCTCCCTTTGGGTGTGTGTCCGCCCCTCGGTGAGTGCCCGGGTCGGGTGCTGCCGAAACGTCGGTCCAGGGCGAGGCCATCACGTTCCCCTTGCTCACTAGACTTCAGAGAACTGGACGATGACCTTGATGTCTTCGGGTTGTCGCTCGAGCGCCTGTTTGAAGTCCTCCGGCTTTTCCCGGCGGGTGATGAGGCGGGCCAACCACTTGGGGTCGGCGGCGGCCAAGCACTTCGCCGGCCTTGTACCAGTGCCGCCTGTTGGCGTTGACGCTGCCGACGATCACGATGTTCTTCAGAAACGACCGCAGCCGCGACGTCGGCGGTGGTCCCTTGTGAGCCCCCGCTTCCGATGCCGGTGAGGCAGACAACGCCACCGGCGGCAATCGCCCAGCACGAGTCATAGATGACCTTGCCGACCCCGGTGCACTCGATGATGACGTCGGGCGCCGGATGGACATCGGCAACGGTGCCGGAGTGATAGGTGGCGCCGAGGGCGCGCACGAGATCCGGTTTCGGTCCCGACTCCACCCGGTCAAGCACATGCACGTTGAAGCCGCGCTGGACTCCCATGAGAGCGGCGAGCAGGCCGATCGGCCCGGCGCCCGTCACCAGGACGTTGCGCGGCTCCCAGAAGGAATGCCGGCCCAGCCCGAGAGTAGCAGCGCTGCTCCCACGCCTTCGTGATCACCGTTGTGGGTTCGAGCAGCACGCCGAGAATGCCGAGGGAGCGAGTCGAGCTTGATCGCGTATTCGGGCTCGATCCTCCAGCGTTCGGACATGAAGCCGTCGATCTGCTTGATGCCACGCTCGGTGTATTGACCGTTGCTGGCACATGTCCCACTCGCCCACGGCGCAGTTCGGGCACGGAACCGGGTCGGGCCGGCGTACGATGCCCACCACGAGATCGCCTTTCTTCAGCCCTTTGGCCGGACCCGGGTCGATCACGCGCCCGAGAGATTCATGCCCCAGCACGAGCCGTGTCTTCCCCGGGGGCGCCCAGCCATACTTGCCCTCCACCATCTCGACATCGGTGCCGCAGACCCCGACGGCGATGGCTTCCACGAGCACCGAGCCGTCGCCAAGGTCTGGCTCCGGAACGTCCTCCAGTTGCGCGGTTCCGGGCTTCATCGGTTCCAAGGTAATGGCCTTCATCGGGTGCCTCCTTTGCTTTGATTCGTTCAGAGTCATTGCGGCGAAACGACATTCGGGTCGAACGCCGCCTTCTTGCCCACATCAAGGAACTTCGAGTCGTCGACTGTTCCGAAGAGATCGATGAGCGTGGCCACCAAGCCGGTCCAACCGGTCTGGTGGCTGGCTCCGATCGCCGGCCCCGTTGTCGCCGTGGAAGTACTCGTAGAATAGAATGTGGTCGCGCCAGTGCGGGTCCTCGGAACTTCTTCGCGCCGCCGAACACAGGCCGGCGCCCGTTCTCGTCACGTAAGAAGATGCTCGTCAGCCGATTCGCGATCTCCTTGGCCACGTCGAAGAGGTTCATCTCGTGACCCGAGCCGGTGGGGCACTCGATCTTGAAAATCGTCCCCGTGGAAGCCGTAGAGACTGACAGGAGCGCCCGGACGAGAAGCATGTTGACCGGCATCCAGACCGGACCGCGCCAGTTGGAGTTGCCGCCGAACATCCCCGAGTCGGAATCGGCCGGCACGTAGTTCACCGAGTAATCCCTGCCTCCGGTCTCAAATACGTACGGATGATCAAGGTGGTAGCGCGAAAGCGCCCGGATCCCGTGGGGGCCCAGGAACTCGTTCTCGTCGAGCATGACGCTTGAGGATGCGCCGCAGGCGGACAGGGTCCACCAGGGCCATCAGGCCGCGATCGGCGTGACCCCGGCCCACTGAAGATATTGGCTTCGAGCTCCGGCATCCGGCGGATCCGCTCGGCGAACAGTTCCATGATCCGCGGCACGCGCTCGCGTTGCCAGGGCTCGATCACAGTGGTGGCGCAGAGCGGCAGCAGGCCGACCATGGAGCGCACCTTGAGACGGGTCGCACTCCCGTCTGGCAGTATCAGTAGGTCGTAGAAGAAGCCGTCCTCTTCATCCCACAGACCGTCCGTACCGACGTGGTCCACGGCGTGGCCGATCCAGAGCAAGTGGTCGACGAACTTGTCGGCGAAGGTCTCGTAGCTCGGGTCGTGCGCGGCGATCTCCATGGCCAACTCCAGCATGTTCTGGCTAAAGAGCGCCATCCAGGCGGTACCGTCGGCCTGCTCGAGATGTCCTCCGGTCGGCAACGGCGCGGATCGATCGAAGACCCCGATGTTGTCGAGACCGAGAAAGCCGCCCTCGAAAACGTTGTTCCCGAACCGGTCCTTGCGGTTCACCCACCAGGTGAAGTTGACCAGAAGCTTGCCGAACGAGCGTTTGAGAAAATGCCAGGTCTCCCTCGCCCCGCGCTGCCTGCTCCATCCGGTAGATGGCCAGCGTGGCCCATGCGTGGACCGGCGGGTTCACGTCGCTGAAATTCCACTCGTAGGCGGGGATCTGCCCGTTCGGGTGGAGGTAGGTCTGCCGCAGCATCAGGTCGAGCTGTTCTTTGGCGAAGTCAATGTCGACTGCGGCCAGCGGAATCGTGTGAAACGCCAGATCCCAGGCCGCGTACCACGGATACTCCCACTTGTCCGGCATGGAGATGATGTCATCGTTGACCATGTGTCCCCACTCGCGGTTTCGCACCGGGCCGGTCAGAACGGAAAAGGGGTCACCGCCGTTATCCTTGAGCCACTTGTCCCACATCGAACAAAAAATACTGCTTGGACCATAGCATGCCGGCCAGGGCCTGTCTCTGGACCCGTGCCTCGATCCTCCGTCGCGGAAGGCGGCGTGATCGAATGATAAAAGTCGTCCGCTTCTTCGAGGCGTGCTTATGAACACACCGTCAAAGTCGGAAAACGGGTCCTTCAGTTTTCCGGGAGCCGTATCGACCAGCCGAAGGCGAAGGACCGCAGTTCCTCCCGCCTTGATTTGCAGGGTATGGTGTGCCGCAACCTTCGTGCCGACACCCTGCGGATTGACGGCATTCCTGTGTCCCTGGACAAGATAATCGTTGATACCATCCTTCACGAAGGGACCCGCATTGGCCGTGCCAAGAATCTTCTTGTTGTTCGTTTCGTTGTCGGTAAACAGAAGGGGCACATCCCCCTCGATATAGAGCCATCGCTGACCCAACTCCGCGTGAGTGGCCGCGACGGTCCGCAGGCCTTTCTTGCCCTTGACTTGACGCAGCATCGGCTTTTTCGTTTCCGGCGACCATGTCCACGATTGCGGAACCAGAGCGTGGGCAAAACATGCACGATCGCTGCTTCCGGTCCCCGGTTTTCCACCGTAATCCGAATGAGGATGTCCTCGGGCGCTGCCTTGGCATACTCGACGAAGATGTCAAAATAGCGGTCCTCCGCGAAGATCCCGGTATCCAGCAGCTCATACTCCGGCTCCAGGCGCGAGCGATTACGGTTGTTCTCTTTCAGATTCTCGTAGGGATAGGCCCGCTGCGGGTACTTATACAGCCATTTCATATAGGAGTGCGTGGGTGTACTAGTCGAGATAAAAGTAGTATTCCTTGACATCTTCCCCGTGATTGCCTTCGGTGCCGGTCAGACCATAGAGCCGCTCTTTGATAATCGGATCCTGGCCGTTCCAGAGGGCAAGAGCAAAACAAAGCCGTGCCTTCTCGTCCGAGAAACCGGCCAATCCGTCTTCACCCGAACGATAGGCACGGGAACGGGCGTGATCATGAGTGAAAGTAGCTCCAAGCGTCACCGTCTGGCTGAAGTCCTCGCGGACCGTGCCCCATTGTCGCTCACTCAGGTAGGGCCCCCACTTCCGCCAGGGAACGCCATTCCTGGCTTCCTCAAGCCGTTTTTGCTCCGCGTTCGTGTCAGACGTTGCCATCTTGATCCTCTCCGAAATCTGTAAGCACCGCTCGAGGCGGACCCTACGAGACTCTGATGCCGGGGAAGCGTGCGGCGTAGCTCTCGACGACGGTATTTAGGCAGGTGACCAAACCTTTGGCCCGCAGGTCCTGCAGCGCGTTCGCCACCTGCTCTCTGGTCAGGCCGGATCTCGCCGTTAGCTGCGCAGGGGTTCCGCCTATTTCACAGGCAAGGAGCGCACGCAGCACCAGTTCTTCGTCCGTCGAAAGAGCCGCAGGCGCTCCCGTGATTTGCAGCGGCACCGGCGTCCTGCTCGTAGCCGACGCCCGCGCTGAGTTCCTCGTCTGCCCGGGGCATTACTCAGCTCCTCCCAGACGCTCAGAACTCCGCCCACCACGTGGGGTCGGGGCGGAAGGGAGCGGCCGGGCGGCCGGTGGCATCGGTGTCCAGCCGGTACACGAGCCCGGCAGCCGGTTCGGCCCTGCGTTGCTCATCGGTCCAGTTCTCCGTGGCCGTGGTAACGTACAGCCGGCGGAGGCCCAGGCCTGGAACGCACAGCACGTGCTTTGCCGGGCCGGGACGGTGAGCACCTCGAGCACCACGCCATCGGGGGAGAAGTGCCGGACTTGCCCTCCGCCATAGATCGCCACCGAGAGGTCACCGGCGGCGTCCACCGTCATGCCATCGGGTGAGCCGATCGTCCTCGGCCACGGTGATGAGGATCCGTCCAGCGGAGATGGTGCCGCGCTCGGGGTCGAACGTGAAGGCGTGGACGCACTCGCGGACCACTGTCCACCAGGTACATTGTCTGCCCATCTGGGCTCGAGCCCACCCCGTTGGGAATCGTCATGCCGTCGAGCACCTGCTCGGTCCGGCCAGCCTGGTCCAGCCGGTAGAGCGCGCCACCGCCTGGGTGGTGATCGTCCGCCAGGGTCCCGGCCCAGAACCGGCCCTGCGGATCGCAGGCGCCGTCGTTCATCCGGGTCGCGACCGGGGAGACCTCGGCGATGGTCCGATGCAGTGTCATCGGGCGCCAGGTAGACGAAGCCGCGGCCGGCGCCGCGCAGCCACCCCCGTCCCCCTCGATGGGTGCGATCATCCCGACAGTCCAGGGGAGTTCGGACGTGCGTACGGCGACCAGGGCACCGTCGTCGGGACCTGGCTCGGCAGCCCGCCCGGCCAAGATGTCCACTCGCAATAGCTCAGAGCGCCGGTCATCCCAACGCACTCCCTCACCGAGGTGGGTCTGTTCGGTCGTGCAGGCGACCGCCGCGCGGCCGCGCTCGTACTTCTCTGCCATGGTCACCCTCCGAAGCTGGAGACGTTTCGCGAGTCGTTCAAGAGGGACGATCGGCCCGCCGGCGCGCGCACGATGGGCAGAGTTCGCGATCCAGGGGGGCCGCCATGTGGTCGGGCAGACGCCCGCGGATGAATTCCCGGTGCGCTGCCGTCCGCGTCGGCGCACCACACTCGCTGCAGGCCAAGAGCGGCTGTTCGCGCACGACAGTTCCCGTGATGACGGTGCGCCGCATCCCCTCCGTGTCTTCAAGGAAGATCGCGCCTGTCGGGCAGACCTGCGTACAGGCGCCGCACCCGATGCACAGCTCGGCCGGCCGGATGAAATCGAAGTAGGCGAGCCGGCCGGCGGGCGTGTCGGCCATACGCAGAGCGTCGACACCCATCTCGCTGCAGGCGGCCATGCAGAGCCCACAGCCGATGCAGAGGTCGCAGCGGAGGCAGCGGCGGGCCTCGTCGTGGGCCATCCCGTCGGAAAGACCCTCCTCGATCTGAACGTATTCGCCCTCGCCGAGCGTCTCTTCGACGCTGCGTTCCGGCATCGAAGCGCGGCGGAGACGAGTGCGATCGGATGCGTCGACGGGCAGGGGGGTCACCTCGGCGCGGCGTTCCGGCCTGCCGGTGGCCGGGTCCATCTCTACCCCGCGCAGCCAGGCGTCGATGGAGGCCGCGGCGATCTTTCCGGAGCGGATCGCCTCCACAGCGGTTCGCGGGCCGTGCTCCACGTCGCCGCCGGCGAACACACCGGGCACCGCGGTCATCAGGGTTCCCGGGTCGGTGACGATGAAGCCCCGCGTGTTCTCGACTGCGGTGCCTTCGAGCATGCTCAAGTCCGTCCCCTGGCCGACGGCCAGGATCACGTGATCGGCGTCGAGCTTGAGCAGGCGGGAGGCGTCGAACTTGGGATCGAAGCGGCCGTCCTCGTCGCGGGTCTGCTCGCAGAACTGGAAGGTGACCTCGCCTTCCTCGTCGATGCTCACCGGGCCCCAGCCGGGGTGCAGTTGCACGCCTTCGGCGACCGCCGTCTCGATCTCGTGGGGGCTGGCCGGCATTTCGCGGCGATCCTCGAGGGAGACCATGTCGACGTGCTTCGCGCCCTGCCGCAGGGCCGTCAAGGCGACGTCGATGGCGACATTGCCGCCGCCGACGACCACGACCCGCGGCCCGACCCGGACCGGGTCACCGCCGCGCACGGCCCGCAGGAAGTCGATGCCGCCGAGGACGAAGGACTGCTCAACACCCTCGATCGAGATATGGCGCGACCGCTGCGTGCCGAGGCCGAGAAACACGGCGTCGTAGTCTTTGCGGAAGGCGTCGAGGCCGTCGACCTTGAGGCCGGTGCGGATCGTAACACCTAGCGCCCGGATCTGGTCGAGTTCCTGCTCGAGGAGATCCGGCGGCAGACGGTAGGCCGGGATGCCGTAGCGCAGCATCCCGCCGGCGTCTTCCTGGGCCTCAAACACCTCGACCTCGTGGCCGAGAAGGCGGAGGTAGTAGGCAGCCGTGAGACCGGCGGGACCGGATCCGACGACGCCGACCCGCTTACCGGTGTCGGCCGCCAGTTCGGGCTTCGGATAGCCGCCGTCGGTGAGGCAGTGCTCGGCCGCCTTGGTCTTCATCGGCCGGATGAACACCGCCCCGTTGCCCCCGCCGCGAACGCAGGCCGCTTCGCAGGTCGCCGGACAGACCAGGCCACAGGTGAGCGGGAGGGGATTGTCGCGCCTGATGACTTCGATGGCCGACCCGTAGTCGCCGTGACCTATGTGAGCCATGAAGCTCGGGATGTCGATGTTGGCCGGACACGTACGGTGGCAAGGCGCGGGATCGCGAACCAGGCAGAGGCCTTCCGGGCAGGATTCACGCCGTAGGTGACGCTCCCACTGCTCGCGGTAGTAGCGCAGAGAACTGCCCAGCGGCCACGCGGCCCCCAGCCCCTGCGTGAAAAGATCGAGCGCGATCTCATCGAGGGCGGCGAGATGGGCAACCTCCCTCGGCCGAGAGTGATCTCGCCCACCAAGCGCGCGGCGCGCGCCAGCAAGCCGCGCACCGCCGGCTCTTCGGCGTCGGCGAGCAGCCAATACCGGTAAAGAGCACGTCTGGCCTGCCGGAGGATGCATCCGCCTTCGGCCATCACCATCAGGCTGGACGGTGCCGGGATAATGCCTGCGGATGCGAACGAGAGCGGCTCGCATGAGAGGTCCGCTTTGGACAAGGGCAGGAAGCCACCCAGGCCGTCGTCGAAGACGAGCACCGGATCCTGGCTTTCCACCTCGACTCCGCCGCCCCAGTCGTCGACCTGGTGCCGCAGGTTCCCGGGACGCTCGAGCTCGACCAGGCCGCGCTGCTTCATGCCCCGCCGAAGGGTGAGCAACGACCTATCGAGGTCCGTGGCGCCCGCGAAGAGCAGGGCGATCCGGCACCAGGTTTCCGGCGTGTGTATCAGCCGCGACCCATCGCCGGTAGGTCTTTCCCCCCAGCAACTCGGCCGGCTGTTACGCAGCACCTCGATCTGCCGGCCTGGGCCTGCGACCTGCGCGAGCGAACGAATCGCATCGACCACGTTCAGAAAGGCCGCCTCGTGGCCATTCAGTTCGACCGGGAGCCGCAGCTCGATCGTTCGGCTGTCGCGCAGGCCGACGGCGATCAGCACGCCCTCCGCCAGCAGCCAGGGTGCTCCGTCGAGGATGGCGGCCGAGCCACGCGCCCGTGGGTCAAGGCTGGTCGCGTCGATCACCAGGGCCGAGGCCCCACGGCTGCGCAGGAATTGGCGCCATGCCGCATAGATCGGTTCGCCCGCGCCGCCGCACTCGGAGAGGCCGGACTCCTGCACACGCTGCAGCCGCTGTAGAGGCGTCAGAGACTGGGCCTGAGCAAAACCCGGCAGCGCGTCGGCGATGGTCTTCGCCGGCGGCGCGGAGCCCGCCAGGGCGGCGGCGCCGATGTCGAGCCACGCCGGCAGCATCTGGAGGTCGCTCACGGCTCCTCCCTAACCGCTGCCCAGCGGCTCGGCCACGATGTAGTGGGCGTAACGCTCGCGGCGCGGATCGGGCTCTTCGTTGGCGCCGAAGGACAGGCACCCGGTGACGCACTTGGTCACGCAGGCCGGCTCGAGCCCGGCCTCGAGGCGATCCTTACAGTAGTCACACTTGACCGCCTTGCGTGTCGCCGGATCCCACTGAGGGGTACCCCAGGGGCAGGCAGCCATGCAACTCTTGCATCCCACGCAGATGCTCGATTCGACGAAGACGATGCCGTCCTTCTCGCGACGTTGCATCGCGCCTGTGGGGCAGGCCTTGACGCACCAGGGCTCCTCGCAGTGGAAGCAGGGCATGAAGACGAGGCGAAGGCGCGGCTGTCCGGCGACGTCCACCGGGCCGACAAAGATGATCTTGCACGGGGCCGGTCCGGGGCCCAGGCCCTTATTGGTCTTGCAGTGCACTTCGCAGGCCTGGCAGCCGATGCAGTTCGCTTCGTCGTGGCGGAGGGTGTAGGTGCTCACGTGTCGCCTCCCTCCTTCAGCGCAAGCCTGACCCGGACGATGGTCTCGGTCAGCGCACAACCACCGCCGGCCGGGTCGAAGTCGTAGAGCTTGCCCGACTGCAAACGCTGATCGGCCACACCTACGCCGAAGGCGCGGGTCGCGAGCGGCACCGTGGCGCCGTAGCCGTGCAGCATGAACACGGCCTCCGGATGGATCCAGGGGGTGACCATGGCCTGGAGTCTTCCGACATAGGGCCCGCCCCCGTCGACCTCGACGGCGTCACCATCGGCGATACCAAGCGGCCGGGCGCGGTCGGGGTGGATCCAGAGGACCTGTTCGGGCGCGATCTCGGCCAGTAGCGGGTTGTTGAGAGACTGGCCATGCGCCAGCGTCGCGGTCTTTCCGAAGAGAAGGACGAAGCGGTCATCCGCCGGCGCCTCTTTGACCGTGTAGGGCGGCAAGCTGGCCAGCCCCGCCTTCTTCAGGATCCCGCTCTCGACCTCGATCTTGCCCGACGGGGTCGGGAAGGTGAGGCTCTCGCGTGGGATGAGTTTCGGAGCATCGGCCAAGGCGACGAACCCCGCCTCGCGCATCTCGGCGATGGTCACGCCGGTGCCGTCGAGTTGATAGTTCCATAGTTCCTCGATGGTCTCGAAGTCGAGCACCTCCTTGATGCCCATGCGATGCAGGATCTCGCGGAAGATCCACCAAGCCGGACGGCTGTCGAAGCGCGGCGCGATGGCCTGGTCGCGCATGGCGAAGACCGGCACCGGGCCGTTCATCTGACAGAGGATGTTGGCGCGCTCGAGATAGGTCGACTCAGGGAGGATGACGTCGGCGAACCAGCCCGTCTCCGAATAGCGTACGTCGATGGAGACAAGCAACTTCAGCTTGTCCAGTGCTCGTCGGGTCGCCTCGGGATCGGGCAGGCCGGTGAAAGGATCGTGGCGGTAGGCGAAGTAGGCGCCAATGCCATAGGGCTGCCCCGTCTCCATGGCGGCGAAAGCCTGGTGCAGCATGCCGATGGCCGGATCCCACTGCGGCCTTTCGGTGCCGGCGCCGTCCACCCGCGGTTCTTCGACCTTGGGCGCGCGGTCGGTCAGATGGTTGAGGCCCTTGCGGCCGTAGAACTCGGGTGACTTGCCCAGTACATAACCGCCGGGGATCTCGAGGTTGCCCATCAGAGCGTTCAGGATCAGCGCCGAACGGCTGACATAGAACGACTGCTTGTGACGCGCCGACATCCAGCCCGGGTGGAAGATCACGTGCGGCCGGTCCGCAGAAATCTCTTCCACGAAGGCGCGGATCTGCCCGGCGGGAAGGCCGGTGTGGGGCTCCTGCCATTCCGGCGTCGTGTCCTTGACCGCCTCGCGTAGGTGGTCCATGCCGGAGACGAAGCTATCGACGAAGTCCTTGTCGTAGGCCCCCTGGTTCAGGACCTCGTGGATGATGGCCAGGTTGAGCGCGTAGTCGCTGTTAGGCCGTGCCTGCCAGTAGCGGGTGGCCTTGCAGGCGGTGACGGTGGCGCGCGGATCGATGTAGGTGACCCGCATCCCGTTCGACACCGCGGCCATGAAGGCCTTGGCCTCTTTGACCATGAGCGATTGGACGACGTTGCGGCCGTAGAGCACCATGTGCTTGACGCGCCCGAGGTCAGGGATGAGCCCCTCATGACCGAAGCCATAGATCGAGCGCGCGGCGTTGTGGACGTTGCCGCCGCAGCCGGCGTCGTGGTTGAAGTAGTTCGGCGAGCCGAGCGCCTGCACGAAGGTCCGGGTCAGATCGGTGAAGAAGCCGCCGCGATCGGAAAGCGCGATGCCGCGGGCGCCGAAGGCCTCGGTGGTCTCGTGCAGCTTGTCCGCGATGTAATCGAGGGCCTCGTCCCAGGACGCCCGCCGCCACTGGCCGCCACCGCGCGGGCCCGGAGCGGATCAAAGGTGTCTGCGGGCGTTCGTCATCCTGCTCGAAGGCCAGGCCGGCCGAGCCCTTGGCACAGAGGCTGGCGCCGATGGCCTTGTCGTGAGGGTTGCCCTGCAGCCAGACTATCTGCCCGTCCTCGACCGTGACCTCGATCGGGCAGCGGACCGCACACATGCCGCACATGCTGTAGATCGTACGCCGGCCTGCGGCGCCGACATCGAGCGGGTTCGGTGCCATGATCGAACTCATTTGCAGTCTCCCGGGGGGTGGTGTGGCGGTCGCGGATCCAAGCCGTTTGAAATGACCTACCCCCGCTGGGCGTGAGCGAAACGCATTGCTTCGTTTCCTGGGCTCAATGAGGGCGTCTCGACAGGGCTACAAGAGGTGCAAATATGGACCTGGACGGCTCTCGCGCCACGCGATGCGCCCGAGGGTCGCGCCAGGATACAATCTGGGCTAGTTTGACTGCCGGTCCATGGAGCGCTGCAGCGCGCGACCGCACGATGGGAGGCTGATTCTGATGGCGAAGAACAAGAGTGCCGGCAAGACGGGTGCAAGCGCTACCGCTTCCGGCGCCGGCCTCATCCTCTTCACCCTGGCCGCCGGTCAGTTCCTCATGGCCCTCGACTTGTCGGTGATGAACGTGTCGATCGCCACCGTGGCGGCAGATATAGGCACGACGGTCACCGGCGTGCAGACCGCGATCACGCTCTATACGCTGGTCATGGCCAGCCTCATGGTCCTCGGCGGCAAGGTCGGCAGCATCATCGGCCGTAAGCGGGCCTTCTCGCTGGGCTGCATCATCTACGGCTGTGGGTCGTTGACGACGGCGCTGGCGCCCAACCTCACGGTGCTCATCATCGGCTGGTCGTTCCTCGAAGGTTTCGGCGCCGTGCTGATCATGCCCGCCATCGTCGCGCTGGTCGCCGGCAACTTCCCGCCCGAGGGGCGGCCGCGGGCCTACGGTCTGGTGGCTGCCGCCGGCGCGATCGCGATCGCCGTCGGCCCGGTGGTCGGGGGATTCATGACCACGTACTTCTCGTGGCGCTACGTGTTCGCCGGCGAGGTGGTCCTCGTTCTCATCATACTGGTCTTGGCCCGGCGCGCCGCCGACCCACCGATGGAGAAGCGTCCTCACCTCGACCTCATCGGCGCAGCGGTATGGACCGCCGGCCTGGCCCTCTTTGTCATGGGCGTGCTCAAGTCTTCGGTGTGGGGCTGGATCCGGCCCAAGCCGGGCGCCGCGTCCTTGCTCGGGCTCTCGCTCACCTTCTGGTTCATTATCGCTGGACTCTTCTTGATCTGGGTGTTCATGCGCTGGCAACGCCGTCTGGAGCGCGCGGGCAAGGAGCCCCTTATCCCGCCTTCGCTGATGCGCATCCCGCAACTCACGGCGGGGCTCGCATCCTTCCTTTTTCAATTCCTGATCATATCCGGCATTCTCTTCATCATGCCGCTGTTTCTCTCAGTCGTGCTCGGGCTGTCCCCTATCGACACCGGTCTGCGTCTGGTGCCTCTCTCGGTCACGATGCTTCTCGCCGCCGTTGGCATACCTAAGTTGCTTCCCCGGGTCTCGCCTCGGCGGGCGGTTCGTTTTGGTCTGCTGGCGATCATCGTCGGTATCCTGGCGCTGATCGGGAGCCTCGCCGTGGGGGCCGATTCCTCCATCGTGACCGTCCCCTTGCTCATCGTCGGCCTGGGCATGGGAGCGCTGGCGTCGCAACTCGGTAGCCGTGACCGTCTCGGCAGCACCTGCCGACAAGAGCCCCGAAGTCGGGGGACTGCAGAACACCGGCTGCCAGCTCGGCGCCTCAATCGGGACCGCACTTGCCGGCTCGGTGCTGATCGCGGCCCTCACTGTGTCGTTCCTAGCCGGGATCCAGCAGAACCCCAACGTGCCCCCGGAGGTGAAGGCACAAGCCAACGTGAACCTAGCCGCGGGCGCACCGTTCATCTCGCAGGCCGACCTCGAGGCGCAGATGGCCGCGGCCGGCGCCTCCCCCGAACTCACCGCCGAAGTCGTCGCTCAGAACGAGGCCTCGCAGATCGAGGGTCTCCGCGCGGCCCTCGCCATCCTCGCCATCATGGGAGTCATCGCCCTGTTCTTCACCGGGCCGATCCCGAAGCAGCAACCGGGTTCAGCGGCGCCGGCCTAGCTGACGAACTTCGACCGGGCGCGCGTGTCAGCTCGCGGCGGCCTTGTCGACGATGCCGATGAGCGCCTCTTCGACCTGGCCCGCCACGTCGGCGATGCCGGCGCTGGGGAAGAAGTCGGCGATCAGGCTGGGCCGCATGGTGGTGATGAACACTTCACTCTTCTCCGCGTACACCATGATGGGACAGGGCAGCATCAGCCCGATCTTGGCGTCGGCGGCCAGTATCTGGCTTGCATACTTGGCGTTGCACACCTCCACGATGCTTATCCGCTCGCGCTCGAAGCCCTTCTCGGCCAGGGTGGCGGCGACGTCGTGGACGAAGAGCACGCGGAATCCCGCGTCGGCAGTCGCCTGCGTCACGGCATCGACGGCCTGGTCGAATCCCTTGCTGGTGCTTACGGTGTAGTCCAGTTCCATCCTCGCCTCCGATCAGCTATCGCAGGGCCGCGGCCACTCTTCTTCCTTCTCGACGCGGCCGATGAACCAGTCCTCTTCGGACAGGTTCTTAAGATTCTCCAGCGTGTGGCGCAAGGAATGCTCGAGGGAGGCCTTGACACCCAGGTGGTTGGCGGCCTTGCCGAAGATGCCCCCCGGCATCTCGTACTCGATCTCGCTGGTCACGAGAGTCTTGCCGTCCTGCGGATCGAAGTTCAGCGTTTGCCATCCGGGCAGGCCGCCTCCGCGTTCGTTTCTCCACAGATAGCCGCCGCCCGGCTTGGGCCCGTTCTCCTTGACGGTGGTGATGACGTCCACGTCCTTGCCCATCAAGGAATAGCTCTGGTGTATGACGGTTCCTGCGAGCCCCGTCGCCCTCGACGCTCTTGATATCTCCCAGGCCGGAGAACCAGTTGGCCCATTTGTCAACATGCGACACATAGTTGTAGACCTTCTCCGGGGTGGAGTCGATCAGGATGCTTTCCTTGATACGGGCCATCTCGTGCTCCTTCAGGTCGAATGCGCCGTGCGTCCAGTCGTCTCAGCTTAGGCTGTTTCGACCGGAAATCAAGAAGGGACCGTCTCGTCCGAGAGCGACCGCTGTTCGGCGGCCACGGGTGAGTCGGATGAGTCCGCCGCCTCGGTGGCAGCGGCCTGCATTTGCCGCACGCTTGCCCTGTGCGCGTAGGCCTTCGTTACCTCCGCTCCGAAGATGATGATGTAGGCCACGTAGTAGATCCAGATCATTATCACCGCGAGCGAGCCGGCCGCTCCGAACGCCGAACCGGGGCTCGTGCGCCCCAGATACCGCCCGATGAAGTAGTTGCCGATGCTGAAGAGCACGGCGGTGATCGAGGCGCCCACCAGTATGTAGAGCCAGCGCACCTTGATGTTCGGGAGCACCCGGAAGATGACCGTCAGGAACACCGTCGATATCACGAGCGAAAGAAGGATGCCGAAGATCTGCAAGAGCCAGCCGGGTAGGGGAAGGATGTTCGAGAAATAGGTGGTGAGCGTTGTGACCGCGGTGTTGGCGAACATCGAAGCGAGGAACATGAAGCCGATGACGATGACCATCCCTACGTCGATCAATTTGCCGAAGACGAAGCCCAGGATGCCTCCGCCGCCATGCCCTTTCACTCCCCAGATGTCGTTGAGAGCCCCGCGGACCGAGCCTATGATGCGGGTCGCCGCCCAAATCAGGGCGAGAACGGCGAGCACGGTGGCCACCGTGAGCCCGCTGCTGCTGTAGATGGCGGCGAGCATCGACTGGATAAAGTGGGCGGTCTCCTCGCCGAACGTGCTGGTGAGCCGCTCGGCTATCAGGCCCTCGGTGGCGCTCTTACCGAACACAAGCGACGCGAGCGCCGTCATGATGACGATCATGGGCGCGAGGCTGAAGGCGCCAAAATAGGCGATCGATCCCGCCATGCGGCTGATGTTGTGCGCCCACGCCCCATCGAACGCGTCCCTGAGCAGACCGCCAAGGGGAGCGAGCGGGCGGAAGATCCTCTTCAGACCGGCGACCCATGGTGAAGAGCATAGCAGGGTGTCGCCGAGGCGGGCGCTACGTCAGCCGGAACACGTGATGACCCCACGCCGGCATGTCGAGGTAGAGTCCAGGGGAGCTAAGCATGTCGCCCTCGCGCGCATAGCTGGTATCGCTCAGCAGGTCGCGGAGCATCCAGCGCTTTCCGGCCAGATCGGCAAAGGGCAAGGGCGTGTAACACTGGCTCTGGTGGTCGGCGAAGTTCACCGCTGCGATCAGCCGGTCACCGTTCGCGCCCTGCCACGCCTGCACCACGAAGCAATCGTGCGTCCAATTGCCGTTCCAGGCAGGCCCCGCCTCGAGGAGCTGCCAGTCGCCTTCCCGTACCGCCGGGGTGCGAAGGCAGGCGGCAAGCGACCGGTAGAACGCGCTGAGTCTCCTCGTCGACCGGTTCCTCCGGCCGGCGGCAGAGGTGCATGGGCAGGTGGACCTTCGCCCCTTCCGCTTGGCCCTCCTGGAAGAACCGCAGGCCGGGGCAGAGAAACGTGACGACTGCCGCCGCCCGGTGCTTGTCCGGCCGGAAGGTCGCCGCCGCCCTGGGCTCGTCGTGGTTCTCGAGGAATCGCGCCGAACGGCGCTGAAAATCGATATCGGCACGCAGATGGTCGCGGACCTTGTCGGCATCGCCTTCGATCAGCCGGTCATACAGCCGCTTGTCGTAGGTGTAGTCGAAGCCCTGCTGTTGAAGCTCCCACTCGCGTCCCCAGTAGACCTCGGCCATGAATAGAAAGCCAGGATGCTCGCCCTTGATCCGAGCCACGGCCCCGGGCCAGAAGGGCTGCGGCGTCTTGCCCCATGTCCACTCGAACACGTCCGGCAGGACGAGCATGGCCATGTCGCAGCGTACTCCGTCGCAGCGGTCCGCCACCCGGGCCAACTCGCCGAGCATCGCCGCCTGAAGTGCCGGATTGGCGTAGTCGAGCTGCAGCGCGTCCGGCCATCCGTCGAAATATGGGTCCCGCCCGTAGGCAAGGATCGACCCGTCTTCAGTGCGTAGGTAGTTCTGGGGCTGGCGGGCCAGGTCGGAATCCGTCCCGTGCACGTAGTAGTCGGGATGCTCGGTCACCCAGGGGTGATCGGGAGCCGTGTGGTTGGGCACGAAGTCCAGGATGAGCTTGAGCCCTCGTTGATGCAGGCGGGCACGGAAGCGAGCGAGGGCTTCGTCACCGCCGAGCCTCGGCGACACGTCGTAGCCGATGACCGCGAAGCACGAGCCACAGATATCGTCCTCGCGCAGGTCGGGGACCGCCTGGAGGAACTCTTCGCGCCACCGCGCGTTGCTCCGCGATACAGAGCGTCCGGCGTCGCCGGTCCGCCAAACGCCAAGCAAATAGACGAGCTCGAATCCGTTCGCGGCGATGCGGTCCAGATCGGCATCGGGGACGTTGTCCAGGCCGGCAACGTAACCCAGGCGCCGGGAGAGGTCGGTGAGCCAGGCGCGGGCGTTGATCTGGTACAGAGAGGGATTCTTGCTCATGTCCACCTTGTGCCGTGCCCTCCAGTGCCGTCGGTGTCCTTAGCCTACTACCCCGGCGGACCGAATCAAAACGCCGGTCAGAGGGGGCCGATGCATGATGATCGGACTTTTTGGGTATGCTTGCGTTCACCGGTCGAGTCGCCTACTGTGAGATAGCGTGTAATCGGTACGCTAGGCGCTCCCTCGGGCAGGTGACACGTTTGTCCGATCCCGGGAGGTTGCTCGGGGCGTCACCGTCAGACGAAAGCAAGGGAGGATATGGCAGTGGAGGCATCATTGGGCCCGATCCAGTACATCGTTCTGGGCTTCCCGGGCAACAAGTTCAAGGGCGAGATCATTCCCGCCCTGGGGGACCTCGTCAAGGCCGGCACTATCCGGGTGATGGATTTGGCCTTCGTCAAGAAGGACGCCGACGGCTCCATCCTTATCGTGGAACTCGAGGATCTGGCCGACGACGAGGCTGCCCCCTTTGGCGCCTTCGAGAAGCAGATAGGCGACCTACTCAACGAGGACGACCTGCTGGCCGCCGCCCAGGCCCTCGAACCCAACTCCTCGGCTGCCGTCCTCGTGTGGGAGAACCTGTGGGCCCGCAAGTTCGCCGAAGCGGTTCGGGGCGCGGACGGAATGCTCATGGCTTGGGATCACATCTCGTACGAAGCAGTCCAGGCCGTCATGGCTGCCGCCAAGTAACCGGCCGAATGAAGACAAAGGGAATAAGACAGGGAGGCACATACGAGATGAGAAGACGCCGCGGTCCCAGCCTGATCGGCGTGGCCGCTACCACCGCCGTAGTCGCCGGCACGGCCGGCGCGGTGCAGAGGCCACCAAGCGAACAAGGCGGCCGGCCAGCAGCAAGCGGCGGCCGACCAGCAGGAACTCGCCGCATACCAAGCGGCCGACCAGCAGGCCGCCATGGAAGCGGCGGCCGCCGCAGCCGCGACTCAGGCGGTCGCCGCTCAGCAGGCAGCGGCTCCCGCAGCCGCCCCGGCCGCGCCCGACACCACCGCTCAGCTCCAGAAGCTGGCGGAGCTGAAGGCGCAGGGCATCCTCACCGATGAAGAGTTCGCCGCGGCGAAGGCGAAATTGCTAGGATTGTAGTCGGTTGTAGTCGGTCGTAACCCGGAACGAAACGGAGGGGTCTATGAAGCAATTCTCAAAACGGTGGTTGGTCCTGCTCATGCTGATGGGCATCCTGTTGCTCACCCTTACCGGGTGCAGTAACACCTGGGGCCAGGGCAGCGTCATCTGGACGATGTGCATCTTCTTCTTCTGGATGATCTACATCTGGATGTTCATCGCCATCTTCAGCGACATCTTTCGGCGCAACGACATCGGCGGCGGCAAGAAGGCCATGTGGATCTTCTTCGTCATCTTCCTCCCGCTGCTCGGAATCTTGATCTACATGATCGCCCGGCCGAAGATGACCGAACAGGACAAGCAGCTCATGGAAGAAGCCGCGGCACGTCAGCAGCGGGCGGCCGGTTACTCCGCGGCTGAGGAGATCGCCAAGGCTCAGGCCTCAAGGATAGCGGCGCCATCACCGACGCCGAGTTCGAGGAACTCAAGCGGAAGGCCATGATCTAGTGTCGACCAGACGCTGATCGAGGGGGGGCTGATATGTGCTGTTTGCTCGCTCTGATGGGCACGTTGGGCCCGCGGGTGGCCTTCATCATTTGGTGGATCGCCGATACGGCATTCTTCCACCGGGTGTTTCGACACGGCCTTCTGGCCGATAATCGGGGTGGTCTTTGCTCCGTGGACCACGCTGTTCTACACCATCGCCTGGTGGGGCGGCACGGCGGGCGGAGGCCTCTACTTCTGGGGATACGTCCTGGTCGTCATAGGCATACTGTTCGACATCGCCTCCCACGGTGGCGGCGCGTGGCGCAGCCGCAAGAAGGTGCCGGGGTACGCGGCCTGACACCATCGAGGCTCTTACGATAGGACGAGCGCGCGGAGGCCGGCGGCAACGCCGGCCTCCGCGCCGTTCTTGACCTTGCCGCTGTGGAACCGACCATCACATACCTGGGACACGAGACGCTTCTCATCGAACTCGATGGTGTGCGCCTCCTGACCGATCCCGTTCTCCGTTGGCGATTCCCGGTGCTCACCCGTCACGGCCCCCTGCCCGACCTGCGCGTCACTCAAGACCTTGGCGCGGTGCTCATCTCCCATCTGCATCTGGATCACGTGAATCCTCGGTCCCTGCGTCTGCTCCCTCGCGACGTGCCGCTGGTTGTGCCTCCAGGGGCTCGGGCCATCCTCCGTCCATATCGCTTTCGGGACGTTCGTGAACTCGCTCCCGGGGAGGCGCTCCAGATAGGCGGCGTCACGGTCACCGCCACGCCCGCTAACCACACCGGCAAGCGCTACCCCTGGGGCCATATGGCGGGAGCCGTCGGCTACATGATCCGCGGTTCGCTCACCATCTATTTTGCCGGCGATACCGGGCTTTTCGACGGCCTGGCCGATCTCAGCGAGGGGCTGGACGTGGCTCTGCTCCCCATCTGGGGGTGGGGTCTCCGGTTGCCCGAAGACCACATGTCGCCGCAGACGGCCGCTCAAGCCTTGAGGATCCTCCGGCCCCGGCTGGCCATTCCTATCCACTGGGGCACGTTCCTGCCCCTCGGGATCGGAAGGTGCTGATGGGCGGTATCTGGTGGACCCGCCCCGCGACTTCCTGCGGTACGCCGCGGAGTACGCCCCCGACGTTCGCACAGTCGTGCTTCCCCCCGGAGAATTTATTACACTTGACGGACTGCTGGAGTCGGCGGCTTCCCAGGGACAAACGGGGGAATAGGGCTTGGCGATCGGCGGCACCCACGAAGAGAGCCCACAGCAGGGCGAACCAGTCGAACACCCGGCCGAAGCCGGCGGTCAGGCCTCGCCCGAGGGGTCGAACGGGGTAGGCTCCCTGCTTTCTGTGCCCAATCCCAAGGGTCGCATCGACAAGATGCCTGTCGTCGGTTTTGTTTGGAACCTGTATCGGGGTTACAGCCGGCGTAACGGTCCCCTTCTGAGCGCCGGCATCGCCTACTACGCGCTGTTCTCCATGGGGCCCCCTCCTCTTGCTCACGCTCCAGATCACGGGGCGTCTGCTCGGCAGCGGACTGCCTCCTGCGGACGCCAGGTTGACCCGATGAATTGGGCAGGGGCATGGGCGAAGATATGGCCGCCATGCTCAGCACTGTCGCGACGTCCTTGATACGAAGCAGCACCGGCCTCGAGGACTTTCGCCATCGTCAGCCTGGGGATTCTGCTCTATGGGGCCACCCGGCTGTTTGTCCGTCTGCAGGTCTCGTTCAACATCATGTGGGACGTCAGGGTCGTTTCGAGAGCGTTCTCGTTTCGCAGGGTGATGTTCCGGCTCCCTTGTATTCGGCCTCATTCTCATTCCCACTGTTCTACTTGTGGTCTCCCTGGTTCTGGGGACGGCTATCGCCTGGCTCGAGGACCTTACAGGCCGCTCGGGCATCGTCATAAACGTCGCACAGGCCGTGATCCCCTTCCTCGTGAGTTGGCTTGCGCTGGTCACGATCTTCGTCGTCCTGCCGGACGTCCACCTGCGCGTGCTGGACGGTGGGTTTCCACCTCTGCTCGTCGCCATGGCCTGGGCACCGTTGCGACCCGGTTTTTCGGTATGTCACCCTATCCTGGACGGTATCTGCGAAATCACGGTGTGTGATCGGTGCCTTGGTCGGCGTCACCTTCTGGGTCGTCGTCACGGCCATCGTCACCCTGGTTGTAGTCCGGTTCAACCGGGCGATGTACCTGTGGGGAGGGGCAAGCTATGGTGCTCCACGACTATGCCGCGCCGGTCACGGAGTTGCCCGACGTGGATGTTGGGCGCCGGGGCCGGATCAGCCGGCGACGCCCTCAGGAAGCGGCTAGTCTCACACAAGCCGCAACTGCTCGGACCTTCTTCCGCGGCGGCTTGCAAGTGGGCAC
>CAWJKE010000014.1:0-115454 GCA_963843455.1 uncultured Actinomycetota bacterium
GCGGATCGCAAGATCCTCCTGGATGCAGCCGCGGCCCAGCGGATCATCCCCGGCGGCAATGGAGTGTTCCGTCCCACAATCGTGGTGGACGGACGCGTCGTTGGCACCTGGAGACTGGGAAGCCCGACAAGAGGAGCTTCCGTCGTCGACATCTTCTACCCGTTGGACGCAGCCACCTCGGACGCTCTCTCCCGGGCCCTGCACGACTACGACGACTACGTGTTGAGGTCCACCAGCACCTGGAGCGATGCGGAAACGTGACCAAGTTCGCCAAAGGCGCCGGGTCTGACGATGCCGGGCCGCGAAAGCGAACGTGGTAACACTCCGTGGTACGTGGTAGTACGCAATGGACGACCGACCGGCGGTCTACAACTTTGATTTCGGGCCCTCACGGGCCGCTACGCCAGGCCAGGGAAGTAGTCGCTTCGCACACTGCCACGCTCTACGCCGAGGCGGGCCAGCACTTCCTTGATCCCGCTGACCAGGCGCTGGGAGCCGCAGATGTAGAAGACTCTCTCCTGGTAGTCGGGGATCTCCTCTTGGAGGAACATCTCGTCGATGCGGCCTGTCCTTCCCGTCCAACCGGCGGGAAGGGTCTCGGCAGGGCCGGTCAGTGTGAAGACCGTGCGGACGCCGAGCTCGCTCCGCGCCTGCTCGAAGACGTCCCGGTACGCAGCACCCGTCTCGTACCTGTTTGTGACGAGGACCACGATGTCTCTCTTCTCTCCGCGCTGGAGCAGATCGCGGATCATGCTGACAAAGGGCGTGACCCCGATCCCGCCGGCCACGAACGCCAGCTTCTGTTCCGAATCGCGCGGCATGACGAAATCCCCGGCCAGATGGCCCGCGGCGATGCGTTCCCCCGGCTCCATGGCTTTGAGGCGCTTCTTGAAGCTGCTCGACCGGGCTTTGAATTCCACTCCGATGGCGAGAGCGTCGTCGCCTGGGGGCGAGGAGATGGTGAAGAAGCGCCGGTTGCCCCGATCGTCCGGGTGGTCGTGCGGGAGGGTCCACTCGAGGTACTGGCCGGGTCGGAACCGGACAGGATGCTCCTGCCGGAACACGAACTCCTCGGCCTCCCCGGAGACAGGGCGGCGTTCCTTCAACCACAGCATCTGGGTGGCCTTTGCGCTCACCAGCCAGGCGAACACGTTCCCCACCAACAGCGCCACTTCCGGAGTGAAGTAGAAACCCCCGATGTGCACCTGGGGCACGATGAGGAAGCCCACCAAGCCACCGTAGACCATTCGCAGCCGGCGGGTCGGCGGCATGGTGAGCGGCTCAGTGAGCATGACGAAGGCCAGGAACAGGAGAGGTGACAGGAGGAGCGTCTGCCTCACCTCGGTCGCCAGGTCCACTCGCTCGACTATCGCGAACACGAGAAGCGCCACGAAGTAGGTGAGGAAGAAGGTTCACTTCCATATCGAGACGCCTGATCTTCCGGACGATGAGCACGCCGCCGATGAGCACGAAGGGCAGCAGTACGGGGGTGCCCACCCACCAGGTGGCCGGATGGCCCAGGGCGTACGACGTTATCACGACGGCCATGGCGGCCGGGTTGAAGATGTGTCTCCGGCGAAAGGCCAGCACGTACTTGGAAGCGGTGGCCGCTATCGCCGCCACGGCCAGGGTGACGAGATTCGAAGCGGGCGGATCGGGATTGATGATCAGGGCGAGGATGAGAGCGGTGATGTATGTCGATTCAACGTTCGTCGCGGCGCGGAAGATCCGGGCGAACGACCAGTTGGCGAGTACGGACAGGGCGACCAGGAAAGCGGCCGACGCGAGGATGTAGAAGGCGTTGAACGGGAGCAGCCCGATGCGCCCGAACAGCGCGGCGACGAGCACGAGTACTATCAGGACGTAGAGCATCAGCCGGTACATGGTGATGGTGTTGAGAGACCGTCGATGAGGCGGAGCAGGCTGTTCATCGGTTCGCCCGCCGCCACGTAGCTTGCGAACCCGCTCGTGTAGGTCGCCGTGCCTCGGCCGTCCACCAGGTACCCTTCGCAGCCGTCCAGTCCCTCGATGAAGGCTATGCCCGCTTGTCCCATCGCGAACGCCGCCGTCGCGAAACGATCGGCGTCGAGGACGTCGGCGGCGATGACCGTCAGACTGACAGGCTCGGCGGCGATGCGGCCGGCCGGATCCAGCGGGTCGTAGATGTGATGGCCCTCGAAAGTACGTGCCCGACGTCGCCAGTCCACTATCGCCGATCTCCAGACCTTGATGATCTGAGATGACGTCGAACGGGTTCCGAATACCGACCAGCCACGGTTTGCCCTCGGGGCCGCGGCCACAGACCTGCGCGTCGCCTCCCGCCTCCACGTAGAAATCGGCGAATCCGGCGCAGATGCAGCAGAGCGGCAGCCTTGTGGATGGCCCAGCCCTTGACGATCCCCACGGGGTTGAACCTGCCCTCTCGATAGACGTCGAAGTAGCCGCCGCTTGCCTGCCTCGTCTCCTCGGCCAACTGCATGACGGCCCTCATCTGTGGGCTGATCTGTGAGCTCTTGAGCAGGCCTCGATCCCACAACGTAGTCTCACTCGTCTCTTTGAACGGGCTGAAGCGCTCGTCGATCTGGTGGAACAGGCGGAAGACCGACTCAAGGTGGCGGGGCCGCACTTCCCGGTCCACCACCTCGATGGCGATCGGCATCCCCATCAGCACTCTGGTCTGCTTCGTCCCTCAGCCCCCCGCCTGACTCAGCGCGTTCTTCAGCGATTCGATGAACCCCTCGGTGGTGACCGTGGCTCCCGTCACGAACTGCACGTCGGCGCTCTGCACGCGAACCGCCTCCTGTTCCAGCATCGGGATCACCGCTTGGTTGATCTTGGTCGATAGCGGCCTATCCGTGGGGTACTGAGTGGTGGCCACTGACGCGATCCGGTTGTTGTCGATGACGACCTGGACCTGCACGTCGCCCCAACTGGTGTTGGCGACGGTCCCCGGCGTACTTTCCGTTGGTGTACGTCGTGCCGCCTACTGCTCCGATGGCCGTGCGTGCTCGGGCCGATAGCACCGCCGGTCTCTCGCTGAAAGACCGCGTATGCGACAAAGGCGACCACTGTGAGAGCGTACAGCAGCAACTTCTTCATCGCGGTGCTCGTCCTACGACTGTCTTGTCGGACGGATGAAGCTATTCATGTCTTGTTCTCCTTGCCGGCGCTAGGCCGTGACTCTCGGCACGCTTATCTCGGCCCTCCTGTCGTAGATGCCGGTGGCCCCCGAGGGAAAGACTGGTTGGCTCTCGGTTTCCTGCAGCAGCCCCTGACCGTCGGTGGCTCGCACGGCGAAGCGGTGAATCCCTTCCGCGAACGGCCAGTCATACCGCCAGATCACCCAGGTCAACTGCGACAGCGGCTGCCGCAGTACCGCCTTCTCCCACTCCCCGCCGTCCACCTGCACCTCCACCTTCGAGATGCCCCGTTCCCCCGCCTGGGCTATTCCCCCAATGGGCACGTACGTCCGCCCGCCGCGGATATCGATCGAGTCCGTGGCGACTGTGTCGATCACCGAGGTGGTCTTCATGCTTGCCGTCCTGTCCCAGCCGCGCACCACCCAGTAGCCGTCGATGAAGTCGGGGACAAGGTTGATGCCCGTTATCCACTTGGGTTGCTTCATGCCATAGAGGTTCGGGATGAATATCCGGAGTGGGTAACCATGTTTCTCCGGGATAGGTTCTCCGTTCCACTCATAGACGAGCATAATGCGGGGGTCGGCCTCGGCCGTTGCGATCTCTACCACTTCGTCAAAGCCGTCGGCCGCCGTGATATGAGCATAGCGAGCACTCGGCAGGGGCTGCGCTTGAACGAGAATGTCGCGGAACGGGACGCCGGTCCAGAGGGTCGTCCCGATGAGCGAGCCCCCCAGCGGGTTGGAGATGCACGAAAGCGTGACGAACAAGTCCCGAGACATGTAGCCGGACCGGATCTGGTCGAGCGTGAGCGAGAGAGGGTTCGAGACTTGACCGTCGACCGGTAGCCGCCAGGTAGCTCCGTTCAACGACGGAGGCTCGAGGTTGATATCCACACGGTAGTGATCGGAGACCGCCGTGTATTCGGGGCGGGTCCCTGGCGCGGGCGTGACGGGCGAGCGGGCGTTCGGGAAAGGGATGGGAGCCTTTGCGGCCTCGAACGCCGGTACCGTCCGCGAACGAAGCACCTCGCCCAGACCGGCTCCAACAACAACGATGGTGGCGACCAGCCCTCCCATCTCGACGATGAAGCGGCGCCGGGTCAAGACTCGGGCCTGACCCGTTGGGGCCGTCCGCTCACTCACTTCCACGCGAGTAGTGTCCGGCTGGTGGATCCCTTCGTTTCCCACAGGCGCGGGCGCCTCTTGAGGTCTCGATTTCCCAGGCCGGTAGACCGCCAAGTGCAGGCGGGCGAGCCCCGCGCCCCACAGAACGAAGAGGCCCACGATCCAGATGGTGTTCAAGACGTTCTCTGTCGTATTGGCCCCCACGCCCTCAACGAAGGTGACCACCAACACGAACAGTCCTCCGATGGCGCCGACGATGAGGCCATAGAGGCGCACCCGTGCTCGGTCTTGGTTCTTCACCAAAATGAAAAAGAGCAGGCCGACCACGAGCCCCCCCACAAAGAGCGACGTCACGGCCAAGAGCTGCTCGGCGGTCCTCGCGGGTTCAGCGACGGTAAACCCGAGACCACGCAGCACCCGCAGGGCCAGGCGGGGTCCGAGCAGCACGAGTGGACCCGGTAGGACCCGACTGAACCAGTCGAAAACGGTAAAAGGAACCACCACAAGGCCGGCTCGAGCACCCAGGACAAACAGCCCGACGAGGGGTGCCGAGAGCAAGGCTCCGCTTGCCAGCCCGGTCAGACCCATCCTGAGTCGAGAATCCCTCATGGTCAAGCATGGTCCCCGGAAAAGGCCCTTCCTATGCGGGCTCCGGTACACGCACGCGCACGGCCCACCTACACTCCGGCCCCCCTCAGTGCTCTCCCATGCACCAAGCCTTGGTGACTCGAGCGTACGCCTCCACTTCGTCGTCGGTGCGGAAGTCATCCACGCCACACACGTCGTAGTGCACCATCTCGGCAAGCTCCCGGACTATTCTGGGGCCGGGCGCAGCCGCTCGGTAGCCGACCACCATCATGTCGTAGATCGTGAGGGCCTCTGGGATCGCGACTATCTCTTTGATGGCGCGCTCGGCAGCGGGACGCGAAGTGGCCGTGTACCACTGAGAGGCCAGCCCTAGAGAGGTGGCCGCCAGCTGCATGTACAGGAAGGCATTGGCCATGCTGGACTGATAGAGAGGGGCCGCCTCCTCGTTGGTGCGGGGGGAATACGGCAGACCGACCTTGGCCCGCCAATCGCACAGAGCGAGGATGAAGACCGGCGCATCCCGGAAGCTGCTCTGCCGGACGTCCTTCTTTGCGGGGTCCCTGATCGCGGGACCGTGCTCGTCCAGGGCGGCCACGATCTTCGCCTTGACCTCTTTGTCCTTGATGATCACGAACTCCCACGGCTGAGTGTGGAAGCCCGAAGGAGCCCAGCGCGCCACCTCGATGATCTTGGCGATGTACTCATCCGGCACGGGGTCAGGCTTGAACTGGCGGACGCTGCGTCTCTTCATCACCAAGTCCAGTAGGCAGTCGTACTGCTCAGTGTTCTCCATCGAGGCCTCCACCGCTCGCCCTTGAAATCGGTTCGCCCATGATAAGCCCTCAACCTCCCGGATTGCCAAGCGCAACCCCCGCCACCCGCGACAGCGATGCCGAAGTGAAGCCGCTGTTCGTCCCGCCTGCCGGACGGGTGACCAAGGTATGCGCCAATTCAGCGAGGACCCAAGGATGCGAGTGGAGTTCCGATGCGCGCAAGGCCGTGGGGAATGCCACGGCAAGCAACGCTGCGCGGCTCGAAACGGTGGAGATTTCAAGAGCGTACGCGGTACCCGGGGTTCGAATCCCCCCCCCCGTCGGAGGCCCAAGAAACGACACTGAGTACCACCAAATACCACCGGGGTGGGGGTCGCCTCCTCCACGCTGATCGAGCGGGGACCAAGTTACTCCGGCCGCCTCCGCGGGTAAAAGCGTATACCGCGCTTTACACGAAAGGTGACCACCATGGATCGCGACGCAACGGGTACCGAGATCCTTCTCGATCTCCCCCCTATGGACCTTGCCCTCCCGACGACGCTGCAGACAGCTTCCTTTGCCTTCGGCTGATTCTGGGGAGCCGAGGCCCAGTTGGGCTGCCAAGCAGGGGTAGTCAGGACGCGTGTGGGTTACACGGGCGGCACGACGCCGGATCCCACCTATCGGCGCCTTGGCGATCACACCGAGACGGTGCAGGTGGACTTCGATCCGGAGATGGTGGGATACGGTGAGTTGCTGGAGCTCTTCTGGCGGAGTCACAACGCCTCCCGGCCCGCATGGTCCCGGCAATACATGTCCGCGGTCTTCCATGCAGACCAGGAGCAGGAAGGCCTGGCGTGGGACATCAAAGTACGTCTGGAGAAGTCTCTCGGAAGGGAGCTGCGCACTGAGATACTTCGCGCTTCCCGTTTCTACCTGGCGGAGGACTACCACCAGAAGTACACGCTGCAGGGCGACCGCTTGCTGAACCGCGAGTTCCGTCAGATGTACCCACAGTTCGGTGCGTTCGTCGACTCGGCGGCCGCAGCCAAAGTGAACGGGTATCTGTACGGGTGCGGATCGCTCGAACAGGTCCGGACGGAGCTGAGCGGTCTGGGTCTCTCGCCAAAAGGCGGGGAGCATCTCCTGTCCCGCCTGCGCGGACGCGGAGCATGAGCTGTCGCGCGAGGTCGAGCACATAGCTGTCGCCGGGGAGCGGCCGGGAATCAGCTAGAGGGTGAGTGCTGAGCCCCTTGACCCCTGAACTTACCCCTACCGAGATAACAGAAGGGGTCACACAATGGACAATATGGACGAGCGACACGGGGTTTTGCCTGCATAGAAGCACTCTGTGATACGCCGTGGACGCCCGACCGCCGGGCTCATAACTCCGTGGTACGCGGTGATACTTGATGGTACGCAGTAGCACACTATGGACGGCTCATTAACGCGCTTGGCAAGCCATGTTTAGCGGTCTCCTACCAGGCGGGGAGTGGGCCCGCCGTTACTTCGTCTTCAAGAACGCTGCAAGCGCCTCTGCTTGCGGTGCGGTCAAGTCCCACCGAGGCATCGGAGCCAGAGAAGTACGTCAGCCGAGTCCATACCTTCGGTCACCGGACGCCCGAAGGTCGCATGGTCGTTGTCTCAGTACGTGGTAGTACGCAATGAACACCTCGTCTCGGCCTCGCCCGCCTGCCGTACCTAACAGGATGATACGGGGTAGCACGCTATGGTCAGCGTGAACCTCTCAAAGGTTGGAGCCTCCAGGAAGGCCGTTGCGGTTCAGAAGGCTCCTTGCAGACTCCGTTGCGGTTGCATACCTCTCTCGCGCCCGCCCCTTAGGCGTCCGCTTCTTGCACGAAGCCGACGATCTGGGTCTCGGTGAATGCCAGGACAGCCAGGCCTTCGGCCCTCAAGCATGCACGGATGCTCTCAGCCGCCGCGGACGCCCCAGTCTCCGCGCCGCGAACGACACCCAACGGGGTCACTTGAGTGAAGCCGCGTGCGGCTACGACTTCCTTGAGCCGGGTATGAAACTGCTGGCTTCCTCCGCAGTCCAAGGGCCATCACGGAGGCCATATCTCTCGCCCGGTGAGCGCACGCAAGCCAAGAGGGACCGGAGGGAGTCGCAGGCATACGAGAGAGACCTCAGCGGGCGCAGCGATTGCGAGCGTTCAAGGATCCAGATCATTTTGGAGGATGCGCCGGGGTGATCGCGGAGGCGCTCGCAGTTTGCGTAGTCGGCCGATGGCAAAGGCGCGCGGGCGAGCGTCTGGGGGTGGGCCTCCCCCCTGCCCCCTTCACTGTTCGTGATCTGGTGGGTGGATGCGAAGGTAATCGAGAACCTGCAGACAGGCCCACAGCCGTAGCGCGATACTTCCCATAAATGCCAAGACGGCGCCCCGCCTCCTGCTTCTATACTGGGGAGCGAGACCACTCCGAGTAGGAGGTGCGCGACCGATGTGGGCCAAACCCATCACGACGAGTCTACCTGTGTTGATTGTCGTCGCCGCGGGTCTGATGTGCGCAGCGTGTGGAACACCCCCGAAAGGCGAGTCCACCACGCAATCCTCAGTGGTTTCCACGACGACCACGACAGTCGCCGGGCACTGGGAGGAGGAGGGAGTCTCGCTGGACTGGCCCGCCGGGTGGAGATCAGCCTCCGTCGAGGAGACCATGCGGTGGCCGTTGGGCCGCTTGCTTGATTGCACTCCTCTGTTCGCGCTGGATCAAGGCGAGTCCTATCCCCGGGTGGAACTGGTGAGACTCGAACTGCCTCCAGACAAGACGTTTCAGGACACGTTCGATGAAGCCTACGCGATGTTGGCGGCCGAGTGGGGGAGTTCGCTGCGCGACGTCACCGGCTGGACCACCGTGGTGGACGGGTTGCCAGCGTTGGTCAAGTCCTATGAGATCCCCCACGGAGAGCCCTATTACAAGCAACAGGACGTGTGGATAGAGTTCGACGGGTCGCTGTTCGTGCTTGCGGGGCGGGATGGAGTGTGGGGCTTCGACGAGAATGTCCTGCCGGACCTCGAGGCCATCACACAGAGCCTGCGGTTTGGTGCCGCAGAGTAGGGAGCGCGTCGTTTCAGGGCATCCCCCGGATCCTCTCGGTGTGCTTGGGGATGCCGTTCGGAACCCGGATCCAGGCGCCGTCACAGGACACCTCGTACTCGCGAAAGCAGCAGGGAATTCCTTGGGCTGTCACCAAATCTAGCCGGTCCATCAGGTGGAAGTGCAGATGCGGGGCCGTGGAGTTACCGGAATGGCCGACATCGGCTAGGTGGTCGCCCGGTTCGACCGCGTCTCCCTCGGACACTCTGACCGACCCCGTGCGCGCGTGGCCGAAGAAGGCGTATCCGACGCTCGTCTCGAGGATGACGTGGTTGCCGGCCAAGGGGCGAAGATCCGTGGCCCGCCTGACATCGAAGGTCAGTCCGTTCTTGAGGACGATCGCGAGGTCCTTGACCGGGTGGAGTAGTTGGCGCTCGGGCCAACCATCTTGAGCTCGGACCACGACTCCCTCCGCCGGCGCGCAGATAGGCTGCCCCCAGCCGTAGCAGTCCTCGAGGCGGACACCGGCGAAGAGGTAACGAAGGTTGGCCGCCGGGGAGAGGTGCATCCCTTTGCGTGCCGGGTCGATGCGGACGAAGTCATAGGCGTAGCGCTGGCCGAGCATATCGGTTCCATGGCTGGGCACCTTCCTGCCGGGAGTGCTTGCTGCGACCCATTCGCCCTTGAGGGGGAACTCCACCACCACTGGATCAGGCGATTGGGCCATCCTTGACTCGTCGCTCCCGATAGACGTCGCCGCCGCCGGTGCATCCCCCCAAGGCTGCGCCCGACTCCACCGGATTGTACAGCGAAGGCATCCCCCTTGGCCATGATCGTGTCCAAGTAAGAACGCGGTATTCTGGAGACTCTCCGAATGGAGGGCCCTTGCAGGACAAGCGAGCCAAGCTGAGGGACGGCAGGACTATCGGCTTCGCGGACTACGGAGCGCCGGAGGCCACTCCGGTGATGCTCTTCCACGGTACGCCGGGGTCCCGCGTATATGGCTTGGAAGGCGATCCCTTGCTGGAACGGTTCGGAGTCAGGATCGTCTGCCCGGAACGCCCAGGCTTCGGCCTGTCTGATCCGAGCCCGGCCCGCAAGATCCGGGACTGGCCTGCTGATGTCGCGGAGTTGGCCGATCAGCTCGGATTCGACCGGTTTCATGTGGTCGGTGAATCAGGTGGCGGTCCCTACGTCCTGGCATGTGCCACTCAGACGCCCGACCGAGTCTTGTCGGCAACGCTGATCGGTACCGTTGCTCCGCCCGAAACGCTTCGTCTGACCAAAGACATGAACCTGGGGAATAGGCTCGGCTTCTTCTCCGCACGGTATGCCCCATTCTTGACGAAAGTACTGTCGGCGTCTTTCGCCAACGCGATCGCGAAGCAGCCGGACAAGGTGATGCACCAGATGATCTCCCGGCTTTGTGAGTGGGACAGGCGTGTCTTGGAAGACGCCGACGATCGAAAGCGCGCCATGCTCCGGCTTCACTTCCAGGAAGCGTTTCGGCAGGGCGGTGACGGACATTATCGCGATACGCTTCTGGTGTCTCGCCGGTGGGAGCTGGACTTCAGCGAAGCGACGGTGCCCGTGCTCATGTGGCATGGTGAATGCGACAACCTGGTGCCCCTCGGGCCCGCAGAAGAGCTTTCAAGAATGATCCCTCACTGCGAGTATCACCTGGTTGCCGGGGCGGGTCATCTTCTCCTGGAATCGGAGTCAATCGCGGCGGAAATCTTGGCTAGGTTACTGTCGGTTCAGAGATGAGTCGGAAACCCCGCGGCCGACAGACAACCTGCCTCAGGCCCGCAGCACCCTGTCGCCCTGAGTGCGGATGGAACCGCCGAGTATCTTGCTAAACTTAAAGATTATTCTCAAGTATGCCTCGCTCCATATAGCAGAGCTGGCCCTACTGTTCGTCGCGCTGCTTGTGATCAAGCGCTTTATAAGTATACCCACCTGGTTAACCATTAGTATTCTGGCATTATGGATACTCAAGGATGTTGCTCTTTTTACCAAAGTCTGGAGGGCCTACGCCTTTGATGACAATAATCCTATGATGAAGCTCGTAGGATTAGAGGCCACCGTAGTACTTAGCCTTGACCCGGTCGGGTATGTGAGGGCAAGAGGAGAGCTGTGGAAGGCTGAGGTCAGGAATCCACTGTACCCTGCCAAAAAGGGCGATAGAACAACAGTGATCGATATCAAAGGAATGACACTGATAGTGGAGAGGTGCAATGAATGTGGAGGGACGACCAGTTGACGGTGTCCCCCTCAAGCAATGGAAGCAGGGTCCGGGCTCCAAGCGGTAGTGTCCCCGGACGTGGTGTAACAGGAGACGGTTGATCATGCCGTTTTCCTTGAAGAGAAAAGCCATCGTGTGTTTCCGTAGGTAGTGGCTCGCAACCATACCTAACAGGAAGGACACAACGATGGCCGATTCCATTGTCACCCCCAAGGAGCTCCTCAGCAAGCTGGCCGAGGGCCGAGAGTTCGACTTCTTCCGGGAAGCCATGCTCTCCGTCCTTCGAGAGCTGATGGAGATCGAGGTGAGCGCCAAGACCGGGGCCGCTCTCGGAGAGCGCACCGATGACCGTCTCTGCATGCGCAATGGCTATCGGGAGCGGCGCCTGGATACCCGGGTGGGCTCGCTTTCCCTGCCCATCCCCAAGCTCCGCGAGGGCAGCTACTTCCCCAGCTTTCTTGAACCCCGCCGGCGAAGCGAAGAAGCCCTTCTGGCCGTGATCGCTGAAGCCTATGTTAAAGGCGTCTCGACGCGCAAGGTGGAGGACCTGGTCGCGGCTCTCGGGCTGGACGGCATCTCCAAGAGCGAGGTCTCCCGCATCTGCGCGCGCTTAGACGAGCAGGTGGAAGCCTTCCGGGGCCGACCCCTTCTCGGCCGCTATCCCTACCTCTTCCTGGACGCCACCTACGAGAAGGTGAGAGACGACTCGGGAAGAGTGGTCTCCATGGCTCTCGTCGTCGCCTACGGGGTGGCGGAGACCGGCGAACGGGAGGTGCTGGGACTCGAGGTGTGCAGAAGTGAGGATTATCCCTTCTGGCGGGGATTTCTCTCCGGTCTTGTGGCTCGGGGACTTGCCGGGGTCAGCCTGGTGGTTTCCGATGCCCACCAGGGCCTCAAACGAGCCATCGAGGAGGTGTTCCTGGGGGCGAGCTGGCAGCGCTGCCGGGTGCACTTCCTTCGCAATCTCCTCTCGCTCGTGCCCAAAGACGGGCAGGGCATGGTGCTGGCCGCGGTGAGGCTCGTCTTTCAGCAGCCGGACAAGACCCGGGCGAGCGAGGAACTGCGGGCTCTCGCCGATCGCCTTCGGGACCGGCTTCCGCGGGTGTCGGCCGCTCTTCTTGAGGCCGAAGAGGAGATCCTCGCCCACATGGAGTTCCCCAGCGAGCACTGGAAACAGATCTCCTCCACCAATCCCTTGGAACGCTTGAACAAGGAGATCAACCGCCGCACCCGCGTCGTCGGCATCTTCCCCGACGAGAAGAGCCTCATCCGCCTGATCGGCGCCGTCTTGGCCGAGCAGAACGACGAATGGGCCGTCTCCCGCAGATACATGAGCCGGCACTCCCTCGCCCGCATCTACCAGTCATCAACCCCGGAGATCGAAGGAGAGGTCACCCACGCCGTTGCCATTCCCGTCCACTAACGACTAAGCTGTGAAGACCTACGAGACCACGATGGCTCTTACACCACTTCGTGGGACGCTACCAATTGAACCCGTGACATGGTCCTGTCGCCAGGTCGCGCTGGGGGCACCGTGGGCGCGAAGTAGAGCCCGTACCGTGTGGACTTCGAACGTCGGCACAGCTCTCTCTTCGTGGCGGTGCTAGCATCACATGACTCATGTCCTTCCTGAGCCGGTGGGAGATCGATGAAGAGCAATCTACGCGAAGCGATGGACGCGGCGCTGCGAGAGACTGTGGTGCCGGTACTCCGATCGAAAGGCTTCCAGGGTTCTCTGCCCCATTTCCGTAGGTTCGTGCCCGGTGCTATCGACTTGCTTACCCTCCAATTCGACAAATGGGGAGGCGGATTCGTTGTGGAGATTGCTCGTTCCCCGGATACAGGGATCACTCATCCCTGGGGCAAGCACGTGCCTCCCAAGAAGGTCACTGCGTGTGATCTTCCATTCGAGCAACGGCTTCGCATCCAGCCAGGTTCTGGTAGCAGTACAGACGACTGGTTCCGTTTCGATAATGGCTCGGTCGAACGTACCGCTCGCGACGTTCTCAAGCACCTAGACGCTATGGAGAGCTGGTGGCAAAGCCAGGCCAAGCACGAGAAAGAGGCCTTCTAATTCGGGACCTCTTTCTTTGACGCCCCGAATTGAGCCTGTGACATCTCCACAATCGTGGACGCTCACACCGCCAAGTGAAGGGTAATGCCCCGTGACGTGGTGCAAGAGCCACGCCGTTCTCGTAGGGTCTTCACGGCCTAGCTTTCAGTGCACGGGGATGGCAACAGCATGCGTGACCGCTCCTTCGATCTCGGAGGTTGACGACTGGTTGATGCGGGTGAGGGAGTGCCGGCTCATATATCGTCCGGGAAGATGCCGACCACCCGAGTCCGACGGTTGATCTCCTGGGCAACTCCAAGTGCGCGAGGATCTCTTCTTCGGCCTGAACAAGAGCGGCGGACAAGGGGAGGGACTGGATCGTCGGTCCGCGGTGGCCCTACAGTCGACATCCTGCTCGGAAACAAGTACCGTGCAACCACGGACTGGCCCTGCAGGTCGGACAAGGGGAGACCGTGGCGGCATTGAAGAAACACTTCCCGGCATCGTTCCACGGCGCGCTGGTCGCGCCTTGCGGGATGAACTGTGCCCTCTGTCTGGCCTATCTCCGTGAGAAGAACAGATGCGTCGGGTGCCGTGGCGACGACGACGCGAAGCCGAGATCTTGTGTGCTGTGCACCCTCAAGACCTGTGAGCGGCGCACAGGTAGCACGGGTGACTACTGTTTCGATTGCCTCGGCAAGTACCCCTGCGCTCGTCTGAGGCGACTGGACCATCGGTATCGAGCCAAGTACGGCATGAGCATGCTGAACAATCTCGGCTGCATCCGGGACTTCGGTGTGGATGAGTTCCTCAAGAGCGAGAGACAGCGGTGGACCTGCGCCGAGTGCGGCGGAGTGATCTGCGTGCACAGGGAGAACTGCCTCTTTTGCGGCCACCCCAAGGAGCACACCCTGCCTGACTAGCCGGCCCCATTCCTTCGTCTAAAGCGGGCTATGCGCGCCCTGCTTCGCCTTAAGAACGCTCTGCATGCATCGAACTGACAGCGGGTGGGTACTCTCCGAGCGCCGTCGGACGGTAGCTCAAACGTAGGCCAGCGCCGCACAGGGGAGGAGTGCCATGGCAGTCATGCAGAACCGGATCGTTCCGCACCTCTGGTACGACAAGGAAGCACGAGAAGCAGCCGAGTTCTACTGCTCGGTGTTTCCAGATTCGAGCATCACCAGCGTCACAACACTCCACGACACGCCCTCGGGAGATACCGAGATCGTCTCCTTCGTCCTCGATCACCAGCCCTTCATGGCTATCAGCGCCGGACCCGTGTTCAGGTTCAACGAGTCAATCTCGTTCATCGTGTATTGCCAGAGCCAAGAGGAGATCGATTACTATTGGGACAAGCTCTCCGCAGTTCCCGAGGCCGAGCAGTGCGGCTGGCTCAAGGACAAATATGGACTCTCGTGGCAGGTCGCTCCCAGTGCGATGAATGCCATGATGCAGGACACGGACCCTGTGAGATTGGCTCGAGTGACCGAGGCGTTCCTCCAGATGAAGAAGTTCGATCTGGCCGCGCTTCGGAGGGCTTACGACGGAGAGTAGCCGCCGGCGGGTCCACATTACGGCGAGATTTGACTGTGACTCCCGGATCGCCCGCTCTCGTGAAGCTCTCCCTGGAGGAATATGTCGATTAGATAGACTACGAAGGCTCGAGGCTCACCAGTAGGTGCGATCGACTCCCCGACCTGGACGCGAGTCCGGCGACCTTTCTCATCCCTCCTTAGACTTTGTCTCCCTCTGGAGGGCGGCCGGCTGACAAGCCCCGGGAGGGGGCCCACGCCGCCAAGCGAGGCCTGCGCCCTCCTGGCGGCTCGGAGCCGCGCGGATTCGCCGGTCTTATGGGAGAATGCCACGAAAGTCTCGTTCGCTCCTACTTGGGACTACTAGGGGATGCCGAGGGCAGATAAGGTGAGAGGAAGTCTTCCACTAAAGAGATGCGGGTTCTTGCTCTCCCTCATCACGCTGGCAACGGTCGCTGCTTTCGGCGGGACTAGCTGCTCGGGGAAACCAGAGTCAATCAGTGTCGCGTACTCGCCTTTTGAACCGACCGCGCTGATTTGGATCGCTGAAGACCGGCAGTTATTCAGCCGGAACGGTCTGGCCGTGACTTTCACGAAGTACGACACGGGGCCGGCCGCACTCGATGGCGTGCTGAGCGGCCAGGCTGATATTGCCGCGGGCATCGGTGAGTTTCCGATTGTCGGCAAGGCATTCAAGAAGGAGCAGGCCCGGGTGCTTGCAACCATCGACCGGAGCGAGCTCATCAAGGTGGTCGCGCGGAAGGACCGGGGGATACAAGAGCCTGCAGACCTAAGGGGCAAGCGGGTCGGAACCACGGTGGGTACGATAGCCGAGTTCTTCCTTGGACGGTTTCTCGAGATCAATGGCATGAGCATGGGGGACATCACGCTCGTGGACGTCAGGACGCCGGACGAATGGGTAAGTGCCGTGGCGGACGGGACCATCGATGCGATCGCGACCGCTGAGCCTTATGCGTCTTCGGCCGAGAGCCGTCTCGGCTCAAATGCCCTCGCCTGGTCGGCGCACGGTAATCAGCTTCTCTTTGGCCTCGTGGTCACTACCGATGTGTGGGCAGATACGAACTCAGAGCTTGCAGAGAAGTTCCTTGAGTCTTTGGCACAGGCCGAGGAATATGCCGTCACAAATCCCGCGCAAGCGCAGGCCATCGTTCAAGAGCGGCTCGATCTGACCGCCGCCTCGATGCCAGCGGTGTGGTCTCGAAACCAATTCTCTCTCTCGCTCGATCAGGCGCTCCTCGTGGCGATGGAAGACGAAGCGAGGTGGATGATCAGGAACGACCTCACGGCCGAAAAGCATATCCCTGCGTTCCTGGATTACATCGACGAAGATGCTCTCAAGGAGATCAGGCCCGAAGCCATCGATATCATCCGATGACGCTGAGGGCCCAGTTCCTAGTCGGGGTGGCGATTCTCGTGGTCGTCCTGTTCGTCATGGGCGCCTTTTCGCTGTATACCGCGCGAGACGTGCAAGAACACAGGGACCAGCAGGCCATGGCCAGCATGCTCGAGCGGCAAGCAAACGACCTGAGCTACATTTCCAACAACTACCTTCTTTACCACGAACCGTCTCAGGTCGCCCAGTGGGAGTCGACTTTCTCGTCGTTCCAGGGCAATTTGGCCAGGTTGCAGCTGGACGAGACCGACGAGGTTGCGCTCGTGACCAGCATCAAGGCCAACGCGGGGCGAGCCCAAGGTGTGTTCGAGCAGATCGTCTCTGCCGTTCAAGCCGCGGGTAGCACGGGTGTCGTCGCCGAACCGGCGTTTCTGCAATTGTCGTGGAGCCGGGTCGAGGTTCAAAACCGGCAGATTGTGTTCGAAGCCTCACGTCTTGGGCGGCTTCTCGCTCGGCACGCGGACAGCGCCGGTCTGAGAAGCAACATTGCGCTGTTCTCGCTCGTCGCGGGGTTCGGGCTGCTGATGCTGGCCGGCTATGTCTTCATGTACCGGCGAACGCTGGCGGGGATCCTCGCTCTGAAGGCAGGGGCCGAGATCGTTGGCACCGGGGATCTGGACCACCGCATTCCCGAGGACAGGCGTGACGAGCTCGGTGACCTTTCCCGCGCGTTCAACAAGATGACGACGGATCTCAAGAGTGTTGGGGGAATGTATCTCTCCCAGCTTCACATTGCATCAGCGCTGCAACAGAGCCTTCTGGATGTCCCCGAGCAGACCCAAGAAATCGACTTCGGCCACCTCTACCGGTCGGCCACGCTCGAGGCGTCGGTCGGCGGCGACTTCTATGACGTTTTCAAAGTTGATGACCGGCGCGTCGCCCTCCTCATTGGAGACGTCTCGGGTCACGGGGTGGAGGCAGCCAGAATCGCCACCCTAGTCAAGGACGTGGTGTACGCATATTCCCAGCGGTCATCAGTGCCCGGCGACGTAGTGGCGAGCACCAACGAGCTGCTCGTACGAAAACACATCCCGGGTTTCGTGACCATGTTCTTGGCGGTCCTCGATCTGGATACCGGATTGCTCACCTATTGTTCGGCCGGCCACCCCAACGCTCTCGTCGTCGACTCCGACGGTCACCTGCGGCTGTTGGAGGCCGCCTCCCCCCCGGTCGGAATCTTTCCGGGAAGGACTTGGAAGGACGCTGAGGTTCTGCTGACCGAGCGGGATCTACTGTTCCTCTACACGGACGGGGTCACCGACGCGCGCAGGAACGGCGAGTTCTTCGGCCAGGATGGACTGGCCGAGACAATCCGGGCATCAATCGATCTTCCTTCTGGACAGATTCCGAAGCGGGTCCTTGACGCCGTCCTGGCCTTCGCAGATGGCATACTGGCGGACGACGTGGCGCTACTGGCTCTCCGGCTTACGGGCACTCGAAAGTAGCTGCGGGTCGGCCACCACGCCGATGGAGAGCAGATCCTGGCGACGGCGTCGTCTTGAGCCTAGGCGAAAGCCGGGGCTTCACTCTTGGGAAGCAGGCATCAGGTTCGTCTCTGCCCGCCGCTTGCCCACGTCTGCCGCTGGGTTGTCGCCGGCGCCCCAGGCCGGGCTTGCGTTCGCCGATTGCATGCAGTGACGGAAGATGCGACCATCGGGGTCGGAAGTGTCCACGCTGTCTTGTCTCGGGTGAAGTTGGAGCGGGGGCGGACGCCGTGATCTCAAGCCGAACTCCAAGGCTTGGATCGGCATGCAGGAGGGGAGTCATGGGCGACAAGAAGCCGGATATCCACAAGTTCAAGAAGAAACATAAGGTCGATGAGCTTGTGGCGGCGCTTCGTTACCCGGACGCGACGGTTCGCGCGGAGGCTGCTGCGGCTCTGGGCGAGATCGGCGATCGAGGGTCGGCGGCCAGCGTGAAGGCCTTTGCCGCCGAACTGACGGCCGAGGCCGCACACGCAGGACACTGGGATCCCGGCGAGGCCTCCAGGCTGATCCTCAAGGCTTGGGCTGCCGGCGCCGCAAAGAACGCCGATCGTGAACTCAAGGACTACGCTGCAAGGGTGTCGGCGCGCGTGGAGTCTCAGGAGGTCGCCCGGCGAGAAGCCTTGCTGTCCGGAGTGCGACAGATGCCCCCCGAGATAGACGAGGAGATCCCGGCCCGCCCCGAGCCCGAAGCCACACCGGTCGCGGACGCAACACTGGTCGTCGCCGCAGCCCTGGCTGCGGGCACGTCCCAGGCTACGATGGGCTCCCCAGTGCCGGTCTCGAATGTGGACCCCGCCGTCGCGGAAGATGACTCCGACCGGTCGGCAGGGCCCGTGGTCGCTGCGATGGCCGCGGCTGTGGAGCCGGTGGAGCCTCCGGCCGCAGAGGCCGCGGCCATGGCGGACGGTGAGGCTACCAAGGATGTCCTTTCACCGCTCGTCACCCCCAGCCGGGGGGCTGCCCTCGTCGTCATCTGCCGCCAGGAGTGCTACGTTGGTGGGGAGGCTGATGGGGCGGCCCGATCGTGATGTGGAGGACGGCGTGGGAGCCCATAGAGACACGCGCGTGCGCTTGTTGATCGAGCTGCTGGGCTGGGGGTGTGGCACCGCTACATCCTAGGAGAAGCGGATGGCGGCCACGATTTCGCCTACAGGGAATATGAAGGCGGGATGGCCAACCGGTGCAAAGTCGCTTTGGGCAAGTGGGGACCGATTGTCGATCATCTTCCAGCCCCATGACTGCCCACCGGAGATGGAAGACTTCTTCGACACCATGGGGATCATGGCCGGATAGAAGCAAATGCATACTGATTCACACCAGGCCGAACACCAAGCCGGGGATGTGGGGGGGTCTCCTGCCCCGCTCACGGCGTGACGTGTGTCGTCCCCATATCCAGTGGGAAATCACATGTGGTGGGGATGTAATCGCATAGAGCGATCGCTATCTCTTTCCATAGACCAGGCGCCTCTTCAAGTAGATGCTCGAAATATCGCTTCTCTACCACCAAGAGCCTCATGGCAGTCTCGGCGGTAACGGTTGCCGGGCGTGGCCTCAGCGCGACGAGTCCTATTTCCCCAAAGAAATCGTTTTGTGAGAGTCGGTTGATCACCTTCCCGCATTGTTCAGCCTTCGCCTGACCTTCCAAGATCAAGACGAATTCAAGTCCTATCGCATCTTCTCTGACCAACACCTCGCCTGCCGGCCGCTCAACCACATCCGCTATTCGGGCAATCTCCACCAGATTCTTTTTACCTAACTTGCTGAAAAGAGGCACCTTCCTCAGTTCATCTTCCTTGGTCATCGTCTTCTCTGCCACTGCTCTTCCTCCATATTCTCCGATCGCGCCCCCCCGGCAGGCTTCTCTCCCGGCGCTTATGGCGCGTCGGGCGAGGTTTGGACGGCCACCTCGAATTCCTCGAGGGAGACCATCTCCGCGCCGCCTGGCATGCGGCCGATCCGACATCGGCACTCCCCCTGTCGGTGCCCAGCGGCGAAGTGTCGTAAACCTGACAAGGACCCAAGCCGAAGATCACCAGTATCCGATGATGCTGCGGGAGACCCGAGCCGGAAAGGGCGCGACCCGCTTGCTAGGAGTATCGAGAGGAGAGATGAGGCACCGACACCTATCCCTTCGTCTCCACCTGATCTCCGCGGAACCTGATCGCAAGGAGGGCGGTATCGTCGCTGAGAGTCCCGTTTCCGAACGACAACGCATCTTCTACCCGTAGGCCAACTCCCTGGGAGCCAGGCCATGGTGTCGAGCGAGGCATCTCCGCCAAGCGCTCCTCGTCGTAGGAGCTCTCGGAGAATATGCCTAGAGGCGGCGCTCCGGTAACGTCGAGCCGCTGAACCGAACCGCCGTTCGTACTAAGGAAAGGAGGCGGGTGGCCAGCTGAAGGATAGGTGAGCTCACCGGTCTCAAGGTCGAGTAGGCCCAGAAAAGCTGTGACAAAGCCAGGAAGTGCGCGGCTAATCGGAAAGCGGTTAGTCTGCGCAAGAACGCTCCTTGGGCGCTCAGTCCAGCTAGAACGATCCCGTGACTATCGCACCTGCCGGCTCGTAGGTACCGATCGCGACCCCAGTGGTCGAGACCTTGCTATCGACGAGCTTCAGCGCGGCGGGGACGGTGCCGCCCGCAAACAAGCGTTTGCCCGATCCGATGACGACGGGCGCGATCCACAGCCGGTACATGTCGACGAGGTTGTGGCGCATCAGCGTCTGGATAAGGTTCCCGCTGCCGTGCACCTGCAGCTCGGGCCCATCTTGCCGTTTGAGCGCCGCGATGCCTTCGGCCGCGTCACCCTCGATTAGGATCGAGTTGCTCCACTCCAGCTTGGGATGGCTGCGTGAGGCGACGTATTTGGTGGCTTCGTTGAACGCCTTGCCGATGGCCGCTTCCGGGGCGTTTGGCCAATAGGCGGCGAAGATGTCGTAGGTCTTGCGTCCGAGGACGAGGCCGAACGGCCTGCTCAGTGCCTCGTCCATGACCTGACCCGCCATGTCGTCCCAGTAGTTGACCCACCAGCCGCCGTGGGCGAAGCCGCCGCTGTCGTCCTCTCCGGGCCCGCCCGGGGCCTGCATGACTCCGTCGAGAGTCAGGAAAGTGGTTACCAGCAGCTTTCTCATCTCTCGTGTCCTCCCGATCGGAACCCGTGATGCCTCACGTTTGCGGCAGAAGGGGTCGGGTCACTGATATCCAGGCGATTTGGTGCCTCTGTCCGAAGTGATGTGTCTCCAGCCACGCTGGAGTGCGGACATTAGGTTCAACCGGCGGCCGTAAGGATCGCGGTGAGAGCCACCAGCGCGACCGCTGCACGGACCATCCAACGTGTGACCATGGCGCCTGCTCCTTGAGTGGTTTACCGAGCTCTTCTACCCGCTATCTCCCGGGTCTATGCCTCTCCTCGGTGAGTCACACGTGCAGCGACCCAGTCTGCAAAGGCCTCTCGACAAGCCGCGAAAGGCGCGTGTAGAGGCGAAGCACTGACAGGCGCGGGAGCTCCGGCGACCGACAGGCAACTGGTAGGGCTAATCCGTTGGCCTCATCCCTTGACCATATGCGCTCGACAATCGAGAATGAACTGTCTTAGCGCAATGGTCGGTCTCTTCCGAGGAGCAGATGGAGATCTCCCAGGCCTCTCTGTTCGACATTCCCCTACTCCGGGTCGCCGGAGACGTCGACCACTCTGTATCCGCCGTCTTCGACGAGGCGGTGCAGAACACCCTTGCTCTAGATGGAGGTCGTCTCTTACTTGACCTCAGCGCTTGTCCGTATGTGGACAGCGGTGGACTGAGCGTGATCTTGACCGCTTTCAAAGAGGTACGGGGCCAGGGTTGGCTGGGGGTAGTCGGCCCAAGCCCGAATGTCCAACGGCTCTTCGAGCTAGTCGGTCTTCTTGGCGAGGAGTCCTTTGTCGTGTTTTCAGATGAAGAAGAGGTTGCGAGGTTCATCTCCGCTCAGCGGCCAGACGATTCCTACTCTTCCGCCTGCTAGTGGCTCCATCACCGGGACCCATCCGCCACTCGCTCACCCTCCCCGCAGAACTCAGCCAGGCAAGCCGCGTTCGCCAGCTTGTCGCGGAAGCTGCGGCCGAGGCGGGCTTCTCCGAGGAGCGGTGCTTCGACATCCAGGTAGCTTCGTCCGAGGCCTGCGCGAACGCAATCGAGCACTCTCCGCCTGAGGCCAGCGTGGCAGTGGAAGTCCTCGTCTTCGAAGACCGTCTAGAGATCACGATAGAAGGGCACGGGCAGTTCGAGCTCCCCGCCGTCGCCGCCAGGGAGCACACACACAGGGGGCTGGGGCTCCCGCTCATGGCTAAGTTGTCGGACCATCTGGCCCTCTATTCCGGACCCCGCGGGGGCACGCTCGTAGCCCTCACCTTCTACCGCCCGGGCTTTCGGGACGAGTACGCCGAAGACGTGATGCCTCCCTCGATCGCGGCGCTTCTCGAGGATAACGAGCTCGTGGCCGCGATCACCGACACGGCTCCGGTCGGGCTCTGCGTGATCGATCCCCAACTGCGCTTCCGCTGGGCCAACCCGGCCTACCGCCAGTTCCTCGAGGAGCCCTATCGCTCTCAGTCGCTGGAAGGGGTCTTTGTCGGTGATGCCGTTCCCGGTGCTGAAGAGAGGGGCTCTCTGGACGTCCTCTTGACGGTCTCTCGGAGCGGAGAGCGCGCATTCTTCCCCGAGTACGAGCTCGTCGGCTTCGCCCGTGGTATCACGTTCTGGCGTTGGGAAGCACTCCCGCTTGAGCGCGAGCGCTCTGAACCACCCTACGATGTTCTGGTGGTCATCTCGGAGATAACCGAGCAGGTAGAGCAGCGGCGGAGGCTGGACGCCCTTGCGACTGAGGCGGGCGACCGCGCAGGCCAGTTGCAGAGCGTGCTCGATGCCTCTGCGGTCGCCATTTGGGTCGCCCACGATCCGGAGTGCCGGGTCATCACCGGCAATCTTTACGCGGAACAGGTCGTCATGGGCGTTCCCACCGGCGGCAACATCTCCCGCAGCGCGCTGCCCGGCACTGCCGACGTCGTCTACACGGTGTGGCGAGATGGCCGCGAGCTGAAGCCCGACGAGTTGCCCGCGCAGATCGCGGCACGCACCGCCCAGCCCGTTTTCGATCAAGAATTCGAGCTACGCTTCCTGGATGGCCGCACAGTCCATATGCTGGCCAACGCACTGCCTGTCTTTGATGCAGACGGCAGGGTGAGAGGCTCCGTCACCGCGGCGTTGGACGTGACGGAACGTAGACGGGCCGAGGAGGAAGCCCGGCGACTCCTGAGCTCGCTGCAGGTGGAGAAGGAGAGACTGGCCAGGCTGATTGATAGCATCACCGATGAGGTCTGGTTTGCCGATACCGAAAAGAGATTCACCATCATCAATGCCGCGGCCATTGGCGAGCTCGGCATCGGCTTCTCTTCGGCGTTCACGGTGGAAGAACTGGTGAACGCGACCCACGTATACCGCCCCGATATGACCCCTCGCCCTGTGGAAGAGGCCCCACCACTGCGCGCCCTTGCAGGGGAAGTGGTGAGGAACCAAGAGGAGGTGGTGCGGAAGCCCTCGAGCCAGGAGCTGCGATATCGCTTGGTGAACGCCACCCCGGTGAGAGATGCCGAGGGTGACATCGTTGGCGCCGTGTCCGTCGTTCGGGACATCACCGAGCGCAGGCAAGCGGAGGGTGACCTAGTGAAGGTCAACCGCATTCTCAAGGCCCTCAGCGAAAGCAACCGGGCTCTCGTTCGCACGACGGACGAGTCGACGTACCTTGATGAAGCATGCCGGATAGTCGCGGAAGACTGTGGATATTCAATGGTTTGGATTGGCTACGCTGAGAACGACGAAGTGAGGAGCGTGCGACCGGTAGCTTCGGCGGGCTTTGAGGATGGTTATCTCGAGACTCTCAACATCACGTGGGCCGACGCGGAACGAGGCCGCGGTCCAACCGGCACGGCAATCCGCACGGGAAGACCCTGTTTGTGCCGGAACATGCTCACCGATCCAAGTTTTATCCCCTGGCGAGGAGCGGCGATTGCTCGAGGTTATGCGTCGTCTGTCGTCCTTCCTCTCGTTGCCGACGAGCTTCCCTTTGGCGCCATCAACATCTACTCCGCTGAGCCTGACTCCTTCTCGGAGGACGAGGTACGCTTACTGACCGATGTTGCCGCGGATATTGCTCGCGGCATCACCAGCCTTCGCCTGCGCGCCGCTCAAGTCAGGGCCGAAGAGGAGCGCGAACGTCTCCTCGTTCAGGAGAAGGAACTGGCCGCCGCTGCCCGGGATATCGCCGAGCGCAGGCTGGCTGAGGAGGGGGCGATCCGGGCCAGCCAATACAACCGAAGCCTGATCGAAGCTGCTCTTGATCCGCTGGTCACCATCGGACCGGACGGCAAGATCACTGACGTCAATGAGGCAACTATCAAGGTTACCGGCCGGGCCCGCGAGGAACTTATCGGCACCGATTTCTCCGACTACTTTACCGACCGCGAGAGCGCGCGCCAGGGTTACCGCGAGGTCTTTGCCACAGGCTCGGTCACGGACTACCCCCTCACCATCCGCGATCGGACCGGCAAGCTGACCGATGTTCTCTACAACGCTTCCGTCTACAAAGACCGAGATGGGCATGTTCTCGGTGTTTTCGCCGCCGCGCGAGACATCACCGCACTCAGAGAGCTTGAAATGCAGCGTGAGATCGCCAGCAAGCTGCAGGAGGCCCTTCTTGACATCCCCCAGGATCTTTCCGGCCTGAAGTTCGGCCACCTCTACCGCTCCGCCACGAAGGAAGCGCTGGTGGGAGGGGACTTCTACGACGTCTTTAAGGTCAAGAATGATCGGATCGCCGTCTTGATCGGCGATGTGTCCGGGCACGGAGTAGAGGCGGCGAGGGTGGCGACCCTCGTGAAGGACGTGGTCCACGCCTTCGCCCATCACTTCACGCACCCCCAGATGGTTCTCGCTGAAACCAACGACCTGCTTATCGAGAAACGCTCCCCCGGGTTCGTCACCGTCTTCTTGGGCGTCCTCGATCCCGACGCCGGTAGTCTCACGTATTCGTCGGCCGGTCATCCTAACGCCCTCATTCGTACCTTCGCCGGGGAGGTGGAACTACTGGAGGCGCGCTCCGCTCCGGTCGGGGTGTTCCCTGGTTACTCCTGGAAAGACAGCAAGGTCCAGCTCAGGACGGGCGACCTCCTCCTCCTGTACACCGACGGAGCCGTCGAAGCCCGCCGCAACGGTGACTTTTTCGGACAAGAGGGTCTGGTCAAGGCCCTCGAGCGCTGGTCCGATCCATCCCCCGAACGGCTACCCGAGGCTCTTCTTGCCGAGATCCTCGCCTTCTCCGGCGGTGAGCTCACCGACGACGTCGCCATGCTTGCCCTTGGTCTCACAGGAGAACGGCCAGGAGACGAGCGATGACTCGGAGCGTGCGCGTCGCGGGAATACAGATGGACCCGAAGCTGGGGGATGTCGCTGACAACCTCGCCCGTTGTCTGGTGTCACTGAACGCCGCCGCCGACGCCGGTGCGGAGTTGGTGGTCTTCCCCGAAGCGGCTCTCAGCGGCTACGTGTTCCACACTCTGGATGAGGCCATGCCGGTGGCCGAGCCCATCCCCGGACCCGGCACGGACGCCATTGCCGACGCGTGTCGCCGACGTGGGGTGCACGTGGTGGTCGGGCTGCTGGAGAAGGACAGGGATGACTACTACAACGCCACGGCCTTGATCGGGCCGGCCGGGCTGATAGGCAAATACCGGAAGTTGCATCTGCCCTATCTGGGGGTGGACCGCTTCGTTCGTCGCGGGAACCTGCCCCCGGCGGTGCACGAGACCGGTTTGGGGAGGATCGGGCTGAGCATCTGCTACGACCTGGACTTCCCTGAGTACGCTCGTGTGCTGGCTCTGATGGGTGCCCAGATCATCGTCACGAGCACCAACTGGCCCGACGACATCGAATTCGTACCCGACTACGTCGTACAGACCAGAGCTCGGGAAAATGTCGTGAACCTCATCGCCGTCAATCGGGCCGGCGTGGAGCGGGGGGTGAGGTTCATCGGAAGGAGCAAGGTCGTAGATCCCAGGGGTATCACCCTGGTCGAGGGCAAGCACTTCGACGAGGATGTGATATTCGCCGAGATCGACCCGGCTGCGGCGGACCAGAAACACAAGGTGGTGATACCGGGCGAACTGGAGACACACATGCTCGAGGACCGCCGGCCGGAGTTCTATGGCCGGCTCTGCGAGTAGGGCCACACCCGGATGCCGAGGGATCGCAGCGCCTAAACGACCCAGGCCGGGCGGTTGATCTTGGTCTCATGGGGAAGACCGTATCCTAATCGGAGTCTCGGGCGATTTCTCTTCCGGGCTTGCTCAGCCTGGTGGCGTGGGGGTGGAGCGCGCCGGCCAAACAGCTGGTTGCACCAGAATGTCGCCGGGAGACAGGGGAGGACCGAGATGGGACTAGGCAAGAAGTGGGCCTACACAGGGGGGCTGGTAGCCCTGCTCGTCCTCCTCGCCCTCTTGACCGTGGTCGCCGCGGCCTGCAGCGGGACCGAGAAGACCACCACCTCGTACGTCCCGAAGCCGCTCGCCCCAGCTGCCAACTCCTCCAACTCTGCCAATTCGGCCTACCCTTCCAGCACCACCACCGCGCCGGCCGCTGCCTCCGAGCACCCGTTCCCGCGAACGGGCGCGCACGCGAATCTGGCGTGTCCCGACTGTCATGTGAGCAAGCCCGGAGCCGAGATCATCCCCGGCACCCAACTCCCCAGACCCGATCCTGCCTGCGTCTCCTGCCATGGCGACAAGCATGGCGGGTTGACAGACTGTGCCTCTTGCCATACGCCGACAGTGTGGACCGACGTAACCTTTGAGCACCCCTTCCCGCGGACCGGTGGGCATGCCGATCTGACCTGTGCCGACTGCCACGTGAGCAAGCCGGGAGGGGCCACCGTCCCCGGTACTCAGTTCCCAGCGGCCGACCCCGCCTGCGTATCCTGCCACGCCGTTCAGCACGCCGGGTTGACCAACTGCGCATCCTGCCACAACACCAACGCCTGGAAGCCCTCGACCTTCCAGCATCCGTTCCCGCGGACCGGCGCGCATGCCGGTCTTGCCTGCTCCGCCTGCCACGGCAAGACGTTTGCCAAGGTCAGCACCGCCTGCGTTTCCTGCCACGGGGCCAAGCACGGGGGGCTGACCAAGTGTGCATCCTGCCATACCACCAAAGCCTGGAAGCCCTCGACGTTCAAGCATCCGTTCCCGCGGACCGGCGCGCATGCCAGCCTCGCCTGCTCCGCCTGCCACGGCAAGACGTTTTCCAAGGTCGGTACCACCTGTGTTTCCTGCCACGGGGCCAAGCACGGGGGGCTGACCAAGTGTGCATCCTGCCATACCACCAAAGCCTGGAAGCCCTCGACGTTCCGTCACCCGGGGGTCGGGGAGCACAGCTCAGGTAGTTTCGCCTGCGTCAAGTGCCACCCCAGCGGATACGCGACCCACTCCTGTACCTGTCACGGGGGCAATCCTCCCACGGACGACTAGGCTCGACGATACACAAGCCGAACGGCGAAAGGGGGACCCGCGGGTCCCCCTTCTACTGTGGTCGCCGTCGTGTCTGACGAGGAGACGGGTTCCCCGGCCACGCTGGGGCCGGCGGACGTCATTGTGGTGTCAGAGCCACCCGTGTCCGGCTCCGGCGAAAGCCGCAGCAGCCCCGAGGGCGATGATGAGAAGCGCGACCGTTCCCGGTCTCAGCCGGCTTCGTGGTCGCCGGCGTCACCCGGGTCGACTTGGGGGTCGACTTGGGGGTCGACTTGGTCCTCATCCACGGGCTGGTCGTCCGGGCGGCTGTCCTCGACGGCTGCGTCGGCCGCGTTGTCGACATTGTCTTGCTCGTCTACCTCGACGGCCGCATCGTGACCGTCGTCGACTGAGTCTTGGTCGTTCCTCTCGACGGCCGGCTCGTCCGAGTCATCGACGCCGTCTCGGTCGTTCTCCTTGGCGGCCGCTTCGTCAGCGTCGCGCTGCTCGCCCTGATCGCCCTTCTCTATGGCGGCCCCGGCGGGGTTATCGACGTTGCTCTGGTCGCCCCCCACGATAGCCGCGCCGGCGGCGTCATCCCCGTCGGTCGCGTCAGGCACGGTGTCGCCGGGACCGGGTTGAGTCACCTCCGTCGCGCGCGCAGCGTTTGAAGCCTCGTGATGGACCAACCCGCCCGCGAGGGCGACGCCCCCGAAAGCGAACAATATGACAGCCACGGGGATCGCGAGCTTCACGCCCGCCCACTTCAGGGTCCTGCCCGCGTGCTTCGCGGCAGGGCTCTCGGTCTCGGCGACCTGCTGGGCTGCGGCGAAGATGGCCGACAGGTGGTCGGCTTCGCAGTGATCGATCCGCGGTTCGGGATAGGTCGCGTCGAAATCCCTGAGAAAGCGGGCGAGTTCGGGGGCCTCTTCGCCGGCCGGCATCCGTGCGCTGAGGAGGCGCTCGATGCCTCTCTTGTTCATTTTGCCTGTCTCGTCCATGTCAAGAAAAGGTATCGCTCAACCTGCCGATTAAGATACGGCTTCCTCCGGGAAGAACCGACGGATCGCTTCGAGGCCCCGAATCTGGAGAGACTTCACGCCCCCGGGGCTATTTCCAAGAACCTGAGCGGTCTCGGCGATGGAGAGGCCGGCAACGATCCGCAGGAACAGAACGTCGCGCTGAGCAGGGGTCAAGCGGGAGAGGACCGAACGGACGCGTTGCTCACTGAGACGTCTGAGCACGTCCTCCTCTACCTCTTCAGGTCCGGCGGAGGCGACACGCAGGTCATCGGAACGGGAGTCCTCCCTGCGTCTTCCTTGACGCCGCCACTCGTCGACCAGCCGTCTGCGAGCGATGGTGAAGACCCAGGCCCGGAACTGGTCTTCGCCGCCGCGGAATCCGGGCAAGTCGCGGACCACTTGGAGAAACACTTCGCCCAGAAGATCGTCGGCGCTTTCGGCCGAGTAGCATCTTAAATAGCGAAGGATGCTGGGCGCCAGATCACCGTATAGCTTCGTCCAGGCCCACTCTGCGCCGGTCCGGGCGGCAACTAGGACCGATGGAAATTCAAGGCCGAGGGTCACCTTGCTCCCTTCTTCCTCTCACCACAAGCATGATATCGACCAGATTCCCGCCGATGCTGAGGGGTGAGCATCCGTCCCCGGTCCAACCAAGCCGCCCAGACTAACAATGCGCGGCAGAGACGTCAAGGTTCACATCATTCCGGTGCCACCATCGCCTCCAAAGCCCGCACCCTCGCCGGCCTGTCTTCGGGCAGCCTGAATATCCAACAGCCACAGGCGGCCTGGGCCAACCGCCCCAAGGCATTTGGTGCTACCGAGGCTGCCCAGTCGTTCGGAAGGGGAATAGCGGCTCCGCAGCCGGGACATCTACATCTATAGAGGGTTATCGTGGTCGTCACAGGCTGACCTCCTGGGTTCTCGTGTCTCACCGCCTGATTCGTCCATATCAAAAGGGGAATCGCTCTAGACACCGAGGAGGATACGGCCTTGTCTCGCTGATACCGTGTTCACTGCGGTCCTGCTAGAGTGATACCGCACGCGTGACGACCGCGGCCCAGGGGGAATCGACATGAACGCCACGTCCACGCCCAAGATCGACGGCTATGCTCACATCTCGCCGCCAAGATACACGGAAGCGCTGCGGAACGAGTTTCCCGGCTTCTACGGACAGATTCTGGGGATAACCGCGCCTCTCTTCGACATGGAGGCGAGATTCCGGGTGATGGACGCCTTCGCCCCCATCCGCCAGGTGCTCACCGTCGGCCCGGTGCCACCGCTGGAGTACTTCGCCGACCCCCGGCGGGCGGCCGAACTGGCCCGGCTGGCCAATGACGAGATGGCCGACCTGATCGCGAAGTATCCGGACAGGTTTGCCGCCGCCATCGCCCTGCTCCCCATGAACGACGTCGAGGTCGCGCTGGAGGAGGCCGACCGCGCGATCGAGGAGTTGGGGTTCAAGGGCATCTACGTCCACAGCAATATCAACGGCAAGCCCCTCGACGCCCCCGAGTTCGTGCCGTTCTTCGAGAAGATGGCCGGCTACGATCTGCCCATCTATATCCATCCTTGGCGCGGCAACGACTCCCCGGAATATCCGGTGGAAGACGAGTCCAAATACGCCATCGCCAGCACGTTCGGCTGGCCCTACGAGACCACGGCGGCGATGACCCGCATCGTCTTCAGCGGTCTGTTCGAGCGCTTCCCGAACCTGAAGGTGGTCACGCATCACGGCGGGGGGATGGTCTCGTTCTACGAGCAGCGGATAGTCCAGCACTATGGCCAGTTCCAGAGCTCGTACCACGACTACAGCGAGATCTCCAGCCGGCTCAAGAAGCCTGCCATCGAGTACTACAAGATGTTCTACAACGACACCGCCATCCACGGGAACACTCCCGCTCTGATGTTGGCCTATAGCTTCTGGGGACCGGAGAAGCTCATCTTTGGCGCCGACATGCCGCTCGGCGACCCGGCCTTCGGCATGAGGAGCTACAAGGAGACGATCGGCGCGATCGAGGCGATGGATATCAGCGACGAGGATAAAGGCAAGATCCTCGGTGGGAATGTGGCCCGACTCCTGAAGCTCGCCTCGTAAGAACGGGCGGCTACTCCAACTCCAGCCGCTTGGGCGAGAAGGTGAAGTAAGCGACGCCGGCCGCGGCCAGGATGACCAACCCCGCTACGACGAGGGATAGGTTCACCCCACTGTGGACGGCATCGTACGCGGCCTGCGTGGCCTGCTGTATCTCAGCAGGATGCTGAGACTGCGCGGAGGCAACGATAGCCTCGGTCCCGGGTGGGGGAGACCCTGTGAGGACATATGTGATGATGATGTCCCGGACGTCCGGGGGCCATCCGAGCGCAGTCAGCCGCTGGGTAAGGGAATCGACGAGCTTTGTGTTGAACAGCGACCCGAGGGCAGCCACCCCTATCACGGTGCCGACCTCCCGGGCGGTCGTCGTTGCCGAGGCGGCCATCCCCGAGTGCCTGGCCGGCAGCGACGACAGGGCGACTGAGGTGATGGGCACGACCGCGATCCCAAAGCCGATGCCGGCGAGCAGGAGCGAGAATATGAGCGGTATAAAGTTGACACTTCCGATCAGGGCCAACTCGGTGAGCAGTACTCCCGCCCCCGCCGTCAAGCATCCGATGGTCACCGGTATGCGCGGACCGGAGTCGGCCACCCACCTCCCGGCGATGGTGGAAGCGATGATCATGCCAAGAGCCATGGGGATGAACAACACCGCCGTGCGATACGCGGAGTATTCGACCACCACCTGCAGGTAGAGGGCGGTCAGGAAGAAGATGGAGAACACACCGAAGTACGTGGCGAAAGCCACGGCCAAAGACCCGGAGAAGGCCGGTTTTTTCATGTAACGGACGTTCAGCATCGGCGCCTTGCTCCGTAACTCGGCAAAGACGAACAGGGCACCGGTCGCGATCCCTATGGCGAAGAGCGCGAGCACGTGCGGAGCGGTGTAGCCGGCGGTCTCTCCCACTATGATGGCGAACACGATGGTTCCCAAAGCGATTGGCCCAAGGACGAACCCCGCCCAGTCGAAGCGTCCCGCCTCGGGGTCGGAGCTCTCCGGGACCCGGTGGATCGCCGCCCCGAAAGCGAGAATGCCGGCGGCCACGTTGAACCAGAAGATGGCGGGCCATCCGCCGAGCCCCACGAGGATCCCCCCGATCACGGGACCCATGGCCAAGGCCAGGCCGGCGACCGCCGCCCAGATGCCCAAGGCCCTGGCCCTTTCGCGCCGGTCGGGATAGAGGTGGCGTACGATCGACAGGGTCCCCGGCTCGCACGCCGCCGCCCCGATCCCCATGATGCCTCTGGCCGCTATGAGGACCTCGGTGTTGGGGGCCAGCGCGCCTAGCACCGAACCGGCGATGAAGACCGCTACCCCGCCGAGCATCACTTTCTGGCGGCCGAAACGGTCACCGAGACTCCCGAAGGCCAGCATCAAGCTCGCGAAGAGCAGAGCGTACGCGTTCACGATCCACTGGATCTCAGAAACGCTCGTGTGTAGCGTCGTCTGGAGGTCGTAGAGGGCGACGCTCATGATGGTGGTGTCGAGGAAGGTGAGGAAGAGGATGCCGCACAGAACGGCGAGGGCAAGGTGAGCCGTTCGTGTGCCCCTAGGCAGGACCGAGTCGGCCAGGCTCATAAGGCTCCTCTTGCTCGGACTTTGAACGCCACCCCTCTCGCCACAATACCAGCCGTCGCGCCGCGGCCGCAACACGACGATCACTTTGTGTTCGGAACACGATGTGTTCGGAGCACCGCAGTCGGACTCTCCCGGTAGAATACGAGCCGAATGACGCTTTCTGAGGCATACAGCATCCTAGGGCTTTCGGCGCATGCGACACCCGCCGAGGTCAAGGCGGCGTACCGCCGCCGGGTCACCGAGGCCCATCCCGATCAGGGCGGCTCCACGGCGGAGTTCATCAAAGTGCGCGCCGCCTACGAGATCCTTCTGGCTTTCCTCAAGGACAGGGTGCCCGACGCCGCTCCCGAAGGAGCCGCCGAGGAGCCTTTCGAGGAGGTCCCCATCCCCGACGACCTGCGCGCGGTGATCGACCAGATCGTCGCGGAGTTTCGGGAGCATCAGCGCTGGGCCGAAGCGGAGACCCTGGCGCAACTCGGGGCGTTCGAGGCCTACATGACCAAGTACGCCCGGACGGCCAGCCGGGCCGAACTGCGCCAATTCACCAGTGTGTTCCGCACGTCATGGGACGCAACACTCAATGCATTATTCAGTAAATGCAATGGCAAGAGCGACGAGATCCTGCAACGGTACGAAAGCTGGTACACCGAAAGTACGCAGGCGGTGTTTGACGACATGTATCGCAAGGATCTGCTTTCGTTTGCCCGGCGTCGCCGCTTCTGGGAGGTGTTTCTGATCATCGGCGCCATCGCAGCGGCTCTCACCGTGGTCGTCGGCTGGGGCGAGCCGCGTCGCTGGATATCCATCGCGCTGCTGGCCCTGGCGTTCGGGTCCTCGTTCCTGCTCTACTGGCGCTCGGCGCGCCGGCGGCGAAAGGTGCGGCAGAAAGTGGAGCCTCTCAGCGTCGTCCCCTTCGAGTTTCCCCGCAATGCCCAGTTTCCCACCGAGACCGCGCTGCGCAGGGGACGCCGGACTACAGCGGCCTTCGGCATGGCGGGCCTTGCCCTGGGCAGCGCCGCTTCGGGAGGGTTCGCCGTGCCGGCGGTAGCCGCGGTGGCCGGAGCGGCTCTGGGAGGAGCCTTCGACCGGTTCGTCAACCCCACCGGCCGGATGCGCGAGAGCATGCAGGCCGATCTGCTCCTCTTCATGAACTCGGCCCGCCCGCAGGTGGTGCGCTACGTGCTGGAGGCGCACGAGCAGTTGCTCGATGAGGTCCGCGTCAAGATCGCCGACAGCTACCGGGAGCGGGTCAAGTCGACGGTGAAGCTTCTGACCGCGGGCAAGTAGGGCGCCGACCTTCGTCGGCATCGGTGCGCCGCGCCGCGAACGCGGCGCCGGCCGCCCCAGCTCGGGGCAGCCGCCTACGCGGTGACGGTGGCGGCCGGCTCCTCCTGGAAGGGGTGCATCCGCACCACCAGGGAGAACAGATATGGGTAGTTCGCCTTCAAGTGCTCCACGTAGAGGATCCACTCGGCCATGAGGGCGTTATAGGCCCGGCGGATATCGATGCGTAGGTGCGCTTCGTCGGCGGGCGGGAAGCCCGGTGAGCGAGGGCCGGGCCTCGAGCTCGTCCACCACATGCATGACGGCCCACAGCAGGTCGGTGAAGCGGTCGTGCTCGATGAGATTCGGGTTCTCGAGTAGGCGAAGGATGAAATCTCGCTTCTCGAGCATGTACACCCTGAGGTCGTAGAGGTCGATCTGGCTCAGGTCGACATCACCTTGCAGGGTTCGCGCGAACTGGGAAGCCCGGGAGAAATCTTCCTTTTTCCAGGAAGCTTTTAGGTGAAGCCGCTCCCTGATCTCCGGAGCTGCGTCCATGGTGGGCAGCAACCGAGCGAGTAGGGGCGTTCCCAGCTCGCTGAAGAAGGCCCCGATGACCATGTTCAGTTTCTGGGCGATGGCGCTCTTCTCGCGGCGGGAGATCAACCGCTCGACGATGACCCCGACGACGAGCACCTCGATCGGGAGAAAGGCGAGGTCGATCCACAAGTAGAAGAGGAGGTTGCGCCCGTCGTTGAAGACCAGGTAGTTGCCGAGATAGAGAACGACGGAAACAGCGACCAGCGCGACGCCTACGAGCAGCAGAAAGCGCCGGTCTCCGCGGCCCGGGGACGAGTCAGACGATTGGCTCATATTGGCACTATAACAGCACGCTATACTTCCAGGCATGGACGAGAACAAGGAGCTCTACGGCGCCGCCGCCATCCGGGAGGGCAAGCTCGAGCCGTGGCCCAATCCCAATCCGGAGCGGCCCTACCTGGTGTCGCTCGACATCCCGGAATTCACCTGTCTCTGCCCGCGCTCGGGATTCCCCGACTTCGCCCTCATCAAGGTGCGGTACCAGCCGCGAGACTGGATCGTGGAGCTCCGCTCCCTCAAGCTGTACATCAACCGCTACCGGGATCGACCGATATCGCATGAAGCCGCGGCCAATCAGATCCTGGACGATCTCATCTCCCTGCTCCAACCCCGCTGGATGCGGGTGACCGCAGACTTCACCGTGCGCGGCAACATCAAGACAGTGATCACGGTCGAGCACGGTTGCCGGGAGCGAGCATGAGCGCTTCGTCGCTTCGCTCCGGCGGTCCGGCGCTCACCCACTGCCTGCTGCTGAGCGGAGGACTCGATTCAACGACTTTGGCCGCCTGGATCAAGGATCAGCACCCCGGCCAGACGGTGAAGGCCTACACGTTCCTCTACGGACAGAAGCACGCGGTCGAGTTGGAGGCCGCCCGCAAGGTGGCGGCACATTTCGGCATGGAGCACTATCTCGTCGAGTTGCCTCCTATCCGAGGGTCGGCGCTGACCGACGCCGACGCTCCCTCTTCCCGAGGGTCGAGACCTTGCGACGGTCACGGGGGTGGCCCCGTCGTACGTCCCGGCGCGAAACCTCCTGTTCCTGGCGGAGATGGCCAGCCTGCAGGATGCCGACGGACCGGGTGTGCTGTGGCTGGGCGTGCATCATGACGACCACACCGGCTATCCGGATTGCCGTCCCGACTTCGTGAGCGCCGCGGACCAGGCGGTGCGGCTGGGGACGCAGTACGAGCTCCGGGTGCAGGCGCCGTTCGTGCATTGGACCAAGGCGGAGATAATCCGCTGGGGCCTGGACCACAGGGTGCCCTACGGGCTGACCTACTCCTGCTATCAGGGGCTCAGCCCGGCCTGTGGCGTCTGCGACACCTGCCAGGCCCGCTTGGGTGCCTTTGCCTCCGCGGGAGCGGTGGACCCCATCTCGTACGCGGAACGCGTGGTGCCATGAAGACCACGATCACCGTGGCGGCCACGTTTGCCGCGGCTCATCGCCTGCCCGATCACGAGGGCAAGTGCTTCCGGTTGCACGGTCACACGTATGGTCTGGAAGTGACCGTCGCGGGCAGCCCGCAGACCTCCGGTCCGGCGGCGGGCATGGTGATGGACTTCGCCGATCTGCGGGCCAGGGTGAGCGAGCTGGTCGTGGAGCGTCTGGACCACCAACTGTTGAACGACCTATTCGACTTCGTCCCGACGGCCGAGGCCGTGGCGGGTTGGGCCTTCGAACGTCTTTGCGAGGGCGGTCTGCCGGTGGTGAGGGTCCGCCTGGCCGAGGGGCCGAATTCCTACGTGGAAGTGACAGGCTAGCGGGACAGGTCGGTGCGCAGTCCGCGCCGGCGCGCGGCGGGGGAGCTGATGACCGGTCTCCACGTGATAGAGATCTTCGACTCTCTCCAGGGTGAGGGCTTCTGGACCGGCGTCCCCATGACCTTCGTGCGTCTGTCCGGCTGCAACGCGCCGGCGCTGAGACTGGACTGCGTCCGCTGGTGCGACACCCCGGAAAGCTGGGCTCCCGAATCCGGGGCGGAGCTGCAGCCGGCGGATATCCTCGATCGCACGCGCCTTCCGCGTTTGTGTCTGACCGGGGGCGAACCACTCCTGCAGGCCTCAGGTGTCGCGACACTTGTGGCCGAGGCCCATCGCCGCGGCATCAGGGTGCATGTGGAGACGAACGGCACCGTGGACCCACCGCCTGCCGCGGCGCGGAAGGGGACAGGGACGGGGCCGGGGACGGGGCCGCTCTTCGACTGGGCGGTCGTCAGCCCCAAGCCGCCGGACTATGTGATCGCCGCCGGGTGGGACGGCTTGGTGGACGAGCTCAAACTCATAGCCGACGAGCGGTTGGACGCGGCCACCGCGGAGCGCCTGGCCGCCCGTTTCCCCGGGGCCATCGTCTGTGTCCAGCCGGTGTGGGAAGGAGGGCCGAGGCCCGAGGGCGGCTGGTACCCCGAGGAGCGCGCCGTCCGGCTGGTCATGGAGCACCCCGACTGGCGGCTGTCGCTGCAGACGCACAAGTATCTCGGCCTCCGCTGACGGGCCCGCAGGCGGTCGCCCGAGCGCCGGGCAACACGAGTACAATCGAACTCGTGGACGTCGTTCTTTGAAGATGGAGGGCGATATGGATCCCGAGCAGGGCCCGCAGGATCAGACCCCGGCGCAAAGCACGGAGCAGGGCACACCGCAGTACCCGCAACAGTATTCGCCGCCGCCACAGCAGCCGCCGCCACAGCCTCAGCGTCCGCCGCGCCACGACGAGAAGCAGGACGAGAAGCAAGGCGAGAAGGAGCAGGAAAAGAAGCAGGAAAAGGGCCAGGGCTTGGACGAGAAGTACCATCGCAACCCCCTCGGCTTTGTCAGCTTCGCGGTGCTGCTCATCTGGCTGGGGGTCACGCTACTGCTGCAGAACGCGGGCGTGATCGATGACAATGATCACGGCTGGGCGATATTCTTCTGGGGCGGCGGGGCCATCATCCTTATCGGGGCGGTCGTCCGGTTGATCGTCCCGCGCTGGCGCCGGCCGGTGGTAGGCGCCTTCGTATGGGGAGCCATCTGGTTGGGCATCGGCTTCGGCCTTTGGTACGACAAGTGGGAAGTTATAGGGCCGATAGTGATCATCGCCATCGGGGTGGCGATCCTCGCCGGGAGGCTCGTGCCCCGGCGTTAGGGCAGACCGCTCCAGGAGGTCATCTTCGTGCAAACCAGGCTGCTTGGGGCCGCGGGTCCGGAAGTATCGCTCGTGGGCTTGGGCTGCAACAACTTCGGCACGAGAATCGACCAACGCCGGGCTGGGCGAGGTCGTCCGCGCCGCGCTTGACGCAGGTATCACGCATTTCGACACCGCGGAGAGCTATGGCGGCGGCGAGTCCGAGACCTACCTCGGCAAGGCGTTGGGCTCCGAACGGGACCGGGTGGTGATGGCCACCAAGTTCGCCCCGCGACCGCCTGACGAACCCTATCTACCGGGGGCGCTGAGGCGCCGCATACTGGACGGATGCGATCTCAGCCTCAAACGTCTCGGTAGCGGGTACATCGACCTCTACTACCAGCACCGCCCCGACCCCGAGGCCCCCATCGAGGAGGCGCTCGCGGCCCTCGCGGAGTTGGTGGACGCGGGGAAGGTTCGCCACACTGCCTGCTCCAACTTCAGCGCCCAGCAGATCGACGAAGCGGCCAGAGTATCGGCGGCCGAAGGATTGCCCGCTTTTGTGGCCTCGCAGATCCACTGGAACCTTCTCTTCCGGGAGGAGGAGGAGAAACACCTTCCGGCCCTCCGGTCGCACGGTATGGGGATCGTGCCCTACTTCCCTCTGGAGTCGGGCCTGCTTACCGGCAAGTACCGTTCGGGTGACTATCCGGAAGGGTCGCGGCTCGTGAAGGCCCCCCGCTTCGGCAGGCTCGCCTCCGAGGAGAACTTCGTGTACATCGAACGACTGAGGCGTTTCGCGGAAGAGCGGGGACATTCGCTCCTCGAGTTGGCCTTTGGCTGGCTTGCCGCGCAGGACGGGGTGGGCTCGGTCATCGCCGGCGCGTCCACGCCAGAACAAGTGGTGCAGAACGCGAGTGCCGGCCAAGCCTGGCGTCTGTCGGCCGCCGAACTGGAGGAGTTGCCGCAGCGGGAGTAGGGAGCGCCGACGCCCGCGACGCGGGCTACAGCCGTCCTAGATTCAGGCTGGTGAACTCCCGCCAGTAGTAGTCCAGGCGCGTCCACCACTTCTCTCTGCCGATGCAGCGGAAGTAGGGCGGGTGCAAGGCCAGGATGGTGTCGCCGATCCGATAGCGGGCCAGAATAGGCGTGGTCACCACTAGGCTGCCCAACTCCCCGGGCTTCATCTCGTGGAGCATTTTGATCCCCGAGCGCGTCTGCACCTCAAAGAAGAAGAGGTCGTAGTTGGGCACCCACGCCTTGCGGTCGTCGCGCTGTTGGCCGAACATGCCTTCAGTAGCTCCGTAGATCTCCCGGATCGCGACCGGCCCGTACATGGCCGTGAGGGCCGATGCGTGCCGGGTGTTGATGCCGGGCGTGCTGCCCAGGGTCATGATTTGCGTCTTCCACCACTGCTTCGGATAAACGCCGTGGCGTTTGCGGAGGTAGCGTCCGAACTCGAGGGCGGTCTGGCACACTCCTCCCACCAGCGTGACGTTCTCGCTCCGGCATTTCTCGATGGCCAACTCGAAGCGGTTGTCCCAATCGCGCCGGGTGGTCCCCCCACCGAGCGCGTCGATCTCGTCCTGCGCGGGCGCCGAGCGGATGGGGGTGAACTTGGATACGTGTTTGGTGTAGATTCCCGAGCTATAGCCATATTCGAGATTCCGGTCGCCCACTCGGATGGTGCCAACAGTGGAGGGGAAGTTGAGGTTGAGGTTGACGCCGGCGAAAAGATCCAGGCGCCTGGTGGTGGCGACGTAGGACATCATGGCCCGTCCGGCGCTGATGCGCATCCGCAGATCGGTCGGCGTCATGGGTATGAACTTTGATTCACCCGCCACCGTCCCTCTCGTAATGGCCCATCCCACCGGTTCTTCACTGAGCAAGAGGCGCGTCTCGCCGGCCATGACTGCTTCTATGAGCGGCTTGTAGTCGTCGTAGGTCATCACCGGGAAGGCGCGGCGATAGGCGGCGATGATCCCGGCGCCGTTTGGCCGGCCGTCTGTGCCTTGTTCGGCCACCTCGGCCGCGTGGTGGTCGGCTCCGTAGCCGGTGCGCGCGAAGTCGGCGAGGATCCCGCGGAGGACTATCTCTTGTGAGCGGGCCGGATCGGCTACCGCCTCATGCCAGGGCCGCAGTTGCTCGGCCAACACCTCGGCCGCCGCGCCAGGCGCGGCGGGCGGAGCCGTCCCCGGGCGCGCCGCCCCCGAATCGGTCTTCATGGGATCTATCGGTGTCGAGCCTTCGTCCATGCCGCACCCCCGCCATTGTCGCTTCCACCAGAGTAAGCACGACGGGGAAATAATGCTAGAGACAGACGGGAGCCACAAAACGCCACGTGGGATAATAAAGCCATGCGAAAGATCCATCAGTTCGGTGTCTATCCTCACATCCCCGCCCGCTTGAGCGGTCTGGAGGAGCTTGCCTACAACCTCCGCTGGACATGGGACACCGGTACATACGCACTCTTCCAGCATCTTGACCGGGAGATGCTGGAGAAATGCGCGGGCAACCCGGTGTTGCTGCTGCGCCGCGTCTCTCGGGAGAGACTCGAGCACGCGACCGTCGACGCCGCCTTCTTGGCTCACCTCGACGGCGCTCTCGAAGACCTGCGTCGCTACATGGGGGAGCCGGGCTGGTTCCGGATCCAGCATCCCGAGCATTCCGACACCTGTGTGGCGTACTTCTGCATGGAGTACGGCTTGGCGGCCTGTCTGCCCATCTACTCGGGAGGCCTGGGCGTTCTCGCCGGGGATCATCTCAAGTCGGCAAGCGGCCTGGACGTCCCTCTGGTGGCCGTCGGGCTTCTCTATAACCGAGGCTACTTCGTCCAGTATTTGGACGACAACGGCTGGCAGCGCGAGAGATACCGGGCGCAGGATCTCAGCACTCTGCCCATCAGACCGGTCATGGCCGGTGAAACGTGGCGAGCGGCTGACGGTAGGCGTGACGCCGGCGATGGGTCCACGCCGACCCTCAAGGTCTCGCTCGACATCGCCGGGCGAACAGTGTGGGCTCAGCTATGGAAGGCTCAGGTGGGCCGGATATCCCTCTATCTGCTCGACACCGCCGTACCCGAGAACGACTCGGCCGCCCAGCGCATCACGAGCGAACTCTACGGCGGGGGACCGGAAGAACGGCTCGCCCAGGAGTTGGTGCTCGGCATAGGCGGAGCCCGGGCGCTGCGGGCCCTTGGGGCCCAGCCCCAGGTGTGCCACCTGAACGAGGGGCATGCCGTCTTCACCAGTCTGGAACGCATGCGCCACCTCATGGAGACCGAGGGCCTCACGTTCCTCGAGGCCCGGCAGGCGACCAACGCGGGGACACTCTTCACGACCCACACCCCGGTACCGGCGGGCTTCGACCTGTTCCCGGAGTCGCTCATCAGCCACGCTCTCGGCCCGACGCTCGGGGAACTCGGACTGACGGTCGAGCAGTTCATGCGCATGGGCAGGGTGAACCGCGACGACCAGCACGAAGACTTCAACGTCGCCATCCTCGCGCTTCGCCAATCGCCGCGCCGCAACGCGGTAAGCCGGCTACACCGGCGGGTCACCGCCCGAATGATGCAGCCGGGCTGGCTCGACTTCCCGCTCAGCGAGATGCCGGTGCAATCGGTCACCAACGGGGTGCACACCAAGACCTGGGTGGCGGCCGACATGGAACAACTCTTCGATGAACATCTTGGCCCCCGTTGGCGCGAAGACGCTTCAAATCGGGACGTGTGGCAGCGGGTGGACCGCATCCCCGACCTCGAGCTCTGGCGCACGCACACCCGGCTACGCGAACGTCTGGTCGCCTATGCCCGGGAGCACGCCGGGGCCCAGTCCGCGGAGAGGCGCCTCGGCACCGGCATGGTAGGACCGGACGTGAACCCGCCGCTTCGGCCGGACGCGCTCACCATCGGTTTCGCCCGCCGCTTCGCCACCTACAAGCGGGCGACCCTGCTGTTCCGGGATATCTGCCGTCTCCGGGCTATCCTCCAGAACGAGGCCCGGCCGGTCCAGCTTCTGCTGTCCGGCAAGGCCCACCCGCGCGACGGGGCGGGCAAGGAGTTCATCCGGGAGATGCTTGACGTGGTTGGGCGCGAGGGGCTGAGCGACAGCGTCGTGTTCCTCGAAGACTATGATCTGAGCAAGGCCGCGATGCTGGTCCAGGGGGTGGACGTGTGGCTGAACACTCCTCGACGTCCCTTCGAAGCGTCCGGCACCAGTGGCATGAAGGTCGTGCCGAACGGGGGGCTCAACGTCTCGGTGCTCGACGGCTGGTGGGCCGAGGCCTACCGCCCGGGAGTGGGCTGGGCCATCGGCACCGGGCAAGAATCAGGCCCGCCTGCATATCAGGATCAGCTCGACGCCGAGTCTCTCTACTCGCTCCTCGAGAACGAGATCGCGCCGCTCTTCTATTCCCGCGATGCTGACGGTCTGCCCCGAGGGTGGATCGCCATGATGAAGGAATCGATAAGAGTACTTGCCCCGGCCTTCTCCGGCGACCGGATGGTCAAACAGTACGCCGAGTCCTTCTATCTGCCGGCGGCGGACCACTACGCGCGACTCAGCGCGGACGGTTACGCGGAGGCGAAGGAGTTGGCTGCCTGGAAGGCGAGGGTACGCGAGGCATGGCCCCGGGTGAAGATATTCGCCGTTGGAGATCACGGTGGTCGGCAGCGGGGGCACGGCGGCCTGGAGGTCGCCGTGGGCGAGGAGATCCCGGTGACGGCGAGGGTCGACCTTGCGGGGCTCGATCCTGCCGACGTCACGGTGGAGGCTTTTCACAGCGGCCTTCGCCCGGATGGGACCTTGCGGACGGGCCGGGGTGTCGTTCTGGAGCTGACCGGGCACGAAGACGGGCACTATATCTACCGGGGCGCGGTACCCGCGAGGGCCTCCGGATTGCACGGCTACGCGGTTCGCGTCCTGCCCCGGCACGAAGACGTGCTTGTACCCCACGAGCTGCCTCTCATCACCTGGGAGGAGGCTGAGGAGTAGGCAGTCGTCGCGCGGCGGCCTCGAGCGCGCCTGGCATAATCACTTGCGGGGCCGGGCCGGTTGCAGGAGAATCGAATTGGCTCCCCTGCGCCCCTACGATGACGGGACGGCACCCGGTGAGATCCCATCTGGTCTGGCTTCTGACCCCGGCGTTGGCCCTCGTGATCGCTGCCCTCGTCCTTGCTCCTCTCCAGGTAGAGCAGGTTCGCGAGTGGGTCCTGCTCGTTGCGGTGTTCAACGCGCTGTTCTGTACAGCGCCCGCCGTCATCATCGCTCTTGTCGCGGCCCGCGACTATCTCGCCTCCGGCTCCACTGCCCTCCTGCTACTCGGACCGGGTGCTCTCGTGTTCGGGCTCTCATATCTGGTCGGCGGCCTCCTCGTCTCACACCCCGACTGGGGCATAACGGTTCACGATCTGGGCGTTCTTCTCGCCTCCGCGCTCTTCGTCGCGAGCGGACTGTCTGCGCTGCTGAGGGGAGACCTCGCCTGGGCCGCAAAGGACCGAGCCGCGGGTCTCGCGGTCGCCTATCTAAGCACCCTCGCGCTGGTGACGGTGATCGTACTTCTTGTCGAGGCCGATATCATCCCGGACTTCTACGTCGCTGGTGAGGGGGCCACGGCAGCGCGACAGGCCGTGCTCACTCTGGCGTTTGTGCTCTTCCTGATTGCGGGCGCGTCTTTCGTCTATCTCTACAGCCGAGAGCCGGACAGCTTCCTACTCCTGTGTGGCGTCTCGTTCGCTCTCATCGGGGTCTCCCTTGCCGTCCTTGTCATCACTCAGGCTCAGGGTGCAAGCGCTAGCGTCTGGGTGGGCCGGGCCGGTCAGTGGTTGGGCGGGGTGTATCTTCTGGCCGCGGTCTTCAGCTTGGCCGACCGGCGCATACTCCCCCTGCATCGGGACCTCCGCGAGCTGGAGGAGCGCTACCACACTCTCGTCGAGCTGAGTCCGGACCCGATCATTGTCGATGCCGACGGCCGGTATCTATTCGCGAACCCGGCGGCCGCGCGGCTGCTGAGGCTCGGCTCGCCGGAAGAGTTGGTGGGTAGGAAGGTAAACGATTTCGTCGTTCCCGAGGACGCCGACCTGGTTGCGGAGAGAAGAGGCAAGGCGCTAGAGGGACGGCCGGACTCGCCCCGGGAGATCCGTCTCGTCAGGGCAGACGGCACCGTGGTCGACGTCGAGACGATGGACGGGACGGTCACATTGGGAGGCAGAGCAGCGGTGCTGGTGATCATGCGCGACATCACCCAGCGCAGGCAGGCAGACGAGGCTCTGCGCCGCAGCGAGGAGCGGTACCGTGCGCTGGCGCAGGAGAACGAGCAGTTGTACCGCCAGCAACTGGACATCGCCGAGAGCCTACAGATGGCCCTGCTCAACCTTCCCTCCGCGATCGGGCGGCTCAGACTGGGGCACGTCTATCATTCCGCGACCGAGGCGGCGCGGGTGGGAGGCGACTTCTATGACGTCTTCGAGATCAAGGACAATCTCATCGCGGTCATGATCGGCGATGTGGCCGGTCACGGTATCCAGGCCGCAAGAACCGCCACGCTGGTGAAAGACGTCGTCCACGCCTTCGCCCATCAATCGCCCCGCTCGCGAGAGGTGCTTCGCCGTACGAACAAGGTCCTAGTAGAAGAGGAGGCGCCCGGGTTCTTTGTGACCCTCTTCCTGGCGATCCTCAATAGCGATACAGGGGAACTGCACTACAGCTCGGCTGGGCACCCCGCGGCTCTTCTCCGGCGCTCGTCGGGGAGTGTGGAGAGGCTCGAATCGGCGGCCCCGCCTCTGGGCGTCTTTCCGGACACCTCTTGGACGGGCTCGGAAGCGCGGCTTCAGACCGGTGATCTGCTGCTCATGTACACCGATGGAGTGATCGAGGCTCGAAGGGACGGAGAATTCTTCGGCGAAGAGCGCCTCGAGGGACTACTGGCCGCGGGAACGACGTCCGCCGAGGCACTGCCCACGCAGGTCCTAGAACAGGTGTTGTCCTTTTCGCGAGGCGCTCTGAATGACGACGTAGCCGTGCTTGCGCTCTCGCTCACAGGAACGGTACGCAGTACGGACCGTGAGGCAGCACCGCGATCGGGAGCTCCGGGTCTTTCGCCCTAGCGGCGTCGACGAACGCGGTGATGTCGCCGACCGACTCCAAGCGGGCCACCGCCAGACCGGCGGGACTGAGTCCGGAGGCATGCACGAGCACTTCGGCGCGCGCCTGGATGCGGGCCTGCACTTGAAGCTGCCACTGGTCGGGGACAACGTTGTCCGATTCGAGGATCCTGGCGTTGACCAGGCGGATGTCTTCGCCGGTCCGCAGCACCTCGTCGTAAACAGCTGAGTTTGGCAGCCCATACCGGCATTCGGCCGCCAGGATGATCGTTCCTCCGTCGGTGACGATCTCGGCGGCCGCCGACACACCCTTGATGGCCTGATAGAAATTCTGGTCCAGGGGATAGCCGCCGCTCGAGCTGATCACCAACGGGAATCGCCGATCCACCCGGCGCATCGTTGTCTCGCGGGCGATCTCGGCCGCCGCCTGATGGGCGGCCGCCGTGGGGCCGGCAAAGACGTGAGTGAGGCGCTTGGCGGAGTCGAGTACCACTTCCACGGAGAAATGAGGGGGAGCCAGGGCGGCGACCGCCCGGATGGCGTCGTGGACGGGGTTGCCTTCGACCACCCCCCATGTCGCCCGCGCCTCGCCCACTCTGCGGCCGCTGTGCAGCGCCATGACCGTTTCGAGGCCGGCCGTTCCGATGGCGACGAGCTTAGGGCCTCCGCTGAACCCCGCGAACAGGTGCGGCTCCACCAACCCGGTGGAGATGCGGAGATCGGCTTCCACCCAGCGTCGATCGAGGGCCACCTGGACGTCGGAAGCCGGAGACCGCGCGGCGCCGAGAAAGACCAGGTTGGCGGTGTCGCGGCAATCGTGGATGGCCACCTTGCAGCGGCTCAGCACCTGGGGGCCCAGCATGGTCTGGATGACCTCCGCTGGGTCGGCGTAGTGTGTGCCCCCGGCGATGAGGACGGTCACGTCGCCGTCCGCTCCGGCCCTGCGCGAGTTCCACGAGTAAGGCTTCGAGGACCGCTCGTTGCGGGTGCGGCCGGGTCCCGTCGGGCACGGCGATGACCACGCGCTGACCGGGCCGCGCGAGTTGCGCGAGCGCGGCCCCCGTCACCGGCTGCCGCAAGGCCTGCAGCAGCGCTCCCTCGGGGTCGGCAAGGGGCCTGCTCTCCTTGGGCCTGATGACCGTACAGTCGTCAGGCAGGTCGAGGGTCAGGCCCGTGGTGCCGTAGTCGAGAGTGACCTTCATGTCAGTCCTCGGGAAGCACCGGCTCGGGCTGGAAGTACATGGCCTCCACGTACTCCCTCTGGAAGTCGGCGTCGGTCGCCAGTTCCACAAACTCGACCCTCTGCGCCACCCAGGCCGCCTCCCGGCGCTTCTCCAGACTGAGGAGAGCGAATCTCGCTCCGTCGCCGGCGGCATTCCCGACCGACGTGACGATCTCTGCTTCGACGTCGGGCAGCATCCCGATGGCCAGGGCGTGATGCGTGTCGATGTACGTGCCGAACGCCCCTGCCATGACCACCCCTTCGGGCCTCTCCACTCCGAACCTGCGCAGGAGGATCTCCTCTCCGGCCCGGAGGGCGGCTTTTGCCAGTTGCAGGGAGCGGATGTCCTTGAGCGAGACGGTGATGGGCCGGCCTAGGGCGGTCTCCTCGGCCCAGGCGATGATGAACTTGCGGGGCTTGCCGTTCTCGTAAACGACTCGCTTGTGTGACAGCTCGGGATCGAAGTTGCCGTTGGTCAGGATCACCCCGGCCTTGAGCATCTGCGCGGCCGCTTCGATGATGCCCGACCCGCAGATGCCGCGGGCTCCCACCTCCTCGGGACGGTGGCTCGTCTGCCAGCCCTCGAGGCCGATCACCTTGAAGCGCACCTCGAGCGTCTCCGGGTCGATGCGGATGCGCTCGATGGCTCCCGGCGCGGCCCGCATGCCGAACTCGATATGGGAGCCTTCCATGGCGGGGCCGGTGGCGCACGACGTCGAAAGCAAACGGTCCCGATTACCCAGCACCACCTCGCCGTTGGTGCCGATGTCGAGGATGAGCAGGACCTTGTCCTGTTTGTAGGGCTCCTCGGCGATGATCACCGCGACATTGTCGGCTCCGACGAACCCGGCCTCGACGGGCAGGACGTGCAACCGGCAGCCTCGGTTGAACTCCAGCCCGACGGCGGAAGCGAGCGTGTCGACCGGGCCTTGGATGGTCGGCGCGAACGGGGCTACACCGAGCGCGCGCGTCTCGAGACCCAGGAACAGGTGATGCATAGCGGTATTCCCGACCATCACGACATCGAACACGTCTGTTCGCGCCGCTCCGGCGCGCTCCAGGGCCTTGCCCGCGAGGCCGTTGACCTCCGATACCACCGCGCGCTGCAACTCCGCCAGACCATCCTCGTGATGGGCGACGTAATGGAGTCGGGCGATCAGGTCGTCTCCGAAGGCGACCTGGGGGTTCATGGCCGATTCGGTAGCCACCACTTCGCCGGTAGCAAGGTCGGTCAGATAGGCGGCGATGGTTGTGGTCCCGACGTCGACGGCCAGGCCGAGCAACGGTCGCTTCTCGGCGGCGCCGTGCACCTCGACGATCGTCCGGGCCTGCCACACCACGGCCACCACCTCCCAGCCGGCCTTGCGGCACACGCCGGGCAGGGTCTGAAGCACGGGAAAGTCGAAGCCGAGGTCTTTCAGTCCGTACTGCTGCTCGAGGCCCGCCAAGACGCGCTCGGCGTCGGCCGTAGCCTCCTGCAGAGTCGGGGCCTGGAGTGTCACATGGTACGCACGGATCGCCGGATCGAGGGGGACCGTCCGCTCCCCGGCCTCTTTGCGGACCACCTGGCGCGTTCTGCGGCTCTGCTCGGGAACGAACACCCTCACGTCCCCGGCTACCCGGGACTGGCAGGCCAGCCTCGTGCCGGCCGCCAAGGTCTCCGTTCCCAACGCCTGCTCCTCGACGGCCGTCGGCGGAGAGAGGGTCTCCGGCGCCGACTCGATGTGGATCCGGCATTTCCTGCAGATCCCTTTACCGCCGCAGGCGCTCTCGATCTCCACGCCCAGGGCGCGGGCGACCGACAGGAGGTCCTCACCGGCCGCGGCGGAGCCGCGCCGGCCCGAGGGCTGGAAGGTGACGGTGAAGGTGGTCGGGCCGCCGCCGGTGGTAGGCGTCGTGGACATCCTAGTACCGTCCGTATTCTCGGGCGGCCTTCACCAATTGGAACACGTTGACCGGCGGGGCGTGGGGAGGCACGTCGCACCCGGCCATCAGGATGAAGCCGCCCTGGTGGTACTTGCCCTTCTCGATGCACTCCCGAGCCTGAGCGAACACCTCGTCCGCGCGCCCTTCTTGGATCAGCGTGGGGTCGACGTTCCCGGCGACGATCTGCTCGGGGAACATCTCCATGGCCGTCGTAAGGTCGATCTCGCGTCCCACGCTCACCACCGTCTGCTTGGTCATGGGCACCTGCTGCCAGAACTTGAGGTTCTTGTTCTGCTCGCCGCAGATATGGATGAAGAAGCTGCCGATGCCCAACTCGATAGCGCGGCCATTGATACGCTGCAGGTACGGGAGCGAGAAGGTCTCGAACTGTTTGGGCGAGATCAGTTTGTTGGTCTCGGTGGCGGCACCGTGGAAGGCCATGAGCTTGCCTGCCCCGAACTCGGTGACGTAGTACTCGGCCACCTTGATCACGAACTGGGTCACCTTGTCCAGCACGATGTGGACCAATTCGGGCTTCTTGATCAGCCAATTCATCATACGTTCCTCGCCGATGACCGATCCGGCCCAGGTGAAGGGGGCGCCGATCTGGAGGGTCACCGGCATGCCGTATTCGGCCTGTTTGCGAGCGATACCGAGAGCGATGGGCAACGCACCTGCCCTGCTCACATCCTCGGGGACCTTGAGCGCGTAGACATCGTCATCGCTCTGAATAGGCGTGCGGGTGACCACCGGGGCACCGGAGTACTTCTTGAGGGGGAACTCGATATCCCCGCCGAACTCCCAGCCGCCGGCCGAAGCGTACGCGTAAAGGGGGCCGCCGTCATACCCGTACATCTCCTGGGAGAGGAGTTGGCAGCGGAAGCTCTCCTCGGCGTCGTCGAACATCCGAGCCAGCGGTAGGCCGCAAACGACCGTCGTGTGGCCGGCCGCGAAGGGGATCACTGGGACCCGGTCCGGACGTTCGCCCCTCATGACGGCGCCCATCCGCTCTCCGCTGGTCATCGTCTCGCACCACATGGTGGGTCATCCCTCCGTTTGTTTGGAGATCTGCATGGTCACGTCCCCAGGAAGGGCAAGGCCCGCAGCCACTTCAACTGCCTTGATCAGCGCGCTCGGCACCGGGCAGGCGGCGTGCGCGCAGCAGGCGTAGGCCGACTCGAGGAGCGGAGGCAGCCCTCCCCTCAGACCTATCTGGCGCACCGCATCGACCTCGATCGGCTCGGGCGCGATCTTCTGTACGTGGGGGCAGTCGCTTTCGAGCTCCACCCTGACGTTGTAGCCCGTGGTCTTGGTCGCCTTCACTGTCGCCGTGTGTCCGCAGACACCTGCATCCACGAGCACCACGGCAGAGGGCGCCGATGCCGCAACCACCGGTTGCTGAGGGACCGCGGTCGGGCCGGCCGCCTGCTCTGGCCCGCTCACCGGGCGCCGCCGAGTAGACGAGCCGCCACCCGGGCCGCTTCCATCGCGTTGTCGCCGTAGCCGTCCGCTCCCCATTCGTCGGCCAGGTGCTGGTTGAGGGGCGCCCCGCCGATCATGATCTTCGTCTTGGGCAGCTTGGCCTTGAACTCCGGCATGTAGTCCTTGATGGCGATGATGGTCGTGGTCATGAGCGCGGACAGGCACAGCAGGTCGGCATCGACCCGCTGCGCTTCCTCGATGAACTTCTCCATCTGCACGTCGCGACCCAGGTCGTGCACCTCGATGCCGTTCACCTCGAGCATCATCTTGACCAGGTTCTTGCCGATGTCGTGGATGTCGCCCTGCACGGCCCCGATGACCGCCACGCCCATCCTGTCGTCGCTCCCAGAGGCGACGACCAGGGGGCGCAGGATGTCAAGACCGGCATACAGCGCCTCGGACGAGACCATCAGCTCGGGGACGTAGCACTCGCCCTCTTCGTAGAGGCGCCCCATCTCGGCCATGCCGGCCGCGAGTCCCTCCATGATGGCCTTCTGGGGATCGATACCCTCAGCGACTACAGCGTTGGCGGTCGCGACGGACGCATCCTCGTCGCCGTCCATGACGGCCTGCCTCAGCCGGCCAAAGATCTCTGCATGGTCTGCCATCTCGTCTCCTTCTGGTGCCTAGTAGCGTCCGAGATCGCGGCAGGCCGCGACCATCTGGCCCACGTTCACCGGAGGGGCCTGGGGTGGCACCTCGCACCCGGTCATGAGAGCGTAGCCACCTGGATGGTCCTTTCCCTCGTCTATGCACTCCTCGCAGAGAGATCGCACCTGCTCGGGCGTGCCCTCCTGCACGACGATGGGATCCACGTTTCCCATGATCACGCAGTCGGGGAAGGCCTTGCTCGCGGTCGACAGCGCCACCTCTCTGCCCACGCTGATCATGCCTCGCCTGCCAAAGCTGAGCTGGGACCAGAGTGGCAGATTCTTGTTCTGTTCCCCACAGATGTGGCTCAGGAAGATGCTGGTGCCCTGCCTGGTGAGGTGGTCGTGGATCTCTCGCAGATAGGGGAAGGCAAAGGTCTCGAACTGCCTGGGGGAGTAGAGCTTGTTGGTCTCGATGCACAGATCGAACGCCATGAGCCGCTCCGCCCCAAACTGGTCGATCCAGTAGTCGGCTTTCTTCTTGATGAAGTCCGTGATCACCCGCAGCACGTGATGGACCAGGTCGGGCTTCTTGATGATCCAGATCATCAGCCGCTCTTCGCCGCACACCGAGCCCGCCCAGGTGAGGGCAGAGCCGACCTGTACGGTGACCGGCATGCCGGCCTCATATTGCAGCCGGGAGAACTCGAGCGCCACCGGCATCGTGCCGACTGCGGTGATGTCGTCCGGCACCCTGAGGTTCCAGGCGTCGTCCTCGCTCTGCACGGGACTTCTCTTCATCATCGGGGCGCCGGTGTACTTGCGGTAGGGGAACTCGATGTCGCCCCCGAACTCCGCGCCGCCGGCATTCGCCCACCCATGCATGATCAAGCCGTCGTGGCCGTAGAATTCCATGGCGTTGCGTTGGCAGGCCAGGCTTTCTGTGGCGTCGTCGTAGACCTTGGCGATGGGTTTGCCGTTGACCACCGCGGTGTGCCCGAGCATGAATTGCAGGCAGGGTACCCGGTCCAGGCTCTCGCGGTCTATCAAGGCGTCCCAACGCTCCCGAGACGTCATTTGGTCACACAGCACATCCGCCCCCTTGTCCGTCCGCGGTCCCGGCCGTCCGCTGGCAGCCCGCTCGATTATAGGCGGTGGACAACGATTGTGCGTCCTCGGAGCGCCTGGTCTAGAATCGCAGCAGCAGACCGGCAACCGCGGAAAGGCGGGACAACCGTGCCTACCTCCCCCCTCGCCCAGGCGGTGGGCGACTTAGAAGAAGACAAGGCCGTGGTCCTGGTCCTAGACAAGCTGGCCAAGGGCGAGCCCGCCCTCGACATCCTGGAAGAACTCCAGGCCGGCATGAGCATCGTAGGTGAGCGCTTCGAAGAAGGCGAGTACTTCCTCTCCGAACTCATCTACGCCGCCGACATCTTCAAGAAAGCCGGAGCCCCCCTGCAGGAAGAACTGAAGAGCGCGGTTCAGTCAAGCTATGGCACCCTTGTCTTGGGCACGGTCAAGAACGATATCCACGACTTCGGCAAGGACATCGTGGCCACGGTGATGAGCTCCAACGGCATCAAGGTCATCGACCTGGGCGTGAACGTGGAGCATCAGGCCTTCGTGGACGCCGTCAAAGAATCGGGGGCCACCCTGGTAGGTATGTCATGTCTGCTCACCACCGTCTTCGACGACATGAGAGAAGCCATCAACACTCTCAAAGCCGCCGGACTGCGTGACCAGGTGACCGTCCTCATCGGGGGCGGCCCCGTAGATCAGGCCACTGCCGACTACGTAGGCGCCGACGTGTACTGCAAGACCGCTCAAGACGGTGTTATCGCTGCCAAGAAAGTGCTGGGGGTGAACTGATGGGCACCACCGCGGAACTCTACGCCCTCCACGAGAAGCGCATCCGCGACGCGGTGGCGCTCAAGACTCCCGACCGTATCCCTGTCGTCCCCAACGGACCGGCGTGGCCTGGCCGGGCCATGGGGGTGAAGATCTCGGAGATCGCAACCAACCCTTCCGTCTCGCGGAAGGCCGTCGTCGACGCCTACACCGGCCTCGGCGACATCGACGGCATCCAGAGCCCGGCCTACCATGTATCCACGCTCAGCATCCAATGGCTCTCCAAGGTCAAAGTCCCCGGGCGTGATCTACCCGACGACGAACTGTGGCAGGTGGACGAGGCCGAGATCATGAAGCTCGAGGACTACGACGCCATCGTCGAAGAGGGCTTTGCCTCCTGGCTCGACAGGTACTACAAGGAGAGGCTTCCCGGCACCCTCGAGGCCTTCGCCGCCTTCGCCGCGACAATCCCCGACGCGCTCGCCCTCTGCCGGGAGAGGGGCGTGGTACCTTTCACGCCGGCCGTCGCGACCATTCCCTACGAGTACTTCTGCGGCGGCCGCTCCATGAAGGAGTTCCTCCTGGATCTCTTCCGCCACGGTGACAGGGTGGAGGCCGCGATGGACGCCGCTCTACCCGTGCTCATCGAGAACATGAGGCAGGTCATACGGACCTTCGATCTCATGGGCCTGTGGATAGGAGGCTGGCGATCGGCGAGCGAATTCGTCTCTCCGCGCTTATGGAATCGCTTCGTGTTCCCCTACTTCAAGGCCATGGTGGGAGCGGCAGTCGAAGAGGGCGCCATCCCGGTGCTGCACTTCGACGCCAACTGGACCCGGGATCTCGAGCGATTGAAGGAATTGCCCAAAGGCAAGTGTGTGCTCTCGCTCGACGGCAAGACCGACATCTTCAAGGCCAAGGAAGTCCTGGGCGACCACATGTGCATCATGGGCGACGTGCATCCGGCCATGTTCGCGCTCGGCACTCCCGCGGAGGTGACGGCCTACTGCAAACGCCTGATCAGCGAGATCGGCCCCTCCGGCTTCATCCTCTCGTCGGGCTGCGACGTCCCCATCGACGCCAAGTACGAGAACGTCAAGGCGATGGTGGACGCGGTCCTCTGAGCCGGCGGTCCGCAGGCAGCGGCCGAACGGGCGGCCTCAGAGCGCCCAGCCCTTCGCCCGTTCCACGGCCTGATCCCATCGGGCGCGGCGCCGCAGGCGCTCCGTGGCCGACGAGCGGGGCTGGAACACGACATCCACGCCCGCGAGTCCGGTGACTTCCGCCTCGGACCAATACCCGACGGCCAGACCGGCAAGGGCCGCAGCTCCGAGGGCGGTCGTCTCGCGGATGCGGGGCCGGACGACCGGCATTCCAGCAAGATCTGCCTGCAATTGCAGCAGGAAGTCGTCGTTGGCGGCGCCCCCGTCGACCCGCAGAGCGGCGATATGCGAGCCCCGCTGTTCGGCCCATCGCCTCCAGCACCGCGGCGGTCTGGAAGCAGATGGCCTCTTCCGCGGCCCGGGCGACGTGTTGACGGGTGGTGCCGCGTGTGAGTCCGATGAGTAGACCACGGGCCGCCGGATCCCAGTAGGGAGCGCCCAGACCCGTCAGCGCCGGCACGAAGTAGACGTCCCCGGTGTCCGCAACCTGGGAGGCGAGAGGCCCGATCTCGGCCGCTCCGTCGATGAGGTTGAGTCCGTCGCGAAGCCACTGCACCGCTCCCCCGGCCATGAAGACCGAGCCCTCGAGCGCGTAGGCGACCCGCCGCCCGCGCGGCGCACCCCCGCCGGGCCGGGGCGAGCCGAGCACCCAGGCCACCGACGCCAGGAGGCCGTGCTGCGGCGTGGCCGGCTCGCCGCCCGTGTTGACCAGCAGGAAGCAGCCTGTTCCGTAAGTGTTCTTCGAATCTCCGGCTTCCAGCCCGCCTTGGCCGAAGAGAGCCCCCTGCTGGTCCCCGACGATGGCGGCGATGGGAAGGGCTGCTCCCAGCCAAGCGGAGTCGATCGTGTCGACGACGCCGGACGATGCACAAAGATCAGGGAGTACAGAGAGAGGCATACCGAACAGATCGAGCAGTTCATCCGCCCACTCCAGTCGATGGATGTCGAGCAGCATCGTGCGCGACGCGTTGCTGAAGTCGGTCACGTGGCGCCGTCCGTTGGTGAGGCGCCATACCAAGAAACTGTCGACCGTGCCCGCGCGCAGGCGGCCCTCCCTCAGGAGATCCTTGGCACCCGGCCTGTTCTTGAGCAACCATTCCAGCTTCGTGGCGCTGAAGTAGGGGTCCAGACGGAGCCCGGTGAGTGCGGTCACGGGGGGCCCCCAGCCAGCCCGCTCGAGTTCGGCGCACCGTCCCGCCGTCCGCCGGCACTGCCACACGATGGCGTTACCCAACGGATTGCCGGTATCGGAGTCCCACAAGAGTGCTGTCTCCCGCTGGTTCGCGATGCCGATCGCCGCGAGATCGGCGGCGTCGAGTCCTGCCTTCTGGAGTGCCAACCGGCAACAGCGGAGTTGCGTCGCCCAGATCTCTTCCGGATCGTGCTCGACCCAACCTGGCTCGGGATAGTGCTGGGCGAGCGGCTCTTGCGCCGACGCGAGCACCCTGCCATCGTGGGCGAAGATGAGGGCGCGGGAGCTGGTGGTCCCCTGGTCGATGGCCATAATGCCCTTGGTCTGGCTCATGTACGTACAATAGGGCAGCGCGGACCAAACGGACAGGGACGCCGGAGCGATCGAGCGAGCGATCCGGCCATGCGGCGGGCGGGAGGCGGCGGCGATGGACTGGAACGAACCGGACTGGAACGTGCCGGTATACGCGGAGGGGACCGGGCCGAGCGGCAGGATCGGCGTGCTCCTGATCCACGGATTCGGCGGATCTCCGCGCTCGCTGCACGAACTGGCCCATCGTTGCGTCGGGGCCGGCTACACCGTGGCTCTTCCCCTGCTCGCCGGTCATGGCAGCACCCCGGAGGACATGGAGGCGTCGCGCTGGACCGAGTGGACGGCCGACGTCGAGCAGGCCTATGGGTGGCTGCGCGCGCGGACAGAAAAGGTCTTCGTTTGCGGCCTGTCTATGGGAGGAACGCTCGCGCTGTGGGTGTGCGAGCGTCATCCCGAGGCGGCCGGCCTCATCTCCATCAACGCCATCATCCGGCACCCGCTGGAGAAGGTGATGCTGTCGATCGGGTGGTTCCGTATCCCCCGGTGGGTCAAGGCCATCGGGAACGACGCCAAGGCTGACGGGGTTGACGAAAGGGCCTACGACCGGATCCCCATGCGGTCCACTCGCGAGCTGGCGCTGCTATCGCGTGATGTCCGATCCGGCCTGAGTCGTGTGAACTGTCCCGCGCTCCTGTTCTCGTCGGTCGTCGATCACGTCGTTCCCCCGGCCAACCAGCGCGAGATCTACGGCGCTATCGGGTCGGCGGAAAAGACATTCGTCGAACTCCACGACTGCTACCACGTCGCGACCATGGACTGCGAGAAGGAGCGGGTCTTCGCCGGGACCCTCGACTTCATCGCCGCCCACGCCTGAGCACTACTCGATCGCCAGCCGCTGAGCTTCGTCGGGGTCTTGCTCCTTGAGAAGGTCAAAGAACGCGTATTGGGTCAGCGTGTTGAAGGTGGAGAGGAGTACCGCGAAGTCCTGGGCGGTCTGATCGGTCCCCGCGGCGTATTTGTCGTACAGGCGCACGTAGTTCTTGAACCAGTCGCTGTCGGCGGTGCTGTCGAGGATGTCCGTCGTGCGAGCGTAGGCTTCTTGTCTCTGGGACGCGTCAAGAGCCGCGATCTGCCGCCCTAGAGCCACCATCTTCTGGAGGTACTCTTCTTTGAGCTGGGCCACCGGCGCCTCGAGCGAGGCGACGGGCGGCGTCGGCTCGAGGAGAAGGACGAGCTTCTGTATGGCCTCCGACCAGGTCGCGGCCACCTGCTTGCCCAACTGCACCCCCGGCGCTTCGGTCGTCGCTGTCGTCGCTCCGGCCACGGTAGACGAGGTCTGACCGGGAACGGGCAGTTCGCCCGCGCAGCCGGCAAGGAGCAGGACGGCTAGGAGTAGACCCGCGATCAGCGCGGAGCGGCCAGGGAGCGGCAACAGCATCATGGCACCAACAGTCCGTGCCGCGCTTTGAGCTCCAGGACCCGCGACACCGCCTCATCGAGCCGCGATAGAGGCACCTTTCCGCTCTTCACCGCCGCGACGATAGTGTCCACGATCACCAACTGGCGTTTGAGCGTGCTCGTGGAAAGGAGGAGGTCGCATCCCGCCTTGAGGCAGGCGACCGCTGTGTCGGCGGCCTCCTGCGCGGTCGCGGAGCCGAGCGCTCCGGACTCCATCCTGGCGGCAGTCATCTCCACCGCGTCAGATACCACGATCCCCCTGAACCCCATCTGCTCCCGCAGCAGTTGCTCGATGACCTTTGTCGAGGACGACGCGGGGTGCTTCGGATCGTACGTGTTGGCCACGATATGTCCGATCATGATGCCCTCCGCCCCCGCGTCCATGCCGGCCTGGAAGGGCACCAGATGGGTGGATTCGAACTGCTGGCGGGTCGCTCCCGAGGTGATGGCGTCCACGTGCGAATTCCCCGGGGCGCTGCCATGCCCGGGAAAGTGCTTGATCACGGTTATCAGCCCCTCCTTGTTGTAGGCTTTGGTGATGGCGCTCACGAAGGAAGCCACGCGACCGGGGTCTCCGCTGAAGGTGCGGGTGTAGAGAAATCCAGGCTTCTTGACCACATCCGCGACCGGGGAGAGGTCCATGTTGACCCCTTGCGCGAGCAGACCCTTGGCGGTCTGGGTGGCCACAGCCCCGGCCTTTTCAGGCGTCCAATTCTTTCCCACGTCTCTGGCTGCCGGGACATCGGGGACCCCGTCTCGCACTCGCTGCACCGCTCCGCCCTCTTGATCGGCGGCGATGATCAACCGTACTCCCTCCAGGCCGTTCCCGGCTGCCTCCTGCAGCTTGGCGTCGAGCGAGGTCAATTGCCCGACGCCTTTCACGTTCTTACTGAGGAGCATGAGCCCGCCCGGGGGAGTCTTGGCCAAGAACGCGCGCAACTCTGGGGAGACGGTCGTGGTCCCGCTGAACTCCAGCAACAGGACCTGGGCGGCCTTCTGCCGAAGGGTCATGCGCTCGAGCACCGCCTTGACCCGAGAATCGGCCGCCATGGTGGTTGCCGTGGAAGCCGCCGTGGTGGTCGTCTGAGGGGCTGCCGTCGCGGTCGGGTGAGGGGCCGCGGTGGTGCTGGTCAGACCGACCGACGCCTGGGATCCCTGGGAAACGGTCGAGGTGGCGCCGGTCGACTCCTGGCAGCCGCCCAGGCCCAGCGAGAGCAGCAGGAGGACCGCGCAACATAACGCGAGACGTACCATCGGACAACTATAGCCTAGTTGGGCTGCGGCCCCGGCACGGGGATAGAGTGCTGGATCTTGGCGGCGAGGACTCGGATGACCGCGTCGTTCAGACGCTCCTCGGAGAGTTTCCCCGCCTGCACCGCGTCTACGATCGCCTGCTCGATCACCTCCCGGCGGTCGTAGGCGCCCGTTGATACCAAGAGGTCGCAGCCCGCCGTCAGCGCGGCCACGGCGGTGTTGCCAAGCTCCTCGGCGGACGCCATCCCCACCGGACCTGCTCTTCCTGCCGCGGCTGCCATCTCCAGATCGTCGGTGACGATGAGCCCCGCGAATCCAAGGTCTCGTCTAAGCAGATCTCCGACGATCGCTTCCGACTGGGATGCGGGAAGCAGGGGGTCGTAGGCCGGTACGAGAAAGTGGCCCATCATCACGCCGTCCGCGCCGGCCGCTATGGCCGCTTCGAACGGGGGGAGGTGCACCCTCGCGAACTCAGCGCGCGTGGCCGTGGAAACGGGGACTTCCGTGTGGCTGTTCCCGGGCGCACTCCCGTGCCCGGGGAAATGCTTGACCACCGTCACGATCCCTCTGTCTACAAACGCCCCGGTTACGGCGGTCACGAAGGCCGAGACGACCCCGGGCTCACCCCCGTAGGTCCTGCTGAAGAGGAAGGAATCCCGGTCCGCGACCACGTCCGCAACGGGCGCCAGGACCATGTTCACCCCTTGAGACAGCAGGCCGATGGCCGTCTCGTCCGCCAGGGCCCCTGCGTGCGAAGGGGTCGAGTCTGTCGCAAGAGCGCGGGCGGAGGGCAGCGCGGGGACACCGTGCTTGACCCTCATCACGGTGCCCCCCTCCTGATCCGCGGCGATGAACAGGCCCGGGGCCCCTACCGCGCCGGCCGCCTCCTGAAGGGCGGCGGTGAGCGAACGCAGTTGGCTTTCTCCGCTGACGTCCCGGCCGAGCAGTAAGAAGCCGGCCGGAACAGGCTGGGACAGAACGCCGCGGGAGAGCTCGGCCGGCGAGGTGCCGTCAAGAGTGACCAGAAGGACCTGCGCGGCCTTCTGCCGCACTGTCATTCCCTCGACCGCTGCCTGGGCGGGGGAGAGGGAGGTGGAGGTCGTCGAGGACGTCACGGCCGTCGAAGACGTGGTAACGGCGCCCGGTGCTACGGGAGCCGTCGTCGCGGGGGCGAGGAGAGGCTCGCCACAGCCGGCGGCCAGCGGAAGGGTGACGATGAGGAGCCAGAGAAAGATGACCCGGACGTTTCTCACAGATAGAGGATACAGCCACTTCCCACATCGACACAGCAAAGCGCTGCCTCTATGCTTGACACCGGACTTTGACGAGGAGACCCGGCCGAGAACTATGCCCGAACTACCGGACATCGAAGCGTACCTCGAGGCTCTGAGGCCTCGGGTGGTAGGTCGAGCTTTGCTGGGCGTACGGGTCTTGAACCCGTTCCTGCTTCGCACCGTCGACCCTCCCCTTGGCGCTGTGACGGGAGGGACCGTGGTGGCGGTGTCTCGCTTGGGCAAGCGCCTTGTTTTCGAGATAGTCGCCGACTGCTCGGAGCCGTCCTATTTCGTCGTCATCCACCTCATGATCGCCGGTCGGCTGCAGTGGAGGCCCAGTCCTTCGCCGCCGGGTCCGACGTCCTCGGCCCGGTCCGCCGCCCCGCGCGGGAACGTCCTTGCGGCCTTCGAGTTCTCTTCCGGGAGTCTGTTCCTCACCGAGGCAGGCAAGAAGCGGAGGGCCTCACTTCATCTGGTCCAGGGCGGAGAGGCTCTCGCCGGGCTCGATCCCGGTGGCATCGAGGTCGCGGCCTCCACCCCACAAGCGTTCGTTGAGGCGGTGCGGCGGGAGAATCGGACTCTCAAGCGCGCCCTCACCGATCCACGAGTGCTGAGCGGTATCGGCAACGCCTATTCGGACGAGATCCTGCATCGCGCGCGGCTCTCTCCACTGAAGCTCACCTCGAGCTTGAGCGACGACGAGATCCTGAATCTCCGGCTGGCGGCGGTCGCGGTCCTCGTGGAATGGACCGAGCGTCTCAGCGCCGAAGCTGGGGAGAAGTTCCCCGAGAAGGTGACCGCCTTCAGACCAGGGATGGCGGTCCACGGCAAGTTCGGCTCCCGCTGTCCGGTCTGCGGAACGCCGATACAGCGCATCGTCTACGCCGACAACGAATGCGATTACTGTCCCGGATGCCAGACCGGGGGACGGGTGCTGGCCGATCGTGCCCTTTCCCGGCTGCTCAAGGACGATTGGCCCCGGGGTTCCAGCGGGACAGCAGATTCCTCAACTTGACTCTGGCAAATCACGCTTTTGCTGGTAAAATATCGTCAAGCGTGGAAAGGAGGTGGTCGCAATAGACAGCATGCCTAGTAAGCGCAGCGACTATTTGACCGGAGGTGGCTCTCGCCTTTAGTCGTTGGATTTCCGACTGACGCCTTCCGACGGCGCCTTCGGAGTCGCAGCGCTGCACAGAGCTTAAGGAGGCCGTCTCGGCAACGAGGCGGCCTCCGACTTTTCTGCCCGTGTCCCGCCTCCGCCGTGGCCCCAGCGCCCTCAGGCTCGGTCGAGCAGGAAGTCGGCAAGAGCCGAAGCCATATCTGCCGCCTCTAGCGCGTACAGTTCCCCGTTCTCCGGCGTGGCTGCCGCCGGATCTCCGATATGCCCCCACGGTGACAACTCGCGCCACCGTCCCGCGGATTCGGCCTCCTGGAACTCCCGCATGGTTTGGGGGACGGGCTTCAGCTGGGTGACGTCGACGTCCCTAGCCACGGTCTCGGGGAACCAGCGCATGATCAAGCTCGTCTCCCGCTCCCCGGCGTGGACGTCCAGACCGGCGCTTCGGGTCAGGCGCGTTACCGCGGCCCTCGTCGGCTCCGATTCGGGAGACCGGAGGACGGCGTCGCCCACCAGCGGCAGCGGCTCGTGAAATGTGCCCTGGTAGGCGGAGTCGACGAAGCCCTGGATCATGCCCCCAAGGAAGTATGTCGTCTCTACGCCCTGCGCCCGCAGGGTCTGTACGGTCTCGACGATGGCGCGGTTGTGCTGCGGATCGCCGTGATGGTTGACGATGAACTGACGTCGGAGACCCCAGCGGGCGTAGTTCTCCAGGATCTCGGTCAGAACCGCCTTCATCGTCGCCGGGCGCACAGTCAGTGAACCGGGGAACATGGCGGTGGTCGCGTTGACGCCGTAGTAGTAGGGGGGGGCTATCAACACCGGTACTCCCCGTTCCGCCATATCCTTTTGTATCAGTGAGCAGAGCAGGTAGGCTCCGTAGGTGTCGGTCGCGAGAGGCAGATGCCGGCTGTGCTGTTCTATGACCGCGACGGGAACCAGCAGGGGAGTGCCACGCGCCCCTGCTGCCTCGACCTCGGGCCAGGTCATGTCCGCGAGCGTCCCGGCGAAAATCGAGTAGCCGCTCATACCTGTCAACGCACCTCGGCCCCGCCCGAATCCGTCTTAGGCCGTTACCGCGGCGCTCTCGAGAAGAGGATCGAGCCGGTCGCAGGCCCAGAGCACGTAATCGGCGCACCGGGACCGTATCTCACTCTTCTTGAATGCCTCCATGCCGTCCGGATGGCTCAAGTCGTGCCCAGTGAGGTCGCGGCAGCGGCAGGAGCCGAACTCCGTGGCGAAGTCACGCACGATGCCTTTGAGCGAATCGGCCGCCGACGGCGGCTCCTTCACGCCCCGGCGGATCAGAGCGAGATCGCGTACGCCAAGAGCTAGAGCGGTGCCGTTCAAGACTCCGCAGACTTCACCCATGCCCGCGATGCCGCCGCCGAAGTAGCGGGCGTCCATTATCAGTTCCGGGTCCTCGTCCATGCGCAGCAGGGCAAAGCACAGCACCGCCTGCCCGCAGTTGATGTGATCGGGTCCAGTATCTTGGAAGCGGGCGAGCGCCTGCGCCTTGGCTTGGTCGGGGGGGAGAGAGGTCATGGCGACTCCTTCACTGGTTGATGTGCAGCTGTAGTGCGACTGCGCGCGGGGATGCTCAGCAGCCCTCTTCGAGGTCGGTGAGCAGTCGGAGCAGAAGCGTGGCCGCCGATCCGATGAAGATCGTGACCCCTGCGATCGCGATCCCCAGACTGAAACTGTAGGCCTGCCCGAAGTAACCGAGCACCAGGGGGAGCATCCCGCCCCCCAGCAAGAACGCGATGGGAGGGGCGAAGCCGGCAGCCAGGCTGCGCAGATTGGGTTGGACGATGCGGGAGAGGGAGGCGAACCCGGGAGCAAAAAAGCCCACGGCTAAGGCTGCCATGAGAAAGATGCTGACGATCATCGCCGGGCCGGATAGCACGCCGACGAGGATCACCATGAGGCCGGTGAGGCTGAGGAACAGGGCCATGGTCGGCTTTAGCCCGATCCTGGTGGCGATCCAGCCCGAGACGAAGACCATGCCCAGGGGAGCGATGTTTGCCAGGCCGAGGATGGTGTTGGCCTGGGACATGGCCATGTCGTGTTCCTGGGTGAGGTAGAGGGGCAACATCGTATAGATCCCTACCTGTGCCCCCATCGCCAGGGCGAAAAGGAAGATCATCACCCAGAAGGAGCGGGTCGAGAGCACCGGCTTGACCATGGCCGGGTGGGGCGGGCTGCCGGCGAACGCGCCGATGCCGCCGAACGCCACGAGGAAGACGAGGCCGAGGACGGCCCCTATCCCGGCCACCCACAGGAGCGTGGTGTTCCAGGTAAATGTGGTGAGGAGCCCGGCGACCAGCAACGGTCCCACCACGAGGCTCAACGGTGGAGCCATCTGCTGGACGGAGAGGGCCCTGCCCCACTCGTCGGGCTTGACGACTGCGGTGATGGTGGCCACCGACGACGGCAACTGGAGTCCAGCGAGGAAGCCAAGAGCGATGAACACCACCCGCAGCGCCCAAACAGACCCGGCGAAATGGGCGCCTACCAGGACCGCGGCCATGCCGAACACCGAAAGGAGCATGGCGCCTCGGTGGTTCAACCGAGCCGATACGAGCCCCGCCAGGCTGGATCCTATGAGCACGCCGAGGGCACCCACGAGAAAGAGCCCGCCCACCTGCCCGGAGGTCATCGGGATGTCCTCGGTGATGGTGGGCATGAGCGGCGAGAAGATGAACCTCGAGACGAACGTGAAGAAGAACAGGAGCGTGACGACTATCACGGTGCCGACGACCGCGCGGAACGGCATTGGAGTGGGGCACGCTTTGGCCATAGGGGAATGGTAGCAGGTGCCGGTTGTAGTTCCGCGGCGATCGCGCCCCTCGCAACGCTCGCGTCGCCGAGTCGCGGACGTCTCCGGCCGGCGCTCGCTCCTAGTCGACCGGGCAGCCCGCCGCTCGTCGCTCCACGAGGGAGGCGATCGAGATCTTGCTGAAGAGGTCGTTCAGCATCTCCGCAGCCTCCTCCCAGACCGGACGGGTGGGGCAGTCCTCGGTTCGATCGCAGTGCCCGGTGCCGTGACACGGGGCGGGCATGACTTCGCCCTCGACCGCACGAAGAACGTCCGCCACGGTGACCCCTTCGGCCGGCCTGGAAAGACTGAACCCGCCCTCTCGTCCGCGGTGGCTGTGGACGATGTTCGCGAGGCGGAGGGCCATCATGAGTTGCTGCACATAGCCGGCGGAGATTCCTTCCGCATCCGCGATCTCACTCTTGGTAAGAGAAGTCCCGGGCTCCTGGGCCGCCAGCAGCACGACCATCCTAGTAGCGTATCGACCCCTGGTGGATATCGTCATCATGGTCGTCTAGATCCTTCAATAGATTATTGACAAAAGTATGATAGTAATGTATCTTATCTTTTGTCAGTTTGCAAGCCCCATTGTGTCCACGAAAGGGGACCGCTCTCATGAGAAAAGTAATGACCATCTCCATCATCGTGCTTGCGGTTGTCGTGATCGTGTGCGGTGTTGTCAGCGTCGTATTGGGCCAGACGACTGCGAGCGCAGTGACCGACCACCTGAAGAAGGAGAACGTGTCGCTGCAGGTCTTCGATACCAATGCGCCGGCAGGTGCCGTCGTCACCAACGCAGCTGAGGCGCAGCAGGCGGCCGACACGCTCAATGAGCACCGCAAGAAGATCGCCCCCACGTATTCTGAGCTCTTGGGTGGCAAACGGTTCGACCCCACGAACCCCACGCAACTCACGTACGAGATGGGGATGACGTTCGAAGGTCAGATGAACATGGCGGTCCTGGCTTTCGGGCTCACGACCGTACTCACGTTCTTTGGCGCCGTGCTGATCGTCATCGGCGTCGTGTTGCTGATCGTCGGGATCGACATCTTCTTCTACCACATCCGTCCGGCCAAGAAGGCCGTGACGGCGGAAACCGCGACGGCGGTGAACGGCACGGCCTAGGCCGCACCCGCCCGGCGCCTCGAGTCGGCGCCGTTTGCATCGACCCCCTCCTCTTCCGGCGAGGGTCCCTACGGGGGCTCTCGCCGGATCCTTTTGCCGGGCCGCCTCGTCGCCGGCTCTCAGGCGCGCACGCGCGGAATCGCAGGGTATTACGTGTAGATGTCCCGGCGATCGAACGCCGCTATCGCCAGCCCGCCGATCACGCATATGGCCGCGAGCATGAGAAGCACGGCCGTCCAGGGGAAATCGCCCTTGAGCGGATGACCCAGGTGGTAGAAGAGGGAGAAGACCCGGATCGGCTCCACGCTCTTGGAGACCTGGGCGAGGTTTCCGACGACGTACATCGCCACCAACACCACCGCCGGGATGACTATGGCGAGGAAGGACCGCCTGACCCAGGTCGACAGGAGAAGCGCCACCGATCCGAGGAGTAAGCAGAAGACCCACAGCACAAAGAGACCGGCGGCCAGAGGGCCGGGTCCCAGCCCCACACCGGCCGCAGGAACGGCGATATAGGTCAGGACCCAAGTGATGCCGAGGACGCAGGCCAAGGCGCCCGCCATGGTCCCCAGTGCGGAGGCGACGACGTGCCAGCGTGGCAGCGGATTGCTCAGCAGCAGATCCAGCGTCTTTCGCTCCTCGTTGCCCGACACTGCGCGAGCCCCTATCGGTATGACCATGAACGGAAGCGCGAGGGGGACGATAGATGTGTAGAACTCCGTCTCCATCCAGCCTTCGATGGTCATCGAATCCTGTAACTGGCCCATGAACTGCTGCATCTGCTGAGATGCTTGCTCCAGGTACTGCCGCAGGAATTCGCTCATGCTAGGGAAAAGGGCCACATAGAGCGCGCCCAGGCCTCCCAGGGCCACCCCCCAGATGACGATGGAGCGTATCCGGCTACGCAGCTGCTGCCGCGTGAGTAGCCACCAGTGGCCGGTGCCGGTCACGGCTGGGGCTCGCTCACACCGGGGATTGGCGGGGGCTGCTGCTGCTCGTAATAGCCGAGGAAGACCTCGTCCAGGCTGGGATGTTCCACGTTCAGGTCGAGCAGGGTATCGCGCGCGGCCAACTTGATGATGGCGTCGATCCCATCTCCCACGCTCATCCAGACGGTCGTCCCCTGCGCGTGGACGTCCTGGACTCCAGGGAGGGCCGCGAACGCCGCGGCGTCCACGGGAGCGGCGAAGACGAGCGTCACCCGCTTGCGCCGTTTCTCCAGAAGCGAATCGGTGGTCTCCAGGGCCGCGAGGCGGCCGCCGCGCACTATCGCTACTCGGTCGCACACCCTCTCGACTTCGCTCAGGATGTGGGAGGAGAGGAATATCGTCCTGCCCTCGGTCCGGGCCTCTCTAAGGAGCTGGAGAAACGTGTCTTGGACGAGCGGGTCCAGACCGGTGGTCGGTTCGTCTAAGATGGCCAGGGCGGGGTCGTGGAACAGAGCCTGCACGAGGCCCACCTTCTGCCGATTGCCGCGGCTCAACCGCCCGGTCGGCAGGTCCAGGTCGACGCCCAGGCGTTCGGCGAGCCGGTCCGCGTTCCCCAGATCCGGCATGCCACGCAGGCGGGCAAAGTTCTTCACCAGTTGGCGCCCGGTAATTCGCGGGTCGAGCCCGAACTCGCCGGGCAGATACCCTACCGACCTGCGGATCTCCACGCTCTGGCGACGGGAATCGAGGCCCAGCACCTGCGCGCGTCCTCTTGTCGGGTGCAACAGATCGAGCAAGAGCCGTATCGTGGTGGTCTTGCCTGCCCCGTTCGGGCCGATGAAGCCGAAGATCTCGCCGCTCAGGACCTCGAGGTCGAGTCCCTCGACGCCCAGACGTCGACCGTAGATCTTGGTGAGTCCTTGAGTGGTGATGGCCGCAGGCATGCCCCGCAGACTACCACGGGGCGGCGGCCCCGCCAAAGCCCGGGCGCGCTTGGCAGGGACCTCCCTCATCCCGGCTCAAAGGGCCGCCGCCTCATCGGGCAGCAGCGGCCGGAACCACAGGTTGTATTCGGTGCCGCCGCTCTTCCACACGGTTATCTGGGTGGCCTGCGCCAGCAAGGGCTTGAGCGTGGCGAGATCCTCGCCGGAAACCACCACTTTGCGGAGCCCCGGCGAATTGGGTACCGCTTCGCCCGCGGTCGCCAGGTCGGCGAGAGGCCACGGCAGATAGTTCGGTTGGACGTCGGTCTGGCCTGTGGTCGTCGCCGGGTCCACCGGCCTGCTGTAGACCGTCAGGGCTGTGAAGTCGTAGGGCTCCCAGGTGAGCTCGGCCGACGTGAGCGTGGAGGGGTCGTTCAGCTTGTCGCGGAGGTCGGTGATGGCCGCGCGCGCTTCTTGCTGCTGCATCGTCAGGTTGCCCCCGCCGTCAAAGCCGAGCGCATAGATCTGCGATGTATAGGTGGTGCCCTCGGCGTTCACGGTGATAGTGGTGGTGCCAACATCGGCCACTCCCGGCTGGCCGTAATCGACCCCGTTCTGGAACAGCCCGGCTTCTTTGGCTGCCCCCAGCATCGCCTGGACCGTCTCCTCAGGGACGATCGTCGTCTGAAGGTTCGGCAGCGCGGGCCCCGGGTATATCGCCGGGATCGGCCCGGTGACGATGATGCGCCCATCGCCATACAGCTGGAATTCGGGGACCATCGTGTAGTTGTACTCGATGGGAACGAAGCCGCCTCCTGTCGAGACCCGGAGCACGAGCTCGTCGGCGCCGGTGGGATGCGAGATGGCGCCTGCGGGAAGCGTTGTCGAAGAGGGGGTCGCGGTGGTGGTCGAGCTTGGGTCGTCTCCACCGGGGGGCGGGTAGATCGTGCCACAGCCAGCAGTGGCGAGGGTCATGACGAGGACGAGGAGCGCCGCGAAGGATACCAGGACGATCGAGCTGCGCCGCATGATGGGGGACCTCCCTCCCGATAGGTACATGCTAGGACGTACCGCGCGCGCGGCCGTGTTCCTGCGTAACGGGCCGGTCTGCGCACGGCGGGGCGGCGCGCGAAGCGGGCCCGCCGTCGTCCTCTTCCGCTATAGTGCACTCCGTGATCAGGACCATCGTCATCGTGCTCGACCTCGTGATCGGCGGGGCTGCCGTCGCGGGCGGGGTCTATCTGCTGGCCGGAGCCCGCGGTCTCTCTCGAGACTGGTTGGGCGGCACTCCCTTCAGGACCTTCTTGTGGCCGGGTCTGGTGCTCCTGGTGCTCGTGGGGGGAAGTCTCCTCGTAGCCGCGGCGCTCCTCATCGCCGACGTGCACATCGGCCGGTTGGTCTCGGTCGAGGCGGGCGTGGTCCTTCTCGGATGGTCGGGGGTGCTGCTGACCACCGCCGGCTATCGGCACTGGCTGCAGCTGCTGTCGGTCGCCCTCGGTATCGCGGTGGTGGCGCTGTCGTTCGCGCTGCCGGCGCCTGGCTGAGGACTGTTCTGATCCCGGAGGTCGTCCGGGGCCGCTACCGTAGCTCGAGCAACTCGAACCCGGTCACCGGGTCACGCTGCCGCGACGCGTCGGTGCCCGTGATCTCGATGAGCACCACCTCCCCGATGAGCCAGGTCTCGAGCCCCGCTCGGGTACAGCCGACCGCGGCGACACCCTCCCGGCCACACGCGGCGTGCATGTGCAGCACGGGCTCTCCCGCCTCGTTGGGGAACAGGGTCCCGAAGGCGAAGGTCTCGTGGGCGCCGGTGAGGGCGTGCACGATAGGCACGACGGCGTCGTCGCGAGTGGCGTCAGGACCTACGACGAGACTTGTCCCACCGGCGCCGCCCCCCACGTAGAAGGTCACGCCTCGGCTGATCCCGTGATCGCGCGCGAAAGTCTCCAGCGTCTTGTTCAGCGCGTCCCCGTCCTCGAGCCGGAGTACGAACACCCGACCCAGCGCTGCCTCGCTATATCTCATCCGTCTGCTCCTCCTTCTCGCCGGCGCCAAAGCCGCCCGTCGATCTATCTCGCACCCCGGGGTTGCCTCGAGCGGGGGCTCGCCCGTAGTATGCTCGTGGCACTCGCTCGAGTGCAAGAAGCGGAGAAAGGTGGACGGCATGGCTGACACGGTCGGGGCCCCCGGTGGTCTGAACGGCAAGGTAGCGATTGTCACCGGTGGAGGAGGCAACAACAGCATCGGGCGGGCTATCAGCCTGCGCTATGCGCGCGAGGGGGCTCGGGTCGCCGTGCTCGACATCAACACCCAGGGAGCCAACAAGGTGGCGGGCGAGATCGAGGCCGCGGGCGGGACTGCGATCGCCGTGACGTGTGACATCACCGATCTGGCGCAGTGCCATGCCGCGGCCAAGCAGGTGGCCGGCACGTGGGGCGGGCGCATAGATATCCTCGTCAACAACGCCGCCTACTTCGGCGGGATGGGGGCCTGGCGGCCATTCGATGAGTGGGAACCCGACGAGTGGGATCGGATGCAAGCTGTCAATCTGCGCGGCACCTGGTTCATGGCGCGTGCCGTCTTCCCCTACATGAAAGCGCAGCACTACGGCAAGATCATCAATCTCAGCTCGTCAACCTTCTTCCAGGGTGTGCCCGGCTTCATCCACTACACCACCAGCAAGGGCGGTATCCTCGGCTTCACCCACTCTCTGGGCAAGGAGCTCGGCCAGTACGGCATACGCGTCAACGCCATCGCCCCTGGCTTCACGGTCTCCGACGCTCAGCTGGAGCTCACCAAGGACTCCCAGGAATGGTACGCCAAGAACCGGGAGCTACAGGCGCTTGGCGAGCGGAACGAGGTGCCCGACGACCTGGTAGGTCCGGCGTTCTTCCTGGCCTCGCCCGACAGCGATTTCATGACCTGCCAGACGCTTCTGGTGGACGGTGGGGTGACGCCGCACTGAGAGGGGTTTCCTTTCTCTCCCCGCGGGCATCACTAGAGAACCGGCCACGCGAGACAAGGGGGCAGTCATGGTGGATGTTCCTCTCAGCACCAAGGAGATCGAGGCTGTCCAGTTCGTCATCGAGCGATACCGCAAGGCGATGCTGTTCGAGATCGCCCACACCGACTCCCGGGAGCTGCGCCACTATCTGCAGGAGCGCGAGGACCTGTTTGAGGCACTGGTCCAGAAGCTCGAGTCCTTCGCCGGTCAGCCCGACACTCTCGGGGACTAGGGCTGGCCTGCCTGGGGCTCCGCTGCGACGGTCTGGTATGCTGACCGCATGACCATGCCATATCGCCCCCTGGGCCGCACGGGGGAACAAGTCTCCATCCTGGGTTTTGGTGCCATGAGGCTGCCCGTAATCGACGGCCGCCGGGAATGCATCGACGTTCCTCTGGCCACCGAGATGCTGCACTATGCCCTGGATCGCGGCGTGAACTACATCGACACCGCCTTCCCCTACCACGGCGCCAGCTTCGACGGGACTCCGGGCAACAGCGAGGGGTTCGTGGGCGAGGCTCTCGCGGGGGGTTATCGGGACAAGGTGCTCGTGGCCACCAAACTGCCGCACTGGATGGTCGAGTCGCGTGAAGACATGGATCGGATCCTGGCCGGACAGCTCGAGCGTCTTGGGACCGACCGTATCGACTGCTATCTGCTGCACGGTCTGGGCGCGAAACCCTGGGAGAAGATGGCCGGTCTGGGAGTGCTCGACTTTCTTGAGGCCGCCAAAGCCGATGGGCGGATCCGCTACGCAGGCTTCTCCTATCACGACGACCCTCCGGCGTTCGCGCCGATAGTGGACGGCTACGACTGGGATTTCTGCCAGATCCAATACAACTTCCTGGACGTCGACTACCAGGCGGGTGCCGCGGGACTGGCATACGCCGCCGAAAAGGGCCTGGGTGTCGTGGTCATGGAGCCGCTCAAGGGGGGAAGGTTGGCGCCCCCGGTGCCTGCGTCCATCCAGGAAGTGTGGGACGGCTATCCTCTCAAGCGCTCCGCGGTGGACTGGGCCCTACGCTTTGTGTGGGACGACGAGCGGGTGAGCCTGCTTCTCAGCGGGATGAGCACCATGGAGCAGGTCGTAGCGAACGTAGAGCTGGCCTCAGAGGGTCGTGCCGGATCTTTGACCCCCGCCGAGAGGGAACTCATCGACGCAGTCCGCGTCGCCTACAAAGCGCGGATCGTCGTCGGCTGCACCACCTGCCGCTACTGCCTGCCCTGTCCGCAGGGCATCGACATCCCTGTTGTCCTTTCCTGCGTGAACAACGCCTCGCTCTTCGATGACCCTGAAGGGGAGGGTAAGGGCTACAACCTCGAGGTAGACATCAAGCACACAGCCCGGGCCTCGGAGTGCACCGAGTGCGGTCAGTGTGAGGCAGCTTGTCCCCAGCAGCTCGAGATCATCAAGGAACTGGCGAACGCCGTCCGGATGTTCGAGTAGACGGCCGGCAGCATGCAGGACGCCGCAAAAGCGCAACGCCTGCGGGGAAAGGTCGCTCTGGTGACCGGCGCGGGTGGGACCAATAGCATCGGTCGTGCCATCGCGCTGCGGCTTGCGGCCGAAGGGGCTGCGGTTGGCGCTCTCGACGTGTCCGAGGGGCGAGCCCGTTTGGTCGTCGACGACATACTGGCCGCGGGGGGAGAGGCCCAGCCTCTCGTCTGCGACCTCGCCAGGCTCGAGCAATGCGAGGTGGCGGCGGCGTCGCTGGCCGCGGCTCACGGCGGCCGCATCGACATCCTGATCAACAACGCCGCCGCGTTCACGGCGCCGGGCTCGCCCCACACCGCGGCCACCTTCCTCGAGTGGACAGAGGAAGAGTGGGACCACATACTCGACGTGAATCTCCGCGGCATGTGGTTCATGCTCCGAGCGGTATTCCCCTACATGGAGCCGCAGGGCTACGGCAAAGTGGTGAACGTGACATCGTCCACGCTCTGGGAGGCTCCTCCGGGCCTTCTGCCCTACATTGCCGGCAAGGGTGGGGTCATCGGCCTCACCCGGGCGATGGCGCGCGAGCTTGGCCCGTCGGGCATCCGTGTCAACGCCTTGGCTCCCGGCTTCACCCTCACCCAGACGAACCTGGACCAGGGTGGCGACGTGCTGGAGAGGGCCGACGCGATCCGCCGAGGCCAGTGTCTTACCGAGCGGAGCGAGGTCGCCGGCGATCTGGCCGGACCGGCCTTCTTCCTCGCCTGTGCCGACAGCGACTTCATGACCGGTCAAACGCTCCTCGTCGATGGCGGGCTCAACTTCAACTAGAGGGAGAGTCTCGTGGGCAAGGTAGGCTTTCTGGGGATAGGGACCATGGGCTCGCGAATGTCGGTCCGGTTGTTGGACGCGGGCCACGAAGTCACAGTCTGGAACCGAACGGTGGAGAAGACTTTACCGGTGCGGCACAGGGGGGCGACGGTGGCGGCCACCCCGGCGGAAGCCGCAAGCGGCAAGGACATCGTGTTTGCCAACCTCACCGACGCGAAGGCGCTCGAGGCGGTCATTGCCGGTCCTCATGGGGTGCTCGAAGCCGACCCCCTACCTGCGATATTTGTCGACATGGCGACGATCGCTCCGGCCGAATCCGCGAAGATAGCAGCCCTGCTCGAGCCCTGTCTAGGCTTTCTGCGGGCCCCCGTGAGCGGCACCGCGAGCGTAGCTGAGGCGGGCCAACTCACCATCATCACCTCCGGGGAGTGGCCAGTGCACGAGGCGGCTGACCCCTATCTGGCCGTGCTGGGGCATACCCGTTACTACGTCGGGCCCGGGGAGAACTCCCGCTACCTCAAGCTCATCCATCAGATGATGATCGCGGCTACCATGCTGGTATGGGGCGAGGGGCTGGTGATGGGCGAGAAGGCGGGCCTCGACTGGGACATGATGCTGGAGGTGCTGGGCAACAGTGCCGTCGGGTCGGGCGTGGTAAGGCGCAAGATCCCGACCCTCTCGGCGCGTAGCTACGACAACCCCGCCATGAGCCTGCACAACATCGTCAAAGACCTCGATCTGGCGCTCATGGCCGGCGCCGAGGTGGACGTGGAGTTGCCGGCGACGAAGCGGGCGCGGGAACTCTACGATCAGGCCTTGGACGCAGGTTTGGAGTGGAAGGACTATTCAGCCGTGGTTCTCGAGATGGAGAAGCGGGCAGGGCTCGAGCCCAAGGAGTCGCCGTGTTGAGCGCAGAATCCGATTTGGTCCTCGACGCAGGGCGGACTGCCCTGGTCGTGATCGACCTCCAGCGAGGCATCGTGGGAACGAACCCGGCGCCTCACTCCGGCCCCGAAGTGGTGGCGCGCGCCGCTTCCGTCGCGCGCGCCCTTCGCGCCGCGGGCGGGACGGTCGTTTGGGTGAGAGTGACGCCATCGCCCGACGGCAGGGACGCCCTCCATCCGCTGACCGATGCTCCGGGTGTCTCCGGCCAGAGGCCGCCCGACTGGGCCGAGTTGATGCCGGAACTCGACCGGCAGCCCGGGGATATCGTGATCACCAAGCGCCAGTGGGGAGCCTTCTACGGTACCGAACTCGATCTGCAACTGCGCCGGCGCGGGATCTGCACCATCCTTCTCTGCGGCATAACCACGAACATCGGGGTCGAGACCACGGCGCGAGATGCCTACGACCGGGGCTACGATCAGGTCTTCATTGAGGATGCCACCTCTGCGCGAAGTGCCGAGGAGCACGCCTTTGTCATGAGGACGGCGTTTCCGCGGATGGGCCGGGTGCGCACGACGGGGCAGGTCCTGCGCGCCCTTGGCGCGGGGGAGAGCGTATGAGGCGAAAAGTGCGGGCAGCTCAGAACGTCAGCCGCATGTGCCTGGTGTGCGGTGTGGAGAACACGGCAGGTTTCAACGCCCGATTCTTTGAACTCGAAGGCGGTGAGCTCGTCGGGGTCTTCCAGCCTCGAGAGGAGCACCAGGGCTATCCGGGGCGGTTGCATGGGGGGCTCGCCTCCGCCATCCTGGACGAGACCATAGGCCGGGCCATCAACGTTGCCGACACGCAGACATGGGGAGTCACGGTCGAGTTCTCGGCCAAGTTCCGCAAACCTGTGCCGCTCGACCAAGAGGTGCGCGCCGTAGGTCGCATCGTCCGCGACAGCAGCCGGCTGTTCGAGGGCACCGGGGAGATCGTCCTCGCCGACGGGAGCGTCGCGGTGGAGGCCCGCGGCAGGTATCTTAAGATGCCCATCGAGGGGATCGTCGACACAGAGTTCAGCCGCACCGAGTGGTTCCCCGACGAATCGCCCCTGCCGGCCGAGATCGAACTGGAGGGTGCATCATGACCGAAGACCATGCCTGGTTGCCCTTCGATCTGCTCGAAGCCTTCATGGTGGACGTGTTCAAAGGGATCGGCGTCCCCGACGCCGACGCCCGTATCTGCGCGGAAGTGCTGATCGGCGCCGACAAGCGGGGAATAGACTCGCACGGCGTCGGCCGGCTCAAGCTCATCTACTACGACCGGATCGTCGCCGGAGGTATCCAGCGCCCGATGACCGACTTCGAGGTAGTGCGCGACCGCAAGGCGACCGCGGTCGTCGACGGTCACGACGGGATGGGCATGGTCATCGGCAAACGCTGCATGGAGATGGCCATCGACAAGGCGCGCGACCACGGGCTGGGCATGGTGGTGGCGCGCAATTCCACGCACTACGGCTTTGCCGCCTACTACTCGCTCATGGCGGTCGACGCCGGGATGATCGGCCTCACGGGCACGAACGCCCGTCCGTCGATCGCTCCCACACACGGGGTCGAGAACATGCTGGGGACAAACCCGCTCGTCTGGGCGATGCCCACCGACGAGGACTTCCCGTTCACCAACGACTACGCCACCTCGGTCATCCAGCGAGGCAAGATCGAGCAGTGGGCACGGGAAGGAAGGGACTGCCCCGAGGGTCTCGTCATCGACCGGGAGGGCCGGTCGGCCACCGACTCGGTGCAGATCCTGAAGGACCTGGTCAAGGGCACCAGCGCCCTCGCTCCCATCGGCGGCTTGACGGAGGAGACCGGCGGATATAAGGGCTACGGCTTCGCCACAGTGGTCGAGATCCTGTCCGCGGCTCTGTCCCAGGGCGCTTTTCTCAAGCAGTTGGGGGGCAAGGACGCGCAGGGGAGACAACATACCCATCCCGATCGGGCACTTCTTCCTGGCCATAGACATCGAGTGTTTCACCGACCTGCCGGCCTTCAAGAAGACCACGGGCGATATCCTACGGACGCTCCGCGCTTCGGCAAAGGCGCCCGGCAAGGAGCGGATCTACACGTGCGGGGAAAAGGAGTTTCTTGCCTGGCAGGAGCGCAAGGACAAGGGTGTGCCGGTCGATCACGCCGTTCAACAGGATCTGGTGGCCATGCGGGACGAACTCGGGACTGCCTTACCGGTTCCCCTTCGAGGGCGAGGGCTAGGGCGAAGCCGGGTCGGCCTTCGCCCCCCGTCCGCGACCTCGTGGCGCAAAACGAGGCCCGGTCTGCCGAGAGCGGGCAGACCGGGCCATCATGTTCTTCGCGGCAGCCGTGACCCGCTGGTCCGGCGGGCCGTTCGTCGCTTCTGTTACTGACCCGTCACTCCGCCCAGGACTCCGGAGAAGAGGCCCTGCAGCGCTCCAAGGGATTTCTCCAGCTCGCTGAACGGCTTCGCATCGGCCGGCGGGGTCACCGTCAGAGGCGTGGTCGCCGGGGCCACGGAGATCGCAGCCTTGAGGGTGATGCCGTTGATCCCCTGCGCGTCCTGGCCGGCGGGCGGCACGATGCTGGCGTTCAGCTCCACCTGCCGGAACTGATAGGTGTCCTTGGCGATCCACATGTCAAGGGTCACGCTCTTGAACATGGCGCCCAACTGGCTCCCGAGGCCCTGGAGCTCTTCCTGGCTTGGCATAGTGATAGAGGAACCCGTTGTTCCCATCACGCCGGAGCCCACTGAGGGCAGCATGCCCTGGATGGTCTTGTCCTGCATCAGCTTCATCACGTCGGTCATGATCTTGTTCATGTCGATGCTGCCCGACAGATGATAGGTAGGGGTGCCGTCGATGCTGTCTTCGCCGACCACCTTCAGATCGATCATCCAGGTGGTCGGATCGACGCCGGCGGCCGTCAGCGCCTGGAGGACGCCGGCCATGTCGGCTTGCTTGGCGGTAGTGCTCGTGGCGCCCGCGGTGCCCGTGCCCATCATGTCGGCCGGGACCTCATACCACTGCCCCATGAATTGGATCCAGACCTTGTCGTCGACCGCCTTAAGCCCTACCGGGATAGTCTGGCCGGCGATCGAAGCGTTGATCGTCGCCTCGGCCGCTTGCGGATCGTCGCTGAACGCGAACGTTCCGGACACAGTGATGGGCTGGCCCAGGAGAACCTCGCCGCCCGCCGGCAGCTTGGTCTTGTCGGCGTCGATCGTGACGCTGACGTTGAAGTCACCGGAGCCGCTGGTGATGTCGCCCGAGGCCGCGAGGGCCTCGGTTCAGGATGTCCTCTGCGGTGGCCGGTGCCGGCTGGACCTGAGGGGACGCCTGGCTGGCCGTGCCGCAACCGGCAGAGGCGACTGCCACGATCACGACGAGGACGATCAGAGCGCCCATCAGAGTAGATGTGAGTAGCTTCTTTCGCATGACGGCTCCTTGTTCGTGGCAGACATGGCCTTTATCGGCAGGCCGCGGCGTTCTATCCAGTAGACCTTGGTCGCGAATACCTGGCCCGCGGTTCCCGCGAGCCGCCGACACATTATGGGTTACATACATTATAGGTGATGCAGCGACGGTTCGACGAGTGGGCACGCAGACTCCTAGCGCCGCATCGCCTCTTCGATCGCCTCAACTGTCTTGGGCACCGCGCATGTGAGGTCGCGGTTCCCTGACTCGGTGATGAGGATGTCGTCCTCTATGCGAACCCCAAAGCCGCGGTCGGGGAGGTAGATGCCGGGTTCGACGGTGACGATCATGCCGGGCCTCAGAGGGCCGTCGGGCGTGATGTCGTGCACTTCCAGGCCCACCGGATGGCTGGTGCCGTGAATGAAGGCGTCTCCGTAGCCGGCGTTCTCGATGACCGCGCGGGCGGCAGCGTCGATGTCGGTGTAGGTGGCGCCCGGTGCGGCCGCGGCTATGCCCGCCAGTTCGGCCTCCAAGACGACCTCGTAGATCTCCCGCTGCTCCGCGGAGAACACACCGGACGCGGGCAACGTCCGCGTGACGTCCGAGGCGTAGCCGCGATACGCGGCGGCACAGTCCATGACGATCAGATCGCCTTCGGCGACGATGGCGCTGTTGTCGATGTAGTGAAGGATCGTGCCGTTGAGGCCGGCACCTACGATGAGTTCGTAGGCTGGCTCGGAGCCGTGCGTGTGGTAGGCCGTTGTCAGCAGATCGGCGATGTCCTTCTCGCGCATGCCCGGCCGGATGGCGCGCAGGCAGACCGCGAACCCCGCGACCGTGGCTACCACCGCGCGCTCGACAAGCGCCAACTCGGCGGTAGACTTGACGGCCCGCATGGCGGGCAGCAGTTGCGTCCGGTCTTCGATGGCTATCCCCGGGATGCGCTGGGCGATCTTGTGGAAGATCTCGAGATCCGGGGAGACGTCGGCGGTGTACGAGGCAAACGGGTGTAGGCAGGCGAGCCGCTTGGTGCGTCTGGCCGCCTCCGAGAGCATGCCGGACAAGTACGGAGTCCGCTTGATATTCGCGAAACCCGTGCTGTCCTTGAGCGTGGAGTCGAGTGCTCCCCGAGCACCGTCCCAGCGCTCGGTCTCGATGTCTCGAGGACGGAGAAACAGCGTGATACGGCGTGAGGGGTCCTCTGCGGAGGGATCGAAAAGAAGCGCTGCACTACCCTCGTAGTCGAGGCCGGTGAGATATCGGAACATCGGGTCGGCAGTCCACCGGCCCTGGAGCGACGACGACAAGACAGCTGAGCCCGCCAGAACCACGCCCGCCGCACCACCCAAGGCTTCGAGGACGGCCGCCCGCCGGGCCGCGTATTCCTCCGCTGAGATGGCGAGATCCAGCATGCTCATACCTCGATGTTATCACCGGCGACCGGGTGCTATCTGCCGTACGCTGGAGGCGCACCGGAGAAACGCTGCGGGCTCCCGCATGGTGCGGTTTTTTTCCGCGCCGGATGAGCCTCCAAACGATTGACTCGGCTCGGAGAACCTTGTAGAGTGTTCACCAGAGTCCCGAGAGTTCAGCGCAGCACCTGAGGAGCTTACAAGGGGACCCGCAGAGGAAACGTGGAGGTAAATGGCCACGGAGTACAGTGAGGCGGGGCCGAAGTCAGAGCCGTTATAGGGTGCGAAGCGGGTCCACTCGGGGCTCGCTTTTTTGTTTTCCAGCCCCTTCGCGCCGTTACGGTGAGCAGGGCCCGCAGCGCCGCAGACCAGACGGACTGGGGCGCTGCCCCGGTTCAGCCAGCAGCTCGACCGAGCGCTCTCAGGCCTTTGGGCGAAGGCTGATGAGATACTCCCGTATCTGCGCGTCGGTGCGGTATTTCGCCGGGTCGTAGCGTTCGTGGTGGGTCATCGCCTCGCGGTCTCTCACCAGCCGCGGAGCGGGCTGCATGGCCGGGTACCCGACCGCAAGCATGTCGTAGATCACGTACTCTTCGGGAACCCCGAGCAGCTCCTTGATGAGGGCCGAGCAGTAACCGGTGCCGACGAAGCTCACCCAGTGGCAGCCAAGGCTGAGTGAGGTGGCCGCCAGAGTCATCTGTAGGAAGGCGCCGGCCAATCCCGACACGAAGTGGGACTGTCCCCGCTCGAGATAGGTGAGGAGAGGGAAAGATTTGCTCACCCGCGGGTCGCCGCAGACGAGGATGAGCGCCGGGGCTGCTTTCCAAGCCGGGTCCGAGACGGGACGAGCCGCCGAGGGCCAGCGCAACTCGGGGGGCCGGGTAAGCTCGGCCTTGTGCCCCAGTTCCGCCTGGTCGCGGACGATCGCCGCCAGCCGATCCTTGGTCTCCTGGTTCTTGATGATGACGAACTCCCAGGGCTGCGAGTTCGCACCCGACGGAGCCCACCGGGCCGCTTCGATGATCTTGTCGATGAGGTCATCCGGCACCGGGTCGGTGGTGAACGCCCGCACGCTTCGCCGGCTCTTGAGCAGCGCAAGCAACTCGGAGTAGTCCATCGTCGTCACCCTTCCTCGTGGCCTTGTGTCTCTTCTATCGATATCACGCGGAGGCCTCGGTGGGCAACGTCCCGCAGGTGGGATCCGGCTACGCCCGGGCGCGCGGGGCCGCGGTGGTATTCTCCGCAGGCAGCCGTCACGCCTGCAACGATGAGCACAAGGGGGTTTGCTGTCATGACCGATCCGGGGACGCACGACCGGGAGAGTTTTGAGGCTCAGGGCTCCGCATTCCTGCGACAGAACATCTCTGAGAAGCCGGAGTTCGACTACGCCGAGAACCGGCCCCCGCACTCCTTCGACCTGGCGGGCAGGACTCTGACACTCGCCCTGCGCGACGCGGACGTGCGTTACCGGCATGCTTTTGCCCGCGAGGAGGTGACTATCGAAGTGGTGGGACCGGAGGCCGAGCGGCGGCCCATCATCGCCTCCTACGAAGCGTTCGAGATGGCCCCCGATATCTTCTTCGTCTCGTATCAGGTCGACGATCTCGATTCCGTCGCCATGGCTCTCGACCTGACGAAGGGCGTGGCCACCATCGTCATGGGGGAGATGACGGAGGATGGCATCATCTCGCAGGTCGGCTCATCGCGAGTGGAGGAGATAGCGGGCGCCGGCGAGCCGGCCTATCACCCCCGGTACTCGCTTGGCGGCACCCGCTTCCTGAATACGTACGCGCATAACGTCGCCTACGAGCACATCTACCTCACCGGGGTGTACGAGACCTGGATGGGGGTGCGGGGACCGCAGGCGGGGCAGGCCGACACGGAGGAGTACCACGCCTTCAAGATCGATGACGGGGTCTACCTGCTCTACTGGAACGAGGGCGTCCTCACCGCGCAGATGACCTTCCTGTTCAACTTCTTCGCGGGGAACTGCGTGGCCGAGTTGTTCGCCAGGGTAGACGGCGAGGTGGTACACAGCACCATTGGGGCGACCACCAAGCTGATCCACACCAAGTTGCCCGAACTGCCGGACGTGATCCGGGTGGACGTACACTCAGGGGACTAGTCGCGCTCCTTGCCGTCAAGCATGTGGACCACGTGTCCGCAGGCTTCGGCCACCCCCGGATCGTGGGTGACCAGCACGAAGGTGGTGCCCGTCTCGGTGTTGATGGAGCGCATCATCCCGACGATCTCATCAGAGCTGGCCGAGTCAAGGTTGCCGGTGGGCTCGTCGCCGAAGATCACCCGGGGGCCGTTGACGAGTGCCCGGGCGATCGCGACCCGCTGCTGCTGACCGCCGGAGAGTTCCGACGGCCGGTGCTTGTGCCTGTCGGCCAGGCCTACACGCGCCAGCGCCGCTTCGGCCGCTTCGCGGGCCTCGCGCCGTCCCTTGCCCGCATACTGGGCGGCGAGCGCGACATTCTCGAGAGCGTTCATGCTGGCGACGAGGTTGAACGTTTGGAAGATGAAGCCGACCTCCTCGCGCCGGAACCGCGTGAGGTCACCACCGCCCAGCGTGTCCACGCGTCGCCCACCGAGCCACACTTCTCCGGAGTCGAGCGAATCGAGGCAGCCGAGGATGTGGAGGAGCGTGGATTTGCCCGATCCGGAGGGGCCCATCACGGCCACCATGTCACCCTTCTCGACTTCGAGCGACGCCCCCTGGAGGGCATCGACGTAGTTATCCTTGCCCATGACGTAACGCTTGTGGATATCGGTACCTTTGATGATCGCTGGCATCGGGAGTCTCTCCATCCCTTCTATTCGTAACGGAGTGCGGCCACCGGCTGCATCCGGGCGGCGTGTAGCGACGGGTAGAGTCCGCTGAGCAACCCAAGGATGACGGCGAAGGCCACCGCGCCGATGGCCAGCCTGGGGGTGACGAGGAACAGGTTGAGATTACGGCCCGAGAGAGCCGCGTTGACGATGGTCACGGCGATCCAGCCAAGCACCAGGCCGCTGAGGCCACCGATCAGCCCGATCACCCCGGCCTCGGTCAGGAACTGCCGAACGATCTGCCCATCGGAAGCGCCGATGGCCTTGCGCACGCCGATCTCGCGGGTGCGCTCGCTGACCGACATGGTCATGGTGTTGATCACCGATAGGCCGCCGACCACCAGCGAGATGATGGCGATACCGTAGAGGATGGCGTTGAAGATGCCGGTCACGCTCGCGATCTGGTCCCGAAAGGCGCTGGGCCCGGTCGCATTGACGCCGGAGACCGTGTCATTGATCGAAGCGGCCAAAGCCTCCGGATCGGTGCCCTTGGTCGGGTAGACGACGAACGAGGTGACGAGGTCGGACGCGTTTATCTGGCTGCGGATCATCTCGGGAAGATCCTGCATGAAGAGGCGTTGGGCGTCGCCGAGGGTCATGTACACGGAAGTGTCCGGGGCGGTCAAGGTCTTGTCCATGATGCCGGCGACCTTGAAGGTCTCGCCCCGTATGGTGACGTTCTCGCCCACCTTGGCAGCCAGCTTGTTGACCAGATCGGAGCCCACCACCACGGACCCTGCATCATTCGGTCCGATAGTCTGGCCTTGCGAATAGGTGATCTTGAAGCTCTCCAGGTTGTCGCCACGCATGTCGCTGCCGATGATCATCGCCGGCATGCCGAACGACATGGACGATCCGGTCTCGAGCAAAGCCCCGATGCTGCCCGAGACCTCGGCGACCCCGGGCACGTTCTTGATCTCCTGGAGCTTGCCGAGGGAAAGCGGGCCGGTAGAGTACATGGCGCCCGAACCCTCAGCCGTCACGGTGACTTTGTCGGAGTAGTATCGCGTGCCGCCGGATACCAGCAGGTTGATCTTCTCGGCCATGCTTCCCATGACCACCAGCGCGAGCACTCCGATAGTTATCCCGGAGATGGTGAGGAAGACTCTCAGCTTCCGCCGGAACACGTTTCTCAAGACCTGCATCGACAACTCCTGTCTGTCGCCGAGTCGGCCCAGCGGCCCCGCCCGGGGGACGCCACTTTCGGCCTTGTGCCAGCAAATGAGGGTACCAGAAAGCCTGTCCGCCTGCGCTGTAAGAGAGAAGAACGATGCCCCGTTTCCGCGCGCCCCGCCTGCAGCGCGGTATCATGTTCGACACCTTCGATCTTGTTGCGGGCACGACAGGGGGTCTGGCGCCACATGGCAAGAACTATCGAGCCTCTCGTCTCCACCGCTTGGATGGAGGCGCATTTGGGCGACACGGCAGCCGCCCCCGGCTCCGCGTCCGGCGTCGGCGGTCTGGTCATCGTCGACATCAGGGAGCCGCGGTTCTATGAAGAGGGTCATATCCCGGGCAGCATTTCCATCGCCTTCAGCCCCATGTCTGACTGGGCCGTGTCGGACGACGAGCTGCTCATGGAACTGCCACCGGACGAGGGCCTCTTTGCGCTCCTCGGCGACTGGGGCATCGGTCCCGATTCGACTGTGGTCCTGGTCGGCACTGTGGAACCCCGGCCGGCTCCGCCGTACGCCCTGTCCGATGCTCCCCGGGTGGCCGCGACGCTCTTCCACGCTGGGGTCGTGGACGTCGGGATCCTGGACGGCGGCTATCCTCGTTGGTCGGAGGAAGGAAGGCCGGTCACGAGCGAGGTCTCAGCTGCAGCCCCCCGCCGTTACACCGGCGCGACGGACCAGGAAATCTTCGTGACGACCGAGTTCGTCAAGGCGCACCTCACAGAAGCCGTGCTCGTCGATGGCCGGGATGCCGACCAGTACTTCGGTGTCACTCCTTGCCCTTTCGCGGGGGTAGGCGGCCACATCCCCACAGCTCGCTCGCTGCCCGCGCCCTGGATGTGGAACGAAAACGGCACCTACAAGCCGGTCGAGACACTCCGGGCCATGGCCGAAGGCGTCCTTGGACCCGACATGACCCGGCTGATAATCGCGTACTGCGGGGTCGGCGGGTACGCTAGCGCCTGGTGGTTCGTACTCACCCAGATCCTCGGCTATCGGAACGTCAAGATCTACGACGGAGCCGCGGAGGCCTGGGTCAAGGGCGACTCCATGGTCTCCTACACCTGGTAGCCCTGCCGGTGCCCGAGACCCTTCTCCGCGAACTCCGGGGCGTCGTCGGCCGCGCGAACGTGCTGCACGATCACGTCGACCTGCAGACCTACGAGTACGATGCCTACGGCGAGCGCTCGCTGCCGGGGGCGGTGGTCTTCGTGCATTCGACGGCAGAGGTGGCGAGCATCGTCAAGATCTTGAACCGGGAGAAGATCCCGTTCGTCCCCCGGGGTTACGGCACGAACCTGAGCGGCGGATCGCTGGCGCTGAACGGGGCGGTCGTGCTCGAGATGGGCCCCATGAACAAGGTGCTCGACATCGACATCCCCAACCTGTGCGTGACTGTGCAACCCGGCATCTTCACTCTGGATATCTCCACGGTGCTCGCCTCCTCCGGCTTCTACTACGCCCCCGATCCGGCCAGCCTGAAGGCGTCGTCCGTCGGCGGCAACATCGCCGAGAACGCGGGGGGGCCGCACTGCTTCAAGTACGGGGTCACGTCCAACCATGTGCTGGGCCTCGAGGTGGTCCTTCCCGATGGCGAGGTCCTGTGGCTGGGGGGCAAGAATGCCGATCCCCCGGGTCTCGATCTGCGGGGCGCCTTCATCGGGTGCGAGGGGACGCTCGGGATCGTCACGGCCGCCATCCTTCGAATAATGCGGAAGCCCGAGACCGTCACCACCATGCTCGGGGTCTTCGCCTCCCTGGAGGACGCCGGCAACGTGGTATCCGCGATCGTCGCCGCGGGGCTGATCCCGGCCACGCTGGAGCTCATGGACAGGCGGACCATCGCCGCTGTGGAAGACGCGCTCTCCTGTGGCTATCCGCGGGACGCCGGCGCTGTGCTCCTCATCGAACTCGACGGCATCGAGGACGGCATGAAGGACCTCGCCGACCAGGTCGCCGCCATCTGCAGTGCCAACCGTGCCCTGGAGGTGCGGGTGGCACGCGACGAAGACGAGCGGGCGTCGCTCTGGCGCGGGCGGCAGGGGACATTCGGGGCCATCACCCGGTTGGCGCCCAACTACATGTCGCTCGACGGAGCGGTGCCGCGCACCATGCTGCCCGAGACGCTGCGGCGTGTGGGAGAGTTGGCGGCCGGCCACGGCCTTGAGGTGTTCTGCGTGCTGCACGCCGGTGACGGCAACCTGCACCCGTGCTTTCTCTACGATGGGAGCAAGCCGGGGGAGAAAGAGAAGGTCGAGGCAGCCAGCATGGGAGTGTTGAGGATCTGCGCCGAGTTGGGAGGGACGGTCAGCGGCGAGCACGGCATAGGCGTGGAGAAGCTGGAGGCGATGCGCTACGTCTTCGGCGAGAACGAGTTGCGCGTGCAACGGCTGGTGAAGGACGCGTTCGACCCCGAAGGATTGTGCAACCCGGGCAAGGTATTGCCCGCCGAAGTACTGTAAACCGAGCGAGACAGGGGGGGTCATGCCCGAAGGGGACGGCACCAAATACGGCAAGTACGTCATGAGCGATCTGCAGATGCCCGAATCGAAGCAGAAGATCGACGCCGACTATCGCAAGTACGCCAGGCGGATCCTATGGCTGGACGACGACGTCGTCGAGGGCGCTTTTCACATGAACACGGCCTGGTATCTCAACGCCGGTCCGACGCTGGAGGATAGGCCGCACACCCACGATACCGACGAGATAATCGGCTTCTTCGGCAGCGACTCCGAGAACCCCAACGACCTCAACGGTGAGGTGGAGATCTGGCTGGAGGACGAGAAGTATGTGATCGATCGGACCACGATGATCTTTGTGCCGGCCGGTATGTCGCACTGCCCTTTGGTACTCAACCGGGTCGACAAGCCCATCTTCCACTTCACGATCGTCAAGGGCGGACAATACGTCGTGAAGTGAGCGCCGCCGCGGGGCTCGCCGACCGCGGCGCCCGGCCTAGCCGGCCGTGGCCAGGACCACCAATAGCAGCTCGTCCTTGTCGGTCACCGGGCGTTCGAATTCGGCCTTGAAGAGGCTCTCCTGGTTCACAAAGACGTAGAAGCGCTTTTGGAGCTCGCCGTTGGCGTCGAACATCAGCCGTTCCGCTTCCGGGTACCGGCGGACGAAGTCGCGGATGCACTCACCCACAGTCGCGCCCTCCACGCGGACTTCACCGGGGGCGTCAACGACCCCGTCCCTCACGACCCGCTGCAACTCCGTATGGAAGATCTTCACCCTTACGCCCATGGGGTGCCGCTGCCTCTCATCGCGGGTCCGCCGCCGACGACTGCCCCTCGGTCTAGGTGCAGGCCAGTATCGCCCGCTTCACCAGGGTCCGGGCTATCTGGATCTTGTAGCGGTTGTTGAGGAGGGCGAAGGAGCCTTCCACCGCCGCATCCGCCGCCCGTTCTGCCGTAGCCTGATCGATCGCCCTGCCTACCAGATGCCGCTCGGCCGCGGTGACCCGCATGGGTAGCCCGTAGACCGAGTTCAGACAGATCCTGGCGGACCTCACTACGTCTCCGTCGATGTCGAGCGCGGCGGCGCAGTTGACGACGGGGAAGTCGATCGACCTGCGGATGGCGAACTTGATGAAGGCCGAGCGGGCGCCGGCAGCTGGCTCGGGCACCTGTACCTCCAGAACCATCTCGCCGTCGTCGAGCACGGTGCTCGTGTTGACTCCCGCTGAGAAGAAGTCCTCGGCGTCGATGACCCGGCGCGAGGTCTTGATCTGAGCGTCGAGCGCTATCAGCGCGGGCGCCAGGTCTGAAGAGTTGACGGCGACGCAACCGCAGTTGAAGCAGCGGTTGGCCTCGGTCTCGACCGAAGCGGGGTCGAGCGTGCCGGTCTCCTCGACGGTGAGGCTGCGCAGGCGCTCGGTGAGCGACAACTCGGGCACCTCGACCCGACCCGAAGGCTGCAGGCAGGAACTGCTGAAATCCTGGCCGATGGTACAGACGGGCGCCTCGGCGGCCGGGCCGCCCGTAGCGTCTTCGCCGGGCAGGGTGGCGTCCTGGCCCATGAGGTAGACGTTGATCGAGCGCGCCGCTTCGTGGCCGGCGTTCACCGCTTCGGCGACCGTCGCCGGGCCGGTGACGAAGTCGCCGCCGGCGAACACGCCGCCGGCCGGGCCGTGCGCGCCCGCGTCGGCGCCCAGGGCGTGGGTCCGGTCATCGATCCTCAACCGGCCCTTCTCGTCCACGAACGCCGCGGGCAGGAAGGAGTAGTCGGGCTTTTCCACGATGGCTGTCATGACCGCGTCGCACGGGATGGCGAATTCCGATCCCTCCACCTTGACCGGACGGGGGCGGCCACTCGCGTCAAGGTCGCCCAACTCCATGCGGCAACAGGTCAGCTCGACCTCGCCGCCCTCTTCCGCGGCCGCTACCGGCTGGGTGAGAAATTCGAAGGTGACCCCTTCCTCCTCGGCCCTCTTGACCTCTTCCTCTATGGCGGGCATCTCGGCCCGCGTGCGGCGGTACATGATGGTGGGCTTGGCGCCCAGGCGCAGCAGCGAGCGGGCCACGTCGATGGCGGTGTTGCCGCCGCCGATGATGACCACGTTCTTGCCGGCCATCTGCTCGGGGTCGAGATTCTGCCCGCGCAGGAACTCGGTGCCCGAGGTGAGGCACTGCTCGCCCTGGATGCCGCTCCCGGTCGCCTGCCAGGCGCCGGTGCCGACGAAGATGGCGTCGAAGTCACTCTGCAGTTCGGCGAACTTGGCCTCGTCGACCTCGATGCCGAGGGTGAACTCGACGCCCTCACCTGCGATAGCGGCCACCTGCTTACGCAGCAGGTCGCGGGGCAGCCGGTAGGCGGGGATGCCGTAGTTGAGCAGGCCCCCGGCCTCCGGCATCTTCTCGAAGACTGCGACCTCATGACCCACCGAACGCAGATAGTGGGCGGCCGAAAGACCCGCCGGTCCGGAGCCGACGACCGCTATCCGCTTGCCGGTGCTCCGGGCAGGCGTCTTGTAGTATTCGCCGGGCGCTTCGAGGATCTGGTCGCCCAGGAAGCGCTCCACTTCCCGGATGGACACCGCTTCGTCGAACTCGCCCCGGGCGCAGTTTGTCTCGCAGGCGTGGGGGCAGACCCGACCGGTCACAGCCGGAAGGGGGTTCTGCTGCAGCAGTACCTGGGCGGCCGCGTCCGTGTCGCCGTCACGGATCTTGGCGAGGTAGGTGGGGATGTCGATGCTGTTGGGGCAGGCCTGGGAGCAGGCGGTCTGCGCCACGCGGGCGGCCCCGAAGATGGAGTGATAGCGGGAGTCGCCGGTGAGCGCGTAGCAGGCCTTGCCGCCCTTGCGCAGGCATTCAAACAGGTTGTCCTGTACCCAGTAGTACCAGCAGCGGTTGTTCTGGCAGATGTTGCCCGCCACCGTGCCCATCTCGCGGATGTGGGGCGAGGCGGTGCGATGGGCCGCCTCGGCGAGCGCGGGATACTTCGCCCGGACCAGTTCGTCGATCGCGAGGTCCTCGAGGCGCGTCAGCGCTCCGATACGGAGGCCCGAGCCGGCGCCGTTTCCGTCGGCCTCCCGGACGTAGGCGAGATCGCCGATCCGTTTGATATCGACCAGCACCTCGGGGTAGTCCGATTCCGGCAGGATGCAGTCCTTCATCTCGCCCAGCAGGTCGGTACCTCCGGCGATGAGGCGGGCTTTGCAGCCATATGTCTCCAGCGCCGAGGTAGCTTCATCGACCGAGAGGGCGGTGATGTGCTTGAACTTCTTCATGGCGCCCCTTCCCTAAGCCTTGCCCAGGGCGGCGAGCACCCGGTCGGGGGTGATTGGGTATGTGTCGACCCAGATGCCTATGGCATTCTGGACCGCGGGCCCGATCAGGGCGGGCACCACGGTGGCGATGTCCTCACCGATGCCCACCGAGCCATAGGGACCATAGCCCATGCCGGTCTCGACCATGATGGTCTCGATCTCCCCGTAGTCCATCATGGTCGGGATCTTGTAGTTGAGCAGGTTCCCGTTCAGCAGGACGCCGGTGCGTGGATCCCAGACCATCTCTTCGGTCATACCCCGGCCAATGGCCATGATGGCTCCGCCGTAGGCCTGGCCTTCGCAGCCGTCCCAGTTGATGACCTTGCCCACGTCGTTGACCGTCACTACTTTGATGATGTCGACCTGGCCGGTCTCGGGATCGACCTCGACCTCCATGAAGTAGGCCTGCCGGCAGAATCGAACCCGGACTCCCAGGTAGCAGCCGCGCTGCAGATGCCAGCCCGCCTCGAAGATGGGGGGCGTGCCCCGCAGGGGATAGGCGAGCCCCTCCTCCGTGGACGTGAAGAACGGCTCGCCGGCGGTGCCGGTCATGGGCCCCTGGGCCCCGCTGGGGCCGATGAAGTCGGCGATGCTCATCCTGTTCTCGGGGTTCGCCCTCTCCAAGATGACCCCGTCCTTGACGTCGAGATCTTCGGCCTTGAGGCCAGGGAAGGCCGGCGGGTACTCCGCCAACTGGGTCTTGGCCCGGGGGGCAACGGCCTCTTCGAGCAACCGCTCTTTGAGGATGCGGGCCGCGTTCCTCACCGCCCAGCCGTTGATAGACAGGTTCGTGCTGGTGTCGGGGGTCATGGGGAAGAAGCCGGCATCGTCCTGGTGCTTGAAGCGGATCCACTCCATAGGCACGCCCAACTCGTCGGCCGCGATCTGGCAGTAGGCGGTCTCGGCGTTCACCCCCACATCGGCCCGGCAGCCGAGGATGGTGACCGAGCCGTCGTTACGCTCGAAATACATCCCGATCTCGCCCGAGCCGGCCGAATCATCCCACTCGTGGGTCCACGTGAACCCCAGTCCGTGCATCTTGCCGCTGGGGAGCGTCCTGGCTCCGGGGGCATGCCATTTTTCGTCCCAACCGATGGCGGCCTTGCCCCTCTCCACGCACTCCCGCAGGCTGTCTCTCACCGGGAAACCGATCTCCGCCTTGCGGGCGTTCAGCCATTCGGTGTCGTGGCCTTCGGCGCCATCATTGAGGAGCGCGACCTCGACCGGGTCCATGCCGAGAGCGTCGGCCACGTGGTTGAACACCAGATCCAAGGTGTAGCAGTTGATGTTCATCTCGCAGCGGGTGGGCACGGTGGGGCCTTTGTTCACCCGGGCCGCTTCGGTCCGGCCGGCGATGTGCGGGATCTTTGTGTTCTCGATCAGGTGCGCCACGATACCGAACACGGGCATCTCTTGGTTGAGCGTGACGGCGCGTTCCGACACCGCGGTGATGGTGCCATCGAGCTTGAAACCCACCTTTGCGTAGAAGACGCCTGCGTCCATGTTGCCGCCGTAGAAGTCTTCGCGGCGGTTGAAGGTCCACTTGACCGGCCGGCCGGTCCGTTTTGAGGCCACGGCGGCAAGATATGTGCCGCCCAGGTTCCACGACATCTGGCTCCAGCCGCCGAAACTCGCTCCCTGGTAGGGGCAGTGGATGTCGATCTTGCTCATGGGGATGCCGCCGAACCAGGTGGAGATGGCCCGCTTGGCGATGTGGGGCCGCTGCTGCTTGACCCAGACCTCGGCAAAGTCGCCGTTCCATCGCCACACGCCGCATGGCCGCTCCGGCCCTACCCAGGTGTTGTAGCCGAAGGTCCACTTGAACTCGATGATCTGGTCGGCTTCGGCGAAACCCTTCTCCACGTCGCCGTGCCCCTCGGTGTAGACCATGGACATGTTGGAGTCTGGGAACTGGCGCGGCTGAGTGCGCGGGGTCCCGGGTTCTATGGCCTTCTCCACGTCCAGGATGAACGGTCGCTGTTCCCACTCCACCTTGATGGTCTTGAGGGCGTTCTCGGCGATCTCCTCGCTGTCGGCGACTACGAAGGCGCCGCACTCCTCCCCCTGGAAGTGAGCCCCGCTGGGAAGGGGCAACTCGCTGTTCAGCTCGTGTCCGCCCGTGGCAGCGCCCACATCGAGCTCGGGATCGTCGTAGCGAAGGATGCAGCGTACGCCGGACATCTTCTCGGCCTCGGAGGTATCCATGCTCGTGATCTCGGCGTGCGGGTAGGGCGAGGTGAGGAAGCGGGCGTGGAGCATGCCCGGTAGTTGCACGTCGACGGTGTAGCGAGCGGCGCCGGTGGCCTTCTCGATGCCGTCGGTGCGGAGCACGCCCCTCTTGCCTATGACCTCGTACTGGTCCAATGGGTAAGGGTCGGCCACCTTGTTGTCGAAGGAGTCGAGCATCCGCTGCTTCTGATCGACCTTCTGCGGCTGATCACCCACGGCCGGCACCCCCTTTCCATTCCTCGGGTGCCATCCCCAGGCCCAGCAGCCGGTCGTCGGTAGCGTGAAGTCCGGCCGAGCGAGTCGTCGTCGGCGCGGGGGCGGAGGCGACTACGTCGCGAAGAACCGCCGCCGCCTCCGTGATGGCCTTGAGATGCGCGGGATAGGTACCGCACCGGCAGAGGTTGCCCACCATGGCTTCCCTGATCTCATCGAGGGTGGGGTCGGGGTTGCGGTCGAGCAGCGCCTTGGCCGTGACGATAAAGCCGGGGGTGCAGAAGCCGCACTGCATGCAACTGTGCTTGACGTAGGCGTCGATGAGGGGATGGTTGGCACGGGCGATCCCCTCGATAGTCTCGACTGCGGCACCGTCGCACTCGATGGCGAGCATCATGCACGAGAGCACGGGCCGGCCGTCTAGTATGACCGAGCAGGCGCCGCAGGCACCCTCGGCGCAGAACTCCTTGGTGCCGGTGAGCCCGAGCTTTTCCATCAACACATACTGCAAGGTCCACTGCGGCTCCACCGCGAGCTGGTGGACCTCACCGTTGACCACTATCGTGATGGCGTCCAGCGACACCATCCGGGCTTGTTCGGCAATCGACACTTCCACCCGTTCCCCCTTCCGGCCGCATGCCCGGGGAGGCTACGCGTCAGCGGACCCCGGGATGTTTTAGGGGGCAAAGATACCATCCCGGCGGATTCAGGCCAGCCGGCTAGTGCTGAGGGGCGGGAAGATCGGGATGGTCATCCGCCTCGGCCAGGTATCTGATCTTGCACAGCGAGTGGTTCCAGAGGACGTCATGGGCGAAGCTGGGAAAGAGCTTTCGAAAGAGCCACCATCCGGTCCGGCCGAGGGGACCCTTGCCCCGGTAGAAATCGAACCCTACGTAGATGCTGAGCAGGTTGACCCCCGGTTTCACGAGCCGGACGTCGAACGCGAAGATGCCGCCGCGGCCGAATCCGTCGAGGATACGGTAGAGCAGGTAGCGACCCGGCACGGTCTGCTGCAGGACCACGGTAAACGAGAACAGACTGTCACACGGCGCCCGTTCGTCGCCCCCGCAACGGGGACCCATATCGTACGAGATGGCGGTCCCTACCTGGTTTGGCGCTCCCCGCCTGCGGCGCACACTGACAAAGCGGGGTTTGAAATACTCGCGATCCGGGTCGCCGAATCTGCCCAACTGCCGGAAGATCGCCTCCTCGCCTGCCCTGACGCGGATGGAGTACACCCGTTCCATCTCGGGGGCCTGGGTGGCGGCGTCCAGCCCGAGGATCGAAAGGAGCTCTTCACGTTTGTGCTCGCGGGCCTCGAGTGACACCCCGGTCTGGTGCCGGCCCACGCCCCTCCAGTCCAGCCCGAACAACCGCTCGGTCGCCTGGTTCCGCATCGTGGCGAGGAGGCCACCGGTCAGTATGAGCCAGCCGGAAGCGGGATGGAGCATGCTGCCGAGTATCCTGCGGTAACTCTCGTCGCCGCTTGCTATCTGCCAGAGCACCGTCGCGAGCCGCCACTGGGGTCGGGGGGTGGTCTTCCGCTCGGTAAGAACGGCCTGATAGAGGACCCGGCTGAGAGCCGGATGGGAGAAGACCCAGCGGCTGAGCGCGAAGATCACCCTGCCGTACCGGTTGTCCCGGTCAAACGCCTTCACCGTCGGGGCGTACCAGCGGCGGAGACTGTCGCGATCGATGCCCCTTTCGAGGATGCAGTCGGCCAGTGCGGCCGAGGTGGTCCAGGCCGAGTAGAGGCCGTCCTTATAGAGACGAGAGACTGCCAGGTCGCCGGCCAGCGCGACGCGGGTGCCGAAGGGCTCCCGGGCCGCCCCGACGGTCATGTTGGGATGACAGGAGCAGCCGGGACGGAGCCGGACCCCTGGTGGAAGCAGCCTGCGGATGTGGGGCAACTCTACAAACCGTTGCATGATCCCCGGATATTCCGAGCGTAGCGCCCGGTCGACGCTCTTCCCGAGGAGCGCCACCGTCACCCAGTTATGCTTGGGGATGAGCGACGACATCTCGATATGGAGGTCCCTGTCGCCGTACTGGGCGAAGTGCACCTCGCCGTCAACCGCGAGCAGGGCATCCGGGTCGCCACCGTCCGCCTGCATCTCGGAGATGAGCGCCTGCCTGACCTTGGGCGGCCGCAGTCCGGGGATCATCCGCTGCAGCTGAGCGAACAGCGGGTCGGACGCCACGTCCATTCCGGGGGTCCGGTTGACACCCCCCGCAAAGACCGCGAAGTCGGCCTCCACAGTCTCTTCGGGCAGGTCTGGGCCGCGCACCGCCGTGCGGTAGCCGATCACCGGCCTTCCCGTCTCTGAGTAGCGGACGCTCGTCGCCTCGGCCGTTATCACTTCCGCCCCTTCGTCCATGGCGGTGTGGAGCAGAAAGGTGTCGAAGTTGGTGTAACGCTCGGCCCGCTGACGCGGGCGTGAGCCGCGGAACACGGAGAGCATCTTCCGGCCTTCGGGCACCGGCAGGCGCACGCTCTTCCAGTCGCCGTGAACGACCACCTCGTCCGCTTGGCTCTCGATGACCTCCTCGGGCAGCGAGATCCCCTCCTCGCGGAAGATATCAGCCAGCCTGGGGGAGATGCCGCCGGCGCAGTAGTTGCAGCCCTCCCAGCCGCAGAAGGCCAGCGGGTGGTAGAAACAGACCTCGGTCTTCTTCTCGATAATGACGACCCGCACCGATCTGCCCGACTGCTGCGCGTGCCGCAGCAGTCGGATGGCGAGGAAGGAGCCGGCCGGTCCCCCGCCCACTACTGCGACGATGGCCGGGTCGGGCAGGGCCAGCGAGCCGCGGCCGCGCTGCGCGGCGGCCGGCTGACTTATGGAGCTGCGGCCGGAGGCCGGAGCGGCGCCATCGGCGCCCGAGGTGGCTAGGTCCGGTGGGCCAGGGATGTCTGCCTCAGTTCGGATGCGGGACGTGTCGGGCTAAGTATGCGCTTCGTCGGGCGCTCGTGCCGCCGTGCCCTGGCCCTCCACGAAGTCCTTCTCGCGAATCAAGAAGAAGGACGCGATCGCGGCGACGAAGGTCAGCACCCCGGCGATGAGCAGTATCAGGTTGAGCGCGTCGACGAAGCCCGCGCGGGCGGCGGCTTCGATCGCCGGCTGGGCGGCGGACGGTACGCGGGCAAGTACGGCTCGGATCTGGCCGCTTGCGACGGCGTCGGCTATCTGCCCGGCGTAACTGCCCGCCGGGGTCCCGGCCAGGTCGGCGACCATGTTCGAGCGGATATGGGTGGCGAAGATGGTTCCTAGGACGGCGATGCCGGTTGCTATCCCAACCTGCCGGAAGGTGGAGTTGATGCCGGAGGCCATGCCGGCATGCCGCGGCGCTACCACCCCTACCGCGGTCGCGACCAGAGGCACGTTCACCAGTCCGGACCCCACCCCTGAAGAGATCATGCCTGGTATCAGGTGCGTCCACTCGGACGTGACGGTCAGGCCTCGCATGAGCAGCAGCCCGACCCCTATCAGCACGAACCCGGGCGCGATGAGAAACCGAGTGGGCACAAAGGTGGTCAGCCGTCCCGCGATAGCCGCGGTGAAGAATATGGACAGCGACAGCGGCAGAAAGCGGATGCCTGCTTGCAGAGCCGAGTATCCCAGCATTCCTTGCACCCACAGGATGAGGTAAGTGAGCACCGAGAAGATCGACGCCGAGATGGCGAAGGCCGCCGTCAGGCCGCCATCGAAGGTCGGCACCCGCAGCAGCTTGAAATCGAACATGGGGTCTCGGCGCAGGAGTTCCGCCGCCGTGAAGGCCCCGAGAAGCACGGCGGCGGCGACCAGCGAGCCGATGACGATGGGCGAACTCCACCCGTCGTGATGACTGCGGATGAGCCCGAAGATCAGCGCAAAGAGCCCGGTGCTGAAGGTGATGAAGCCGACAAGGTCCAAACGCTTCGGCTCCGGGTCGCGGGATTCGTCGACCTTTAGCAGGGCGAGCACGAACACGAAGACCCCCACCGGAATGTTGACGAAGAATATCCAGCGCCAGCCCAGCCCGGTCACCAGTGCTCCCCCGATCACCGGCCCCGTGGCAACGGCCAGGCCGGTCATGGCTCCGAACACACCGAAGGCGATGCCCCTCTCCCGCCCCTTGAACGACTCGGAGAGCAGAGCGAGCGAAGTGGCGAACATGATGGCGCCCCCGATGCCCTGGAACGCTCGGGAGAGGGCCAGCACCAGCATGCCCGTAGCGGCGCCGCACAATGCCGAGCCGGCCGTGAAGATCACCACTCCGATGACGAACAGCAGCCGCCGGCCCTTCTGGTCGGCCAGGGTGCCGGCGGTCAACAGCAGCGAGGCCAAGGCCAGCGCATACGCGTCGATGACCCATTGCAGCGCCGAGAGCGAGGAGTTGAACGATCCGGCGATGTCGGGCAGCGCCACGTTCACGATCGTGAGGTCGAGGAGCAGCATGAAGACGCCGATGCACACCACGGCCAAGGTCCACCACTTGCGCGCCATCCCGTCTCCTATCCTTCGCTCGTGCTTCGTCGGTCTGCCGACCGCGCGCTGTCTTGCCCGTCCATCTTACTGGGACGGATGCCCCGCGCGCGACATACGCCAAACCAAGATACGACGTTGTAGGATGTAGGCGACCGTGCCGTGGAACGTCTGCGCTTGGGCTAGGAGGGTCTCGCATGTACAAGAGCATGCTGGTGTTGCTCGATGGGTCGGAACTGGCGGAAGTGGTCTTCAAGTACGCACAGGAATTGTCCGCCCGGTTGAACTTGGACCTCGAGTTGCTCCACGTCTGCGCGCCCGGGGAAGCCGAGCAGCTACCGATGCGCCGGGCCTACATCGAGCATATGGCCGAACTACTCTGCGCCGGCGCGGAGCAGATACGGTACAGCGTCAGCGACGAGTCCGTGGCCAGTTGCATCCGCTCGCGGGGGACTGTCGTTGTGGGATATCCGGCCGAAGAGATCCTCAAGTACGTGGAGTCCGACGGCGTGGACCTGATCATGATGTCCACTCACGGACACTCCGGGGTCAAAGAGTGGGACGACATCGGCGGCGTTGCCAGCAAGGTGCTCCACGCCTCGAGGATCCCGGTCTGGCTCGTCCCCTCTGAGCTTCGCGACGAGATCGTCTCAGACACTCTTCCCAAGCGGCCACTGGTAGTCCCGCTCAGCGGCTCCAAGATGTCCGAGGCGGCCATCCCTCACGCCTTGAACGTCGCAAGGCAGCGGGGCGCGGAATCAGAGATCGTCCTGCTGGGGGTCATGGACCAGGGGAACATCACCCTGAGTCGAGCCGTGATGAGGGAGAAGGAAGAAGCGCGCGCCGAGTTCAACGAGTATCTGGAGGGGATCGCGGCGTCGATCAGAGCGGAGGGCATCTCCGCCCGCACGCAATTGCTCGATGGAGAGCCGGCAAGGAGCATCATCGACTTCCTGAAGGCCAACCCGCCCCAGCTCATCTGCATGGCTACCAGGGGTAAGACCGGGCTCAGCAGGTTCGTCTTTGGCAGTGTGACCGAGAATGTGATCCATCTGATCAAGAAGACCCCGATGCTTCTGGTTTCCGCGACCGAGTAGGAGACGACGCATGAGGACCATCGACCTGGAGCACCACTTCACCACGCCTCTGTACATGGAGACCCTGCGGTCGAACCAGCGGGCGCCGCGGGTGGAGGAGGGCAAAGGCCTGGCCTACTGGGAGGATGCCTGGATACCCATTGGCAAGACCGGGGCCGGACCCAAGCTGGCCGACATGGGCGAGCGGCGGATCGAGGCGATGGACGAGGCCGGCGTCGACTGTGCTGTCCTGTCGCTCACCGCCCCGGGAGTGGAGCCCCTCGACCCAGCTACAGCCACACGGGTAGCCAGGGACGCGAACGACCGGTTGGCGGAATACATCGCGGCCTACCCCGACCGGCTGGCGGGTATGGCCACCGTCTCGGTCAAGGAGACCGGCGGCGCCATGAATGAGTTGGAGCGCTGCGTACGGGAGCTGGGCTTCAAGGGTTGGCACACTCACTCGAACTTCGGCGACTCCTACCTGGACGAGAAACGATACTGGCCGCTGCTGGCCAAGGCGGAGGAGCTCGACGTCCCCGTCTACCTCCATCCGACGGCGCCCATGATCCCGGAGCTGCGCTCCTTCGGCATCTGCCTGGCAGGGCCCACGTTCGGTTTCGGGACTGAAGTCATGTACGTATTCCTGCGCATGATCCACCGCGGGGTGTTTGACGAATTTCCCGATCTAAAGATCATCCTTGGTCATTTCGGCGAGGCCATCCCCTTCCTGCTCGACCGGGTGGACACCGCCTACCGCCAGGGCTACTGTGAGCCCAACGCCGACATCGGCCCCGGGAGCAAAGAACTGGCCAGCTTCTACGTCAAGAAGAACCTCTGGGTCACTTCCAGCGGCAACTACCTGCCCGCGGCGTACTACTGCACTCGAGACGCTTTGGGTCTCGACAAGATCGTACTTGCGACGGACTATCCCTTCGAACAGATGAGCCAAGGCATAGATTTCATCAAGAATCTGCCGATCTCGGACGAGGAGAAGACGCAGGTCTGCGAGACGAACACGGTGCAGTTGCTCAAGTTGCGCTGAGCCGCCGGCGCTGCGAGGCTGCCACGACCGGCGACACGGGGCCGGGCGGCCGGTCAGTCCAAGCCTCGCACCCAGTCGGCGCCAAGAGCGCGGGCCGAGCGGACCAGACGCTCGTCGGCGGTGAGGAGAGGGAACTGCATCTGTTCGGCCGACGCCAGGTAGTGCGCGTCGCAGGCTTTGGACTGATCCAGCCGAGTCGCCCAGAGCAGCGCTCGAGAGTGGAGCGACGATGCCGCCGCGATGAGACGAATGCGGAGATCATCGATGAGCGTGAGGGCCGATAGCGCCATCTCGTCATCCACGATCCCTCGCGCGACTGCCCGCCGGAGGGCGGAGCAGACTTCGCAATCAAGAAGCGCGGGAGCATACAGTTCCTCCCGCTCCTCCTTGAGCAGCCGAACTCTGGCCGTGGCTTGCTCCGAATAGGGCAGAGCCGCCGCCAGGCCGAGCACCAGACAGGCGTCGACGACTATCACGCTCCGGCTTGACTATTATGAAGTTAGTAGTACCATGTGATTAACACTAAGCCGAGATTACGCATATGGCACCCGGTGGGGAGGCGGAATCGCATGATGTACGACTTTTCGGTCACGGACGGGGATGACCACGGAGCCGCCGATCTGGAGGCCGGCGTGCGAAAGCTACAAAAGGAGTTGAGCTCGGGGATCGTGTCGCTCGCGCTCCTGGCGCTTATCGAGCGTGCGGAGGAGCCACTCTACGGCTACCAGATAGCCAAGGAACTCGATTCGTTCCAGGGGGGTTTGCCGGTCAAACAGGGGACGCTGTATCCGGTGCTCCGAGCGCTCGAGGCGGGAGGATTGCTGACGAGCGAGGTGGAGCCGTCGGTGAGTGGACCACCGCGCCGGTACTACTCCGTGACCGACGAGGGCCGCCAAGCTCTCGAGCTCTGGCGGGGGGCGTGGGTCCGCACTCGGGAATTCGTCGACGCAGTTCTGGAGGGACATCGTGGCTAGCGATATCGAAACGTACTTGAAGGAGCTGCAGGCCGCTCTGGTGGGAGCCGACCCGGCTCTGGTGCAGGACGCTCTCTTCGATGCCGAGGAGCATCTCCAGGCCGAAATGGCTTCCGGGCGCGGTTTTGCAGAGATCGTCGACCACTACGGTACGCCGGAGGAAGTGGCGGCGGCCTATCTGAAGACCGCGCAGCAACCAGGGATGCGGTCGATCGAGGCACGGCAGCCTGTCCCGGCGGCAGCGAGTGCCGCCCCCGGTCGCGCCCCCATCGCCGGCGCCGACCTATCCCAGCGTGTGGCACCAGATCTTTGGCGTCTTCTACGACCCCCGCGTCTGGAAAGCCCTCCTCTATATGATCATCTCGCTGGCCACCGGCGTCTTCTACTTCACCGTGGTCGTCACCATGCTCTCCACGAGCTTCGGGACGAGCATATTGATCATCGGGCTTCCGCTGCTGCTGCTGACTCTGGGATTTGTTCGAGGGATGGCGCTGTTCGAAGGGCGCTTGGTGGAGCTTCTGCTCGGAACCCGAATGCCCCGGAGACCCCGGGCCGACTTTCCCCTCCCGTTCTTCCAAAGGCTCTGGTTCTGGCTGAGGGATGGTCGCACCTGGGCGTCGATGGTCTACCTGGTGCTGATGCTGCCGCTCGGTATCTTCTACTTCACGTTGGCGGTGACGGGCCTGGCACTGGGCCTCGGGCTCATAGCGTTGCCGTTCGTCCAACTCTTCGCCGGTCACACATGGATCGAATACGGGATCAATGACTTACACGAGTGGCTGCTACCGGCATGGGGTATGCCGTTCGTAGTGATTGCCGGGTTCCTCGTGCTGCTCGGCTGGCTCCACGCGTTCCGGTGGATTGGTCGCGGTCATGCGGCCTACGCTAAGGCGATGCTGGTGAGGCTGGCCAAGTAGAGGACTGTTTCTGGGATACTGTCGACGACGGAGCTTGCACCGGGCCCGCACGTCTCACGGCGGGCCCGTTCTTCAAGGAGGCGGGACGAGACTGAGAAGGCCGAGCACCGCGTCGAGGGTAGCCTCACTGGTTCTGCTCCTGTTGGCCGCCATGCTTGCTCTGGGGTGCTCGTCGTCCTCGGAGGCAGGGACGACCGAAGCAGCCCGGTCGACGACGATCAGCATGCCGGAAAGCTCCACCACCGCGCCGCCGCCCGCTGGGTCGACAAGCAGCACGGCGTCCGGCGTCTCGACCACCACCTCCGCCTCCGCCACCGCGACGATCTTCGCTGTCATCGGCGACTACGGGATGGACGACGGGAACGAGGCGGCCGTGGCGAAACTGGTGACCTCCTGGCGTCCGGCCTACGTCATCACCACCGGCGACGACTACTACAGCCCGGCCGGCGGCGCGGGCACCGGCAAGTACGACGAGTCGACCGGGGCCTACTACGGGGCGTGGCTCAAAGACATCACCACCACCGGCAAACGCCTCCCGGTGGGACAAGCTGCTGTCAACGCGTTCTTCCCCTCTTTGGGCAATCATGACTACAGTTCGGCCACTCCCGGACCTCGGACCTACCTCAAATACTTCGACCTGCCCGGCGCCGGCTTCGCCAACAGCTCCGGTAACGAGCGGTACTACGATTTCGTGGAGGGCCCCATCCACTTCTTCGTGCTCAATTCCAACGAAGCGGAGCCGGACGGCACGAGCAGCGCATCGCGGCAGGCCACGTGGCTGAAGGCCGGGCTGGCCGCCTCCACCTCCACCTGGAACATCGTCTATGAGCACCACCCGCCCTTCTCGTCCGACCTCTTCCACGGCTCCACGCCGTCCATGCAGTGGCCGTTCGCCGCTTGGGGGGCCGACGCGGTACTCTCGGGGCACGCGCATGCCTACGAGCGGATCGAACGGGACGGGATCGTGTACTTCGTCAACGGGCTGGGCGGGGCTCCCCGTTACTTCTTCGGTCTGCCACTGGCAGACAGCCGGGTCCGCTACAACGCCGACTGGGGAGCTCAGAGAGTGACCGTCACAGACGCCGCGCTCGTCTTTGAGTTCTGGAGCGCGTCGGGCGAGTTGATAGACAGCTACACGCTGCCCACGCGCAGATAGGTCACGGCGGCGAGTCGAGCTACCCGGCGACTCGGGGGCCTGATGAGATACGTGGCATTCCTGCGGGGCATCAATGTCGGGGGCCGCAGACCCCTCAAAATGGCCGACCTTCGCAAGGCGTTCGAGGACCTGGGCTTCGCGGACGTGCGGACCGTGCAGGCCAGCGGGAACGTGGTGTTCGAGGCCGGCGGCGAAGAAGACTCCGGAGCCGTGACGGTCGCTCATCGAAACGGAGCTGGAGCGGATGCTCAACGCCCCGATCTGTGCCATTGTGCGCCCACTCGTGGACCTCGAGCGGCTGGTGGCGTCCGATCCATTCCGAGGCGTGGCCATCACCTCCGAGACGAGACTCTACGTCACCTTCCTGTCGCGCCCGGTCAAGAACCCCAAGACCGTGGACGGCAACGTTCGCCTGATAGACGTGACCGCGGAGGAAGTCCTTACCGCGATCACTCTTTCGCCGCGTTGGGGGACCGTCGAGCTGATGGCCTGGCTCGAAAAGGAGTTCGGTACGGGACTGACCACGCGTAACTGGAACACGATCACCAAGATCGTCGGCGGCTAGTCCCATAGAGCGCCGCGGGGGCCAAGGCACGCGGGGATGCAGGCATTTCCTACCTACCGTTCGGTAGTATACGACTTGTAATGGGATGATAAGTTGAATATCTGGACTGCCTCTGCCACAATTGTGCTGAGCCCGGCGGGCTGTTGCGAGCATCCGGAGCGGGCGGTGATGAACGACGCGGGGAGAGGTAGATCGTGGTGTACGAAAGCATCCGGACACTGTACAACGTGGAACCGCCCGTAGCCGATGAGGAGATTCGCGCCGCCGCGCTCGAATACGTGAGGAAGATCGGAGGGTTTCACAAGCCCTCACCCGCCAACGAGGAGGCGGTCGACCGCGCGGTCGAAGAGGTGGCGGCAGCCTCCCAGGCTCTGCTCGATTCGCTTGTCACCACTTCTCCGCGCCGCAAGAGAGAACTCGAGGCGAGCCGTTCGTATCTCGACTGGATCCCGGCCTACGGATCGGGGGAGTAAGTCCGCGGGACGCCTCTACGGCTGTATCACCTGCTCGGTCCCGTCAGCCCCCACGAGCCTGATCGAACCGCCTGGCGCCTCAGAGAGCAGCTGCACTCCACTCCAACCCTGCTGGTTTCCCGCATCGCGCGCCAGAAGAAGCCCTGAACTGTCGCTCGACGAACCGATCTTGAGCCCGGGGAGTCCATCCGGATTGATCAACCGAAAGAGCACCGTCTCTGCATACTGCTGGCCATTTTGCTCGCTGGCTGGCTGGATGAGGATCTGGGCCCTGACCTTCCCCTGGCTATCGACGATCTCTAGCGCGCGGCCTCGCAGTACATCGGCGACGTCGGGGGTGACCGCCGGACGAAGAACGAACACCAGTGCGATCACAAGGATCACTAGGTTGATTCCCGTGAGTATCAGGACGGCAAGGGTGAGTCTCTGAGGCTTCATTGGTCTCCTCTCGGCGGACATCATGGCCAGACGGTGGATTGCCCCTCGGTGTTAAAGACTACCCCGGCCGTAACCGAACTGACCCTGCCCATCTGACCAGGCGAAATCCCGCCCTTCGGCGCAGCACCCAATCCCCTCTGCTGCCCGGTCCGCGCAGGCGTCCCGGAACGTACCCTTGTACCAGGCGGGCAGTCGGCAACAGGATCCGGCTGCCGCGGGGGACAGCGACGAGAATGGGGAGCATCATGAAGAGGTTCGGTCTGGAATCTATCGCCCGGGCGTGTGCCCGTCATCCCTGGAGGACGTTGGCGGTCTGGGCAGCGGTGCTCCTTTGTGCCGCGGCGGTCACCGTGCTCTATCTGGGCGGGGCGCTCAGCAACGAGCAGAGCTTCACCAATGACCCCGAGTCTTCGCGGGCCACCGCCCTTATCAACCAGAGCTTCCCCGGCAACAACCAATCGAGCGAACTGGTCATCGTGCAGTCCCCCGGGCTTACCGTCGACGATCAGCAATTCCGCACGCAGGTGCAGGCGGTCACTGCGGGCGTCATGGCTCTTGGGCCCGCGGTCGTGATGTCTGGCATTGACTACACGAGCAGCCCCTCGCCGGTGCTCGTCTCCGCCGACCGGCATTCCGCCCTCTTGGTCTTCAGCATGGCGCAGCCCATCGGTTCCACCACCGACGACGCCAAGGCGCTCGAGGCCGCGGCCCGCGGAGCGGCCGCCTCCTCCGACTTCGAGGTGCTGGTCACCGGAGAGGGCAGCATCAACGGCGACTTCGGCGCCACCGCCGAGAGCGACCTGCGTAAGGGCGAGATCTTTGGGATAGGGATAGCGCTGATCATCCTGGTCCTGGTCTTTGGAGCCATCGTCACCGCCTCCGTTCCGCTGATCATGGCATTGGCGGCCATTCTTCTGGCGATGGGCATCACCGCCGTGGTGGGGCAGTTCATAGACCTGTCCTTCTTTATCACCAACATGATCACCATGATCGGACTGGCGATGGGCATCGACTACTCGCTCTTTGTTGTCTCCCGCTACCGGGAGGAGCGGGCGGCCGGGTACAACAAGGTCGATGCCATCGGCCGGTCGGCCTCCACCGCCAGCCGCTCGGTGCTCTTCAGCGCGCTGGCCGTCATCCTCGCCCTGGGCGGACTGTTCCTGGTCCCCTCCACCCTGTTCCACAGCATGGCGATGGGCGCCATCATCGCCGTCTTCACCGCCCTGCTGGCCGCGCTCACGCTGCTGCCGGCCCTCCTTGGCGCCATGGGCGACCGCGTGAACGCGCTCCGGGTCCCCTTCCTCCACAAGACCGGCGGTACCGGCCGCGCGGGTGGCTTCTGGGATCGTCTGAGCAACGGCGTGATGAGGCGGCCGGTGATCAGTCTGGTCGTGGCCGGGGGCGTCCTTGCCATGATGGCCGGCCTGTACTTCTCCATAGATCTCGGATCGGCCGGCGTGGACACGCTCCCCGCCTCCATGGCTTCCCGCCAGGGCTTCGAGGTCCTGCAGGACGAATTCCCCGGCGCTTCGATCCAGCCGGTCGAGATCACCATCTCCGGCGACGCTGCCACTCCGCCCGTGGCTCAGGGAATAGACAAGCTGCGTGGCCTCCTGGCCGGCGATCCGGCGTTCATGGGAGCCGGCACTACCCGGACGAGCCCCGACGGCACACTCACGGTTCTCTCCCTGGTCGTTCTGGGCGAGCCCAATGGTGCGGCGGCGCAGGCGGCCGTCAGGACCCTGCGCTCCGACTATCTGCCCGCGGCCTTCGCCGGGACCGGACTCGCGGCCGGCACCGACGTCCTTACCACCGGGCAGACCTCCTTCGTCATCGACTATCTCGACACCATCAACGGCGCCACCGCCTGGGTCTTCCTGTTCGTGCTCGGCCTCTCGTTCATACTCCTGATGGTGGTGTTTCGCTCGCTCGTCGTCCCGCTCAAGGCCATCCTCATGAACCTGCTCTCGGTGGGGGCCGCCTACGGCCTTATGGTGGCGGTGTTCCAGAAGGGATGGGGAGCGGACCTTCTTGGACTACAGAAAGTGGACTTTGTCGAAGCCTGGGTGCCCCTCTTCCTGTTCGCGGTGCTCTTCGGCACATCCATGGACTATCACGTGTTCCTGCTCAGCCGCATCCGCGAGCGCTTCGATCAGACCGGCGACAACCGCGAGTCGGTGGCCTTCGGCCTACGCCGTACGGGCGGCATCATAACCGGCGCTGCCCTGATCATGGTCGCCGTCTTCGGCGGATTCGCGGCCGGCGATCTGGTGATGTTCCAGCAACTCGGCTTCGGACTGGCGGTGGCTGTGTTTCTCGACGCCACTATCGTCCGCTGCATCCTGGTACCGGCCGCCATGCGCCTGCTTGGGAACGCAAACTGGTGGTTCCCGCGCTGCCTGAACTGGCTGCCCGACCTGCGCGTGGAGGCGGGCGAGCCGGCGGGTGTTGGCGGAGCGAACCGCACAATGGTGCCGAAGCCGGCCGACAGCCCCGTCGCCCTCAAGCCGGCCGCCAATCTGATCCCGGCGACGGACGCCGAATAGACGAGAATCACAGAACGGCGACCCTGACAGGCCTCCTCGAAAGAGGGGGCCTGTCTTTCTATGGGCAGATTCTGGGGCTCCCCAACTTGCACCTTTGGTCGTAGATCTCGCCCGGCCGGTAGGTGTCAGAGTAGCTCCGTGCCGCAACTGTTTATCAAAGATGATAATATTCACGCGAGCAGGAGCGACACTGGGCGAGAAGCGGGTCAGAGGTTTCGTCTTCCGTCGACACGTGGGAGACCACCCGCCTGATCACGTCCACATTTCTAGCCACGGGCGGAAGATCGGACGGTGGGACATCGACAACCAGCGGCCTCTCGACGACTTCACCGTGACGAGACGGCTCGCCAAGGCGCTGGCAGAAGCGGGGTATCTTCGCAGGGGGCAAGAATGAAGTCGGCAGAAGCACAACAGATTCCGCGCAAAACACAGTCCGAACTCCCGGAGCGGCCCGTTCACGACCCCTCTCAATGCCTGGTAGGAGTCGAGTACGTCGGCCAAATGGAGGCGGTCGTCTTCAAGTTCGAGGACGGAAGGATCTTTGGCGTTCCTCTTCGCGAACTGGAGGGCGTCGATAGCACGCCTGTCACCAGAGTCTTCTTGGTATACGATGGCGACGCCGCTGCCATCGAGCAGTTTTCCGGCAACCGGCTGGAAGTGCCCTGGGACGTGGTTCGCTATCACGCCGACCCCAGCTACCCGTACCGGCGGCCCGCTCCTGGTTCGTCCGAAGAACTGGAGCGTCGGCGGGTCGATCAGGTGATCGGTGAGCGGGTGCGAAGGGAGCGTCAAGCGCGAGAATGGACTCTTGCCGATCTGAGTTCGCGCACCGGTATCAAGGTGCCCAACCTCTCTCGTCTGGAACGAGGGAAGCACACTCCGTCTTTGGACACTCTGGAGAAGGTAGCAGACGCGTTCGAGGTGCCGGTCGCCGCGCTGATAGCGCAGCGGGCGTGGGCAGGGCCGGCTGAGTAGGAGCATCCACTTGCGTAGGGCGTTTGCGCGGCGTCGGCGGCCGTGAGAGACACCGCCAGAGACATTCTGCGAAGCGTCTTCGGCTACCAGGGATTCCGCCCGAATCAAGAGCAGATCATCGAGACGCTTGTGTGTGGGGCCGACGCCTTCGTGCTCATGCCGAGCGGAGGTGGCAAGTCGCTGTGCTATCAGATCCCGGCGCTCCTGCGGCCGGGCACCGGCATCGTCGTGTCGCCGCTCATCTCCCTGATGAAAGACCAGGTGGACGCCCTGCGGGTCAACGGCGTGCGGGCCGCGGCCTATAACTCGTCGCTGGGTGCCGCGGCTGCCCGTGGCGTGCTCGCCGAACTCATGAACGGGCGACTTGACCTGCTCTACGTGTCGCCGGAGCGGGCGGTAACCGACGGGTTCCTCGATCGTTTGGCGGCATTGCCGGCCGCGACCTCGAGCGTCGGAGGGCGTGCTGTCGAGGCGCCCCGTATCGCCCTCATCGCCGTGGACGAGGCGCACTGTATCTCGCAGTGGGGGCATGATTTCCGGCCGGAGTACGTGGCCTTGAAGCAGGTGCGGGACCGCTTTCCCGACGTGCCGCTGATCGCCCTCACGGCCACCGCCGACCCCCACACACGCGAGGATATTTGCGAGAAGCTGGGGCTGGGCGGAGCCGCTTGCTTCGTGTCGAGCTTCGACCGGCCCAACATCCGGCTGCAGGTGATTGAGAAGCATAACCCTCAGTCTCAGCTACAGCGTTTTCTGGGTGCCCACGAGGACGAGGCCGGGATCGTCTACTGCTCCACGCGCAAGCGGACGGAGGAAGTCGCCGCCCACCTGCGCGGCCGCGGCCTGGCCGCGGCCGCCTATCACGCTGGGTTGCCGGCGGAGGAGCGGGAGCGGGTCCAGGAAGCCTTCATTTTCGACCAGATCCAGATCGTGGTGGCGACCGTCGCCTTCGGGATGGGGATCGACAAGACCAACGTCCGGTTCGTCGTCCACTGGGACCTGCCTCAGCACCTGGAGGGCTACTACCAGGAGATCGGCCGGTCGGGGCGGGATGGGCTACCCGCGGAGGCATTGCTGCTGTTCGGATGGGAGGACGTGCCTCGGGTGCGGGCGCTCATCGAGATGGGGGACAACGAGGAGCGGGTAGCGGTCGAGCAGCACAAGTTCGGAGCGATGGTCGGGTTCACTCAGGCGCGGAGCTGCCGGCGGCGGGTGTTGCTCGGATATCTCGGTGAGCGGATGGAGACCGACTGCGGCAACTGCGATGTGTGTCTGGACCCTCCGGAGGTGTACGACGCGACCGAGGACGCGCAGAAGGCGTTGTCGTGCGTCTACCGCTTGGGTGGGCGGTTCGGGGTGGGGCACGTGGTCGATGTGCTGCGGGGGTCGGAAAAGCAGCGGATCGTCGATCTGGGGCACGACCGGTTGCCGACCTACGGTGTCGGGGCCGACATGAGCGTTGACGCGTGGCGCACTCTGCTGCAGCAGCTGGTTCATCTCGGTTACCTGTATCAGGAGATGGGACAGTATCCGGTGCTCAAGTTGACGCCGGGCGCCATGCCGGTTCTGCGGGGCGAGGAGACCTTGATGCTGGCGCGGCCGCGGGTGAAGGTGGCGCGCTCCGACCAGTCACGAGGGAAGGGGCGTCGGGCCAGGGGCACCGCCGCGGGAGTTGGTGGCGGCGCGGCTGGGGCCGCCGGCGCCCCTGGCGGGCCCCCCGGCCGGGCGGACGACGACGACCTATTCGAAGAGTTGCGGGCGCTCAGGCGCCGGATAGCCGAGCGGGAGGGCCTGCCCGCCTATGTGATCTTCCACGACTCCACGCTGCGCGAGATGGCCGAGGCGCGGCCGGCCGGCGAGGACGAACTGCTGGAGATCGGCGGCGTTGGCGCCAGGAAGCTCGAGAAGTACGGGGACGAGTTCTTGGCGGTGCTGACGCAGTGGGGCGGCGCGGGGGAGGAGTAGGTCGACCGGTCACCCGGGGCTCGGGATCGCCGCCCTAGTGGATCTGCTCCCCGAACGCCGCGCGGGGCGATGGCCGCTAATTGCGTCCTTTTAATTCTCCAGCAAATTGCGGGATTTGGGCTTCAGCCGCCTTGCGTATGCGGGGCCCGGCTGACATGTTTCGGGGTGTCGCGTTCCTTCATTTTCGGGTGCACGTGAGGCGCACATGGATACTCTCCCGAACGGAGCGATCCACCGCTCGGCGGTCTGCCAAGGAGTCACCGCGCGACCCACTCCTCGTCTGGCCGAGTCCGCCTTCGGCGTTGTTCTTCTCGACCAGCATGGCAACCTTCTGGGGGCCAGCACGGCAGGCAGCCTTCCCGGGGAAGTGGAGACGCCTCCGGGCGTGGATCTCCGAAAGCAGGACCTGCGGTCCTATCTGGGCTGTCGTTTTCTCGGGGGACGGCGTTTCCCCTTAGTGTCGGCTACCTGGGTCCAGGTCAGGGGCGAGCGCGTGCGTGCCGGGATATACATGGAGTCGGGTGACAGCCGCGTGAGTTCGGAACGGCTCGAGCCCGATCTGGGCTCCATCGCAGCCATCCTCAGCGGCCAGGTGGCCTGACACTACCGAACTCCACCTCGACGTGGTGATCGCGGCGGTCATCCACCAGGGGAATGGTCCCCTGGGAATCTCCGGATTGCCTGAGCTCCACGCCATCCACGACAATACGGGTCACCGTCTCGGGCGGAGCACCAACTCCGGCCGCCGCCCGCTCGCCCGCCGGGTCGAGGACCCGCTTGACGGTGATGTGATAGAAGGTCTCCCGGTACCGGTAGTGGATCTTGTAGGAACCCCAAGCGGCGGGGACCCGAGGCGCCAGACGAAGCCGATCCGCTTCCAGATGAAGACCGACCAGTGTCTCCACCGCCAACCTGTACATCCAGCTCGCGGCACCCGTGTACCACGTCCATCCTCCCCGCCCGACATGGGGCGGCGCGCCGTAGATGTCGGCGCTCATGACGTACGGCTCGACCTTGTAGAGCTCGACGCTCTCCGGCCCACCGGCGTGATTGATCGGATTGAGCAGGGAGAAGAGCTCCCAGGCGTGTTCCACCTCGCCCCGCAGAGCGAAGGCCATCGCCGTCCATATCGCGGCATGGGTGTATTGCCCGCCGTTCTCGCGGATACCCGGCACGTACCCCTTGATGTACCCGGGCTCCAGATTCGACGTATCGAAGGGCGGGTCGAGCAGCTTGATGAGCCCGGCGTCGCGGTCGACCAGGTGCTCGTCGACCGCTCCCATGGCTTGGGCGGCACGCACCGGGTCTCCGGCGCCCGATAGCACCGCCCAGCTCTGGCTGATGGAGTCGATCCGGCATTCGTCGTTGGTGGACGATCCCAGGGGCGTCCCGTCGTCGAAATACGCCCTGCGATACCAGCCGCCATCCCACGCGTGCGCCTCGATGTTGGCCCGCAGCTCCTCCGCCTGACTGGCGCACGTGCGCGCGAAGCTCTCGTCTCCCCGGCGCGCGGCCAGGTCCTCGAACAGGCGCAGGTTCTCGCACAGGAACCAGGCCAGCCACACGCTCTCTCCCTTGCCCTGGTGGCCGACGAGGTTCATCCCATCGTTCCAGTCGCCCGTTCCCATGAGCGGCAGCCCGTGCCGGCCGAAACGAAGCCCGTGCTTGATCGAGCGGACGCAGTGTTCGTAGAGAGTCGCGGTGTCGATGGAGCGCTGAGGCTGATCGTAGTAGGCCTCTTCGTCAGGGCTCAATTCCCGGCCTTCGACAAAGGCGACCTGTTCGTCGAGCACGCCTGTATCGCCCGTCGCCTGCACGTACCGGCAGGTCGCGTAGGGCAACCAGAGATAGTCGTCGGACGAGTGAGAGCGTACTCCTTGCCCGGCGGGAGGGTGCCACCAGTGCTGCACGTCGCCTTCGCGGAACTGCCGCTCCGCACAGCGCAGCAGATGCTCGCGCGTGAGCCAGGGGACCGAATAGAGGAGGGCCATCGAGTCCTGCAGTTGATCGCGGAAGCCGTAGGCGCCACCCGACTGGTAGTAGCCGCTGCGACCCCAATACCGGCAGGAGAGAGTCTGGTAGATGAGCCAGCCGTTGGCGAGCACGTCGAGCGCGCGGTCGGGTGTCTCGATGTAGACGGCCCCCAGCACGCGGTTCCAGTGCGCCCACACCTCTTCCAGAGCCCGCTTCGCACCGGCTGCGCCCGCAAAACGTAGGATGAGGCGCCGCGCTTCGTCTGGCGTCGTCTGCCGCTCCGACGATGAACACGATCTCGCGTTCCTGTCCATCGGCCAGCACGATCTCCGTATGGAGGGCGGCGCAGGGATCGAGTCCCGCACCGGTCCGGCCCGACAACCGCGTGCGGTGCAAGGCAGCCGGGTCGGCGAGCGAGCCGTTGCGTCCGATGAACTCCGCACGGCTACCGGTGACGGTTCGTCTTGGTTCGCTCACCTGGGCGAAGACGACGCGGCCGGGGTTGGTGCGCGAGTACGGATTGCGTGCGAAGAGGGCGCCGCTGTCGGGATCCTTCTCCGTCACGATGTGCATGAGATTGGCGTGTCGCCATTCGCCGAGCACCAGCTCCCAGTACCCGGTGAGCGACAGCCGCCTGGAACGGCCCGACTGATTGCGCAGCTTTACCGTGACGAACTTCACGGGCGCGTCCATGGCGACGTATGTGGACTGCTCCGAGCACGATGCCGGATTCGGAGTGCTCGAACACGCTGTAGCCAAAGCCGTGCCGGCACACATAGCCGGACCGTCCGGGGGATGGCAACGGCGTCGGCGACCAGAAGGCGCCCGTCTCGTCGTCTCGCAGGTAGACAGCCTCGCCGCTGTCGTCGCCGACCGGATCGTTGTGAAAGGTGGTCAGACGGGACTCGTGGGCGTTCTCCACCCACGTGTATGCGCCTCCCTTCTCGCTGACGACCGTCCCGATATGTGGACCGGCGATGACGTTCACCCAGGGCGCGGGAGTGCTCTGACCAGGTTCGAGGGTGATGACGTACTCGCGGCCGTCCGCGGTGAAGCCGCCCAAGCCGTTGTGGAACGTGCTTTCGCGATCGGGCAAGGGTTCGACGGCCTCGGATGACTGGGGACGCGAAGGCTCGAGCGCAGACGGAAGGCGCTCCGCCGCCGCCCGCCGTTGTACCTGCTCGGCCAGGGTCTCGATGGAGCCGGTGAGGACGACGCGGGCGACGGTCTGGAATAGCACCCGGTCTTCCTCGGAAAGCTCTTCCGCCCGCCTCACGAAGACGCCACCCGATCTGTCCACGATCAGGGCTTCCGGCCCCGCGTTTATCAGTCCCATGATCTGGTCGTGAAGAACCGCCCGATAGCCGGAGAAGTCCTCGTTCAGGATCACCAGGTCCGCGGCCAGGCCCTTGTTGCGCCAGTAGCCATGGGCCTGAAGCGCGTACTTCACCACGTCGATGCGATTGACGTCGCCGACCCGCACCAGCACGATAGGCAGATCTCCCGAGATGCCAAAGCGCCAGAGTCCCGACTGGCCGAGTCTGTTTCGAGCGATGATGCTGGGCGAGGCTCGGCGGGCGGCGCTCGCGTATATCACCGAACCAGCCAGGCGACCGTAGATCTGGGCGTCGGTCTCGGTCATGTTCAGCAGGCGAAGCACCTCCTGGCTTTCGAACCAGGCCATCTCGAAAGCCCGGTCGACGAAGTGCTTATCGCCATATTTGCCGAGCAGAGCGACGGCTGCTTCCCGGGTCTCCGCCACGCCGGAGATCACCTGAACTGTCCGGGACTCGTCCGGAGACAACCTCAACGGACTCCGGATCGCCACGATGGGATCGAGGACGGAGCCTTCGGTATTGGATAGGTCGGTCCGGCTTCCGTCCTGAAGAGCCGCCGGATTCGCGGCCGTTCGCCCGCGGCCGACGAACCGGGCGCGGTCGGTCTCGTACGAGACTTTCTCGTCAAGCCAGCCCGGCGCCGCCAGCATGTGGAACATCCACGGTGTCTCCTCGTCGGGCGTGCGGGGACGCCGCCGGCACAGGATGGCCCTGTGGTCCGGCACTATCTCGGTCTGCACGAACAGGTTGCTGAACGTGCGATGCGCGAGATCCGCGTTCTGCGGCGCCATGACGACCTCGGCGTAACTCGTCACCTCGATGTCTCGCGTGTCGTCGGACAGGTTGGTGAGCGTGACGCGGCGGATCTCGACGTCGTCTTCGGGCGACACGCTGACCTCGGTGTGCGCTTCGATGTCGTGATCGAGCCTGCGGTATTCCGCGCGCGCCTGCACGAAGACGGCCTCGTGGCGATCGGGCTTCTGCCGGGTGGGTTGGTAGGTGGACGACCAGTAGCGGCCGGTACGGCGATCGCGCAGGTAGATGAAGGTGCCGTGACCGTCGCAGGTGGCATCTTCCCGCCAACGCGTGACGGCCAGGTCGCGCCAGCGGCTGTAGCCTCCTCCGGCGTTCGTCATCATGACGTGGTAGCTGCCGTTGGACAGCAGGTGCACCTCGGGTGAGGGCGTGTTGGGGTCGGGCAGCACCCGGTGGACCGCACCCCCTTCAGCGGCCGGCGCGCGCCCCAATTCCCCCAACTCGTCCGCTCGCGGGTGCACGGTGAGCGTCTGTTTGGGGATACGCTCCTGAAGCAGCAGTTCGGCCGTGCGCACCAGCGGGTCGGAGACGAACCGGCGCTGGATGGGCCGGTCGAGCAACGTATGCGCGATCGCCAGCAGGCTCATGCCCTGGTGGTGGGCCATGAAGCAGCGCACGATCGCATGGTTCTTGCCGGGGAGAACGCGCGACGGGCGTGTAGTCGATGGCCTCGTAGAGCCCGTAGTCTCCCAGGAAGCCACTGCTGCCGAGCGTCTGCAGGTTGCGGCAGGCTTCCCGCGGTACCACTGTCAGCGCGAGCGCGGCCGCGTAGGGAGCGATCACCAGATCGTCCGCCAGCCCGGTCTTGAACCCCAGCCCGGGAACGCCGAACCCCCGGTACTGATACACCTGGTTCATGTCGACCGCGTTGTAGCACGACTCGGAGATGCCCCAGGGCACGTGCCGCTGGCGGCCGTACTCGATCTGACGCGACACCGCGGCGTGGCAGGCCTGCTCCAGGAGCGTGTTCTCGTAGCCGGGCAGGAACAATCGCGGCATGAGGTACTCGAACATCGAGCCGCTCCACGACATGAGGCTGAGGTCGCCGCCGTGGCTGGTCAGCAGGCGGCCCAGCGCGAACCAGTGCTTCTGCGGCACCTGGCCCTGGGCGACCAGCAGATAGCTGGTCAGACGGGCTTCTGAGGCCAACAGGTCGTACCAAGAGGGGTCGCGGCGCCGCTCGCCCAGGTCGTAGCCGATGCTGAGCAGATGGCGCGACGAGTCGTAGAGGAGCTCGAAGTCCATCGCCGCCAGGTCGTCACAGCGGGCCATCAGCCGGTCGATGATCTCCAGGCGCTTCTTGACCCGCGGCTCGGTTTCCGGCAAGTCCTGCAGGCTGGGCATTGTGCTGAAGCTTTCGGGTTGCGGCACCAGCTGTCCGAAGTCGTCGCGGAACCTGCGGCACTGCCGGCTGAGCGTCCGCGCCCAGTACTTGAGCTCGTCCGTGGCGTTGGGCGGCAGCTCGGTCACCAATGCCTTCGCGCCCAGGCAGAGTCGCCCCAGAAGTCCCAGCATCTCGGCGGGAGTCTTCGAGCCCCCGCGGGCTGATTCCAGAACCCCCTGCAGGAACTGGATTTGCCTGCGGACCCCGGGAGCCGACGAAGGAGGCGTCTGCGAGGCCAGTGCGGCCAAGGTGTCCTCTATGCCCTCGAAAGCGCGCGGATTCGAGCACCGGCCTGCTCTTCAGTTCGCCGAGCCCCGCGCGGAGAGTCAGCAGGCTGGCGGCGAGGTTGCCGCTGTCGACCGAAGAGATGTACTGGGGATTGAGGGTCAGCAGCGTGCGGGTGTCGTACCAGTTGTAGAAGTGACCACGAAAGCGTTCGAGCTTCTCCATGGTCCGGAGAGTCCGCTCGGTCCGGCGCAGCAGCTCGCCGGTGGAGAGGTACCCGAAATCGTGAGCCACCAGGGTCGCGAGCAGCGCCATGCCCATGTTCGTGGGGGAGGTGCGCGAGGCGACCATGGAGGACGGATACTCCTGATAGTTGTCCGGCGGCAGCCAGTTGTCCTCAGAGCCGACGAAATCGGCGAAGAACCGCCACGTGCGCCGTGCGACGGCGCGCAGAAACGCTTGTTGTTGCAGGCTCAGCTCCGCCGTGGCCGGCTTGACGGGCCTGCTGATCCACCAGGCAGCGAGAGGAGCGACCAGCCAGAGCACGAGAAGCGGGACGACGAACCACCAGTCGGCCAATCGGGTGCGGGGCACCGCGATCAGCACCACTCCCAGCACCACTCCCAGCAGAGGGGCGATCCACATTTCACCAAAGAACTCGCCCAGGCTACGCCGAGCGTTCCGCCGGCCGTAGGAGCGGAGGTACCACACCAGCAGCCCCCGCCGGGTGACGAGCATACTCGCAGCCGAGCGCACGATGGCGTTGAGGTAGATCAGCGCGTCGTACGGCAGCATCATCAACCCAAGCAGCGCGCGTAGGAGCGGCTGGGCCAGGGATTTGCCCGTGAGGACCAGGTGCAGCAACCACTGCGCGCTCGGCGGGTTTTCGCACGAGCTCGAGCGCCGCGGTCACCAGGGGGGGCAGGAACAGCGCCCCGGCGGTCAGGATCGGCCACAGCCACGACGGCCCGACGGCGAACAGCCATCCGCCCACGCACAGGGCGACCAGGGCGGCCGGCACGAGGCTGCGGCGCATGTTGTCCCAGAGCTTCCAGATGGAGAGCAGCGCCAGTGGGTTGGGCTGCCGCTTCCCACCGGGACCGGGTACGCGCGGGAGTAGCCAGCCGGCCAGCTGCCAGTCGCCCCTGGTCCAGCGGTGCCTCCGGCTGGCCTCCATGGGGTACGTGGTGGGGTGCTCCTCGATGAGGTCCACATCGGCCACCAGCGCCGACCGGGCGTATCCGCTTTCCAGAAGATCGTGGCTGAGGATCAGGTTCTCCGGAAAGCGCCCGTTGACGGCCTGAGAGAACGCGGCCACGTCGTAGATGCCTTTGCCGACGAAAGAACCCTCACCGAAGAGATCCTGATAGACGTCGGAGATCTCCCGCGTGTAGGGGTCGATGCCCGCTTCGCCGGCGAACAGGCGCGTGAACCTGGAACTCGTGCTGCTGGCGAGACTGATCGAAGCCCGCGGCTGCAGGATCCCGTAGCCCTCGGTGACGCGGCCCTTCTTTGCGTCGTACACCGGGCGATTGAGCGGATGGGCCATGTTTCCGATCAGGGTGCGAGCCGTGTCCCGCGGGAGCTGCGTGTCGGTATCCAGAGTGATGACGTACCTGATCGACCCAAGGATGGATCGATCGCCGACTATGTCGGAAAAGGCGGCGGCCGCAGCGGCAGGCACCGACGCCCGGGACTGCAGCAGAAGGGCGTTGAACTGCTCGAGCTTGCCGCGCTTGCGCTCCCAGCCCATCCATACGCGATCGCGGGGATTCCATAACCTCGGTCGGTGAAACAGATAGAAGATGTTCGGACGATCCTCGGAATATTGATCGTTGAGCGCTTCGATCCCGTCCCGAGCGAGACCGACCAACTCATCGTCGCCCCTTTGGGTACGCTCGGGGGCATCACGAAAATCGGTGAGCAGGGCAAAGAACAGATTGGGATCGCGGTTACCGAGATACCGGACCTCCAGCGCTTCCAGAAGACCCGGTACGTCTTCGGGACGGCCCACCAGTGTGGGCACCACCACCATTGTCCGGTGGGCGGTGGGGATGCCTTCGGAGAAGTCCAGGCGCGGCAGCACTCTGGGAGGCACCGTGATCGTGACCAGCAGGTTGATGATGGGAACCACCAGGGCCGAGGCCGCGAGAAGGCCCACGATGACAAAGAAGACGTACCAGCCCCAACCCTGTTCGGGCTCCACGACCAAGATGAGCGGGACTGCCACCGCTATCGCCGTCAGCATAACCATCGGCGCGAGGTATAGGAAGAGACGGAAGGGACGACCTACCCGAGTGATGCGCACCTTGAACGGTACCTTGCTCTCCACGGCGCGCTCGAGGTCCGGCCTGCCCTTGTTGACGAGGTAGTAGCCGACGTGGGCCGTCCGGTCGTCGATACCCGTCTCGCGCTCCGCCGCCTGAGCGAGAAGGATCGCAGCCTGCGCCACTTCCAGCTCGCCGTGAGCACTGCCGCGGGCAACGGCCTCGATGGCGTGCCGGTAGCGGTCGCGGGTGAGGAAATCCTGGTCGGCGTAGACCCGGGCGGGGTCGAGGCGCAGCATGGATTCCACCAGGCTCAGGTCCTCGACGAAGCTGCCCCAATCGAGGGCTGAGATGAAGCGGAGACTGCTGATGCTGTTGGCTATGGAGATCTGGTCGGCTGCCGCGCTGCGACTGGCGACTTCCAAGAGTTGGACTGCGCTCAGACCCTGGTCGGAAAGCTGATGTTCGAGCCACGCCTGGACCAAAGCGAGCGCCGGGCCCTGAGCCTGAAGCCGGGCGTAGAAGTCCTCGACGAACGGGGCGGTCAGGGGCACCGTGGCGTTGGCGAACTCGGCGAGTACGTGGACGAGGCGTTTGGGCTCTTGCCCGGCAGCGGTGAGGATGCGATCCGCCCAGGCGATCGCCGTGTCCCGTTCCTCGCGGCGGCGGGCGATGCGCGACGCCACACGACGGACATTCTCGAGCAATCCCAGGCGCAACATGATCGGGAAAGCCCACAGCTCTCCGAGATTGAGTGGATCGACGGTCTGATAGGCGGCTAAGAACGCGGCAGCGTTGTCCCGGTCTACGCGGCCGTCCTGATGGGCGATCAGATCGAGGGCGAGCTCGTAGATGCGGGGGAGACCTGCCGAAGCGCCATCGATCAGCCGCGGCAGCTCCCGGCTGTAGCCACGCGGCAGGTGGCGCCGGGCCAGAGCGATCTGCTGCTCGATGAGATAGTAGTTGTCGAGCAGCCACGCTTCTGCCGGCATGACCCGCTGCCCGGCGGCGGCGGCAGCGGTGACCACCTGGTAGGCCTCGAGAAGGACCCGCTCGTTCTCGTCCAGGCGGGCGAGCAACTTGTCCTTTCCGGGCCGCCGGTCGACGCTGTGTGCCCCCGCCAGCGCGACGGCGTGGTGCTTCAGCTGGTCGCTGCTGAGGAGTTCCGAGCGCAGCAGTCCCACATCCGGGCTGTTGCCCAGAAGGTCCAACTCTTTCCCGGAGGATCCCGTCCGTCGGAAGACTATTGCCCCGCCCCCTTGCTTCAGCGCGAGAATGCGCTTCTTGACAGTGTCAGGTTGAGAGGCACACCATTCTCGGAGAGGATGGTGTCGAGCTTAGCACGCACCGCACCAACGCGGTCGGATTGCAGGTACCGGGGTGAGCGGCCGCTTAAACGCCGCGGCAGGGGCGATCACGCTTGCGCCCCAATGCGGCGGGTGCTATGCAGAGAGTAGCGGTGGCCGAGTCACGTGCGGAAGTGGAGAGCGTGGAGCAGAGCAACCAGTTCACCCTTGGCATCCTGCGCGGGCCGGAGGCCTAGCCTTTTGGGACGGCTGCTGATACTGGCGCCCCTCAGGATCGAGGCGCAGGCCCTGCGTCAAGGCGTCCGCTCGGCGGCGGTGATCAGGACCGGGATGGGGCCCGCGGCTGCCACCCGGGCGGGCGAGCGGGTCGTCGCCCTCGCCGGTGGGAGTCCGGTGGCGGTCGCCGGTTTCTGCGGCGGGCTGCGGCCGGAGATCCGCACGGGGGATGTGATCGTGGCCAAGTGAGATCCGAGGTCCCGGCGGGGTGGTGAGTCCTGCCCTCGCGCGGTCGCGGTGGCCGAGGTTCTGCGGTCTGCTGGTCTGACTGCGCATGTGGGGCCGATAGTGTCGTCTGACCGGGTCGCGTTCGGCAGCCGGCGCGCCCGGGCGGCCGCAGACGGAGCTATCGGCGTGGACATGGAGTCGTACTGGCTGCTCGAGGAGCGCGACGGCCGCGCGGCGCAGCCTGCGGGCCAGGTTACACCGAGTGCGGCTGCCCCGGCTCCCGCCGCCGTGGTCCGGGCGGTCTCCGACAGCGTCAACGGCATGTTCTTCGGCGGCATGCTTCCTGTGGGATGGCTCCGGGCCTACCGGTCGCTTGTCCGCGCCGGGGCCGCGCTCGAGCTCTGGGCGGACGGGCTTGTCCCCGCGTTTGCTATCGTGGGCCCGGTACCGGCCGAAGAGCATAGGGAGCAGTGATGATCGTATTCAGCGTCATGTATCCAAACGAACCGGGCAGCCGCTTCGATATGGACTACTACTGCACAACGCACATCCCCCTGGTGAAAGAGAAAGTGGGCGACGCGCTCAAGTCAGTGTCGGTAGAGAGAGGCATGTCCGGCGGAGAGCCCGGCTCGCCCGCGAGCTACGCCACCGTCTGCCACCTGCAGTTCGACAGCATCGAGGACCTGGAGACCTACATGGCGCCCCACAATGAGGCCTTTGGAGCCGACGTCCCGAACTTCACCGACATCACGCCCCAGTTTCAGATCAGCGAAGTGATCGTCTGAGCTGACCCCGGGCGGCGCGAGGACCGAGCGAGCCTAACCAGGAGGTGCTGAAGTGTGCAGAAACATCAAGGTCTTGTACAACGTCGATCCGCCCGCGGTCGCAGATGACGTCCGCGCCTCCGCACTCCAGTACGTTCGGAAGATCAGCGGGTTCACCAAGCCCTCGGTGGCCAACCAGGATGCTTTCGCCCGAGCGGTCGAAGAGGTCGCGGCGGTCTCTCAGGCTCTGCTCGACGCGCTCGTGACCCAGGCACCCCCGCGGAAACGGGATCGGGAGACCGAAGCGCATCGCGCCCCTGTTCAGAATGCGGCCGGTTCTAAGCCAGGAGAGTAGGCGCGCCTGCCAGCCAGGACTGCCGCCTTACTCCTCAAAGTCCTCCCCTGACAGGCCGGCGTCTTCCATGATCGTCTCGAGGATCTTGGGGTGAAGAGTCTTGCCCGCGTGATAGGGGAGAGTGGCGCGGTGCCCGAGAGGGTCACGAAGGATCCGGTGGCTGCCCCGCTGACGGACGACCTCGAACCCATGCTTCTCGAGAAGACGCTGTACCTCCCCTGCGGTCACGCGGGGAAGCCGAGGACTCATCCGGACACTTCGACCATGATCAGGCTTATGGTCTCGACTCGCGGGATCTCCTCACCACAGGCCAAGCGGTCCTCGACGTGCAAAGCGACGGCCTCGCGCAGGTGGTCGAGGGCTTCTTCATGCGTATCGCCCTGGACGCAGCAGCCCTGTAGTTCGGGGCACCGAGCCCAGTAGCCGTCGGCGTCGTGTCCAACGATGGCGGAGAAGTGGTACTGCACTGGTGCCTCC
>CAWJKE010000015.1:0-274033 GCA_963843455.1 uncultured Actinomycetota bacterium
AGACGGCGGCCTGAAGTTCGCCCAAACGGGCGTTCGCGTCGACGAGCGCGGCGGTGTCGCCCGAGCTCTGCGAGCGCGCGATGAAGAACCCGGCCATAAGCCCGACGAGGAGCATGACCGCGGCGACGCCCAGCCACCCGTAGGAGGGACGGACCCGCCGCTCGCCGGGTGGGGATGGGCCTTGTGTGGCGGGCGGCGGGGCGGTCCGCCCGGGCACGGGTGGCTGACCGGCCTGCGACGGCGGGCCGGCGCCAGGCCCGCTGCCCGCGGACCCGCCGGGATCAGGCGGCTGCCCCCGCGAAGAGTCGCCTTTTACAGGAGAATCGATGTCCCAATCGGCCATAGAGGCTATTATCGCACCGTATGCGACAAAGGCACCTGGCATGGATAGTGCTCCCCGCGGCCATCATCATCCTGGCGGTGGTGACGCTCGTCCTGTCGAACTATCAGAAAGAAGCGGGAATAGCCGCTCCGGGGAACGGCGGAGTTGCCGCGGTAGCCGCTGTCGCCGAGGCGAGAGGCGCCGCGTCGGGCGCGGGTGCGGCCGGTTACGATGCCTTCAGCAAGTCCCTGGCCGTGGCGATCGTGGAGGCGAGGAACATGGCGACCACCAATCCGGCCGAGACGCGTCTGCAGATAGATCTGGTCAAGACACTCGATTGCCTCTCCGCGGCGCGCGAAGCGTGGCAGGCCGAGCTCGATCAAGCCTGGGATACCGCGGTCGACGGCTCTCCCGGGTACTGGCGGACTATGCACCCCGCGTTGACAGAATGGGCGGGACTAACTCCTGTCGGCGGGGCAAGTGCGGGAATGGTCGGCGACAGGCGCGGACTACTGGCTCCAGAAGGCCGTCGATCTAGCCGAGTGACGTTCCCGGATTGGAGGCGCCTAGGTGGACACGCTAGAGACATCCCAACTCGTCACTGTGTTGCAGACCGCGGTCGGTCCGGTCGTGGTGATCTCCGGCGTGGGTCTACTTCTTCTGACCATGACGAACCGCCTGGGCAGGATCGTCGACCGCTCGCGCACCCTGGCGCACCAGGCCAGGGCCACCGCCGGCGAGGAGCAGGAGAAGGCACGCGCCCAGCTCCGGATCCTTCATGAGCGGGCCGAGTTGGTGCGCTGGGCGATCGCCCTTGCCGCCTTCTGCGTCCTCTTCGTGGCGCTGCTGGTGATCTCCCTGTTCGTCACCGCGCTGTTCGAGGTCGAGATCGCCTGGCTTATCGCGGGGTTCTTCATCGTGAGCATGGTGTTCCTCATCGCTTCCCTGGTCATGTTCATCCTCGACATCAACAAGTCCCTGCAGGCCACCGCTCTCGAGGTGGGCGACGAGTGGCAGAAGGAGTAGGCGGCTGACCGCCCTAGACGCCGTCGTTGTCGTTCGCCGCCGCCGGCCGATGCCCTAAGCTGGGCAAAAGCATCGGCGTCCCCGCCCGGTATTCCGCGTAGCCGCTCCTGGTCGCCAGCGCCCGTTTCTCCATCATCGGCACGCTCACCAAGACGAACATCAGAGTGATCGCCGCCGCCCCCAGTCCGGTCCACCACCAGCCCGGGCCGGCGGCCAGCGCGAAGAGCCAAAGCCCCCACCAGGTGATGACCTCGCCCAAGTAGTTCGGGTGCCGGCTGCGAGCCCACAGACCGGTGCGCATGCAGTGTCCGCGATTGGCCCGGTCGTGGCGAAAGCTGCGCATCTGCTCGTCCGCGACGAACGCCAGACCTATCGCCCCCAGGGTGACGAGCGCGGCAACCGCATCCAACCAGCCGAGTCCGTCGCCGCCGGCCCCCGCCACGGCGTACAAGGGCAGGCAGCCGAGGAAGACCATGACTGTCGGGAAGAGATGTACCCCCAGGAGGCTCACCGGCCAGTAGAGGTGGCCGAAGCGCCGACGAAGGTCCACGTACCGGAAATCTTCCTTTGCCAGACCCGGCCAGTCGCGGTAGAAGTTGCTGGTGAGCCTGAGGGCATAGAGCAGGACCAGGACGGTGACGAGGACCTGACGGCCACTGAGGTCACCCCAGTTCGCCCATACGTAGTAGCCGGCGATGGCGAGCGGCTGCAGGCTCCAGTAGGGGTCGTACATGCTGGAGTTGTCGAAGGCCGCGGAAGCGGCGAAGATCACGCCGGTCGCCACCAGGGTGCCCAGGGCAAGTTGCGCGAGTGGCGACTCCACTCCCATGGCGCCCACCGCCAGCACCGCGACGGCCAGCGCCGCCACATAGGATGCGGCACTTATGGCGAGGCCCGCCGCCTTGCTCGTGCGGATCGTCTCCTTCATCGGGAGTCAGCATACCGGGCGGAGATGTGAGAAGGTAGCGCCATGAGACGCCTTGTGGGCATCCGCATCCTCGCCGGTGTTCTTGGCGCGCTCGCCCTCGTGCCGCTGTTGCTCCTGGCCGGCGCCTGCGGAGAGACGGCCGTCACCGATAGTGGCGTGCAGGGCGAGGTACGCATCGGCCCGATCAACCCGGTGGAGCAACCGGGCCAGCAGAACGACGGTCCCTACGCCGCTACGCTGCGGATCAAGAGGGCTTCCGACGGGAAACTGGTAGCCGAGACGAGGTCCTCGGCCGACGGCTCGTTCCGCGCCGTCCTGCCCCCCGGCGACTACATCCTCGAACCGGTGAACGGCGATCCCCTGCCCACCGCCCAATCCCAAGATTTCACCGTGGCCCCAGGCCGCTTCACGACCATCCGGGTGGACTACGATTCGGGGATACGGTGAGCGCCTACGCAGGCCCGCTCGCGCGACGCCGGTAGCATGCCGATCGTCGGCGTCCACCATGTGAGCTTCACCGTCTCCGACCTCGAGCGGACCGTGGACTTCTACCAGAACCTGGTAGGCATGCGGCTGGTGGGACGCAAGCAGCGGCAGGCCGGGGATCTGGGCCGGGCCCTGCTCGGGGCTGGGGCACCGGAGCGCGGCGCCGCCGAGATCCTCATCGCCGATATGGAACTGGGCGGCACCCGGGTGGAGTTCATCCAGTACGTTCGGCCGGCAACGGCGCCGTACCCCGGTGACCCATCGGCAGCCGGCTCGGCCCACATCGCGATCCTCACCCAGGACATCGAGAGCGAGTTCCGCCGCCTGCAGGCCGCGGGCGTGCGTTTCCACACACCCATCCGCACCGTCCGCGACCCGGACAGGCCGGAGTGGCGCTGGTGCTACTTCCGGGACCCGGATGGCATCTGCGTGGAGCTGGTGCAGAGCGTGGAGGCGAGCGACGGCGAGCCTTCGGAGACACAGGTGGATCGCGAGATCGAGGCCCTGCAGACCGGCGACTACGGCATCCTCGAGCGGCGGAGAAGTCAGAAGCGCCTCGAGTGGCTGACCAGGCGCGGCTATCCGCCGCGTTCCGGCGGACCGTTCCTCCCAGAACCCGTCTCTCCCCGGGAGGCCTACGAACTCCTGTTCCTCGACTACCTGGGCTTGGGCGCCGAGCAGGTGCCGGTGGTAGAGGAGTCGGGGGACCGTATCGCGTGGCTCTCCTTCAACGACTGTCCGACCCTGGAAGCCTGTCGCCGGCTCGGCCTCGATACCCGGGAGGTCTGCCGCGCCACCGCCGAGAGACCGGTGCAGACCTTTCTCAGCAGACTCGACCCACGCCTCCGCTTCGTCCGCGACTACGTGACGATACGGCCCCATGCCGGACACTGCCGGGAACAGATACTCCGATTGGACCTGGAAGCCATCATGCGCGACGCCATCCACGAGGCGCTGCTCGCCAGGGCCGAAGGCAACAAGGGTTACGGCTGCCTGGTGGTCATGGGTGACCGCACGCTCGCCAGGGCCCACGACACGGGCGCTGCTACAGGCGATCCGAGCCGACACGCCGAGCACACGGCCATCCTGGAGGCGGTCGCGCTCTGGGGCAGCCCAGATCTGACGGGCTCATTGCTGGTCTGCACCTGCGAGCCTTGCCCCATGTGCACCGGCCTCGCCGTGTGGGCAGGGGTGACGACCATCATGTTCGGCTCGTCCATAGCCGACACCGCGGCCATGGGCCGTAGCCGCATCCTCGTGGGAGCAAGGGAGATCGCGGAGCGCTCACCACATGTGGTCGAAGTGATCGGCGGCCTGCTGCGCGAGGAGTGCGACGAGCTATACCGCTAGGCGCGAAGCGAATGCGAGCGCGCCCCTAGCTACGCATTAAAGCGAGCGCCCGCCCTCGTAAGACATGGAAGGGAGGGCCACATGCCTTCCCGGGGAGGAGTCGTGAAACGCAGCCGGAGGGGAAGGTATGTGGCCCTCCCCGCGCGCAGCCGGAGGGGAAGGTATGCTGCGCTCCCCTAGCTGCAGCCGCTCTCGATGTAAGCCGTGACCGCTTCGGCCAACGTACGGAAGATCCAGCCCCGTTTGGCATCGTCGGTCTCGAGTAGGGTGAAGCGGAAGCCGGGATGGGGCGAGCAGAACCCGCTCAGCGGCACCACGCAGATGCCCGTCGAGGCGAGCAGGTGGTAGACGAAGCGGGCGTCGAGAGCCGCACCGACGCACTGCCTCTCGACGATCTCCTGGAGTTGCGGGTTGGCGATAGGCAGACGGTTGTCGCCCTCCAACACCCGGGGCTCGAACAGGGCCGTCATGTAGAAGGCGCCCTGAGCCGGGTTCACCCGCAGACCGGGCACGACTCGCAGGGCCTCGTAGGCCTCGGCGGCGCGCGCGGCGAAGACGCGCGCGCGCTCCTCCAGGTGGCCGGCATAGCGCGGGTCGCCGAAGATCCGGGGGACCGTCAGTTGCGGTCCGCTGGTGGAGCAGACCTCCAGACGCTTGGCCGCCACTACCGAATCGACATAGGCGGAGAAATTCTGGTCCTGCGACCGGTTCAGTACCTCTATCCATCCGCAGCGCGAGCCCGGCCAGGGCAGCTCTTTGGAGATCCCCCGCATGACGATGGCGGGCACGTCGGTGGCCACTTCGGAGAGGTGGACGGTCTCCACGCCCGGAAACACCATATGGATGTAGATCTCGTCGGCTACGAGGAACAGGCCGAACTCGCGCGCCAGCGCGACGATCTCCTCGAGTACCTCGGGCGGGTAGACGGCTCCCGTGGGGTTGTTGGGGTTGATGATGAGGATGCCGGCGATGGAGGGGTAGGTCTGGATCTTACGTCTGAGGTCGACCAGATCGGGCATCCACCCGTTCTCCGGATCGAGATCGTACGTGATGTGGGGCAGGGCGCAGTGAGCCGATTCGGCCGACGAATGGGTGCTGTACGCGGGGGAGGGACCGATCACCCGGGCGTGGGCGCTCAAGAATCCGTAGACCTTCGACACCGCGTCGGCGACGCCGTTGAAGAAGATGATGTCGGAGGCCGTCACCCGGGCGCCACGCCGCTGGTTTACGTGTTCGGCGAGGGCCTCGCGCGCCACCATGAAACCTTCGGTGGGGCAATAGCCCCAGGCATCCTCGATATCCACCACCTGGTGGGCGATGTCCCGGATCCAGGGCGCGACCCGCTCGCCTTTGGCGATCGGGTCGCCGATGTTCTCCCAGGTGACGTCGACGCCGTGGCGGCGGACGATCTCGCCGAACGCGACTATCTCGCGGATGGCGTACGACAGTTGTGAAGATGATGGGCTGACCAGGTTGGCCCTCATCGCATACCCCTCATTTCGGCCTCGCGGAGTGCTCGAGTATACAGGACAAGGTCGCGCCCTCTTGTGCGAGCGGTCGCGTTCTGGCGGTCAGGACCACGCTATCCCGCGGTCTTCCCACCCTCTGCCTCGCCCTCTCCCGATACCCGGTGGAGGTACAGCGCGAGCAGCGAACACGCCGCCGCGAGGACGAAAGCTAGACCTATGGCTATCCGGAATCCTGCCGAATGGGCGATGGGTCCGACGAGGTAGGGAAAGATGATCCGGCCGAGGGCGCCCGCCATCACGACGGCCGAGTAGACCACTCCGGCATGCCAAGCGGGGAACTTGCCCGAAAAACCTAGGATGAGCGGGAAGGCGGCCGAGGCGCCGAAGCCGCTGAGAAATGCCATCACCAGAGACATCTCCACGGAGGTGGAGAGCGAGATCCCCAGCGCGAACACGGCCATGATCGCCATGCCGACTAGGAGCAACCGGGAGGCCGGATACCGCTTGGTCAACGGCACCACGATGAGCCGCCCGATGATGAGACCTGTCCAGAAGAGCGCCACTGCGAGACTGGCCACCGTCTTGCTCGCGCCGAAGACGTCGATCTCGAACTTCGGCAGCCAGACGTTGAGGATGAACTCCGCGCCGATGTACAGGATCGAAGCGACCAGCACGGTGACAAAGAGCGCCGGATTGAACCCGACGACCTCGCGAAGCCGGCCCAGTCGCAGGTTACGCCTGCCGGCGATGTCGGAGATGGGCCGGCTGGTGAGGAGGATCGCGAGCGCGCCCGAGAGAACGGCTTCGGCGATGTACACCCACCGCCAGGTGCTCCCGAGGCCCAGGGCGATGCCGATCACGATGGGAGTGACCGCCATCCCGATGGCGAAGAACAGCAGGAGGATCACCATCGCGCGGTGCGTCCCCACCTTGACGTTGGAACTCACCCACATCCCGGGAAGGCTGTTCAGGAACACGCAGCCGAGGCCCACGAAGAGATAGGCGGCAAAGAGCGACCACAGACCTGTCGAGAGCGCCCCCGAAGCCGCAAGAGCCGCCGTTTGCAGCCAGGCTGCGCCGATGAGGGCCCACTTGGCCGGCACCCGGGCAAGGAGGAAGTTCAGCGCGAGGACTCCGATCAACATGCCAACGGCAAACGCGACCGATATCAGGCCCGCCTGGGCAAGGGGGATGTCCAGTTCCTTGATCATGGGGTCGAGGAGCGGCCCCAACGAGATCATGACCACGCCGACCATGAAGGTGGTGGCGTACAGGGAAAGGTAGGAGGTGGTCTTCGATTCCTCGCCCGGCATCGGTTCAGTATACGCTGGGCGGAAGGGACGGCAGCGCCGATTCCACTGATAGCCCGGTCGGTACCGCGAGCCGCCTTTTCCAGAGCGAAGGCCAGGAGGATGACCAGCAGAGCGGGGATTATCCACAGCCCCATCGCCACTCTGAACCCAAGGGTGGCCACCGCCGGGCCGAAAAGGTAGGGCGATACGGTGTTGGCCATAGTGCCAACGAGCATCATGCCCGAGAAGACCACTCCGGACTGCCACCCGGGGAACCGCGGTGTATAGCACGCGATCAGCGGCCAGCAGGCCGATGCCCCCAGACCCGCTAAGAATGCGAAGGCCTCCGAGAAGGCCAGGGTCGGGGCGAGCGCCAGGCCCGCTACAAAAAGGGCGAGGACGGAGGCGAAGATCGCTAGGAGTCTTGCGGCCGAGGCAAGGCGCGTCAAGGGCACAGCGATATAGCGCCCCGCGGTGATCCCGGCCCAAAAGAGGGTCACGCTGAGCGCCGCCAGGCCTGGTCCGGCCGCGAACGAGTCCACCTGGAGTTTCGCCAGCCACACGTACAGGGTGCCTTCCACGCACACATACAGGAAGGTCGCGGCGAGTATCACCGTCAGCAACCGGGGATGTGTGGTCCCGACCCGTTTGAGCTGGCGGCCCCGCAGGTTCTCCCGATCTGGCACGTCGGCGATGGGCAAGATTATCAGGACGATAGTCACGAGCGCCGAGAAGACCGCCTCGCCGAGAAACACCTCTCTCCAACTGGCTCCGAGCTCCAGCGCGGCTCCTATCACTAGGGGCGCGACGACTACTCCCAGAGCGAAGTAGGCCCCGACGTTCAGCATGGCCTTCTCTATGCCCTTGTGGACGTGCGCCGCCACCCACACGCCGGAGATGGCGTTGGGTATGACCCCGGCGAGTCCGGTGACGAACAGCGCGAGCGCGAGCGGCCACAAACCGACCCCGAGCAGGCCGGAAGCCGCCGATCCAAGCGTCAGGACCACGGCGCACGTGACCATTATCGTCTTGATGGGTACCCGGGCCAGAGCGAAGTTGAGGAGCAGGACGCCCACCACCCGGCCGAAAAAGAACCCGAACGACAGCAAGCCCCCGTTCGCCAACGGGATGTGCAGATCGCGCAGGATGGGATCGAGCAGAGGGCCCAGCGTGATGAGCGTAGCCCCTACAAACACCTGGCTAGGGTAGAGGACGGCCGGAGAGCGCGAGTGGTTGTCTAGGGACGGATTGTTCACGGGAGTACAATCATGGACTTGCTGACCGCCCCCCGTCAATGGAGAGCGACATGTACCCGGCCCCCTTTGCACTCGAGCGTTTCTTTGCCCGTTACGAGTTCTCTGCTCGCTATCTGCTCTCCGCCTCGGACTGCCAGGGACCCACCATGGCCGAACTGGTGGACGCGGCCGACGACGGGCTGCGGACCCGCTGGGAGCATCTGGAGCTTGGCTACACCGAGTCGCAGGGCCTGCCCGAGCTGCGGGCCGACATCGCCACACAGTATGGCCGGGTAGACGCCGAGCAGGTGATCGTCGCCGCTCCGGAAGAGGCCGTCTTTCTCACCATGCACGCGCTGCTCGCTCCCGGGGATCATGTGATCTGCACATTTCCCGGCTACCAGTCGCTCTACGAGCTGGCCCGGAGCATCGGGTGCGAGGTCGACTTCTGGGAGCCGGCGGAGTCGCCTGAGCGAGCGGAAGGGGCGGATGGGACCGGGTGGCGCTTCGACCCGGCCGGGCTCGAGGGGCTGATACGCCCCAATACCAGACTCGTCGTCTGGAACTTCCCGCACAACCCCACCGGGGCGTTGCCGCCCGCCGAGGACTTCACTCGGATGGTCGCCGCTGTCGCGAACGCGGGAGCCTGGCTGTTCTCCGACGAGATGTACCGGCTTCTGGAGCCGGCGCCCGAGCTGCGCCTGCCGGCGGCTGCGGATCTCTACGAACGAGCGGTGTCACTGGGCGGCATGTCCAAGGCGTTCGGGCTGGCCGGCCTGCGCATCGGCTGGGTGGCGGCCCATGACCAGACTGTGCTCGAGCGGATCAAGAGTCTGAAGGACTACACCACCATCTGCAGCAGTGCGCCCAGCGAGCTGCTCGCGTTGATGGCGCTCCGAGAGCGGGACGGCATCCTCGCCGCCAATGTCGCCCGGATCGGGCGGCAATATCCTTGCGGCGGCCGCGTTCTTCGAACGCCACGGCGAGGTCTTCAGTTGGGTGTCCCCGCAGGCCGGCACGGTTTGCTTCCCGCGACTCGTGTCCGAGAAAGCCGGCGGGGCAGGCGCAGAGGCCTTCTGCGCGCGGGTGCTCGAGCAGACCGGAGTGCTCTTGTTGCCGTCGATCGTGTACGGCTACGGCGATTCGCACTTCCGACTGGGCCTGGGCCGAAAGGACTTCAGCGCGGGACTCGAGGTGCTGGACGAGTACCTCGCTGGTGACCTCGCTGGGAGGTAGGTCACCCCGCGGGGATGGATGTCCCGAGGGGGCGGCGCGGATGGTCCGTGGACCTCTTCCGCACCGCCCCCCAAGGATCGCGGGGGGTCGGGGGGGCTAAAAACCGAGGGCTCTCGCATTCCCCTCGAACAGTGCGTACGCTTCTTCTTCGGTCAAGGGCAGGCTCCTCAGGTAGTCCATGCAGTCCTTCATGTCCTCATAGGGAAAGTCCGTACCCAGCAGGATCTTGTCCATGCCGATGGAGTCACGGGTGCACACCAACGCGGCCGGTAGATAGTTGCCGCTGGTGGTGACCCACAGGTTGTTCATGAGGTAGTAGCCGGCGGGCTCCTTGCTGCCCTCGCCGATCTCGGGATTGGGCTTCTGGTGGTTCTGCATCCAGGCCCGGTTCACGCGATCGACCAGGAAGGGCAGAGCCTCGCCCAGGTGCCCCATGATGATCTTGAGCTTCGGGTAGGCGTCGAACACACCGCGCACGATCATGCGCATGAAGCAGTAGGTCACATCGGTGCCGAAGCCCAGTGTTGGCCCGCCGAGCACCATGCCGAACTCGCGCAGTTCCTGGATCATGGGCACCGCGGGATGCAGGTAGATGGGAACGTCGAGCTCCTCGGCTTTGGCCAGGATGGGCCAGTAGCGTTTGTCGTCGAGGTAGGAGTCCCCGTAGTTGGAATGGGTGTTCAAACCCTTGAAGCCCAGCTCCTTGACGCAGCGCTCGAGTTCCTGCGCCGACCACTCGGCGTCCTTGGGCGCCAGGGAAGCGAAACCGCCGAACCGGTCCGGATACTTCTTGGTGACTTCGAACAGCAGATCGTTGGCGTCGCGCGCGACGTTCTTGCCCACCTCGACGGGGAACTGCTCGGCGCCCGGGAGAGGTGACCGACAGCACGGCGTAGTCCACGCCGGCTTCGTCCATGAGGCTCAGCCGGTAGTCGGCCAGGTCGACCAGCTTGGGCTCCACGGCCAGGGGCATCCAGGCGTCGGCGGCGAAGCCGAGGCCTCGCTGGTCGTCGACCGTGGGATAGGCGCCCACGTTGTTGCGCAGGGCTTCCGTCCAAGCCGGGGTGATGAAGTGGTTCTCTAGGTCAATCGTCTTCACTCGCAACTCCTACGCGTACTTGATCTCCTCGAACTTCTTCTGGATGGGCATGTTCGGGTCTTGCCCGTAGCAGATGTAGATGTCGTACTTGAACTTGGGATCCTCGGATTTGCCCCACTGGCCGCCGGCGATCTTGATCTTGCACACGTTGGGAACCGGATGCGCGGTGCCCATCTTCACCGGCGCGGTGAAGTCGACGTCGCCGTTGATGTCGGAGAACTTGGTGGTCTTGATCGGCTCGAGGTAGCTCTCTTTGTCGTCGATGTTGGGGGTACGCTTCAGCACGTCGACCGCCCACTCGTATTTGCCCAGCTGGCCGAGGGGCTGGCCCCACTGCTTGCCGGTGTCGGCCGTGTACTGGGCGGCGTACTCCTCGCAGGTCTGGCCGGTGAGGTAGCTCTTGTACGGGAACTTGGGATGCCAGACCATGTGGTCCGAACATCCGATACCGATGTCGCCAACGGCCTCGATGGTCTGGTGGAACAGGAGGGCCTTGCTGATGGTGAGGATCTTCGGCTGGTAGCCCTGCTGCGCGCACTGCTTCCAGAAGTTGGTGAAGTCGGGGGGCGACTGGACGCCGGAACAGATCTCAGCTCCCGACTTCTTGAAGGCGGTGATCTCCGAGGTGAAATCCTCCGACGGCGGCTGGTACATCTCGGGCTGGACGGCGATGGTGTAGCCGCCCTTGGAGAGGTTGGGTCCGAGCCCCGTCTTGTCGTTGGCCCAGGCCTGACCGTCGGCATCGTTCGGGAAGAGCAGAGCGACGCTGCTTGTTGGTCTGGATCTGGTCCCACATGCCCAAGCGGCACTGCGATGCGTCTTCCACCCCGAAGTGGTACATGTAGGTCCACTTGAAACCTTTGTCCGGCGGTGCCGCCACGGCCCAGGTAGAACGGCTGCCACGGCACGAAGTTGGCCAGGAAGGGGATCCCGTTCGCCTCGCACTGGTCGGCGGCGGGGTTCACGGTGTCGGGGCTCGACGAGGCCACCATCATGTCCACTTTTTGGTTGAAGATCAGGTCCTGCGCGACCTCGGCCGCCCGGTTGGGGCTGGACTGGGTGTCAAGCTGGATGATGCTGATGGGGTGCTTCTTGCCGTCGCCGCAGACCACGCCGTCGCCCACGGCCTTCGTGACGTAGCTGACGATCCACTTGTCGGGACCGCCGAACGAGGCCAGCGACCCGGTGATGGGAGACACGGCGCCGATCTTGACTTCGCGGCCCATCTCGACGGCCGCCGAGACGCTCGTGGTGGTCTCGGCCGCCGCCCCCGTCGTCGTAGTGGCGGCTGCTCCGGTGGTGGTGGTCGCCGCGGCGGCGGTAGTGGTCGTCGTCGCAGTGGTGCCGCAGGCAGCTACCAGCCCGCCCAGGCCCCCGGCCACGCCGATGGTGGCACCGGCGATCCCGGCGATCTTCAGGAACTCGCGGCGGCTTACCGCTCGCGCTTGTTCGTCCTTCTTCTCTACCTCAGACATATTCGCTCTACCCCTCTCGTCAATAACACGTATTCCTGTCGACCTACCCGATCTGCAAGACTCCCTCGCTCGCCCACCTCCTCAAGTCTCTTCCTGAACCAAGACGTCTCACTCCCTTAACCAAAACAGCATTCTAAACCCGCGCTCTATGCCGGATCCGCCCCGATGGAGGGCGATGGCGGCTCATAGGTGAGATAACTAGTCACCATGCTGGTCATTTCGGTGATCAGATCCTCGTCCATGAAGCCCCCAGACAGCTCGGCTCCCTCGCCGAACGTGATCCGCTCGCGCAGTGTCGCCATGCAGGCGGTATAGAACCAGCGGGCCGCGATCTCGGGGTCCGGATGCCGGATCTCGGCACGGTGGACAAGAAGGACCTCGACCACCTTGTTCCTACGTTCCGCGTTGGTCCTCTCGCCCTGCGCCCGTACCCCAGCGTCGAACACGGCCTGCAGGACGAAGGCCCGGAAGAGCTCGGGCTCGTTGAGCACGTGCCGGGAGAGAACGGTCACGATGCGCGCGACAGCCTCCTCGAGAGACTCATCGCGAGGATGATCACCGCTGAATGCAGCGAAAATGTCATTCTGTACCCGGGCGTGATAGCGGAGCTGGACCGCACGGAGCAGACCCAGCTTGTTGTTGAAGCGCCCATAGATGCTGCCGACGGACGATCCCGACCGCTGCACCACCTCGGCGATGGTCATGTTGTCGAAACCTCTCTCCCGGATGAGAGACTCGGCGGCGTCGAGGATGCGCTCCAGCGATTCGTGGCTGCGCCGTTGCCTTGGCGGCTTGTACGCCAGCACCGACTTGCTCATGAACCCTCACTCCGGTCGCACCGCATTATTAGAACGCGGTTCCATTAAAGCACCGGGGGTGGCCAGCCGCAAGTGGGCGGAGAAGGTATACTGCCTAGCCCCCTTCGCGGGGGCGCCCTGTTTCAAGGCTGATGTTCCCCAGGACAAAACACCAAGGAGCCCCTCTTTCATGCCCCCTGGCCTCGCAACCGATACCGCCCAGAAGATCCGCAACGTCGCGATCATCGCCCACATCGATCACGGCAAGACGACGCTCATCGACTCCATCTTCCGCGCGGCTCGCGTGTTCCGCGAGAATCAGCGGGTCGAAGAGCGGGTCATGGACAGTAACGACCTGGAGCGGGAGCGGGGCATCACCATCCGGTCCAAGCACTGCACGGTGGAATGGGGCGGCTACCTCATCAACATCGTTGACACCCCTGGCCACGCCGATTTTTCCGGCGAGGTGGAGCGGGTGCTTTCCATGGTCGACTCGGTGCTGCTGCTGGTAGACGCCAACGAGGGCCCCATGCCGCAGACCCGCTACGTGCTCATGCGGGCACTTCGCCTGGGACTTCGCCCTATCGTGGTGGTCAACAAGGTGGACCGCCCCCATGCCGACCCCCACGGCGCTCTCGACCAGACGTTCGACCTGTTCCTGGAGCTGGGCGCCACCGACCATCAGGCTGATTTCTCCGTGGTCTACGGCTCGGCCCTGGAGGGCTGGATCGTCCGCGACCCCGACAACGACCCGCACGAGGGCATGGACGCCCTCTTTGAGACCATCGTCAAGGAAGTCCCGCCGCCAAAGGCGAAGCTGGACGCCCCCTTCCGCATGCAGGTCTCCACGCTTGCATGGAGCGACTACCTGGGCCGCATCGGCGGCGGCCGGGTGCTGGAAGGCTCCCATCGGCGCGGCGAGGAACTGGTCAGGACTTCCACGGCGTGGAACAACTTGAACCGAGAGACCGACGACTGGCAGGTCACAGGTAGCGAGACAGGCCGCAGCGCTCACCTGTGGGTCACGCGCGGACTGGAGCGCGAAGAGGTGGACGAGGTCCACGCCGGCGACATCGTATGGTTGAACGGGACGGCCGACATCACCATCGGCGACACCCTTTCCGCACCCGACCTCGCCGACCCGGCACTGCCTCCCCTCGAGATCGAAGAGCCCACCGTATCGATGTTCTTCCTGGTCAACAACGGCCCCCTCGCCGGCCGTGACGGCCAGGCGGTCACCCTCCGTCAGATCAAGGATCGGCTGGAGCGCGAGCTGCGGGTGAACGTGGCGCTGCGTGTGGAGGACCTGGGCCGGCCGGACGGCGTCAAAGTCTCGGGCCGGGGCGAGCTGCACCTGGGCATCCTGATCGAGGAGATGCGGCGCGAGGGCATGGAGCTCTGCGTATCGCGCCCCGAGGTGATAACCCACACCGACGACAAAGGCCACGTCCTGGAGCCCATGGAGCAGTTGACCATCGACGTACCCAACGAGTTTCAGGGGATCGTCATCGAGAAGCTCGCCCAGCGCAAGGGAGAGATCACGGCGATGCACGACTCCGGCACGGGCATAGCGCGCATGGAGTTCAGTATCCCCACGCGCGGCCTGATCGGCTACCGCGGCGACTTTCTCACCGACACCCGGGGACTCGGCATCATGGCCTCCCGCTTCGTGGGCTACGGGCCCTGGCGCGGGGAAGTGGCGCACCGGGACCGCGGCTCGCTGGTGAGCATGGAGAACGGCCCGGCCACCGGATACTCCCTGGAGAACCTCCAGCAGCGGGGCACGCTGTTCGTGTCCCCCATGGAGCAGGTCTTCGCCGGCATGATCGTGGGCGAGCACTCCCGCTCCGGCGACCTGGCGTGCAACCCCACCAAGACGAAGAAGCTGGGCAACTACCGATCCGAGACCAAAGAGATCGATGTGGGCCTCAAAGTCCCTCGAGAGATGACGCTCGACCAGGCCCTGGAGTGGATAGCGGCCGACGAGCTGGTGGAGATCACCCCCAAGTCGGTGCGGGTACGAAAAGCCATCCTCGACACCGAGGAACGCAAGAAGGCCAACCGAACCTAGAGCCGCGAGGCGCGAAGCGCCGGCAACCACCCCACGCGGCGAGTCTCGGCGGGCGAGCGGCCGCGCAAGCGCCGAAACGGCCGCCCCGGCGTTTCAGCCAGCTCAGACCGGCGAGACCCGCGGCCCGAGCGAAGCGATGGGCAAGAATCCTCGGCCCGAGCAGCGCGACGGGCCATGTGTCCGGGGAAGGGCAGCCGAGGCCGCTACCCACCACGTCGCCCTCATCGACCCATATCAGAGACGAGCGGCGGTAAGGCCTGGTGATCCTGGGACCGGGGGCGCGCTGGGCCCATGTGTCCGGGGGAGGAGTCGTGAAACGCAGCCGGAGCGGACATATGGGCCCAGCGCTCACACTCTGGTCGAAGAATAAGTAGTCCAGACGGCCGCTATGGCAAATACTGTTCGTCGATCTTGATGACCGTTTGCCCGTCCCGCTCGATCCACCACGGAGAATCGCGCAGATAAGCGGCCTCAGCGTCCGGTGGTGTCGCGCTCCAGAGACTCTTGAACTGGGCCCAGGTGACCGGCAGGTTCATCTCGCCATGCCAGGTGGAGGTGGTGATGTCGACCGGATCGGAGACCTCGAACTGGCGCTTCGCGGGATTGGTGTTGCGAATGAAGTAGTCGTTGGGCAGATCTTCGCCGGGTAGGATCTCGCCGGCCGCGACCGCGGCGTCGACGGCTTCCTGGCCGGTGAGCATCTCAGCGTAGTCGATGCTGATGTAGCGCTTGCCGCTCTGTTCCCAGACCTTGTCGATGAAGCCCATGGCTTTGATGTTGCCGTTCGCGAGCCGCGTCTCGGCCGACGAGAGCTTCTCGGTGGTGGTGGTCGATTCCGCCAGACTCGTCGTGGTGGTTTCTTCCAGGATCAAGGTGGTGGTCGTGCCTTCGAGTATGGTTTCGGTGGTGGTGGTCTCTTCGACCGCAGAGCCGGCCGTGGTGGTCGTGACCTCCGGAGCTGTGGGCGTGGTGGTGGTGCTGCTGCCTCCACCCCCGCATCCGGCCAGCGCAACGACGAACAACATCGCCAGCGCGCCGAGAATCACTCCCCAGAAGAGCGGTTTGCGAGCCCAGCGCCTGCGTGGATTCCGCGATACGACCGATCCCATGGTTCCCTCCGATCGACGAACGTCGCCTTCAAAGACTATACCGTGTCGCCGCGCCGGACCGCAGCGCGCGCAGTTCAGGCTGCCCCAGCGCCGGATCCGTGTCGCCTGACCCTCGCCCCCGGCCGCCGCTAGCTGTAACGTATGAGACAGCAAAAGAGTGTAGGGGGTTGCTGAAGCCCGATAGGAGGTCGCAGGTGTACTCGAAGACCCTCAAACCCGAGATCATGCGGACCATGCTGCCCAAGGATTTTCCGGCCGACAAGCTGAGCAAGGCCCAGTACGAGGTCGTGGTCGAGCGCGACGTCTGGATCACGATGCGGGACGGCACGTTGATCTCGGCCAACATCTACCGGCCCGACGCCCCCGGCAGATTCCCGGCCATCCACGCCGCCGATTCCTATCAGAAGGACCTGGATCACCTGCCCCTGCTCCCCATCTTCCATATGCGCGAGACCAACGACATCGACTTCTTCGTCAGCCGCGGCTACGTTCTCGTCCACACCGACTCGCGGGGCACCGGCCATTCGCCCACCGGGCAATGGGACCTGTTCGGCCGGGAGATGCAGGACGACCTCTACGACATGATCGAGTGGATAGCGGTGCAGGAGTGGTGCGACGGCAAGGTGGGCATGCTGGGCGAATCCCTGCTCGCCTGGAGCCAGTGGTTCACCGCCGTGCAGCAACCCCCTCACCTCACCTGCATCCTCCCTTGGGACGCCGGCGCCGACATGTACCGCGACGTCGCTTGGCATGGTGGGATGATGGCGGTCGGGTTCCCCACCGCCTGGAACATGTGGGAGATCAGGGGACACTACCGCCTGGGCATCCCCGAGCGTTTCGGCACTCCGGCGCCGAATCCCGAGATGGGCAAGTGGGACATGGTGTGGAACGTCATGAACCACCCCACATACGACGACTTCTGGAAGTTGCGGAATCCGGACTTCTCGAAGATCCAGGTGCCGGTGTTCGTGGTCGGCGCCCTGCACAAGGTGGGGCTGCACCTGCGGGGTGTGGTGCGAGGCTACGAAGAGGTGCGGACGCCCAAGAAGATGATGCTCATTCACGGCGTCATGGACGGCGACGAGATGGCCATCTACAACTCCCCGCAGATGCAGCTCCTCATGCTGCGCTGGTATGACCACTGGCTCAAGGGTAACGACACCGGGTTCATGGACGAGCCGCCGGTGTCGCTGTTCGTGCGGGGAGCCGACGAGTACCGGTCGTACGAGGAGTGGCCGCTGCCGAGGACGGAGTACAAGAACCTGTACTTCAACGTGGCCAGGAGCGGCACGGTCGACTCCCTCAACGACGGCAGCCTTTCCTGGGATCCCCCGGCCGAGGTGAATAGCTCCTTCGCCTACGGCTATCCCGATCAGGACTGGACCCACTTCTCCGGCGGCGGCACCGCCGTCATCGAGGAGAACGGGGTGGTCTACGGGCAGCGCCGCATCCCGACCTTCACCAGCGCTCCGCTCGAGGAAGATCTGCAGGTGTCGGGCAGCATCGTGCTGGTGCTCTACGCCTCGTCCGATCAGCAGAACACCGACTTCTTCTGCCGACTGGTCGACCAGCTGCCCGACGACCGGCAGATCCCGGGCATGCCGCCGGCCGGCCTTACCCTCACCCGGGGCTGGTTGAAGGCCTCGCACGCCGTCACCAAGAGCGCCGAACTGTCCAAGCCCTATCGCCCCTACTATCTACACGACAAGCCGCAGCCGATCGAGCCGGGCACCATCTACAAGTACGAGATCGAGGTCTGGCCGACCAGCAACGTGTTCAAGAAGGGGCATAGGATCCGTATCGACGTGGCCTGCGGCGACTCGCCAGCCCTCGACTTCGGCGGCCACTACTACGGCATCAAGGTGGGGAATGACACCTACTACCACGACAAGGACCATCCGTCGCACGTGATCTTGCCGGTGATCCCAGCGTAGGACTAGGCGCCGAGGGTGGACGCCCGGGAACGAGTCCTGACGGCTCTGCGCGGCGGTGAGCCCGATCGAGTGCCGTTCGCTCTCGGCTTCTTCGGTCAAACGCTGTATGACGCGGAGGACGCCGACGAATGCTTCGGGACCGATGTCCGCTTCGTCGACTTCGCACCCCCCGCTGGTCAGGACACGTTCCTGGACTATCTGGAGTCGCTGCCCCGAGGCGTTCACGTCGGCAGCGCGGCGCAGCTCCGTGCCTACCATGAGTGGGACTACCACCCGGAGCGGCCGGGGTCGGATGACCCAGCAGCCGCGGTCGGGATCTATGGGATCGCCGAGCGCGTCGCCCGGCTGTTTCCCCGGGTGACCGACCGGCGGCGCCACGACCATCTCAAGGCCGAGATAGACAAGCTGCACGCCCGAGGCCTCGCCGTCGCCGGATCTCCGCCTCATCTGGGTGGCGAGCTGTTCGAGAGCGCGTGGCGGTTGCGGGGCTTCGAGCTCTTCATGAAGGATCTGGCAAAGAGGCCGGAGCTGGTTGACTATCTGCTCGACCAGTTGGAGAGGATGGCCGCGGAGAGCGCCCGGATACTGGCGGCGGCGGGCGTCGATGTCCTGGTCCTCGATGACGATGTGGCGTACAAGGATGGCCTGCTCCTCAGCCCTGCAATGTGGCGGCGGCACTTCAAGCCGCGAATGGCCCGCATAATCGCCGCGGCCCGGCGGTCCGCCCGGGAGGCGGGGCCGGCCGTGCTCTACCACTGCGACGGGGATTTCACCGAGTTGTTGGCCGACCTCGTCGAGATCGGCGTGAATGCGGTGAATCCGGTAGCGCCCGACTGCATGGACGCGGCTGCCATCAGGAGCACGTTTGGCACACGGCCGGCGCTCTGGGGCACGGTCGGGGCGGCCTGGGCCTGGGACCAGGGCACACCGGCAGAAATGCGCGTGGAAGTGAAGGCCCGGATCGAGCAGCTGGGCCGGGCGGGATTGCTCCTCTGTCCCGCCTACGATCTCGATTTCAGCCCCCGGGAGAACGTCCTCGCCTTTGTGGGCGCAGTGCGCGAGTTCGGCTAGAAGCCTGGCGGCGACGCCCGGCGACGCCCTACGAAGCCCGCCGGCGCCGACCCCGGAGTGACCACTCACTTCGGGACCCAGAATGCGCTACGATGGCGTCCATGAACGCCGATCCGCACAAGAGGGCCCGTCGGATGACCGCGGCCGAGCGCAAACAGCAGATCGTCGAAGTCACCATGGACCTGGTGGCCAAGAACGGTGTGCAATCGACCACCACTTCCCGTATCGCCGCAGCGGCCGGCATCTCCGAGGCCACCCTGTACCGGCATTTCGCCAGCCGCACGGACATGCTCCTCGCCGCTATGGATCTGGTGTACGAGCGAGTGTTCAAGGTCATCCACACCGGCGAGAACGAGAGTGCGCTGGAGCGGCTGCGAGCTATCGGCCGCTATCACGCGGGGATCATCGCCGACGACACCGAGGGGTTCGTCTACCCGCTTTTCGAGTTCGTCGCCGCCCCACCGGAATCCGGGCTGCGCGAGCCTCTGGGAGAACGGCAGCGGGCCGCCATCGACAGCCTCTCCGCCATCCTCGAGGAGGGTAAGGAGCAGGGCCTGGTGCGGCAGGACGTCGATAGCGCGCAAATCGCCTGGGAGATGGTGGCCATGTACTGGGCGCAGGACGTGTCCTATCTCATGGGGCTGGACGAGTACGTGGACGCGACCCGAGGGGAGCGGATGCTCGAGCGCATCCTCGCCAGCATCACTCGATGAAGATCGACCTGGAGAACCACTTCGCCACCGAGATGTACGTCGACGCCGTGTACAAGAACCCGGGATACCCCCGGTTTGTGGACGACAAGGAGACCGGCGGGCGGCACGTCTATCACGGTCCTGACTACTGGCAGCCCTTTGGCGACGCGCTGGTCGATCGGCTCCTCGACGTCGACGTGGCCCGCATCGCTGCCATGGACGCCGTGGGCATCGACGTGGCAGTCCTCTCGCACACCGCGCCGGCGCCCGAGGTGTTGGCGCCGAGGGTGGCAACGGTCGTTGCCAGGGACTCCAACGACAAGCTGGCGGAGGCCATCGACCGGCACCCCACCCGGTACCTGGGTTTCGCCACGCTGGGCGTGCGCGAGCCGGAAGTGGCGGTCAAAGAGCTGGAGCGCTGCGTCAAGGAGCTGGGCTTCAAGGGGTGGAACACACACTCGAATTTCGGCGACTCCTACCTTGACAACAAACGCTACTGGCCCCTCCTGGGCAAGGCCGAGGAGTTGGGGGTGCCGATCTACCTGCATCCGACCTTCCCGATCATCCAGCAACTCACGGAGTACGGTCTGGCCCTGGCCGGTCCCAGCTTTGGGTTCGGCATCGAGACCTCCATCGTGATGATGCGGCTCATCCTGAGCGGGGTGTTCGACGCATTTCCGAAGTTGACGATCATTCTTGGCCACTACGGTGAAGCCCTCCCCTTCCTGCTCAAGCGGGTGGACCGCTCGTTCCTGCAGTACCACGTGCCCAAGGGGTCCGGGTCGATGCCGGCGATCAAGAAGCGCCCGAGCGAGTACCTTGCGGAGAACCTGTACGTGACCACGAGCGGCAACTTCCTGGCGGCGGCTTTCCACTGTACGCAGGAGGCTCTGGGGATGGACCGCATCTGCCTGGGTACCGACTATCCGTTCGAGACCACCACCGAGATCGACGGATTCCTGGGGACGGTGGGGATGTCGCCCGAAGACGAGGCGAAGCTGTACGAAGAGAATCCGAAGCGGCTGGGATTCAGGAGGTAGCGGATGTACACGAAGATCCTCAAACCCGAGATCATGTCCACGCTGCTGCCGGAGGGCTTCCCCGCCGACCAGCTGAGCAAACCGCAGTACAGGATGGTGGTGGACCGCGACGTGTTCGTCACCATGCGGGACGGGGTGCGGGTGGCCTGCGACGTATTCCGGCCCGACGCGCCCGGCAGGTTTCCGGCCATCTATGCCGCCAGCGGCTACCAGAAAGACCTGGAATATCTGCCGCAGTGGCCGGTGTTCCACTTTAGAGAGACCAACGACATCGAGTGGTTCGTCTCTCGCGGGTACGCCTATGTGCACCAGGACGTGCGGGGCACGGGCAAGTCGGTGGAGGGCGAGTTCCGGCTCTTCAGCCAGGAGGAGCAGAACGACCACTACGACATGGTGGAGTGGGTCGCGGAGCAACCCTGGTGTGCCGGCAAGGTAGGCATGATCGGCGAGTCGTACCTGGCCTGGGTGCAGTGGTTCACCGCGGCCATGCAGCCGCCCCACCTGGCCTGCATCGCCCCGTTCGACGCCGGCGCCGACATGTACCGCGACGTGGCCTTCCACGGCGGCATCATGGCCCTCGGCTTCCCGGCCAACTGGTGGACGGCCGAGATCCGGGCCAACTACCGGTTGGGCAGGTACGGGCCTGCCGACAACGTCGGTCTGTGGGACCTGCCCTGGAACGTGATGCACCACCCGACGTGCGATGACTTTTGGAAGGTGCGGAACCCGGATTTCGCCAAGATCCACGTGCCGGTCTACAGCATCGGGATCCTGCACAAGGTGGGGATACATCTGCGGGGGAACATCCGGGGATACGAGACGGTGACCACGCCCAAGAAGCTGCTTCTGTGTCACGGGGATTTCGAAGGCGACGAGATGGCCATCTTCAACTCCCGGGAGATACAGCTCCTGCTCCTGCGGTGGTACGACCACTGGCTCAAGGGCAACGACACCGGCCTCATGGAGGAAGACCCGGTGACGGTGTTCATACGGAATCGCGAAATCTACCGAGCCGAGAAGGACTGGCCCCTGCCGCAGACTCAGTACAAGAACTTGTACCTGGCGACCGGGCCGAGCGGGGGCGTGGAGTCGCTCAACGACGGTCTGCTGACGTGGGAGCCGCCGACGGTCGCCCATCAGCCGGCGCCGCCCGCGCCGGCGCCAGAGGCCCCGGGGAGCGGACCGGCGGGCACGATGGGCCGGCCGCGCGGCGCCTGGGCGCCGGAAGATGTGGCGGCCGCCGGCGAGACCAGGGCGACGGTGACGCCGTCGTCGACCAGTTACGACTACCCCGACCCGGATTGGTCGCACTTCTCGGGACTGGGTACTGCCGTCATGGAGAACGGGGTGCCTAACCCGGTCCGCAAGATCCTCACCTTCGCCACGGAGCCGTTGGAGGAGGACCTGGAGGTGATCGGCAGCATCGTGCTCAACCTGTGGGCCTCGTCCGACCAGACCGATACCGACTTTTTCGTGCGCCTCACCGACCAGTTCCCCGACGCGGCGCAGGTGCCGGGGATGCCGCCCCGGGCGCTCATGCTCACCCGGGGCTGGCTGAAGGCGTCCCACGCTGCCACCAAGGACGAGGCCAAGAGCCTCCCCTACCGTCCCTACTACCGGCACGACAAGCCGGAGCCCCTGGAACCCGGAAAGGTCTACAAGTTCGAGATCGAGGTCTGGGCTACGTCGTGCTTCTTCCCGAAGGGGCATCGGGTGCGTGTGGACCTGGCCTGCTACGACTCCAATGCGTTCGACTTCGGCGGCCACTACTACGGCTTGAAGATGGGGCGGGACTCCGTGTACCACGACAAGGACCACCCGTCGCATATCGTGCTGCCGGTGATACCGATCGCTTAGCGGGCGGGCGGGACTGGGCGCCCCCGGCGCTCACGCCATCTGGTGTCGCAAGCCTATGGTCCGTGTCAGATCTGACACGGACCATAGGTGCCGTGGAGCATCAGCGACACTGCTCAGTGGGCGCGCGAGCGAGTCAAGCTGCCAGATCCGGGGCCGGTTGAGCGCCGAATCTGGGTTCCCGCGCCGCTGCCGCCGGCCGGATCGCGGCGACTGTTGCCTGGACCGCTGGCCTGACTGTCACCGGCCGAAGGGCGACTCTCCGCATTGTCGCCAGCCAGGCCTCGTCGGGCGTCAGGCGGGCATCGTACGCTACGGCGGCCGGAAGGACGGTGGGGGCCCCGCCGGCGGCGGCCGGCTCTTCGTTCCCCATCCGCCAGACGGAGGGGCTGAGCGCCGCCACACCGATGATGGCCACCATCAGAACGCCCGCTCCCACCATGACCGCCGAGGGGCTCCACTGGATGAGGGCTCCGGCCACGGTGCTCGACAGGGGCGTGAGCCCGACCACCGCGAACAGCAGCACGCTCATCATCCGGCCGAGCATATGGGGGGCGGTGCGAAGCTGCAGCCAGGTGATGAACTGGATCACCACGTAGCCCTGGCCCAGCCCCATCAGGGCCGCCACCACGGCGGCGGGAACCAGCGAGGAGAGCAGCCCCAACAGCGCCAGACCGATTCCCATGGCTGCCGTCAGACCGAGCATGAGCATCGGAAACCGGCGGGCCGAGGGGCGGCGCCGGGCCCCGGCCACGATCACACCCACCAGCGAGCCACCACCGAACGCGGACAGGATGATCCCGAACGCCGCAGCTCCACCGGAATATCGGGCGTCGGCCAGAACCGGGATACCCACGGAGATCGGACCGGTCATCAGCAGGTTCACGAGAGCGATGAGCCCGAAGTAGTAGCGGAGGGCCTTGTCCTGCCAGACGAGGGCCAGGCCTTCGCCGATGGAGGAGAAGATGCCGCTCTTGGCGCGGCCTCTATCCTCGCCGGCGGCCGCGGGGAGCCTGATCAGCGCCAGCGTGAGGGCGGAGGCGAGGAAGCTGGCCGCGTCGAGCATGAAGGCCACACCGATGCCCCGCGTATCGGGCGGGGCCGAGGCGGCCGTTGTCCCGCCCCCGTCGAGCAGCGCGATGAGAATGCCGGCCAGGACGGGTCCCAGGAAGACCGACAGTTGTGCGGTCCCTTGGATGAGGGCGTTGCCGGTCTGGAGCCGATCGGTGCCCAGGAGCCGCGGGATCATCGCCGATTGAGCGGGGTAGAAGAAGGCGTCCGCCAGACCAAACAGCAGAGCGAAGGTGTACAGCATCCACAGCTCGATCAGGCCGCTAACCGTGAGAACCGCGAGGGCCGCGACCAGAACCATCCGAATGATGTTCGAGCACAGCATGATCACTCGCGGAGACAGCCGGTCGGTAAGCGCGCCGCCGATAAGCATGAACACGGCCCGCGGGATCGCCACGAGCGCGAGCACCGTGCCGATGGCGAAAGCGTTGCCGGTGAGCTTGAGAACCAGCCAGGGCAGCGCTATGAGGTAGAACTGATCGCCCAGGAGAGATATACCCTCGCCCACCCACAGCAGGCGGAAGTTGCGATTGCGGAAGACTTCACCCCACCCCGCGCTTCTCATGACCGGCCTCGCTTCGTCTGCTTGACAACCCACAATGCCATTCTGGCTCTGGGCGGGCGCCGCCGAATCGGCCAGGAGGGGGTTTTGGGGACTGGCCAAGCGGCCAGGATTTGCGGGCGACGCACGGCCAAGGTGACGCCTTGAGAGACCCGGCGTCGGTGCGCTGGTGTGGCGGCAGCGGCGCCGCGCTGCCGCGGCGAACGCCTGGGCAGCTTATGGGCTATACTACGTCAACACTATACGAGACTCGGTTGTCCCCCGCGCTCTTTCCAAAGACTCGACTGGATCAACTGCGTCTATGACCGCGGTGCCTCCAGAGTGAGCACGGCAAGGAGCCAACAACATATGAGTTTCGCCCACCTAGGCCTGCAGGCAGGCCTCCTGAAGGCTGTAGACAGCCTTGGCTACATCGAACCAACTCCCATCCAAGAACAGGCTATCCCCGTCGCCCTGACCGGTCGTGACATACTCGGATGCGCGCAGACGGGCACCGGCAAGACGGCTGCCTTCATCCTTCCCGCCCTGCAACTGACCGACCACCGCGGTGACGATGGCCAGCGCTCCGCTCCGCAGCGGACCTATATCCGCACCCTGGTCGTAACGCCCACCCGCGAGCTGGCCGGCCAGATCGAAGAAGTGGCGGTCGCCTGCACGAGGTTCACCGGCCAGCGGGTCGCGGCAGTGTACGGAGGCGTGGGCTACGACCCGCAACTCAGGAAGCTGCGCCGCGGAGTAGACCTCCTCGTCGCCACTCCGGGCCGTCTGCTTGACCTCCATCAGCGTCGCGAACTCGACCTCTCCCATGTGGAGATCCTCGTGCTCGACGAGGCCGACCGTATGCTCGACATGGGTTTCTGGCCCGACGTCCGCCGCATCATGAGCCTGGTGCCCGAGAAACGGCAGAACATGCTCTTCTCCGCCACCCTCACGAGCGACGTCATGCGGATCGCCGGACCCATCCTGGACAATCCCATCCGCGTGGAGGTCGCACCCGCGGCCACCACGGTCGACGGGGTCAGCCAGGCCATCTACCCGGTGGCCGAAGCCCAGAAGACCGACCTTCTGGTCCGCCTTCTCGAAGAGGAGAACCTGGATAGAGTTCTCGTCTTCACGCGCACCAAGCACCGCGCCGACCGGGTCTGCCGCCATCTGGAGCGCAGCCGGATCAAGGGCGCAGCCATCCATTCGAATCGCAGCCAGTCGCAGCGGCAGCACGCTCTCGACGGCTTCAAGAACGGCACCTACCGGGTGCTCGTCGCCACCGACATCGTCGCCCGGGGCATCGACGTGGATAGGATCTCCCACGTGATCAACTACGACCTCCCCGGCCAGGCCCAGGACTACGTTCATCGTATCGGCCGCACCGCGCGGGCCGGCGCTTCGGGTACCGCCATCAGTTTCCTGGCGGCCGAGCAGGCGGGCGAACTGCGCGAGATCGAGCTGATGCTCGGCGAGCCTCTACCCTGCCGTGATCTGGACGGCTTCGTCTACATGGAGCGGCTCATTCCGAATCCGGAGCGGACGGCCAAGAAGGCCAAACCCCGCCTGGTCTATAACGGAAGCGCGCGCCGCAGGCGGTAACCCGGCGGCGGCTACACAGTCAGACGCCGCACGGCCTCCCAGTATTTCTCCCGAGTCTTCTCGACCACCTCGGCGGGAAGCTCGGGGGCCGGCGGCTCCTTGTTCCACTTGATGGCTTCCAGGTAGTCGCGTACGTACTGCTTGTCGTAGCTCGCCTGCGCACGGCCGGGCCCGTATGTCTCGGCCGGCCAGAAGCGGGAGGAGTCGGGCGTGAGCATCTCGTCGATGAGAATGAGCTCGCCGTCGTCCGGGCCCCCAGAGCCGGGGCCGCCGCCCAAGATCCCGAACTCGAACTTGGTGTCGGCGATGATGATGCCCCGTTCCAGCGCATGCTCCGCCGCGAAGCGGTAGAGGGCCAGGCTGGTGTCGCGCACTTTCTCGGCCAACTCCGCGCCTATCAGCGCCGCCGCCCGGGCGAACGAGATGTTCTCATCGTGGCCGGACTGCGCCTTGGTGGACGGGGTGAATATCGGTTCGGGAAGCCGCGCCGACTCGGTGAGGCCGCCCGGCAACGCGATGCCGCAGACAGTCGGAACCTGCCCTGCCGGAGTCTTCTGGTATTCCTTCCAGCCCGAACCGGACAAATACCCGCGGACGATCGCCTCGATCACCAGGGGCTTGGTCGCCCGCACCAGGACCGTGCGCCCGTCGAGATCCGGGTAGTACCAATCGGCGTCGGGATACCACCCAGGCCCGGGATTGGGGTCGACGATATGGTTGGGGATGATATGCGCGGACTTCTCGAACCAGAAGTTGGAGATCTGCGTGAGGATCTTGCCCTTGTCGGGGATGGGCGTGGGCAGCACGCTGTCGAACGCCGAGATGCGGTCGCACGCCACGATGATCAGGTGCTCCTCGCTGGGCTGGTAGACATCGCGCACCTTGCCCCGGCGAAGAAGGGGAAGTCCCCGCGCCTCCGACTCGAACATCGCTCCTGCCATCTCCTCGATCCTCCCCGGTCGCCACCTCGATCACCCCTGTCCGCCGGCCCGCACGGCGCCGGCGGGCACCTCTCCGGCTCCCGGCGCACGCCGGCCGGTCGCTGGCTCCACTCTATCGCAGCCGTCGGCTGTTAGCATGGGGGTCATGGAACATGAGTCCGAACAGATTCGCGCCAATCAGGAGCTCTGGGATGGTTGGACCGAACTCCACATCCCCAGCGAGTTCTACGACGTGGAGGGCTTCAAGCGCGGGCGAGACACGCTCGACGCGGGCGAACTCGACGGCGTGTTGGGGGCGGTCGGCGATATCCGTGGAAGGTCGCTCTTGCACCTCCAGTGCCACTTCGGTCTCGACACCCTGTCGTGGGCCCGCCGAGGCGCCCGGGTGACCGGGGTCGACTTCTCCCAGAAGGCGGTCGCTCACGCCCGGCGCCTGGCGGACGAGCTTGGGCTCGACGCCCGCTTTCACCAGACCGACGTCACCGACACCGACGCCGTGATGGCCGCGCTCGCGGGCGAGCGGTTCGACGTGGTCTTCACGTCGCACGGAGTGATCTCATGGCTGCCGGATCTGCGTCCCTGGGCCCGGACCGTCGCGGCAGCCCTGCGCCCCGGAGGCACCTTCTTCCTCGCCGACTCCCACCCCTTCTGCTGGATGTTCGACGATGAGGTAGCCCAACCCGAGCTGCGGGTGCTCTTCGACTACAGCGGCCGCGAGGCGCTCCGGTATGAGGAGAAGGGCTCTTACGCTGTGCCCGGCGCGGACTTCCGAGGCGTGTCGCACTCTTGGCGGCACCCGTTCGAAGAGATCGTCGGCGCGCTGATCGAGGCCGGCCTGACGGTCACCAGTCTGCGCGAGTACGACTACCTGTTCTGGCGCTGGTTCCCCTGGATGACCGTGGACGACGAGGGCCGCTACCGGCTCCCGGAGGGCCTGCCACGCATCCCCCTCATGTTCTCGCTGACGGCCACAAGTCGGCCCGCGGCCGCCGCGCCCCGATGAGCCTCCCCGTGGGCATCCAACCGGCCCAGGCCCACGAAGCCGGCACCGTCCTGGCTCTGATCGAGGCGCTGCTCGCGGAATTGGGAGACGAGGGACAAGAATTCGCCCAGATCGATCGGGGTATGCTCAGGGGGAGACTGGAGCGGGAGATGGCTCCGGCAGCGGCCCCCGGGTGCGACTCCGACCCTGGTTCGGGACGATTCTTGGCTCTCTTGGCGCGGGACGAGTGCGGCGCCGCGGTGGGAGTCCTGACCCTTTCTACGACCTTCGCCGTCTACGCGGGGGGCGAGTACGGGGTGATCGACGAGATGTACGTCGTGCCCGAGTACCGGTCGCGGGGGATCGGCCGGGGTCTGGTCGAGGCCGCGGTCGTCGTGGGGAACCGGAGAGGGTGGTTTCGTCTGGATGTGACGGGGCCGGTAGGGGCGGGCGGCGGAGCGGGCGCCGGGGCGGGCAGCGACATGCGCGCCGGCGCATGCGCGGCCGACGACCCTGCACTGCGCTTCTATCGGCGCATGGGATTCGAGTCAACTGGTCAAAAACTGCGGCTGCTGGTGCAGCGGCCGCCCAAGTGAAAGAGCGCACATGACCGAGTGGTATCGCCTCAGCGCGGATGAGGCACTCGACCAGGCACAGAGTGACCCCCAGGGGCTCACCGATGTCGAGGCGGCCCGCCGCCTCGACGAGCACGGCCCCAACGAACTCGTCGACGCGGGGACCAAGAGCCCTTGGCGGATCCTGGCCGAGCAGTTCACGTCGCTGCTCATCATCATCCTCATCATCGCAGCGGTGGTCTCGGCCCTCCTAGGGGACTATGAAGACGCCATCGTCATCATGGCGATCGTCCTCCTGAACGGCGCACTGGGCTTTCGCCAGGAATACAAGGCGGAGAAGACCATGACGGCGCTGCGCAAGCTGGCGGCCCCGATCGTGCGGGTGCGGCGTGGCGGCGAGGTGAGAGAAGTACCGGCGGCGGAGTTGGTTCCGGGGGACATCGTGCTGCTCGAGGCGGGCAACGTGATCCCCGCCGACGCCCGGCTGCTCCGCTCGGCGAGCCTTAGGGTGCAGGAAGCGGCTCTCACCGGGGAATCCGAGCCGGTGGAGAAGACGGTCGATAGCCTGGCGCGGCCCGATGTGGCGCTGGGCGACCGCGTGAACATGCTCTTCATGGGGACGGCCGCCTCCTACGGGCGCGGCGAGGCCGTGGTCACGGCCACCGGCATGGACACCGAGCTGGGTAAGATCGCGGGGATGGTCCAGGGGGTCAAGCAGAGCCGGACGCCGCTACAGAAGCGCCTTTCCCAACTCGGCCGCTGGCTGGCCGTGGCGGCGCTGATCCTGGTGATCATCATCTTCGTCACCGGGCTGGTGCGCGGCGAACCCCTGCGGATCATGTTCCTCACCGCCGTCAGCATGGCCGTGGCGGCAGTGCCGGAAGGTCTGCCGGCGATCGTCACGGTGGCGCTTTCGCTGGGGGCACAAAGGATGCTGCGGCGCAAAGCTCTCATCCGAAAGTTGCCGGCGGTGGAGACGCTCGGCTCGGTCACCGTCATCTGCTCCGACAAGACCGGCACTCTGACCGAGAACCGCATGACCGTCGTCATCCTGGACGTGGCCGGACATGAGGTCGATCTGCAGGAGGAGATGAAGCGGGGACGCATCGCGCCCCTACCCTGCGCGGCTGCCGGCGACGACGCCCCGATGCTGAGAGACAAGCCGGCGGTGGCGGTGCTGGTTGCGGGCGGGGTGCTCTGCAACGACTCAGTGCTTCAGACCATGGACGGCGACACTGTCTGCGAGCACCCCGGCGCCAGCCAGTTTCGTGCGCTCGGCGACCCTACCGAGGGCGCCCTCGTCATAGCCGGGGTGCACCTCGGCCTGCTCAAGACGGGGCTCGAGAGGACGTTCCCGCGGACCGGGGAGATCCCCTTCGACTCCGAGCGCAAACTGATGACGACCGTCCATGCGGCGCCGGCCGGTCCGGTGTCCGGACTGGAGGCGCTGGTCGCCTATCTCATCGAGGGCCGAGCGGAGCAGATCTCGTTCACCAAGGGCGCGCCGGAGGCCCTGCTGCCCCTCGCTACTTCGTTCTGGGACGGGGAGCGGGCGGTCCCCCTTGACGAAGCTACTCGAAGCACGGTCGAAGAGCGGAACCGGAACCTCGCTTCCCGGGGGATGAGGGTGCTGGCGGTCGGCCTCCGGGCGCTGCCCGTCGAGGACGGCCCGGCGGAGCAGGACCTCGTGCTGGTCGGACTGATAGCCATGATCGACCCCGCCCGGGCCGAAGCCCGGGAGGCGGTCCTCACAGCCATTGCCGCCGGGATACGTCCGGTGATGATCACCGGCGACCAGCCCCTGACGGCGGAGGCCATCGCGCGGCAAGTGGGGATCCTCGGCGGCCCGGGAGCGGACGGCGCAACGAGCGGCGGCGCGGCGGCGCCCAGCGCCTCCGTTCTCACGGGCGCCCAACTTGCCTCGCTCACTCCCGAAGAGTTGTCTGAGGTCGTCGACCGGATCGCCGTCTACGCCCGCGTCGCCCCGGAGCAGAAGCTCATCATCGTCCAGGCTCTGCAAGAGCGTGGACACATCGTGGCCATGACCGGGGATGGGGTGAACGACGCCCCCGCGCTGCAGAAGGCCGACATCGGGGTGGCCATGGGAATCACCGGGACCGACGTGGCCAAGGAGGCCGCCGACATGGTCTTGATGGACGACAACTTCGCCACCATCGTCGCCGCGGTCAACGAGGGCCGGGCGATCTACGACAACATCCGCAAGTTCATCAAGTACCTCATGGCGACAAACGTGGGCGAGCTCACGGTGATGCTCTTCGCCCCGCTTGCCGGCATGCCGCTCCCCTTGCTTCCCCTGCAGATCCTGTGGATGAACCTGGTCACCGACGGGCTTCCCGGGCTGGCGCTGGGTTTCGAGCCCTCCGAGCCGAACGTCATGCAACGCAGGCCGAACCCGCCGAACGAAAGCATCTTCGCGAGAGGTCTGGGAAGTCACATCATGTGGGCCGGCCCATTCATGGGCCTCATCGCCCTCTTGACCGGCTGGGCCTACTGGCAGGCCGGGGACGAGGCGTGGCAGACCATGCTGTTCACCGTCCTCACCATCTCGCAGATGGGGCACGTGCTCGCCATCCATCAGGAGCGCCGGTCGCTCTTTGGAAGCGGGTTCCTCACCAACCCGCTGCTGTTGTACGCGGTCCTGGCCACCATCCTGCTTCAGTTCGCACTCCTCTACGTGCCCTTCCTGCAGGACGTCTTCGGCACCCAAGCGCTCGACGTCACACACCTGCTCGTTGCGTTCGCGCTGAGCACGATCATCTTCTGGGTGATCGAGGGGCAGAAGCTGGTATGGCGGATACGGGAGCGGGCGGATTCGGCCTAGGATTGCAGCAGCCCGGCCGCCTTTCTTTCGGCTATGATTCCAGCGGCTGGCGAATTTGATAGTCCCAAGGTGGAGCCCACGTGGAAATGAAGGGTCTCATGGCCAATCTCGGGTGCGGGGATGCCTTCATCCGCGCGGACTCCTGGGTGAACCTGGACTACGCCCCCGTGGACGAGACTGTGCAACAGGCGGACTTGCTGCGTCCGCTGCCACTCCCCAGCGACAGCGCGGCGGTTGTCTACTCCTCTCATTTCGTGGAGCATCTGCCTCGATCGCGTGTGCCTGGCTTCCTGTCTGAATGCTTCCGCGTTCTGCAGCCGGGCGGTGTCGTCCGACTTGTGCTGCCCGACTTCGAGGAGATGTGCCGCGAGTACCTGGCGCGCCGCGCCCGCGGCGACGACGAGAAGGCGGATTTCGTCGTGATCGAGATCATCGATCAATGCGTCCGGCCCGCAAGCGGGGGCGAGCTTGGTGCTCTCTACGATCGGTACAGCGCGGATCCAGACGGCCACGCCGAGATGGTCGAGTATGTGCGCACACGCACCGGACAAGACCTGATCCAAGCCTGGGTGGAGCCGGCTTCCCGATCGACACCGCCGAGACCGCCCAAAGCGCGATGGAGTGCGCTCCCCCTCTCTCCCCGCTCCGCGCGGAGGCGCTTGTCCGCGGCCTGGTTTCGCTGGCTACTCGACAGGTTGCCCGGGACTTTTCGCGAGCAGAACGTGAGCATGGCCGCGGTGGGGGAACGGCACCATTGGCTCTGGGATCTGCACCAGCTGGCGGAGGCATTGGAAGCGGCCGGATTCGAGAGCGTCGAGCGGTGCAGGCACGACTCCAGCCGTGTGCCCGGGTCCTCCTTTCGACTTCTCGACACTACCGAGGACGGTCGACCGCGCAAAGGATCGGAGTCGATGTACGTGGAGGCATCCAAGCCTTGTTGAGTCTGGTGCAGAGAACATTTCGAGCATTCGGCTTCGAGCTGGTACGTTCTGCGCGGATGCCCGAACCGACTCGCCTGCCCCCCGATCTGTCCGACGAAGACCGGGAGATCATCGAACAGGTCGCGGGATACACCATGACGAGCATCGATCGTCAGATAGCCCTCATCCAGGCGGTGCGACAGCTTGTTCGGCGCGGCGTCCAAGGCTGTATCGTCGAGTGCGGCGTTTGGCGCGGTGGGAGCAGCATGGCCGCGGCGCTTGCCCTGGCCCAGGAGGGAGACACCGGCCGCGAGCTCTATCTTTTCGACACCTTCGAGGGCATGACCAGTCCGCAGGCGGTCGACAAGAGTGTCGACGGCGCTTCTGCCCAGACGCTGCTGGAGCTGGATGGTGACAGGGTCACATCCGTCTGGGCCGTCGCCGACATCGAGGATGTGCGCCGCAACATGCGCTCCACGGGATATCCCGAGCATCTGCTGCGGTTCGTGAAGGGGCCGGTGGAAAGGACCATACCCGCCTTCGCGCCCGAAGGTTCTATCGCGCTCCTCCGGCTAGACACCGACTGGTACGAATCGACCAAACACGAACTCACCTACCTCTTCCCCCTCCTGTGCGACGGTGGTGTGCTGATCATCGATGACTACGGACACTGGCAAGGAGCCAGGAAGGCGGTCGACGAGTATTTCGCCGGCTACGACCGGCCCTTCTACCTCCACCGTGTGGACTACACCGGGCGTTTGCTCGTCAAAGAACCAGGCCCTTCGCCAGCTCCCGGTGCTCCATGTACCAAGCCACCAGACGGCGGACGCCCTCTTCCAGAGTGACCTCAGACTGCCAGCCGAGCAGGTCCTGCGCTCTTTCGACGTTGGCCCAGGTCGCCCTGACGTCGGCTTTGGCCTCGGGCGCGAACGCCAGTTCCGCCTTGTTGCCGGTCTCCTTCTCGATCAGTCCAACGACGTCGAGCAGCTCGCGCGGGCGGTCGCTGCCCAGGTTGATGATCTCGTAGCCCACTCGCTTGAGCCCCAGGACGGTCCCCCGAGCGATGTCGTCCACGTAGGTGAAGTCGCGCGACTGGTGCCCGTCGCCGAAGATCTCCACCGGCTCGCCCTCGGTGATCCAGCGGCAGAAGCGAAACAGGCTCATGTCGGGCCGGCCGGCCGGGCCGTACACGGTGAAGTAGCGGAATACCGTCACGTCGATGCCGTGCAGGTAGTGGTAGGTGTAGCAGAGGGCCTCGGCCCCCTTCTTGGAGGCGGCGTAGGGCGAAAGAGGCCGGCTGGTGTCCTGGTCCTCGGTGAAGGGCTGGGGATTGCCACCCCCGTAGAGGCTGGAGGTGGACGCCAGCACGAACTTGTCGCAGCCCTTCCACCGGCAGACCTCGAGGAGGTTGAGCGTGCCCGTGATATTGGTGTCGACGTACACCCAGGGGTTCTCGACGCTCGGGCGCACGCCCGCCCGAGCGGCCAGATTGATGACCGCGTCGAAAGGCCGATAGCTCGAGCAGAGCCGATCGATCGCGTCGCGGTCGGCGATGTCGAGGCGGGCGAAATCGAAGCCTTCTCTGCCCAGGAGGGCGTCCAGCCGGTGCTGCTTCAGGCGAGGATCGTAGGCATCGTTGAGATTGTCCACGCCTACCACCTGGTGGCCATCGGCCAGAAGCAGCTCGGCCACCTTGCTCGCGATGAAACCGGCCACTCCGGTCAGAAGCACATGCATCAGGTGGAACCTCCGGGATCTGGGTCTTTGGCTTTGTCTATATTGTGCCCCACAAGGGGCTCCCGCAAGGGGCCCGCCCCCGCGAGGGCGCGGACCCGCGCGGGGGCGGGCGCTTGCGCCTGCGTCCGCGGCCGGTCGTGCTACAGTTTGCGCCGGAGGTTTTGGCTTGGAGCGCATGAACACCATCGGACCCGTCCTCATCACCAGAGCCGGGCACTCCGTGCCGGCCGGAGACATCTCTTCTCGATGAAGGTCTCCGTCGCTCTCGCGACCTACAACGGTGCCGAGTACCTTCAGGACCAGCTCGACAGCTACGTCCGGCAGGACCGGCAACCCGACGAGCTGATAGCCTGCGACGACGCTTCCACCGACGGGACACTGGCGATACTGAAGGCTTTCGCGCGCACCGCGCCGTTCGCCGTCAACGTCCAGGGCAGTCCGGCGAACCTGGGCTTCATCAAGAACTTCGACACGGCTATGTCGCTCTGCACCGGCGATGTGATCTTCCTGAGCGATCAAGACGACGTCTGGTTCCCCGAGAAGATAGCCACAGCGTGTGCCGCCCTGGAGGAGAATCCGGACGCATTGCTCCTTGTCCACGACGCGGAGCTGGTGGACGAAGACCTCAACGCGCTGGGCCTCACCACCTTCGGGCAGGTGCGGGCTCGGGGTTGGTCGGACAGGGAGTTCACACAGGGAAGCTGCTTTGCCATGCGCCGGGAGCTGCTCGAGTGGGTCTTGCCCCTGCCCGACGCCTATCCCTTCCACGACATCTGGGTCGCCGACCTGGCCCGCGACCTGGGAGCAGTGTTCGTCAGCGAACGCCGGCTTCAGCTCTTTAGGAGACATGAGGCGAACGCGTCCCCCATCGAGATGGGCAGCCGGGCGGGCTGGAGGCGCAGGATGCTCAAGCTTTGGGACAGCATGGTGGAAGACGAGCGCCCCCTGCTGGCGAGGAGAGCCGCAATGATCCGCATGCGCATCGAGAGGCTGAACGCAGTCTCGTACGGTGAGGGCGCCGGCTCACGGAGCCGGCGCCGCCAGGCCGTTCTGGCGGTCGATGCACTTGAAGCCACGCTGCACGCGATCGGAGCGAGACTGGCGGTGCTGCGCGAAGACCGTCCTCGGCGAACGGTTGACGTGCTCAGGATGCTGGGCAGAGGCGAGTACGCACAGTTCTCGGGAGTCCGGAGCGCCTTCCTCGACTCAGTGCGGAAGTAGGACGCGGCGTGGACCTGTCGGTGGTCATCGTCAACTGGAACGGGCGCGACTACATCGCGGGCTGCCTGGATTCCATCGTCGAGGCCGTGCTCGGTCTGGAGACGGAGATCATCGTCGTCGACAATCACTCGGCCGATCCGTCGGTGGCCTTCATCCGGGAGAGCTACCCCCAGGTCACGCTCATCGAGAACCAGGAGAACGTCGGGTTCGGCCGGGGCGCTCAGACGGGCGTCGAGGTCGCGCGCGGGGAGTTCGTCGCGGTGGTCAATCCCGACGTGGTGCTGCCCCCCGGGTCTCTCCGCCGGTTGGTGGGCCTGCTCCAGGAACGTCCCGCCGCCGCCTGGACGGGACCCCAGTTGCGCAACGCCCGCGGCCAAGCCCGCAGCGGACCCTACATGTTGGGCACGGTCTTCCAGCCGCTGCGCACGTTTCCCGGGGTCTTCAGGCTGCTGGCCTATCTGGGCCGGCACGATCACGAGCGGCTTCGGCGCTGCGAGAGGTTGGACGGCGCCTGCATGGTCTTTCGCGCCTCGATGCTCCGCGAAGCCGGCGGGGTGCCCACGCTCACCTTCATGTACGGCGAGGAGCAGATACTCGGCGCCCGCTTCCGCCAGTTGGGCTATGAGGTGTGGTACGACCCCGAGATCGTCGTCTTTCACGACCTGGGGTCGGCCAGCAGGCAGAGGTGGACTGTGGACTCGACCCGCCTGGTCAGGCAGGCGGGGCACTCGGCCGCCATGCGGGAGACGCTCGGCCCGGTGAGATTCGCCTTCTACAACTGTCTTCTCTTGGCGTCCTTGCTGCTGCAGGCGTGCGGCGGGCTCGTGGGCCACGGGCCCCGCCCCCGCCTTGCCCTGGGCATGATCGGCCTCTGCCTGTCGGACTTTCGTCCGCGGTAGGCTGCCGGCGCCCGCCGCACGGCCGCCTCAGGACCGGGAGGCGGGCCGATGCCCCCGGCGCAGCACCCAGCGCTTGGTCTCGCCCAGGAATTCCCGCGCGGAGAGATCGAAGAACTGGGTCCAGTCCCCCAGGGTGAAGAGCGGAAAATGCCGGAGCATGAGCCGGAAGTAGAGGCCCCGGCGCAGATGAGGCGACGCTATGAGCCTGTCGGTCACGCTTCCCCCGGACTCGTGAGTGCGGACGTGCACCAACGGCCTGTCCACGAGCACTCCTGTCGCTCCGTGCTCCGCCAGAGAATGGAAGAGGTCCCAGTCTTCCAGGCCTGTTCTGAGCCCCTCGTCAAAGCGCACGTCCGCAAAGGCCTGCTGTCTGAAGACCGAGCATGAAGGCAGGCGTCGGCGGGTCGCGGAGGCCGCATCGTAGCGCGGGAAGCGGCTGACGGTCTCCCGCCTGCCGAAGAAGAAGACCTGGGGGAAAGCGTAGGCTGCATCGGGATGATCGGCGAGGGCGGCAAGGCACTCGGCCAGAAAGGCCGGCTCCAGCCAATCGTCCGCGTCGAGAAAGGCCACGTAGTGCCCCGACGCCAGGCTGATGCCGGTATTCCGCGCGGCCCCGGGGCCCCGGTTCGGCTGGTACCAGTAGAGCGCCTTGCCCTTGTATCTGGAAGCCACTTCGGCCGTGTCGTCGGTGGAGCCGTCGTCCACGATGATGATCTCCAGATCGGCATGGGTCTGATGGAGGGCGCTGTCGACGGCTTGGGCGAGAAAGCGTCCGTAGTCATGACAGGGGATGACGACCGACACTTTGGGATCGGCGGGGGTAGGTTCGGCGCGCAGGATCAGGTTCTTCAGAGAGTCCGCGGCGCTGGCCGGCTCCACGAGCCTGCCCCTCCAGCCCGCGGCGACAGGGGCCACCACATACAGTCCCTGCGCCAGCAGTTCCCCTAGAGGCGCGCGGGCCGCGACCAGGGCCACAGAGTCGCCCAGACGCGCCGCGAAACGGCGCCGGCGCGCGCGATCGCGCTGCACATACTCTCGAGCCAGTTCCCGCGCCCGCTTCCTGGCGGCCCGGCGATAATCCGGATGCGCTTTCGCGAACGCGCGCACCACCCGTTCCTGCGCCCGTTGCGCCTCCACCTGTGTCTCGGTGATTCGATCCAGCCGCACCAGCTGCTGCACCAACGGCCGGGCGACACATTGCGAGGGCGCTCCTTGTGCGAGCAGGCGGAGACATAGATCGAGGTACGCGGCCGGGCCCGCGGCGGGGTCGAAGCCGCCGACCGCGCGAAGCGGGTCGGCACGCGTCGCCAGCGTGGCATCGGGGATGTAGCCCCGGGCCACGAGTGCCCCGACTGGATCCTCGCCCGGCTGCGGAGGAGGAAAGAGTTGGTGAAAGGTCACCGGGGACACAGGCCTCCCCCAGGCGAAAGTGGCAGTCCGAATAGATCAGGTCGGCATCCCCGGTCAGCGCGGCCTGTTCGCCGAGTCTCTCCGGAAGCCAGACGTCACCCGGATCGACGAACGTGATCCACTCGCCGGCCGCCTGCGCGATGCCGATATTTCTAGCGCGCCAAATATCGGAGCCCGCGGTGCGGAGGTCGACGAAGATGATCTCGAAGTCCGTGAACGTCTGGGCCTGGATGCCGGCGAGCGTCCGCGCGAGAAAGTCGTCCGCCGGTCGGTCGCCTGCCTCGTCGCGCAGGCAGACGATCGAGAACAACGGCTGCGGCGCTCTGTGCGAGTGCGACAATGTCGAGCCTTCGGTCGGGTGCAGTCGCCGATACTATACCTGCGCCACGGCGTCTCTTAGGCTATGATTCCCGCCGTGGACATCCTCATCATCGAGCCCGGTCAGGTCGACCGCAACTACTGGCGGGACCTCTGGCGCTATCGCGGGCTCTTCTCCATCCTCGCATGGCGGGACATCGCGGTCCGCTACAAGCAGACGGTCTTCGGCGTCGCTTGGGCGCTGGTGCAGCCCTTCCTGGCCATGGTGGTCTTTACCATCATCTTCGGCCGGCTGGCCAAGTTGCCCCCCGAGGCCGGCGCGCCGTACCCCCTGATGGTCTTCGCCGCGCTGCTGCCCTGGCAGCTCTTCGCCGGCATCTTCACCGGCTCGGCCGGCAGCTTGATAGGGAACACGAATCTCATCAGCAAGGTCTACTTCCCCCGGCTGCTCGTCCCCACGGCCCGGGGAGTGGTGTCGTGCGTGGACTTTCTCATCAGCCTCATTGTCCTGTTCGTGCTGATGCTATGGTACCGGTACCCGCCGGTATGGGAGATCCTCACCCTCCCACTCTTCGTCATCATGGCCATACTGGCCAGCATCGGCCCGGGTCTATTGGCGGCGTCGCTCAACGTGAAGTACCGCGACTTCGTCTTTATCATCCCCTTCGTCGTCCAGTTCGGGCAGTTCATATCCCCGGTCGGCTTCAGCTCGGACCTCTTGGCGGATAGTAAATGGCAGCTTCTCTATTCGGTCAACCCCATGGTGGGCGTCATCGATGGCTTCCGCTGGGCGATCCTGGGCGGCAGCTCGAAGATCTACCTTCCGGGCTTCGCGCTGAGCTGGATCGTCATCGTGCTGTTCTTGTGGCTCGGCGTGCGCCGCTTCCGCAGGATGGAAAAAAGCTTCGCCGACATCATCTGAGGCAGGTTCGATGTCCGACGCGGTCATCACCGTAGAGAACCTGAGCAAGCGCTATATGCTGGGCCGCAACGCCGCCCAGAGCGAGAGCAATCCCACATTGCGCGACGCCCTTGTGCGGAGCGCCTCGGGCTTTGCCCGCAAGACCGGCGACATTGTCAGAGGCAAGCCGATCATCCAGGGGCAGCGGCTGGAAGAATTCTGGGCCCTCAGGGATGTCTCGTTCGAGGTGAACGCCGGCGACACGCTCGGCGTCATCGGCCGCAACGGGGCCGGTAAGTCGACGCTGCTCAAGGTCCTCAGCCGCATCACCGAGCCGACAAAGGGACGCATCACCATCAAGGGCCGGGTCGCCAGCCTGCTCGAGGTGGGCACCGGCTTTCACCCGGAGCTCACGGGCCGCCAGAATATCTATCTGAACGGCGCCATCCTCGGCATGACCCGCCCCGAGATCAAACGGAAGTTCGACGAGATCGTCGCCTTCGCCGAAGTCGACACCTTTCTCGATACCCCGGTCAAGCGCTACTCGTCGGGCATGTACGTGCGCTTGGCGTTCGCGGTGGCCGCCCATCTGGAGCCGGAGATCCTGATAGTGGACGAGGTCCTCGCGGTGGGCGACGCCGCCTTCCAGAAGAAGTGCCTGGGCAAAATGGGCGACGTGGCTTCCCAGGGTAGGACGGTGCTATTCGTCAGTCACAACATGGGGATGATCTCGCAGCTATGCTCGAGCTGCATCTTGCTCGACAAGGGGGTCGCCGGGCCGAAGGGCGACACAGCTGCGACGGTGGATGCCTACCTTCGTACCGGCGCCGAGAGTGCGAGCGCGGAGAGGACTTTCCCCGAGGACGGGAGCAAGCAGGCGCAGTTACTCAGCATCTCGGTGCGAGACAGTCAGGGGATCCTGACCGACGCGTTCACGTGCGACGCTCCCATCGTACTCAGGATGGAGATCGCGGTACGGCAGAACATACCCGGTCTCTACGGCTATCTGCAGGTAGACAAGGCGGACGGGACAAGAGTGCTCGTCTCCGATAGCTTTGACGCCGATCCGCCGAACCCGCTGGACGGTCTGGACGTGGGGACACACACGTTTGAGGTCACCCTTCCCCCGCGGACCCTCGGCCACGGTGACTACACGGTCACGTTCTCACTGGCCTGTCCCCTGGCGGATCGGTTCAACGTCGACACCCCGGGTGTTGTCTGTGCTTTTAGCCTGAACGACGTCACTTCGAAGCGCGGGAATAACCGGGGCGGATTCTTCAGCACCTTGCTGGACTGGCGGGAGTTGTAGCGAACCGGCACGACGGCCTCTCACGACATCCGGGCGTCTCCCGAGAGGAGAGATTTCGCCACGTCAATGGTGGGCGCCTTCGGGAAGACGTCCGTCAAGGAGTAGGGATCAAGATTGACCAACTCAGACGTTGTCGAGCGGAACTTCCTAAGGTCATAGAAGAGGATGGAGATCGAATACAGTAGGTCGCCCATTCCCCCGTAGCAACTGCCGCTATCGACGAGCCAATCGTCGATGCCAGCGTGCGTTTCTAGGCTGAGCGTCCGATTATCTTCATCGCAGTAAATACTCCTCGGATAAGTATTATCCATGCCTATAATGAATATGCGTTCATATCCTAAGTGTATAGCCAATGCCAGTGACTTATATAGACTCATCGATATATATCCCCGTGGTTTGAGAGGGGAAATATTATCTGTCCATAACCGCAGTTCGCTATCGATAAAACCAGTCACGCGTTCACGTCCGAACTCGGCGGCTATCTCATCACATCTCATTACGGGACATGCGATGTTAATGGTGGGGTGCGTGGCGAGGTACCCGCGAAGAAGCGAATCTCTTGGCGACACCGGCTCGGTCGCCTCTCGGCTCTTCAGCGTATTGAGGTCCGATATCACTAGGTAGCTGGGGGCCACTTCGCGCAGAGCTTCATTATCCGGCCAGTAATTGACGGCGAGCACCTCGCCGCCGCTATCCATGAACCTGGCCAGCGTTTCGGCCGTGAGGTAACCCTGAGAGGGTCCGTTTCCGATGACGATGGCCGAAAGACCCGCCTTGCTGCCCTGTAGTCCGCGCAACGCTTCGAGCCATTTCGCGCCGATCCGCTTCTCGCGCCGATATACCTTCAACTGGCGAAGCTCTTGCCATTTCCACCGAGCTAACCACAGGAGCGACGTGGGGTAGTAGGCCCTGCGGAACCCGGACAGCGTGCGGCGCTCCAGGCGCCGCACCCGCTCGTTCTCGGCAAGGTATCGCGTCGTCGGGTTGTCTTGAGAGTTCGCTGGCATCGGTCACTCCTCGCTGGCCGGGGCCGCCGCTGATCCCCTATCTCTTCGATCGACAAGGATAGCCGAACGCGTGCTCCCGTGGGTTCGCGATATCATGTCCACATCATGAACGGCAAGTCGATACTGCTGACGGGCGGGACCGGTTCCTTCGGACAGAAGTTCACTGAACTGGCTCTACGCGAGTATCCCGGCATCGAGCGCCTGGTGATCTTCTCTCGCGACGAGCTCAAGCAGTACGAGATGGCCAGACGCTTTTCGCCGAGCGATTATCGCCAGCTCCGGTACTTCATCGGCGACGTGCGGGACAAAGACCGGCTCTGGCGCGCTATGGAAGGCATCGATACCGTCATCCACGCCGCGGCCCTCAAGCACGTCCCCGTCGCCGAGTACAACCCATTCGAAGCCATAAAGACGAACGTTATGGGAGCGCAGAACGTCATCGACGTGGCTATCGACAGAGGGGTACACCGGGTCGTCGCCTTGAGCACCGACAAGGCGGCTGCACCGGTGAACCTCTACGGGGCCACCAAGCTCTGCTCGGATAAACTGTTTGTGGCGGCGAACAATTTCAAGGGCAAGCACGACATCCGCTTCTCGGTGGTGCGCTATGGCAACGTCATCGGCAGCCGCGGAAGTGTGATCCCCTTGTATCTGAAACTGCGGAACAAAGGCCCTTTGCCGATTACAGATACGCGCATGACCCGCTTCAACATCACCCTGGACGAGGGGGTGCGTTTGGTCCGATTCGCGCTCGATGATATGCGCGGCGGCGAGATCTACGTCCCCAAGATCCCGAGCTATCGCATTGTCGACGTGGCCGAAGCGATCGCCCCCGGGTGCGAGATCAATATCGTCGGGATACGCCCCGGGGAGAAGTTGCACGAGGAGATGATCACCGAGACCGACGCGCTCAGCACCATGGAGTTCGATGATTACTTCATTATCGTGCCGGCGTTGCACTCGGTCACCGACGGTGACTGGGCCGATCGGGGCGGACGTGCCTGCCCGTCCGGTTTCCGCTACAGCAGCGATTCCAACGACCACTGGCTGACGGTGGAGGACCTGCGCCGGCTTATCCGCGAGCACGTCGAAGACGGTTTCGCCCCCGCCCAGGCCTAGATCCAGAATGATCCCGTATGGGCACCAGTGGATCTCGCAACGGGACATCGACGCAGTCGTGGCCGTCCTGCGGTCGGACTTCATCACGCAAGGGCCGGTCATCGAGACCTTCGAGCAGGCGGTGGCCGCTCGCTGCGGTGTGAAGCACGCGGTCGCGGTCGCGAACGGCACCGCCGCGCTGCACCTGGCCTGCCTGGCCCAGGGTCTGGGACCGGGAGACACTCTCTGGACCTCGCCCAACACCTTCTTGGCTTCGGCGAACTGCGCCCGTTACTGCGGAGCGGATGTGGACTTCGTCGACGTCGACGCCCGGACCTACAACCTGGACCTCGCCGCGCTGCAGCAGAAGCTGGCGTGGGCGGAGACGGCTGGCTCGCTGCCGCGGATGGTAGTCCCGGTCCACTTCGCCGGCGCGTCGTGCGACATGGCGCCCCTGAAGGAGCTGTCGCAGCGTTACGGCTTCTTTCTGCTCGAAGATGCCAGTCATGCTCTTGGCGGCAGCTATCGGACGACTCCAGTGGGTTCCTGCGCCTACTCCGATGCCGCTGTCTTGAGTTTCCACCCCGTGAAGATCATCACCACCGGCGAAGGGGGCATGGTACTCACCAACGACGAGCGCTTCGCCGACCGAGTGAGGCTGTTCCGCTCCCACGGGACGACCAAAGACCCGGAGCAGATGCGCCGTCCGGCGGAGGGTGCCTGGTACTACGAACAGATCGCCTTGGGCTACAACTACAGGCTTACCGATCTCCAGGCCGCCATCGGCATAAGTCAACTGGATCGTCTCGATGAATTCGTCGGGCTGCGCAACCGGCTCGCCGACCGCTACGACCGCCTGCTTGCGGACCTGCCCGTCATTGTTCCTCACCGGGAGCCCGAAGTCATCTCTGCGTTCCACTTGTACGTGATCCGGCTGGACGCTTCAAGGACCGCGAAGACCCGGCGCGAGGTCTTCGACGGGCTGCGGTCGGCGGGGATAGGGGTCCACGTTCACTACATCCCCGTGCACCTCCAGCCCTACTACCAGGACCTGGGTTTCGGCCCGGGCGACTTTCCCAATGCTGAGGACTACTACCATGAATGCCTGACCCTGCCGCTCTTCCCAGCGATGAGCGCCGCTGATCAGGATTCGGTGGTGTCCGAGTTGGGACGAGCGCTGGAGGGTGACTAGAGCTTGAACCCCGCCTCGCCGAGTCTGGCCCTCTTTAGGGTGGATGCCTCGGAGCAGATTGGGGCCGGGCATCTCATGCGCTGCCTGACTCTGGCGGGCGCGCTCCGCAAGAGTGGTTGGCGGGCGCGCTTCGTCCTCGGGGCGGCATCGCCCGCGCTCGACCGCCTCCTCGACGGCTTTGAGGTCACCCGGCTCGAGAACCCAGCGGGCGGCGCGGAAGATGCCGAGCAAATCGGGGCGCTGGCGGAGCACCTGGGCGCTGCATGGATGGTGGTCGATCACTACGGATTGGGACCCGAATGGGAGACCACCGTCCGCGAGCACGCCGTGAAGGTGCTCGCCATAGACGATCTCGGGCGCCCGCACCGCTGCGATATGCTCCTGGACCAGAACTACCACCCGGATCCGGCCGCCCGGTACCAGGGCAAAGTGCCGTCTGAGACCCGGCTACTGCTGGGCCCGCGCTACGCTCTGCTGCGAGAACAGTTCCTGGGCGCCGCGAGGAGGGCCACGGTCCGCAGCGGGAAGGTGAAGCGGCTGCTTGTGTCTTTCGGCGGGAGCGATCCCTCGAACGAAACGGGGAAGGTGCTCGAAGCGCTCTCGCGGCTATCCGCGCCTGGCCTGGAGGTGACGGTGGTCAAGAGGTCCGAGCTGCTGTCCCAGGCGGAGAGAAGCCTCGCCGACCGTTTGCCATCGGTCCAGACGGTAGACTGGGTGGACGACATGGCCTGTCTCATGCTGGCTTCCGACCTCAGTTTCGGGGCCGGCGGGAGTACGGTCTGGGAGCGCTGTGCCCTGGGTCTGCCGTCCAGCGTGGTGGTGGCTGCTGCAAACCAACTGGAAGGGGCCACGGCGCTCGCCCAGTCGGGGGCGATACGACTGGTCGGCGTCGCGTCCGAACTGACCGTGGAGGACTGGCTGCGCGAGATCGAGTTCTTACTCGCTCATCCGGAGACGGTCCAAGCTACAAGTCGTTGCGCGATAGAGCTTATGAGCCGAGAGGGGACCGCCGGACCGCAGGCAGTGGTCTCGGCCATGGAGGAGATGAGCTAGTGCCGGAGTATTCGCTTCGTCCGCTGGATCGAGACGACCTGAAGGGAGTGCTCGCGTGGCGGAACTCGGACCGGGTGCGGGCGGTCATGTTCACCGACCAGCTGATCTCCTGGGAAGAGCATCTCGCCTGGTTCGGGCGGGCGGAGCACGATACGTCCCGCTTCTACGCCGTGTTTCAGATCGACGGCCGCCCCGCGGGAGTCACGGGAATCACCGAGTTGGACAGGTTGAACGGGACGGCGACGTTCGGACTCTACCTAGGGGAAACCGATGTTCCTGGGGGAACCGGCTCCCGGATGACGTATTTGACCCTCCAGTGGGCGTTCGATGATCTGGGCGTCAGGAAGCTGGGCTGCCAAGCGCTGGACCTGAACGAACGTGCCATACGCATGTATGAGAAGTGCGGCTTGCAGCACGAGGGGCTGCTGCGAAGGCACCACCTCAAGGGTGGCGAATACCGAGATGTCGTCGTCCTCGGGATACTACGGGAAGAGTGGGAAGAGATCCGGTCTCGATTGGGGTTGGAGCTGTTCGGCCCGGCAGGCTAGGCCGGCCGGGCCAAGATAGGAGTCACATGCAGATCGATGGATTAGGGCTGGGTCCGGGCTCCCCGCCCGTGGTGGTGGCGGAGATGTCGGGCAACCACAACCAGTCTCTCGAGCACGCATTGCAGATCGTTGGCGCCGCTGCCTGGGCTGGCGCGCACGCCCTCAAGCTGCAGACGTACACGGCCGACGCCCTGACTCTCGACCTCGCCGATCCACCGTTCGTGATCGAGGACCCGAACAGCCCCTGGCACGGAAAGACTCTGTACGAGCTCTATCAGCAGGCTCACACGCCTCGGGCGTGGCATCCATCGATCTTCGAGCGGTGCCGCGAGCTCGGCCTCGTCTGTTTCAGCACCCCGTTCGACGAGGCCGCGGTCGACTTCCTGGAGGACCTGGGCAACCCGGCGTACAAGATCGCCTCCTTCGAACTGGTCCACCTGCCGCTCCTGAGGAAAGTTGCCTCTTTGGGAAAGCCTGTCATCCTCTCCACAGGTATGGCCACGGCCGGGGAGATCGACGAGGCGGTCCGCACTATTCGGGGCGAAGGCAACGACCGCATCCTGCTTCTCAAGTGCACCAGTACGTACCCGGCCTCGCCCAGCGATACCGACCTCCTCACCATCCCGCACATGCGGGAGCTTTTTGGCTGCCCGGTGGGACTTTCGGACCACACGCTCGGTACTGGTGTGGCGGTGGCCGCAGTCGCTCTGGGAGCTGTCCTTGTGGAGAAGCACCTGACCCTTTCGCGGGCCGAGGGCGGGGTCGATTCCAGCTTCTCGCTGGAGCCCGACGAACTGCGGACCTTGGTCGACGAAACAAGGCGGGCGTGGGAAGCCCTCGGTGAGGTGGCCTATGGCGCTGCCGGTGCCGAGCAGGCGTCACTGCGGTTCCGGCGGTCGCTGTATGTGGGCCACGACATGAAGGCGGGTGACCCATTCACTCCGGAGAATCTCCGCGTGATCCGGCCTAGCCTTGGCCTGCATCCTCGCTACTATGATCTGGTCCTGGGCAAGCGGATCAGTCGGGATGCCGCCACCGGGTCGCCGGTGACGTGGGATATGTTGATGTGATCTGACCTCTTTCTGCCGGCGTAGCCTGTTCTCGCCGGAATTAGCGGTATGCTAGGACCCGCCATGAACGGACGATCAGTACTCCTTACCGACGGCACCGGCTCCTCGGCCCAAAGCGCACAGAACTGGTCCTGCGGGAGTATCCAGGCGTTGGGGTCGGATGCACGGTGACGTCCGCACTCTCCCAAGATCTCCGCGGCAAGCTAGCACTTGGAACCGCTCAGTTCGGTCTTGCCTACGGCATTAGCAACAAGCAAGGAAGAGTGCCGCCCGCTGAGGTGGCGATCATCCTGCGGGAAGCCACAGGTAGTGGCGTGAGAACTATCGATACGGCCGAGGGTTATGGCGATAGCGAGAGGATCATCGGCTCCGCCATTGCCGAGTTGCAGCATGAGTTCGAGATTGTAACGAAGTTTCCAGCCGGACTCGGCCGGGACTCGCTGGGTGAGCATCTCGCCGGAAGTCTTGCTCGTCTCGGGGTGGCCTCTCTCAACGGATACCTCGCGCACGATCCGCACTCACTTCTCGATGCGGGGATTGTCGACGCGCTGTGCGAGGCCCAAGAACGAGGTCTTGTACAGCGCTTCGGTGCATCCGTCTATCACCCGAGCGAAATCGAGAAATACCTCGAGCGAGATATCGATTTCAGTCTCGTCCAGCTTCCCTACAGCATTGTCGATCAGCGCTTCGCCTCACTGCTTCCCGAACTTGCCAAGCGGGATGTTCGAGTGCACGTGCGCTCGCTGTTCCTGCAGGGGCTGCTGCTAATGGAGCCCGACCAGGTGCCCACACACCTTAGTCGTATTCTGCCCGCGATTGCCTGGCTGCGGGATGAGGCGGCCGCTATCGAAGTTCCGCCACAGACACTGCTTCTTGGGATAGGGCTGCTTGCAGACGGGATTGATCGCGTCGTTGTCGGAGTTACTAGCGTGGAGGAGTTTCGCATGAACGTGTCTGCTCTCGAGCTCGTCTCAGCCTCCCAGCTAGACCTGGCGAGGCTCAGGTCGGTCGCTCTGGAGGAAGAGAGCATTATTCTTCCATCTCGCTGGTTGGGACAATTCGATGAAGCTCTTTGAGCTGGAGGGCGTCCCGGTGCTTGTCACCGGGGGCTACGGCCACCTCGGAGCCGCGATGACCGCCGGGCTGGCCGAGCACGGCGCCCAGGTGTACGTTCTCGGACGCTCCGAGGAGAGGTTCGCCGCGGCGTTCCCAGAAGCCAGCGAAGCGATCCGCTACGTCTACTGCGATGTCAGCGATGCTGCCACAATCCGGGAGGCTTTCCGAAAAGTACGAGGATACGAGGGCCGCATAGGCGCCCTGGTGAACAATGCATCCCACGTGGAGGGCCAAGGACCCCTAGATCTCTCCGACGACCAATGGGCGCGGAGCATGGACGGCGTGGCGTCGAGCGTATACCGGTGCACTCGAGAAGTATTACCGTACTTCCGTGAGATTGGCGGCGGCAGCATCATCAACATCGCTTCGATGTACGGCTTGGTCAGTCCCGACTTCTCCATATACGACGAGTCGCCGGCCTACCTAAATCCACCCCACTATGGAGCCGCAAAAGCTGCGGTAATCCAGATGACCAAGTATTTCGCATGGTATCTCGGTTCGGAGGGCATTCGGGTCAACGCCATTGCGCCTGGCCCGTTCCCGAACCCGCGGGTTCAGGTAGATCAAGGCTTTGTTGGCCGTCTTTCGCACAGGACCGCACTGAAGAGGATTGGACGGCCGGAAGAGATTGTCGGCGCAGTTGTCTTCTTGGTCTCTGCCGCGTCCTCGTATGTCACAGGTCACACACTTGTCGTGGACGGTGGGTGGACCGCATCGTGAAGAACATGATGACGCGGACCGCCTGCGGCGCTACGAAGGTTGGCCCCTGGTGAGAGTGGTAGCAATCGTCCAGGCGCGGATGGGTAGCACTCGCCTTCCCGGCAAGGTCATGATGGACCTCGCCGGGGAACCACTGCTGGCACGTGTCGTGGAGCGGACGGCGCGCGCGACCACAGTTAGCGAAGTGGTGGTGGCTACCTCGGAGAACACACAGGACAATGCGATTGCCGGACTCTGCGGAGCACGAGGTTGGCCGTGCTTCAGGGGCAGCGAGTCGGATGTGTTGGACCGCTACTACCAAGCCGCGCGCGGGTACGAGGCAGAAGTAGTGGTACGGATTACTGCCGATAATCCTCTCGTCGATAATGAACTGGTAGATGAAATGGTCGGCGAATTCGCTCGCCGGCGGCCCACGATTGACTACGTATCCAACTCCCTTGGCCGCCAGACCTACCCGACAGGTCTGAGCGTGGAAGTGGTCTGTTTCGAGGCGCTGGCGAAGGCCTGGCGTTTGGCTGGCGAGGAGAAGGAGAGGGAGCATGTCACCCTGTTCATCTACCGGCATCCCGAGTTATTCCGCCTCCATGGCCTCTGCTGTGAGGGTGACTTCTCCCGCTACAGATGGACCGTTGACACGATCGAGGACCTGGAAGTGGCGCGACACATCTACGCGCATCTTGGGAATGACAGCTTCTCCTGGCGGGAGGCTGTTGCAGCCGTGGTGGAGCATCCGGAGTGGGAGGCGATGAATCGCAATATTCCGCAGAAAGATGTATAGGACGCGCTTCCCCTTCCTCGTGAACCTACTCTGGCCCGGTTGTGACCGAAGATGAGGAGTTGAGGACTCGAAATGCCCACATCGAGCACCAACAAGTTGCCAGGCCCGCAGATAGACCAACCGAAGGCTTCTGGGGCGGATCTTCGCTATGTGGAGCCGTTCCTGCGAGACGACTGGCCCCGCCTTCGATCTTCATGGTTCCGCCTCGTCGAACGCGCACCGGAGCACCGCCGGCCGCGCGCGGCCGGCGGGCTCATCGGGGAGCGTGCGTGAAGATCCTGCATGTTTGTACGTTCGACGCCGAGACCGGTGCGGGCCGGGCGGCCTACCGTCTCCACCGAGCTTTGGTCGACGGGGGCTACAACAGCCGTATGAGGGTGCTGCACCACCGCACCGACGACGACCGAGTGGAGGGAGGCTGGCCGCGCAAGAGCCTGTCGGCACGAGCGCTCGAGATGGCCGGCCGCCACTGGCGCTCACGCGTCGCACGAGGCTGGTCCACGACCAATCCTGGCATCCACTCGTTCGGCGAAGACGGCGTCGGACTGCTGAACGAGCTCAACACGGGTGATGCCGACATCATCAACCTACACTGGATCGGGGGGATGCTCTCGGTCCGGGACATAGGACGGCTCGAGAAGCCGATCGTCTGGACCTTCCACGATATGTGGGCCTTCTGTGGCGGCGAGCACTACGTGGAAGACGACGCGCTCGCGCGTTTTCGGAAGGGCTACCTGGCGTCAAACCGCCCTGCGGGAGAACAGGGTCCCGACCTCAACCGGCGCGCATGGGAAGCAAAGAAGCGTCTGTGGGCGCGACAGCGTTTCACCGTCGTATGCCCCAGCCTCTGGATGGCGAAATGTACGGAGGATAGCGTCCTGCTCGCGGGCGCGCCCGTGCGTGTGATAGCGAATGCCCTGGACATCGAGGGTATGTGGCGCCCGATCCCGCGGGAAGCAGCGCGCACCGCGCTGCGGCTACCGCCGAACAAGCGCCTGGTGCTCATGGGCGCCGAGGGTGGGGCCACCGATCCGCGGAAGGGCGGCGACCTGCTCCGCGACATGATGGACCGGTTCGCGCAGCGTTCGCCCGATGAGGTCGAGCTGATGATCTACGGGCAGTCCGCTCCCACGGGGCGGGAACACTGGCCCTGCCGGGTACATTGGCTGGGCACGGTACGGGACGACCGCGTGCTGGTGGCCGCTTACTCCGCGGCCGACGCGATGGTGGTTCCCTCGCGCCAGGACAATCTTCCCAATACGGCCGTCGAGGCCCAGGCCTGCGGCCTGCCCGTCGTGGCGTTCGACGTCGGCGGGCTTCCGGATATCGTCTCCCACCAGAAATCGGGCTGGCTCACGAGACCGTTCGATGTGGATGACCTGGCGGGGGGCCTGCAGTGGGTGCTGCAAGACGAGAACCGGCGGCTGGCGCTCTCCGCCGCGGCCCGGGAAGACGCGGTGCGACGGTTCGCGGAAAACGTCGTGGCCGATCAGTACGGAGCGACATACGCTCAAGCGCTGAGCCGGTAAGGGCATGAAGTCTCGCGCATGCGTGGCCCCGAGTTGGCTAACCACGGCTGAGCCTTCTACGTGCGGCATCGCGAGCCCGGATCAGAAAGCCTACAGCGGGAACGAGCGGCCTCATCCGGGGGTGGGCGGTGCTCAGTATCAACGTCGCGTCCCGATACTCATGCTTCCACCAAGGTCTCCTGGCGAGACCCGCGGGAGTCAGCCGCCAACTCGCGTGCAAAATGGCGAAGTGGTACTCCCGTTCGCTTAGAAATCTCCGGTTGTAGTCGGCCTCGGGACCCTCGTAGCCGCCCGTGCCCTTGGGCACGTGCGCGTAGTCGTGGCTCTGGTGAATCACCGGCGAGCACGAGGTGGCGTCCACCACAGGGATCCTCAACTGCGTCCCCCGGAGGATCATCCAGTTGTCCCAGCCAGGCCTGCCCACGACGAATGGCGGTAGGTCACCAAGAGACCCTTTCGGGAAGACGAAGTAGTCCATGGCAACCGGCGCATTCATTCTGCCCGAGTCCCGCACCCGCGCCTCGAGAAACACCCGGCATTGTTCGTCGCTGAAGTTGAGTTCCTCGTCGACATCGACGTCGATCCGCTGCCCGACCATCAGGAACCTGGAAAAGCGCACGCGCTGTACGCACGCGGTGAACGCCGCCGGCAGAATGATGTCTGTGTTCACGTAGCAGAGGAGCGGAAAACGGGCAAGTCCGGCCGCCTGCCTGAATACATCGTCGAGTCGCGGAGTCCCGTACTCGTTGCACTTCACTCCTGCGACGTGACGGACCCCGAGTTCCCGGGCGCACTCAGCGGTCCTCGGGTCCTCGCTGAAGAGGACGATCTCGCAGTGTGGCCGCAGCGCCAGCCAACTCCTGATCGCGTTGCGTTGGATGACTCCGATATGGCCGTTGAAGGCCTTGGGGACGGTGAAGATGGTCAGCATGTCGCTAGGTAGGGTACCAGCTAGAGGTACCGCTTGGTGACCTTCCTCGTGCCCGCCCACTCGTGGTGCACGTAATCGGCCACAGGGAAATCTACAAGGAGATCGGCCCCCCCAGTGTCGTACAGATCGAGCGCGGCACTTAGAGCGGGGGCACCATGCTCGAAGAAAGGCCGGTATTGCCGGTACCGTCTGAGATTGAGCAACATCGCGGCGGGATGGAGATAGGGGATCGAGATCCCAGTCTGGGCCTCCGGCAGATACGTGTTGATCCCGCACCGGTCCACGTGCATCACCACACCGACCCCGTAGAAGTCATCCAGCCGCGAGACGGTCTCCAGCATCGGCTGAAGGACGGGCGCGTCCATCCTCGTATCGGAATCGAAGATGTACGCATAGGGTGTCCTCACGCGCTGCAAGGCAACATGCATGCCCCGCCCGTGGCCGATGTTATACCGGAACTTCATCAGGCGCAGATTGGCATCGGTCCGCTTCAAGCTCTCCAAATACGAGGTGCAATCATCGCCGGCGAGCCCGTTCACGACCAGAAGCGGGACTTTTGGGTAGAAGCGCCTGAGACTCTCGTAGGCGACTTTGAACAAGTCCTTCGTTTGGCACACCACTGCGACCGCTGTGATGTCGCTAAGATCACCGTGGGCGGGGGTCTCGGCTCTTCCAGTCGCTCGCAGCGCCCGGGACAAGTCGCCCACCAACCTCGAGAACTCGTATTCAAGGCGACCGGCACGCCGCTCGGCTGTTGTTCGTATGTCTGTCATGAGTGAGCTCGCCCCCGCGAAGGGTAGCAGACCCAGCAAAGCCCCGCGCGGCGAGTGCTCCTCCTGGCCGCAACCGGTCGATTCCATTATGATGTTTGGTGCTCATTGCAGCTGCTCCGGCGTACGCACTTCAGCAGGAGGGCGTGGCTTTGGTTTCAAGCACTCACGGCCTTCATGACCCCATCTACCTGGCCGGGCACACCGGCCTGGTGGGCGGAGGCATTCTGAGGGCTCTCGAGGTGAGAGGATACGACCGCCTGCTCCTCCGGACCCTGGAGGAACTCGATCTTACCGACCAGGTCCAAACCCGGGCATTCTTCCAGCGAGAGAGACCTGAGCTGGTGATATTGGCGGCGGCGCGCGTGGGCGGCATCCTCGCGAACTGGGAGTATCCCTACGAGTTCGTCCAGGAGAACCTGGCGATAGAGCTCAACGTCATCCACGAGGCCTTTCGAGCCGGGGTCCGCCGCCTGATATTCCTGGGCAGCTCCTGCATCTACCCCAAGCTCGCGCCACAACCACTCAAAGAGGAGTACCTCCTCACCGGTCCGCTGGAAGAGACCAACCGTCCCTACGCGATCGCCAAGATCGCCGGTATCGAGATGTGCCGCAGTCTCAACCGGGAGTACGGCACCGAATACCTCTCCATCATGCCCACCAACCTTTACGGGCCCGGAGACAACTTCGATCTGGAGACGAGCCATCTCGTGCCGGCCCTCATCCGGAAATTCCACGAGGCGAAGCAGTCCGCACTGGGTGGGGCGGCCAGCGAGGTCGCGGCGCCCGGCGGGGCGGCCGCCGATGCCGCGCCCAAGCCCGTGACCCTCTGGGGGACCGGCCGTCCGCGCCGCGAACTGTTGCATGTGGACGACCTGGCGGGCGCGGTGGTCATGTTGATGAACCTGGATGACTGGTCGGGGGTCCCCGACGGTCTCCTGAATATCGGCACGGGCAAAGACGCGAGCATCGCCGAGCTGGCCGAGACGGTGCGAAAGGTCGTCGGCTATGAGGGCCCGGTCGTCTGGGACACGGCCAAGCCGGACGGCACCCCGCAGAAGCTGCTCGACGTCTCCCGCGTCACTGACCTGGGTTGGAAGCCCCACTACACCCTGGCGCAGGGCCTGGCGCAGACCTACGAATGGTTTCTGGCAGCACCCGAGATACGGGGCGGGGGCGCCGAGGCCCGGGGCGGCCGCGGGGGCGGCGGCGCCAGCGCCAGAGCCGACACCAAAGGAGATGGCCACCAATGAGCAAGACCGCTCTCATCACCGGCGTCACCGGCCAGGACGGCGCGTTGCTCTCCGAGTTGCTTGTGGGCAAGGGCTACATCGTCCACGGCATCAAGCGGCGCTCGAGCCTCATCAACACCGACCGGGTGGATCACCTTTATCAGGACCCGCACATCCCCGGCGGCCGCTTCTTCATGCACTATGGCGACATGACCGACGCCACGAACCTCATCCGCATCATCCAGGAGACCCAGCCGGACGAGATCTACAACCTGGCCGCCCAGTCGCACGTGCAGGTGTCGTTCGAGACGCCCGAGTACACCGCCAACTCCGACGCCCTGGGCACGCTCCGGCTCCTGGAGGCCATCCGCATCTTGGGGATGGAGAAGAAGTGCCGCTTCTACCAGGCGTCCACCTCGGAGCTCTACGGCAACGCCGCCGAGTCGCCCCAGCGCGAGACCACCCCCTTCTCCCCCCGCAGTCCCTACGCCGCGGCCAAGCTCTACGCCTACTGGATCACCGTCAACTACCGGGAGGCCTACGGCATGCACGCCTCCAACGGGATCCTTTTCAACCACGAGAGCCCCATCCGGGGCGAGACCTTCGTCACCCGCAAGATCACCCGGTCGGTGGCCCGGATCGTTCTGGGTCTGGAAGAAGGGCTGTATCTGGGGAATCTCGACGCGCTGCGGGACTGGGGCCACGCGAGCGACTACGTGCGAGCCATGCATCTCATCGTGCAGCAGGACCAGCCGGACGACTACGTGATCGCCACCGGCGAGCATCATACGGTGCGCGAGTTCGTCACCCGGGCGTTCGCCGAGGTCGGCCTTACGCTGAGTTTCCGGGGGGAGGGGCGGAACGAGGAAGGTGTTATCGAGGCGATCGACGACGCCCTCCTCGTGAAGGCGCGCAACAACTACGGCCCCGCCCGAGAGCGCGACGGCCTTACCCCGGGCAAAGTGCTGGTACGTGTGGATCCCCGCTACTTCCGCCCCACGGAGGTCGTCGACCTCCTGGGCGACGCCGGCAAGGCGCGGGCGCAGCTGGGCTGGGAGCCCACGGTGACGCTCCCCGAGCTGATCTCCGCCATGGTGTGGGGCGATCTGGCCGAGGCCCAGCGGGACGAGTTGTGCCGCCAGGAAGGCTTCCGGACGAGCCCGAGCACCTACTAGGGCGCCGGCGGCCCGCGCTACGCCGCGCCGCTCTCGGCCACGGCCTGCACGATGATGGCCGCCTGGTTGGGCACCGGGCAGTTGTACTGACAGATGCCGCAGCCTATGCAGAGCTCCGGCGCCACGTAGGGGAGTTGCACTTTCGCCGCTCCGGGCGCAGCCGCGCCGCCGGACGCGGTCCCGCTGCCGAGCACGGCCACCCCGCCGGGGTCGGCCCGGCCGCCCTGGGCCATCGCGTCGCCCTCGGCCAGGATAATGGCTTTCGACGGTGTCGGGCACAGCTCCTGGCAGACCAGACATTCCTTGCCCTCCGACCACGGTATGCAGGTGCTGCGGTCCACGTAGGCGCGGCCGATCACCGTGGTCTGCTTCTTGGGGAGGTCCAGCTTCTGGATGGCCTGCGTGGGGCAGACCTTGCCACATTCGTTGCAGTTCCACTCGCAGTAGCCCCGGCGGAAGTCTAGGGTGGGGGTGAACATGCCTTCCACCCCCGCCTCCCACACGGCGGGCTGCAGCACGTTGGTGGGACACACCTTGAGGCACTGGCCGCAGCGGGCGCAGGTGGCCAGGAAGTCGAGCTCGGTGCGCGCACCCGGGGGCCGGATGAGGCTGATCTTGCGCTGAATACGCCCCAGACCGGAGACGAGGAAGAAGCTTCCGATGAAGGCCAGGCCGGCGCCCTTGAGCAGGGCGCGGCGGCTGGGGTCGTACTCATACTGCTTGCGGGGCTTGTAGCCCCAGCGGATCGCCCCCTGGGCACACGCGTCCTGGCACTCGAGGCCGCACTGGCAGCGGGAGGTGTCGGTGGAGCGGCCGTCGTCGCGGATGGCGTCCATGGGACAGGCCCGCTCGCAGGCTCCGCAACTCGTGCATTTTTCGGCATCCACAACTCTCCCGAATATCGCCCCGCGTCCCATCAGCCCCAGTAGGGCCCCCAACGGGCACAGATGCCGGCACCACATCCGCCTCTCGATGTACGAGATAGCGAGCACCACTACGAACATCGCCAGGATCAGCAACTGCAGCTTGTAGAGCAGCCCGTTGTCGAACACCAGACGGCCGGTGAGGAAGTTGCTGACGGTGTCGACGGCCCCCTGGAGCTGCGGCACGCGGTAGAAGAGGTCGCCGCCGGCGCTGATGATCCGGTCGGCCGCGGGATAGACCAGCGTGGTGGCGCTGCGGGTGAAGATCGAGAGCGGGTCGAACACCAGGAATACCGCGCTGCCGAAGAGGATCAGCATGGCCACGACCACCAAGCTGAAGAGCGGCACCTTCCGCAGGACCCCGCGCGTTCGCGGCCCCGGGTGGCGCTCGCGGCGCGGCCCGAACAGCTGCACCAGGAATCCCATGGGGCATACATAGCCGCAGAACACTCGTCCCAGCAGCAGCGGGCTCAGCAGCACCGGCACCGCCAGGAGCAACTCCCACTTGACCACGCCGTTCACGATCGAGTTGAAGGCGATGAGCGGGTCGGCCAGCAGGAAGCTGCCGAAGAAGAGGGTCCCGAGCGGCCACACGGTCAGGGTGAGCAGCGCCAGGAACAGGATCAGGAAGAAGGTCTGGAAGACCCAGCGGAAGCGCTGGACCGAGAGTGGTCGGGCTTGCTTCGGCGACTCGGCCGCCATGGCGCGCGCCTACGCGGCCTGAGCCGTGGCGATGGTCAGCTTGCTCAGGTCGATCTCCCCCATCCCCCGGGCGTTGGCCTCCACCAGCCACTTGAAGTCGGCCGGCTGTCTTGCCGAAGAACTGCGTGCCGTAAGCGTCGATGGAGACCGGGTTCGTGCCCGCCACCAGGGTCTTCTCGAGGCGCACGTCCTTCAGCGAGCCCCCGGTGGGCCCGTTGCGGAACAGCACGCGGTAGGCGTCGAGGACGGCGAGGGTGGGCTTGACCAGCGTGTTGACGTCGACGATCTTCTGCGAGAAGTTGCCGTGGATGGTGCCCCGCCTGCCCCCCATGATGCCCATGAGGTTCTTCATGGTCATGGTGGCGCCCGAGGTCCCGTGATCCTTGGGTAGAGCCAGGTTGATGAGGGTGTCGGCGGTCAGGGCGTCCGTGACGAACGGCCACGACGTGAGCACCTTGCCTTCGGGGATATCCACCGTGTCGAAGTTGCGATCGCTCAGATAGATGAGCTTCGCTCCGGCGTCGGAGACGGCCTGGGCGAGCCCGCAGGTCTCGAAGGCAGCGCGGGCGTTGGAGGTGGGATTGTCGAAGACCACGACCTCTTTGGCGCCCGCCTCCCAGCACATCTTGATGACAGCGGTCATGAGCTCGGGGCTGGTGGTGGTGGCATACTCCGGCGGCCGGCCGGTGAGGACGTTGGGCTTGATGACCACCTTGCCGTCCTTCTTGACGAACCGCTCCATACCGCCCAGGAGGGCGATGGCGGCGCGAAGGTTGTTCTCGACGACCTCGCCCTTGGCCACCGCCAGGTCCGGGACGGCGATGGTGCGGGTGGTGGTACTGGTGGAGGCGCCGGACGCGGTGCTCGTGGAGCCGCCGGCCGTGCTGCTCGTGGAGCCCGTGGAGGCGGTCGAGCTGGTGCTGGGGTCGGCGGCGGAGGTAGTCGCGGTGCTGGGGTCGGTGGTGGAGGTGAGCGCCTCGGCGCAGCCGGGAACGAAGGGCGCCAGGCTGGCGATGGCCAACCAGCGGCCGGTGTGGAGAAGAAAAGTCCTGCGATCCATGCCGCTCATGCGGGAAAGTTTACCCGAACTTGGCCGCGACTCTGTGTCGCGACCCAGCGTCGCGACTCTGCACGTGTCTCCTGCGCACCTATGCTCGGTGTCGGATCTGACACAAGCTAGAGGCTGCCGACGGCGGGTGCGCGCCAGGCGGGGGCTCCCATGCTGGCGGTCGCGTACAATGCCCGCATGAACACGAGCGTCATAGGACCGGTCTTCATAGCCGGGGCCACCGGCATGTTGGGCTTGGCCCTTACCTCGCTGTGCGACGAGCTCGGCCTCCTCTGCCACCCGTACTCCGAAGCGCAGCTCGACATCACCGACGCCGGCGCGGTCGACGCGGCGATCGCCCGCTTCGCGGAGCGGTGTGGCGGGGGTGGGGCCTGCGGCGGCCCGGGCGCCGGCGGCCCCCACGCCGTGGTCATCAATGCCGCCGCGTACACCGACGTGGAGCGGGCCGAGGACGAAGAGGAGCGGGCGTTCGCGGTCAACGATCGAGGGGCGCGCAACCTGGCCGAGGCGGCGGCGCGCCTCAGACTGGGGCTGATCCACGTGTCCACCGACTTCGTCTTCGACGGCACCAAGAGCGGCCCCTATTCCGAGCAGGACCCGCCCAACCCGCTCAACGCCTACGGGCGCTCCAAGCTGGCCGGCGAGAGATCGGTCGCAGCCGCATACCCGGACGCACTCGTGATCCGGACTGCCTGGGTCTACGGGCCGGGCGGCAACAACTTCCCCCGCAAGATCCTGGACCTCGCCCGTCAGCGCGACGAGCTTCAGGTGGTCACCGACGAGGTCGGCTCCCCCACGGCGACGGTCGACCTGGCCCGAGGCATCCTCCAGCTTTGGAGTCTGGGCGCCACAGGCCTTTTCCACCTGGCCGGAGCCGGCTCGTGCTCGCGCTACGAGATGGCGCAGGAGGTGGTCGAGACGGCGAAGGCCGTTGAGGCCACGAAGCTCGTCGCCGGCGCGAAGGTCGGCGGCGACGCGGGGCTCGCCGACGCGGGGCTCGCCACCAGGCTGGTCCCGGTGAGCAGGAGTGTCTTCCCGAGCCGCGTCAAACGGCCGGCCAACTCCGTGCTATGTTTGGACAAATCCCGCTCCCTGGGCGTCGAGATGCCTCCGTGGCGGGACTCGCTCCGGACGTACGTTCGCCGCTACCTGGAGGGCAGCGCCGCATGAAGGAAGGTCGGCACCACATGAAGGTCGGGCGCCGCATGAAGGTCGGCACCATATGAAGGGCATCATCCTCGCCGGCGGTTCGGGCACCCGGCTGTATCCGGCCACGCGTGTGGTCAGCAAGCAGCTGCTCACCGTCTACGACAAGCCCATGATCTACTACCCGCTCTCCACACTCATGCTGGCCGGCATCCGCGACATCCTGGTCATATCCACGCCGCAGGATCTGCCCCGCTTCGAGGAGTTGCTCGGTGACGGGTCGTGGCTGGGGCTGTCCCTGTCGTATGCGGAGCAACCCAGACCGGAGGGGCTGGCTCAGGCGTTCATCATCGGGCGCGAGTTTCTCGGTGGCGGCCCCGGATGTCTCATCCTGGGCGACAACATCTTCTACGGGCACGGGTTCGTCGAGGCCATAGAGGCGGCGGCCACCCTGAACCGGGGAGCCACCGTTTTCGGCTACTGGGTCAGGGATCCCGAGCGATACGGAGTCGTCGAGTTCGCCGACGACGGCCGGGCGATCGGCCTGGAGGAGAAGCCCGCGGTGCCTCGCTCCAACTGGGCTGTCCCCGGACTGTATTTCTACGACCACCGGGTGGCCGACGTGGCCGCGTCGCTGGCTCCGTCCCCACGGGGCGAGCTGGAGATCACCGATCTCAACCGCCGCTACCTGGAGTGGGGCGAGCTCAGCGTGCAGAAGCTCGGCCGGGGCATCGCCTGGCTGGACACCGGCACGCACGAGTCGTTGCTGCAGGCGTCCAACTTCATCCAGATTCTCGAGGAGCGTCAGGGGCTCAAGGTCGCCTGTCTGGAAGAGATCGCCTGGCACAAAGGCTACATCGGCGCCACGGAGTTGGAGAAGGCCGCCGCCACCATGGCCAAGAACAGTTACGGCGCCTACCTCTACGACATCTTGCGGAGGGACTCATGACGGGGCGGGCGACCTGACAGGGAGGGACGCATGATCGAGGGTGTCAAGATCGAGGATTTGCGGGTGATCCCCGACGAACGCGGCTACCTGATGGAGATGTTCCGATCCGACAGCCCGGATTTTGAGAAGTTCGGACAGGTCTACATGACGGTGGTCTATCCCGGGGTGGTCAAGGCCTGGCACTACCATCAGAAGCAGACCGACAACTTCGTCTGCGTGGCCGGCATGGCCAAGGTGGGGCTCTACGACGCCCGCGAGGGATCCCCCACCAGGGGCGAAACGGCCACCGTGGTCCTCGGCTGGCAGAGGCAGCGGCGCCTCACCATCCCCCCCGGCGTCTACCACGGCTTCACCCCGGTGGGGATACGCCCGGCGTCGATCATCAATATCCCGACCGAGGTCTACGACTATGCCGACCCGGACGAGCATCGCCTGCCCTGGAACGATCCCCAGATACCCTACGACTGGACGGTGGCCAACGGATGAGACTCCTGGTCTGTGGCGGAGCCGGGTTCATTGGCTCCAACTTCATCAGGCGGATGCTGGCGCCGGCGCGACCGGGCGCCGAACCGGGTGCGGACCCCGCGTCGGCCCCGGGCCGCGCCCCGGAGGGCAGCCGCGGCCCGATCGAGATAGTCAACCTCGACAAGCTCACCTACGCCGGCAACCCCGATAACCTGCGGTCGGTGGAGACCGATCCCCGCTACCACTTCATCCACGGGGACATCTGCGACCGGGAGGCGGTCTGGCGCGCCGCTAAGGGCGCCGATGCCGTCGTCAACTTTGCCGCCGAGACCCATGTGGACCGGTCCATCGTCGACCCCGAGGCGTTCCTGCGCACCGACATCCTGGGCACCCACACGCTCCTCGAGGCGGTCCGGGAGTTGGGCATCGCGCGCATGGTGCAGGTGTCCACCGATGAGGTGTACGGCTCGGTGGAGGAAGGCTCCTGCGCCGAGGACTATCCCCTGGACCCCTCCAGCCCCTACTCGGCCTCCAAGGCCGGGGGCGACCTCCAGGTGCTGGCCTATCACCGCACCTACGGCGTGCCGGCCATGATCACGCGGGGCTCCAACACCTATGGCTCGCACCAGTATCCGGAGAAGCTCATCCCGCTGTTCGTGACCAACGCCCTCGAAGGCGAGCAACTGCCGCTCTACGGCGACGGTCTGAACGTGCGCGATTGGCTGCACGTGGACGATCACTGCGCCGGCATCGAGTTCGTGCTCCGGCACGGCGAGCCCGGCCAGGTCTACAACGTGGGCGGGGGTAACGAGCGGACCAACCTGGAAATAACCAGCATCATCCTGGACGAACTGGCGCTGGGAGAGGACGTGATCCGCCGCGTGCCGGACCGCCCCGGCCACGATCGCCGTTACTCCCTTGATTGCTGCAAGCTGGCGGCCGCCGGATGGAAGCCCGAGGTCGATTTTGAGACCGGCCTGCGGGAGACCATCCGCTGGTACCGCGACAACGACTGGTGGTGGAGCAAGATCAAGCACCAGACCGAGGATTTTGCCGCCTGGAAGCGGCGGTGGTACGAGGAGCGGGGCGAGGGTTAGGCGCGCGGCCCACCAGCGGCACCGCGTGAACTCCTCGGTATCACGGAGTCTGCCTCCGCAAGGTGATATGAGTCCCCCAGCAGCCGGTCGGCGGGGCCCGGAGCGTACCGCTGGATGATCGGGTCCGGGTCCTCCAGACCAACTCTGGCGTGGAACTCATACCTCCGGCAACCTACGCTCTGTGTTGGATCTGACACACACCATAGGTCCGAAAGCAAGCAGTGCGAAGTGATGACTTCCCCCGGGCGCCCGGGGTGAGCCGCTAGTCGTCCAACAGGCGGTCGGCGGCCGCGAGGGCGTAGTCTTGGACGATGGGGTCGGGGTCGTCCAGACAATCGAGCAGAACGTTGACGAGCGCTGCGCTGCGCAGGTGCTCGAGGGTGTCGATGACCGCGCGCTTCAACTCGGGACTACTGCCGTTGCTGGACAGGAGCCCGCCCAGCAAGAAGCCGATGACCTCCGAGCGGTCGGAGGCCGGTAGCGTCATGATGTCGCGGGCCATCTTGAGCTTGAAATCTCTCGCCGAGAACGGGATGTCGGGATAGCCGTCGCCGAAGCGCGGCATCTGTGAAGCCCATTTGGCTTTCAGTTCGATCGTGGCGGCGTAGAGCTGGATCTGGGCCAGGCGCATCGTCGCGTCCTCGTCGTCCTCGAACTGCGGCGGCAATCCCATCGTCCGGGCGGCCAACTCGATCCGTTCCGGCCGGAAGACGTCCAACCTCTTGAGCTCCCGCCCGCTCAGCTTCCCGCGCCCGTCGAGCATGTCGAGCAGTACCACGCCCAGGGGGTCCGCCAGCAAGCCCTGCGGCGTCGACCCGTTACCGCCCGCGCTTGCCGCAATCACAGCCGCGGGAATGGCGGACTGATCGCCGTAGACGAAAGCTGCCGGTCCGCTCTGGGAAGCGCCGTTCGAGCCGGCCGATCCGGGCTCGGCCGAGGCGGGATCCTGCGCTGTCGGAGTCGCCGGTTCCGACCCGGCGTCGCCCGCATCCCCCGGAACGGCCGCCAGAGCCGAATCCAGGTCCGCCCGGTCGGCTTTCCGCCGGCGGATGAGCATGAGCGCGAGGATGGCGACGCCAAGGACGACGATCACGGCCACCGCTAGGTAGATGTATTGGAGCATGCGTCAACACCCGAGGTCTATTTGGTCAGCCGAGTGACTCTTTCTAGGTCGACGCCGTAAGTCCTCCGGCCGCCGCCATGCGGCGCTGCGCCTTGCGCCGCTGCGCGCCGCGCCAACCGCCGCTCTTAGACCTTCGCGAACTCCAGATGAGCGTAGACCACGCGGAACCCCAGCCGCTCCATGTTCCGCTGGGAGCCGCTTCCCGGAGCCGACTCGGTGACGGCCAGAGTCGCACCCCGCGTCCCGAGCCAGTCGCACCCGGTGCCGCTGGATGGCCTGCTGGATGCCGCGACCGCGGTACTGAGGCAGGGTCGAGTCGCCCGAGAGCCACCCGACGCCGCCGTCGATCACCAGGGCCCCGGTGCCGGCCGGCTGCCCGTCGGCCCACCCCAGAACGAGGATGGCGTCTTCCCGGGCGGCCATGAGCGCGCCGAACTCCTCGTGGGCAGGCCCGGGCTCGTCCTCGTCGGAGAACCCGCGCGCCGCGATGCGCCCCCACAGGTCGCGCTCCGCGCCCGCACAGACCCGCACCTCGACGCCAGGCGGGTCTCCCGGCGGGCGGGCCGGCCGGCGCCGCGGCCATGGGGCCCGCCGCCGCCGCGGCGGCGCCCAACTCCAACGCCAGCACGTTCTCGAACTCGGTGATCTGCCAGCCCCGCCTGCGACAGCAGCGCGAACAGCGTGAGATCGGCGAACGGACAGGTGGCCAGGATGGGCGGGGCTCCGCGCCGGGTGTAGAAGTCCTCCACCTGCCTCAACTCCGACTCGCCGATGGGACCCTCCATGGCCAGCCCGGCGGCCACGTTCACCAGGGATCCCTCGCCCAGCCACAGCGCCACGCCGCCGGCGACCTCCAGGCACGTGGCGGTCTTCTCCGGCCACAGCGACCGGGCGGTCTGCGCCAGCCGGCGCCACTCGTTGCAGATGATCGCTTCGAGGCGGCGGGCCAGCTCCAGGTCCGCGTGGATCACGGCCGCCTCCAGGCCGCGGCGAACGCCGCGGCCGCATTCTGGGTGATCGGCCGCCCGTGGGAGAAGCACGCCACCTGGAAATCGACGCCGGCCAGCGCGCGCAGGCTCTCCAGTCCACGCTCGTAGTCCTCGTACACGGGAGAGGGCCGCAGCCGCACGGTGTGGGCGGCGGCGTCGCCCACGAACAGCACACCCCCGTCTTGGGGCCACAGATAGGCGAGATGTCCGGCCGAATGTCCGGGAGTCCACAGAGGCAGCAGCCCTCCGGCGACCGGCAGTTCCTGCCGGTCGCCTGCCTCGCGGTCCACCGGTACCGCGGCTATGGGCGACCCGCCCTTCCCCGCGAAGAAAGTGAACAGCCCGCCCATCAGGCTCCGGGGCGCCGCCTTGAGCGGCCGCCGGCCCTCGCCGCCGCGCACCAGCGCGGCGTCGGCCGCATGCATCCACACCCGCGCGCCGGTGGCCTGCCGGGCGGCGGCCAGCCCCCCTGTGTGGTCGGGGTGCAGATGGGTGACAACGATATCCGTGATCTCCTCCGGCCGCCGCCCCAATTCGCCGATGGCCTTCGCGATCCGCGGCCAGCTCTTGCGGGTGCCGGCGTCCACCAGGGTCAGACTCTCGGGCAGGACGATGAGGAAAACGTTCACCATTCTCAGCGAGATCCGGAACACGTGTTCGGTGACAGGCTTGGCGATCATCCTCGACTCCGTGTGTAGGTCATGGTGCCGGTAACGCCCATGGTACCCTGTGTGGGAGACGGGGTCTGCCGCACGGCCCGGACCGGAGGCATTCTTGGGAATACGAGCAGCGCGCGAATCCGATCTCGCCGAGATCCTCTCCATCTACAACCACGCGGTGGTCAACACCACCGCCACCTTCGACACGACCCCTCGCTCCGCCGAAGCCCAGCAGGCCTGGTTCCAGGAGCACGTCCCCCCTCACCCCGCGATCGTTTGGGACGAAGAAGGACGGATCCTCGGCTGGGCCTCCCTCAGCCCCTATGCCTCTCGCTGCGCCTACCGCTTCGCCGGGGAGGCGTCGGTGTACGTGGCGCCGGACGCCCGCCGGACAGGCATCGGGGAAGGGCTGCTGCGGGAGCTCGTGGCCCTGGGAGCAGACACACGGGCTCCACACGCTGGTGGGCCTGGTGACCGAGGAGAACGCGGCCAGCCGCGGGCTGGCCGAGAAGGTCGGCTTCCGGCGGGCGGGGACGCTCGAAGAGGTCGGCTACAAGTTCGACCGCTGGCTGAACGTGATCATCTACCAGTACCGCTATGACTCCTGACCCGGGCGCGCCAGCCGGTGACGGCCGACGCAGCTGCGCCGGCCCCGTCGAGCGGCGGCGACCCAGCCTCGGCCGAGCCCGGCGGCGATCTCGCCGAACGGGGCCTGACCGCCGAGGAGGTCCGGCAGCGCACCGAGGCCGGCCAGACCAACGTCACTCCGCGGCCGGGCGGGCGGACCACCTGGGACATCGTCCGCGGCAACACCTTCACCTTCTTCAACGGCATCCTCGGCGTGCTGTTCGTGGTGATGATGGTCTTCGGCAACTGGCGCGACGCCCTGTTCGGCTGGGTGATCGTCATCAACTCCGGCATCGGCATCTACCAGGAGATGCGGGCCAAGCTGGTGCTCGACCGCCTGAACCTGCTGACCGCTCCCGCCGCCAAGGTGATCCGCGACGGCGAGACCGCGGACATCCCCATCGCCGAGGTGGTGCTGGGCGACGTGGTGCGGGTGGCGTCGGGCGACCAGATCGTGGCCGACGGCGACGTGCTGGTGTCGCGCGACCTGGAGGTGGACGAATCCCTGCTCACCGGCGAATCGGTGCCGGTGCAGAAGGAAGCCGGGCGCAGAGACTGCTCTCCGGCAGCTTCGTGGTGGCGGGCAGCGGGGTGTTCGTCACCACCGCCGTGGGCAACGACGCCTACGCACAGCGCATCGCCGGCGAGAGCAAGCGCTACGTGCGCCTGCACTCCGACCTGGTCTCGGGCATCAACGGGTTCCTGCGGGTGATAGCCATCGGCATCCTGCCGGTGGCGGCGCTGATGATCTGGGCGCAGTTCCGCATGGGCGCGACCGTCGAGCAGGGGGTGACCAACACGGTCGCCGCCTTGGTGGCGATGATCCCGCAGGGACTGGTGCTGATGACGAGCATCGCGTTCGCGGTGGCGGCGGTGACGCTGGCGCGGCGCAAGGTGCTCACCCGGGAGTTGCCGGCCGTGGAGGGGCTGGCCCGGGTGGACGTGCTCTGCATCGACAAGACGGGGACCATCACCGAGCCCCAGCCCGCCTTCGAGCGGGTGGAGTTGGTGGAGTTGCTCGGCAGCCCCGACGGCCCCGACGGCTCGGAGGACGACCCCGGCCGCGAGGCCCTCGCCCTGCAGGTGCTCGGGGCGATCGCGGCCAGCGCCTCGCACGCCAACTCCACCCTCAGCGCCATCGGGGAAGCCATCCCGGCTCCCCAGGGCTGGACGGTGGACGACTCGGTGCCGTTCTCGTCGGCCCGCAAGTGGAGCGCGGCACGCATCGGCGGCCGCGGCTCCTGGGTGCTGGGGGCTCCGGAGATCGTGGCGGCGAGGGCAGTGACGGCCGGCGCACCGCCGCCCAGGCTCGCGAGCGGGCGGCCGCGCTGGCCGACGACGGCCTGCGCGTCCTCTGCTCTCTCACACCGACGCCCTCTTGCGGGGAGAGCGTCTGCCGGACGGCCTGGCGCCCTTCTGCTCTGGTCATTCTCAGCGAGCGGGTGCGCAGCGACGCCCCCGAGACCCTGGCCTACTTCCGCAAACAGGGCGTGCAGATCAAGGTCATCTCCGGCGACAACCCGGCCACCGTGGCCACCATCGCAGCCAAGGCGGGCGTCGAAGGCGCGGAGCGCGCCGTCGACGCCCGGACCCTCCCCGAGGGCGGAGAGGAGCTCTCCGACATCATGGAGACGACCACCGTCTTCGGCCGCGTGAACCCAGACCAGAAGGCTGCCATGGTGGAAGCCCTGCAGCGGCGCGGTCACACGGTGGCCATGACCGGCGACGGAGTCAACGACGTGCTCGCCCTCAAGAAGGCCGACATGGGCATCGCCATGGGCACGGGGACGGCGGCGGCGCAGGCCGTCTCCCAGATCGTGCTGGTCGATTCCCGGTTCTCCAACCTTCCGGGAGTCCTGGCCGAGGGCCGCCGGGTCACGGCCAACATCGAGCGGGTGGCCCATCTGTTCCTCAACAAGAGCGTGTGGGCCGGGCTCCTCGCCGTCGCTGTGGCGCTGGTGGCGACGAGCTACCCCATCCTCCCGCGGCACCTCACCGCCATCGACGGGCTGACCATCGGCGTCCCGGCGTTCTTCCTGGCTCTGGCGCCCAACTTCCGGCGGTTCGTCCCCGGCTTCGCCTACCGTGTGGCCCGCTTCGTGCTGCCCACCGGGTTCCTGTCGGCCATCGCCATGCTCGCGTCGTTCCTGGTGCTGCGAGAACTGGGGGCTACCCAGGCCCAGGCCCAGACCATGGAGATCATCATCTTCGCCACCATCGGCCTGCGGGTGATCGCCGTCATCGAACGGCCGCTGCGCGGCTGGCGCCTGGGAATGGTGCTGGCCATAGTGGGCGTCTACGTCTTCGGGTTCTGGTGGTCGGTCACCACCAAGTTCTTCGCCGTGGTGTGGCCCACGAGCTGGGTGGTGATCGTGGTGGCCGCGGTGTGGTGCGTTTTTGTATGGTTCTGGGTAGGACTGGGAAGACCCATAGGCGACCGCCTGCCTTTCTGGAAAGAAAAAGCGCACACTATGGAGAAGCAGGCCGCGGAGAGCGAGTAGCGACGGGGTAGCGAATAGCGCGGGGTAGCGAATGACCGACGCCACAAGGGGGCACATCATGCGGATCCGAGTCCTGTTCCTTCTTCTCTACGCCGTGATCATCGTGGCACTGGCCGCGGGCGTCTCGGCGTGCGGCGGATCCGGTGGCGACAGCTCGACCACCACGGGCGGCTCCACAGGCCAGGGGGCGCAGATGGGCGGCACGCTCAGCATCGCCACCGAGCCCGGCGCCATCCGCGATCCGGCTCTGGCCAGCGTCCGGTCCGACATCCTCCTCAACCAGCAGATGTACGACTGGCTGGTGGAGGTGGGCGACGACAGCCAACTCCTCCCCGGCCTGGCCACCACCTGGGATTCCCCGGACGGCAAGGTGTGGATGTTCGCCCTGCGTGCGGGCGTCGTCTTCTCCAACGGGCAGCCCTTCACGGCCGATGACGTGGTCTACACCTTCCAACGTCTTCAGGATCCGAAGGTAGGCTCGCCCCTCGCCTCGACCCTGGCCAACGTGACCGGGATCAAAGCCATCGACCCGACTCACGTCGAGTTCACGCTCAAGGACGCGAATCCCGAGTTCCCCGCCGACGTCAGCGACTACCATGCCGCTATCGTCTCCAAATCGGTGCTCGACCCGGCGAAGACCTGGGTGGGCACCGGCCCCTTCATGCTCCAGTCGTACGCGGCTGAGGACCGGGCGATCCTCAAGAAGAACCCCAACTACTGGATGAAGGACGACAGGGGCAACGCCCTTCCGTATCTGGACCAGATAGAGCTCATCTTCTCCCCGGATCTTGCCGGGCAGGTCAACGCTCTGCAGGGAGACCAGGTGCAGTTCGTGGGGGGCCTCACGGCCGAGCTGGTCGACACCATCAAGGCCAACAGCAAGCTCAAAGTCCTTACCGGCCCCTCCAGCGCGTTCCACTACGTGATCCACATGCGCTCCGACAGCGGACACCCGGCGGCCGACGTCAAGATCCGCCAGGCGCTCCAGCTCGGCACCGATCATCAGGGGCTCATCGACCAGGTGCGGCCGGGATTGGCGGTCGTGGGCAACGGCACCCCGGTGGGGCCGGCGTACGGTGACTACTACCTCGACAAGGCGCCGGACTACGACGTGAACAAGGCCAAGGACCTTCTCGCGCAGGCCGGAGCCAAGGATCTGACCATCACCCTCTACGCCCAGCAGGCCCTCGAGGTACCGGCGATCGCCACGGTCTGGAAGGAGCAGATGAAGGCCATAGGGGTCACGGTCAACATCCAGACCGAGCCGGCGGACGTCTACTACGGTGAGGGCGACGGCAGCTGGCTCAAGGTCGATTTCGGCATCACCGAGTGGGGCGCCCGGGCCACCCCCAACGCCTACTTCAACACGGCGTACGTCACCGGGGCGGCCTACAACGAGTCGTACTGGAGCGACGCGGAGTTCGACAAGATCGCGGCCCAGATCAACAGCGAACTCGACCGGGCCAAACGCGCCGACCTCTACAAGCAGGCCCAGCAGATCCTCATCGACCGGGGCCCGGTGATAGTGCCCTTCTTCGAGACGGCGGCAGCCGGTACCAGCGCGAACCTGGCGGGGGTGAAGACTCGCACCCGACTGGTCGCGGACCATGTTCCGCGCCGCCTACCTGACCAAGTGACCAACACGGCGGGGTGAGCGCGAAGGTCGAAGCAGAGACTGCCCTCCCTCTCAAGCGCCGCGGAGCCGCCGCCTACTGGCGGCGGCTCCGCAGGCAGCCGGTCGGACTGGCCGGCACGCTTATCTTCGTCCTCTTCCTTCTCATGGCGATATTCGGGCCGCTCGTCGCCCCCTATGGCTACGCCGACCAGAACGTGGCGGAGCGCCTGCAGCCCCCGAGCCTGACCCACTTCTTCGGCACCGACAACTTCGGCCGTGACGTCTTCAGCCGGGTGCTGGTGGGGGCACGCGAGGTCTTCTACCTGGGGGGGATCGGCACCATCCTGGCCGCCATCATCGGTACCTCGCTGGGGCTGATCGCCGGCTATGCCGGTCGCCTGTGGGACGAAGGCATCATGCGCCTGCTCGACGTGCTTCTGGCGTTCCCCGCCCTGCTCCTCGCCATGGTGCTCCTCGCCACCACGGGAGCCTCCGATCTCAACCTCATCCTGGTGATCACGGTGGTCTACATCCCGCTGTTCGCCCGCATCGCCCGCGGCATGGTGCTCGACCTGCGGACGCGAGAGTTCGTCGAGGCCGCCCGGCTGCGGGGCGAGAGCCGCATCTACATCTTGTTCCGGGAGATGCTGCCCAATGCCGTACCCCCCCTCATCGTGGAGGGCTCGGTACGGTTCGCCTACTCCATCTTCCTGGTCGCCTCCCTCGGCTTCCTGGGCCTGGGCGTGCCGCCGCCGTCACCCGACTGGGGGTTGCAGGTGAACGAGGCCCGCACCTTCTTCGACGTGGCGCCGTGGATGTTGCTCTTCCCGGCAGGGGCCATCGCCCTGTTGGTCATCGGGACCAGCCTGATGGCCGACGGTTTGCGCTACGTCTTCAGCCCCCCCGGGTCGAAGGGGAGCCGCTGATGGCGCCGGCCGACGGCAGCGGGCCGCTGAACGGCGCGCCGGCACACGGCGAGGCGGCCCCGACCCTGGCGACCGATCGCCTCTCGGTCTCTTACCGCACCGAGGAGGGAGGACTTCCGGCCGTCCGGGACGTGACCCTGCGCATCCAGGCGGGCGAAGCGGTGGGGCTGGTGGGTGAGTCGGGCTCGGGCAAGACCACCTTCGCCCTGGGCGCCATAGGCTACCTCCCCGAGAACGGACAGATCGACCGGGGCGCGTCCCGGCTTCACGGACTGGATCTGGTCACGCTCCCCAGCAAACAGATGCGCGGGCTGTGGGGCTCCAAGATCGGCCTCGTCAGCCAGGATCCCCAGGGGGCCCTCAACCCCACTCTCACCATCGGCCGGCAACTCGACGAGATGGGCGGCCGGCATCTGGGACTGGGACGCACAGCCGCGCGCCAGGCTTCTCTGGCCATGCTCGAGCGGGTGGACATGCCCGATCCGCAGACGGTCGTCGAGCGCTACCCGCACCAGCTGTCCGGCGGCATGCTGCAGCGCTGCGCGATCGCCATGGCGTTGCTCACCCATCCCGATCTGCTCATCCTGGACGAGCCGACCACCGCCTTGGACGTCACCACCCAGGCGTTGATCCTCGACCTGCTCGAGGACCTGCGCGACGAGTTCGAGCTGGCCATCCTCTACATCACCCACAATCTGGCCGTGGTCTCCCGGTTCTGCGACCGGGTGGTGGTGATGTACGCGGGAGAGGTCTTCGAGGAGGGCAGCGTTGTCGACCTGTTCTCGCGGCCGCTCCATCCCTACACCGCCAACCTGCTGCACTGCGTGCCCCGCCTCGGCCTGTCGCCGGCCAAAGACCGGCTGGCGACGCTCCCCGGCGGCCTTCCCCCGCTGAACGGCCTGCCCCGGGGTTGCATCTTCGCCCCGCGCTGTCCGCTGGCACTCGAGAGTTGCACCGTGGCCCATCCCGCGCTGATGGATGCCGGAGGGGGAAGGTCGACGGCCTGCCTGCGCTGGCAGGTGCTCACGAGCGAAGAGGGCCAGCGGGAGGCCATCCGCACGGACGAGGGCGCGCGCGCCGGCGAGAGCGCGGCGGGCGCCGACGAGGCGGGCGCGGCCGCGGTGGCCGGCGGCAGCCCGGCGGGCGGCGGCGGCGCCGACGGCCCGGCGCTGCTCACCGTCGCAGATGCGGTCAAGGACTTCCCCGGTCCCGGCCGCCACACCACGGTCAGGGCGGTCGACGGGGTGAGTCTGTCGTTCGCCAAGCAGCAGACGTTCGGCCTGGTGGGCGAGAGCGGCAGCGGCAAGACCACCCTGGCGCGGATGGTAGCGGGGCTCACGCCTCCAACCGCCGGCCAGATCTTCCTCGAAGACAAGGCCCTGCGACCCACCGTCAACAAGCGTGACCAGGACGTGCTCCGGCGCCTGCAGATGGTCTTCCAGAGCCCCGAGAGCTCGCTCAATCCCCGGCACACAGTCCGCCAGGAACTGGTCCGCCCCCTCATGCGGCTGGCCGGGCTCGACCGGCGGGCGGCCTCCGAGCGCGCGCTGGAGCTGCTGAAGGCCGTCCGGCTCCCGCCTGCCTACCTGGACCGCTTCCCCGGCGAGCTGAGCGGTGGCGAGAAGCAGCGGGTGGCCATAGCCCGGGCCTTCGTCGCCGGGCCGGACCTGGTGATCTGCGACGAACCCGTGTCGTCCCTTGACGTCTCGGTGCAGGGCGCGCTGCTGAACCTGCTCCTGGATCTGCAGGGCGAGGCCGGGACGTCGTACCTGTTCATCTCCCACGACCTGGCGGCCGTGCAGCACCTGTCGCATCTGATCGGGGTCATGTATCTGGGCAGGCTGGTGGAGCAGGGTGAAGCCTCCCGCGTGCTCTCCCCGCCCTACCACCCCTATACCGAGGCCCTGCTTTCGGCCGTGCCCGATCCCGATCCGGCTGCGCATGTGAGCCGGGTACGTCTGAGCGGACAGCGCCCGCCAAGCGGGGACGGCACCTCGGGCTGCCCGTTCCATCGCCGCTGCCCGCGCTACCTGGGCGACATCTGCCGGACCCAAGAACCCCCGTGGCGTGTCCCCGCGGCCGGCGGAGCCGCGGCGGCGGCCGGCCCGGCGGCCGGCCCCACGGCCGCCGTTCACGCCATCCGCTGCCACATCCCCTACGAGGAACTCACGGCGCTTCAGGAGGCCGGCGGGGCGGGCGGACGATGACGGTCTTCGTGCTCCGCCGTCTCGGGTTCGTGGTCCTCACCGTGCTGCTGTCCAGCATGCTGGTCTTCGCCGCCACCCACGTGCTGCCCGGCGACGTGGCCACCATGGTGCTCGGCCGGGAAGCCTCCCAGGAGGCGAAAGACAACCTGCGCAAGGAACTGGGGCTCGACAAGCCGCTCGTTCAGCAATACGGCGCCTGGCTCAGCGACATGGTGCACGGCGACTGGGGCACGTCCATCAGTACCGGCCAGGACGTGCGCACCGTCACCCTGGAGCGGCTGCGCAACTCGGCCATGCTCGCGTTCGTGGCCTTCCTCATGTACGTGCCCCTGGGCATCTTCCTGGGCGTCGTCGCGGCCTGGCGGCGCAATTCCACCGCGGACCACGTGCTCTCCGCGGGATCTCTCGCCTTCATCGGCCTGCCCGAGTTCGTCACCGCCATCTTCCTCATAGCGGTGTTCTCGCGCTGGCTCGGCTGGCTGCCCTCCTCCTCCGCGATCCCTCCCGGCACGAGCTTCCTGGATGCGCTACCCAGCCTCATCCTCCCGGCCATGACCGTCTCGCTCGCCAGCCTGGCCTACGTGCTCCGGATGACCCGCTCGGGGACCATCGAGGTGCTGCAGACCGACTACGTCCGGACCGCGCGACTCAAGGGACTCCCCGTGCTCGCAGTGACGTTCAGACACGTGCTGCGCAACTCTCTCCTGCCGACTATCACCGTGATCGCCGCCGGCGTGGGCTGGCTCATAGGGGGCCTCATCGTCACCGAGTCGGTGTTCGGCTATCCCGGTCTGGGCAGGCTGGTGCTCTTCGCGGTGCAGCGCCGCGACATCCCTCTCATCCAGGCCACGACGATGGTCATCGTCATCATCTTCGCGCTCGCCAACCTGGTGGCCGATATCGTGTACGCTCTGCTCAACCCTCGAATACGGTACAGGTGAGAGATGCCCCGGTTCGGATCCACCCGCGCCCCCGAGACCACCACCGCGACCGGCGTCGCCCGCACCTACTACACGCTGAACTCTCTGTTCGTGCTGGCCGCCTCCATCATCTGGGGCGTCAACACCCTGTTCCTGCTCGACGCCGGGCTCAGTATCTTCTGGGTGTTCGCGGTCAACGCCACCTTCAGCGCCGGACAGATAGTGTTCGAGGTGCCTACCGGCGTCATCGCCGACACTATCGGTCGACGGGCCTCGTTTCTCATGGGCATCGCCGCCTTGATCATCGCTACCCTGGGATACGTGGCCTCCTCGGTGTTCGACTGGGGTCTTCCGGGGTTCATCGTGTTCTCCGTCCTGCTCGGCTTCGGGTTCACCTGTCAGACCGGAGCGGTGGACGCCTGGATGGTGGACGCGCTCGACGCGACCGGTTATTTGGGAAGCAAGGATCGGATCTTTGCCCGGAGTGGCATCCTTACGGGGGTGGCGATGCTTATCGGGACACTCAGCGGTGGCCTGCTGGGCCAACTGAGCCTCACCATCCCCTACTACGTCCGGACCGCGCTGCTGGTGGGCGTCTTCGCGATCACATTCGCCTTCATGCACGAGATCGGGTTCAAACCGCGCGCCTTGGAGCTGAGCCGGTTCGGGGAGGAGAGCCGGAAGATCCTCGACACGGGCGTGAAGTACGGCTGGCGGCATCCGGTGGTCCGGCCGCTACTCTTCACCTCCCTGGTGAGCGGCTTGCTCGTGTGGTACCTGTTCTACGCTGCGCAGCCGTACGCGCTGGAACTGCTGGGGCGGGAGAACCTAATCTGGGTGGCTGGCGCCGTCACCGCCCTTTTCGCGGTGTCGGGCATTGGCGGCAGCGCGTTGGTGGGGCGGGTGTCGCGCACGAACTGGGGAAAACGGCCGGCACGGGTGTTGACCTGGACCGCCGTTGGCATAGCCGCCTCGGCAACGGCTCTGGGCGTAGTAGGAATCGTGGCGGGAGGCGCCAGCATGCCAGGCTTTGTGCTGGCGGTCGTCCTCCTGGTGGTCATAGGACTGCTCAATGGCGTGGTGGGGCCGGTGCGGATGGCCTACATCAACGAGAACATCCCCTCCGCCCAGCGGGCGACCGTGCTCTCGTTCGATTCGTTCTTTGGAGACATCGGCGCGGTGGTGGGACAGGTGGGGCTGGGATACGCCGCCCAGGCAGCGTCAAAAGCGGTGGCCTACACGATCGGCGGCATCGTCTACTTCGCGGCCGCCCCGCTCTACCACAGGGCCGGCAAGGCGTCCGACCGCCTGGCGGCGGCGGGCATAGCCGCGGACGCGGTGGCGCGCAGGAGCGGGCGCCGAGATGCCAGGCGAGGGGGGCGCCGAGTAAGCCGGGGCGCGACCGGGCGATGTCGATGGCATGTCCCTCGCGACCTATGCTCGGTGTCAGATTCGACACAGAGCATAGGTGCCGAGAGACGTGGCCTGCGTACCGCGGGAGGCCGCTCAGCCGAAGAGGTTATTGAGCGCCTCGGCCAACGTCGGGTGCGCGAAGATGGCGTCGTGAAGCTGCGCGGCCGTTACGCCCCCAAGCATCGCCATCTCTATCTGGGCCATGACTTCGCCGCCGTCGACACCTAGCACCGCAGCTCCGAGGATCAGGCCCGTATGGGCATCGACCACGGCTTTCATGAAACCCCTGCTTTCGCCGGTCTCGAGCGCCCGCGCCACCCAGTCCATCGGCAGCTTGACGACCCGCACGTCGAGGTCTCGCTTACGCGCCTCGGTCTCGGTCAGCCCCACTCGGCCCAGCTGGGGGTCGGTGAACACTACGTACGGCACGAGCCGACCGGCCATGCTGAAGCCACCCCCGCCAAGCAGATTCCCGCGGACCACGCGGTAGTCGTCGTAGGAGATATGGGTGAAGGCCGGTCCACCCTTTACGTCCCCCAGGGCCCAGATGCCAGCCACGGCCGTCTCCAGCCGGTCGTTCACCGGGATGTAGCCGTGCTCGTCGACCTCGATCCCGGCGGCCGCCAGGTTCAGTGCCTCGGTGTTGGGTTGCCGGCCGGTGGCGACGAGAACATGGCTGCCCTCGACCACCTGAGGCGACTCTCCCCCTACGTGGACGGCGACGCCCGCGGCAGCGGCGTCCGCGACGGCGTCGCCCATCCGCCGGAGCCTTACCTCCGCTACCGGGCTGTCGAGAAGGATGGTGATCCCGTCCTCCCGCAGCATCTGCGCCATCGCGAGCGCGACGTCGTCGTCCTCACGGGAGAGGACGTGGCCACCTCGCTGCACCACGACCACGTCGCTGCCGAAACGCCGGAACATCTGGGCGAACTCGAGGGCCACGTATCCGGCACCCAGCACCACCAGTCGCTCGGGCACCGCGTCGAGCTCCATGATGCTGGTGGAATCCAGGAAGGGTACGGCTCCAAGCCTCGGGATATCCGGTACGGCCGGACGATCGCCGGTGTTTACGAAGATCCGGTCGGATTCCAGCCGGCGGGGTGCGGCGCCTCTCTCCGGGCCGTCGCCGCGCTCGCACGGATTCACCAGGATCGCCGTGGGCGAGACGAACCGGGCCTCTCCCCAGATAAGATCGAGCCCTGGGGTCTCTCGTAGCCGCTTTTCCATGCCCGAGCGCCAGCTCTCGACGATATCCCGCTTCCGTTGCCGCACCACGGCCAAGTCGACGCCCACCGGTCCAGTCAGCACCCCGTATTCGCCGGCCCGGCGCGCCAGATAGGCCACCCGTGCGCTGGCGACCATGGTCTTGGTGGGCGTGCACCCCTCGTTGTAGCAGGTACCGCCTAGGTGCTCGCGCTCGACCAGCGCCACTCGCCAGCCCGCCGCCGCGAGATCGCGGGCCAGGGGCACTCCGGCTTGGCCGGCTCCGACGATCACTGCGTCATAGCGGTCCACGGCGCCCTCTTACCCCAGGTTCTCGGGGTTCAGCCCCTCCAGCTCGGGCAGCACGAAGCGGCCGTCCTTGCGCACCAACACCTCGTCGAAGTACAACTCGCCGCCGCCCCACTGCGGCGTCTGGATGAGCACCAGATCCCAGTGGACACTCGAGCGGTTGCCGTTGTCGGCGTCGTCGTAGGCGCGGCCGGGTGTGAGGTGCAGGCTGCCGCCGATCTTCTCGTCGTAGAGCGTGTCCTTCATAGGCCGGTCGATGCGCGGGTTCATCCCCAGGGCGAACTCACCCAGGTAGCGGGAGCCCTCGTCGGTATCCAGCATCTTCAGCAACTTCTCGGGCTCGTTGGCGTCGGAGTCGACGATCTTGCCGTCCTTGAACGTGAACCGCACCCGCTCGTAGGTGGTGCCGTCCTCCAGGGAGGGGGTGTTGTAGAGGATGGTCCCGTTGACCGAGTCACGCACCGGCGCCGTGAACACCTCACCGTCGGGGATGTTGTTCTTGCCCGCCGCTTTAAGCACGGGGATCCCTTTGATGGAGAACGAGAGATCGGTACCAGGGCCGACGACGTGCACCCGGTCGGTGCGGGACATGAGCTCCACCAGGGGATCCATCGCCTTGTCCATCCGGGCGTAGTCGAGCGTGGACACGTCCAGGCAGAAATCCTCGAAGGCTTCCGTGGACATCCCTGCAGCCTGGGCTCCAGATGGGGTCGGATAGCGGAGGATGCACCATTTCTTGGTCAGGTACTTGTCCATGAGAGGCTCGCTCGCCAGACGAGAGGCCGTCAGGATCGCCGGCGGCACGTCGGCCAACTCGGAGGCGTTCTCCCCGCCCACGATGTAGAGGCTGGCATCGATGTCCTCGAGCCGGCCCAATGCCCAGCGGACCTCCAGATCCATCTGCTCCCGGTGGGCGTTCAGGTACCAGGCCCGGCGGATACGGGCGTCGCCGACCTGATAGAACGGCACTGCTCCTCGCTCGTAAGCGCCCTCGAGCAGTGCGATGATCAGGTCGCGCGAGGTGACATCGCTCTCGATGAGCAGCTTCTCGCCCGGTTCGAGCCGAAGCGAGTAGTCGAGCAGGTTAGCTGCCAGCCTGTCCAGCCGGGGGTCTCTCATCAGCCGGTCCTTTCTGGGCGCCCTTCCGTCTTCGCGTCGCCTCGCGCAGAAGGTACTCGATCTGTCCGTTGACGCTTCGCAGTTCGTCCGCCGCCCACGCCTCCAACTCGGCCCACAATTCGGGGTCGATGCGGAGCAGGAACTGTTTGCGTTCGGCCATTATGGCAGGACTCTACGCGTACAGGGTGCCGGTATTGACCACCGGGTGTACTTCGGCCTCGCCGCAGAGCACCACCATGAGGTTGCTGACCATGGCCGCCTTGCGTTCGGAGTCGAGTTCCACCACGCCTTTCTCCGCCAGTTCCCGCAGCGCCATGTCGACCATACTGACCGCGCCGTGCACGATCTTCTGCCGGGCGTCGATGACCGCTTCGGCCTGTTGGCGGCGGAGCATGGCCTGGGCGATCTCCGGCGCGTAGGCCAGGTGGGTCAACCGAGCCCCTTCGACAGCCACCCCGGCCAGGGTCAGGCGTTCGTCCAGTTCGGTCTTGAGCGCCTGGGAGACCTCGTCGACGTTGCTACGCAGGGTGATCTCGTTCTCCTCGCCGTGGTCGTACGAGTAGGAGCTGGCGAGGTGACGCAGCGCCGTCTCGCTCTGGGTATCCACGTAGCGTTCGAAGTCGTCCACGTCGAACACGGCCTGCGCGGTATCCCTCACCCGCCACACCACGACCGCCGCTATCTCCACCGGGTTGCCTCGCCGGTCGTTGACCTTGAGTTTCTGCATGTTGAGAGTGCGGGCCCGCACCGAGACCTTGTAGCGCGGGTACTTCTTGGGCGCGCTGCCTCCCTGGCCCTTCTTGGTGGCGGCCGCGGCTCCGGCCGCGGCCGCAGCCGCCTCTCCCCGCACGTCGGTCACCTTGACCGTGGGACCGTTCGAGTAGAAGGGGTTGCCCCAGTGAAAGCCTCCCCGGCGCACCGTCCCTTTGTACCGGCCGAACAGAACGAGCACCCTGGTCTCGTTCGGCTCCAGGGCGAAGAAACCGAAACTGAGGATCGTGCCCACCGTCACGAGCACTATTCCCACGATGACCAGTGCCGCAACGCCGCCGCCGCCTCTACTTTCGTTGCCTCCCCATACCGCGGCCAGGATGAAGAGCGCCACGCTGATAACGAAGATCGCTATGACGGCGGCGAGCATCGCCCAGCCGCTGGTCACCTTGACCTCCTTCTCGTGGCTCAGTACCGTCTGTTGCCCGTCCATGTCTCCTCCTCAACTAGAGCCCCGAGCGGGGCCGTCATCCCTTGATAGCAGCGTTCATTCTTCAATATTAAAATGATATCACTATGAAAGCAATAGCCTGTGCGCCTTCCGAAGGAGCGATGGGCTCCAGCGGCGTCCGGGCGATACAATCAGCACGCCGGTCCCCTGCACTCTTGGAGAGGCGATGATGAAGGACTATCCCGTGGTGGTCGACATCGACGTGCGGTGGGGAGACATGGACGCGCTCGTCCATGTGAACAACATCGTCTACTTCCAGTATTTCCAGCTCGCGCGCGGCGCCTATCTGCAGAGGATCGGCATGCCGCCGGCCGGTCCGGCATGGCATGACTTCGGCTGGATCATCGGCGCCAACTGCTGCCGCTACAAGGCGCCGGTGACGTTCCCCGACACCCTTTCCGTCGGCACCCGGGTTGGGGCGCTGAGCGAAGACCGGATGCTCATGGAGTACCGCGCGGTCAGCACCAAGCTGGACAAGGTGGCCGCCGAGGGAGAGGCCCTGGTCTTCGCCTACGACTTCGGGGCCGGCCGTAAGACCAGCATCCGCGACGAAGTGCGCGAGGCGATACTCGCCCTGGAAGGCCGGTCGATCCCTCGCGTGCCTCGGGGCGCCGGCCGCATCAGATTCGAACAGTGCGAACCGGTCGACGGGGCGGGATGAACGGACCGGCCCTCGCCGACTTCTGGACCTTCGGGGAGGCCGAGCGGGAGGACGTGCTTCTACGGAGCATCACCGAGGCGCACGCCTATCACTACGAGTGCAACACCGCGTACCGGAACACCGTGGCACCGCGAGGCATAGGGCCGCGGGTGCGTTCTGCCGAGCTGCCCAGGCTGCTCCGGGCCACCTCCCAGGCCTTCACCTCCTACGCCGACATACTGGGCACACCCTTTCCTCAGGACCAGCCCGCGGGCTTCGCGGAGTGGCTGGCCGAGCAGGTTTCCGTGGACCTGAGCGCCTACGAGCATCGCCTGCGCTCCCGGTATCGGTCGCTGGCGGGGCTGCTGAGAGCGCTGGAGCGCACCTACTCCGGCGCCGGCCTGGAATTGCTCACCTCCCGGGGGACGTCCGGCCGCACCGCCATCGTCCCCCGTGACCGGACGAGCACCGACCTCGCCGTCGAAAGCTTCAGCCTCTGCCTGCGGCGGTACTTCGGCGTGACGGACGATCGGACGGCCGTCTTCATGCTGCCCAAGCGGACGCGTGTCGCCACAGCCCGCCTGACCCGGACCGGGGTGCAGCGCGTAGGTCTGAGCCCGGAGAGAGTCCATTTCACGTACTCCTTACCCGACTCGCCAGACCGGATCCGAGTGCGGACCGGGCGGACCTACCGAACGGGGTGGCGCGGAGGCATCGAGAGAAGGATCTGGCATCCGGTGACCGCCCTCCTGCACGACCGCCTGGTCGACGCCCAGGCCGTCGAATCGGCCATATCGCGCCTCGTCCCGGCCGCGGCCCGGGGCGAAGGGATCCTCCTGATCGGCAGCCTCACTCAGCTTCATCAGATAGCGTCATTCCTGCTGGACGACGGCCGCACCATGACCCTTCCTCCGGGAAGCCTGCTCATCACCGGGGGCGGCAAGACGCCGGCCTGCGTCAGGGGACCGGCGGAGATGCGCCAAGACCTGCAGAGCGCCTTCAGATTCGCCGATGGCGAGTCGGTCCCCGCTCGCGACATGTACGGGATGGCCGAAGCCAACTGGGCGGCCCTGCAATGCTCCCATGGCAGTTACCACATCCCCCCCTGGGTGTACGCAGTCACGGTCGACGACGACGAGGCCTTTCAGAAGGGCCCCCGGACCACCGGGCTGCTAGCGTTCTTCGATCCTTGCGGCGGCGGCGACCTGTTCCCCGCCTTCGTTCGCACCGCCGACCGGGTGACGCTGGTCAGGGGAACGCCCTGCCCGTGCGGGGAGCCGGGAAGCTACCTGGAGGAAGGGTCCATCCGGCCGATAGACTCTGAACGGAGAGGCGCGATGTCCGAGCCGCATGTGAACGGCGAGGTCGCCGAGCACGCAGGCGCGGCGGGCGCGGCCGGTAGCACCGCCGCGGGCGCGGCGGGCGGAGGCGCCGACGCCGCCCACCCCGGTTTCTGGCTGCCGGCGGCGCTGCGCGCGCGCCTCATCACTTCCAGCACCCGGTGGGAGGAGGTCCGCTTCGCCAAGGGGCGCGAATGCGGGACCGAGTGCGCGGCCGACGAGCCCGGCGCGGTCGGAGCGCGCTGGCCCCTCTTCTCCACTGCTGACTGGAGCGAGTTGCTGGACGGCCTCCGCGCCGCCCGCGAGAAGGCGCCCCGAGGCGCCGAGTACTGGGCGCGTCTGCAATCGGCGCTGACGGTGGCCGCCAGGCGTCTCACCGACCCGGGCGACCCCTACCACCAAGCCCTCCTGGCTCTTCCGGGCTATACCGGTTACTCCCTTGGAACGATCGCCGCCGCCCTCGGGGATCCCGACTTGTGGGACCTGGAGCCCATGGTGCCCGCCCTGCGATATCAGCCCAACAAGGTCTGCGGCGCCAGGTGGCAGAAGATGCCCGGTCTGCCCGGACGGATCCGCTTCTTTGCCCGCAAGCCCTTCGACCAGGCTGCCGGCTGGGTGCCGGTCGCCTGGGAGATGCCTCTGTACCGGGCCGACGTCAGACCCCAGACTGTCCTCGCTCTTGGAGCCGGCGACATTCCCGGCGACGGGCTCCCGCTGTTCATCCTCGCCCTCTCCGCGACCCTCCGGGGAGAGGCGCCGCTTCCCCGGCCGGTGCCCCCTCCGGTGGTGCTCGTACGCAACTCGGCACGGGAGCCGATCCTCGTTCCTCTGGTGCTGTCGGCGATCGAAGAGGCCGATCCGGAACTCGTGTCGATGGTGGCGGCTCTGGCCTGGGACCCCGACGACGCTCTGCAGACCCGACTCTTGAGCGAGGCCGACCTGGTGCTGGCCGCGGGGGCGAGCGACGCCCTCACCCGGCTCTCCGGCCGGACCGCGCCCGTCTCCCGCGAACGCCGCCTCCACGCTCACGGGCACAAGGTGAGTTTCTCGGTGATAGGCAGGGAAGTGCTCCAGCTCGAGTTCGGCGCCGAGACCATCGGCTGGTCGCCGCCCGGAGGCACCGACATCATCGACATCGTCGCCCTTCTGACCGGCCTGGACTCGGCGCTCTGGGACCAGAACGCCGCTTTGTCCTCACGCGTGCATTTCGTCGAGCAAGCGGGACCCGCCGATGACCTCCCGGCGGAATACGCCCGGCGCTTGACCCTCCGCCTGCGGCAGATCGCCGCCGTCCTACCGAGGGGAGCGTGGCCGCGACGCCTGCTCCATGACCCGTTCGATCGCTACAAGGCCATCGAGGGGTCCGACCGCTGGGGAACGGGGCTCGAGGTGATATCCGACTACGACGATCCTTTTGTCGTGATCCTCGACGAAAGGACCTCCGACGAGTTCCGCCTGGACCCGAGCGTGTTCGCCGCTCTCGTGAACGAATGTCGGACCCGGGTGATCGTGGTCCGTCCGGTCGGCGACATCATGGAGGTCGCCTGGCGCTATCTGGAGATGTTGCCCCGCGACTCCCTGCAGTCCCTCAGCGTCGCGGTCGGCAGACCGGGCGAGGGGTTGACACGACAGTTCCTTGATTTCGCCACCGCGTGTGGCACCCGCGGTGTGACCTCCATCCGCATCGCCGGCGGGGGGGCTTTCCCCCGATTGGCCTACTCCTGGGACGGGCTGCTGCCCGTCGATCTTGTCGGCAGGCGACCTCCCGGGTATTTCACCACCGTCGACTTCGACGCGCCCTTCGACGAGATGATGCAGATCTACCGGACCCACCTCGCCCGTCTGGCGAAGATCCCGCCGATGGCCGGGAGAGCTTAGTCGCGCGGCGACCGGGGCCGGCGCGGCCCTGCCGGCGCGGCGCAGGAGCGCGGCCCTACGGCTTCACCAGCAGCACGGGCGCTATGCCGTTCCGCACCACATCCTCGGTAACCGAGCCCACCAGGACGTGCCGCATCTCGCGGTGGCCGTGGGTAGCCATGACGATCAGGTCCGCCCCCAGATCTCGTGCCGCCGCGACTATCGCCGGCGCCGGCTCGCCCAATGCGACTCGCCCTTCCGCCACCACGCCCTTCGCGGCCAGGCCGGCCACCTGTCCGTCGAGGTAGACCCGAGCCTGCTCCTCCAGAAGGGCGGCTTCGTCCCGCGAGTGCGAGTGGACCACGCGCAGAAGAACGACCCTGCCTCCCGACATGCCCGCGAGCGATCCGGTGTGGGCGACCACGGCCTCGTCGGTGGCGTCTCCCTTGAGGGGCACCAGTATGCGCTCGTACATCAGAAAGAACCTCCCGCGAGAGTGTATAAGAACAGGGTGTTGAGAACGGTGAGCGCCAGGGTGGCCACGATGGCAAGGACCCGCTCTGCCCCCCGGCTATAGAACTGGCCCATCACCTTCTTGTCGAAGACGAGCCACAGCAAAGGGAGGATCGTCAGAGGCAGTTGGATGGTCAGGGCCACCTGGCTGTAGATGAGCACGAGCAAGGGGTCCGCACCCACCGCGACTACCGCCAGTGCCGGGATGGCGAGTACGAAGAGTCCGATACGGTAGAACTTGGTGCGGGGATCTTCCGGGCGCCCGAGGTAGGCGGTAAGGACGTTCACCTCGGCCATAGCCGACGTGAAGCTGGAGCCGAGACCGGCAAACAGCAGACCGATACCGAAGAGGAACCTGGCCAGGGAACCGGCGAGCGGTTCCAGCGTGGCGGACGCCTGGGTCAGACTGTCGATGGTGATGCCGTGCTCGAAGAAGACGGCCGCCGCTACGATGACCATGGCCGAGTTGATCAGCCAGCCGAGACCCATGGCGAGGGAGGTGTCTCCAAACTCGAACCGGATCAGCCTTCGCCGCCCTTCGTCGTCGCGCGGCTGCTCGCGCTGCAGCACCACGTTTGAGTGCAGATAGACGTTGTGGGGCATGACCACGGCCCCGAGCATCCCGATGGCTACCAGCAGGCTGGCGCTGCTGAGATGAGGGATGAAGGCTCCGTGAGCGGCCGCCGCCCAATCGGGATCTACGAGAGCCAGTTCGATGACGTAGCAGAGGGCGACTATCCCGATGAAGGCCACCACTATCCGTTCGATGTGCCGGTACCGGCCGGTGGCGATGAGGAGGATCTGAAGGACCGCGGTGATCACGCCCCCGGCAAGGAGCGGCAGCCCGAAGAGGATCTGGAATCCCAGCGCCCCGCCCAGCAGTTCGGCCACGTCGGTGGCGATGCAGGCGATGACGATGCTCCCGCCGAACAGAGCCGTCCACGGCCGCGAGAAACGTTTCCGGACGTTGTAGGCCAGACTGTGGCCGGTCACTATCCCCAGTCGGGCCGACATGCTCTGGAAGAGGATCAGCATGAGCGTCCCCAGCGTGATGATCCATAGCAGGGTGTAGCCGAACTGGCTCCCGCCGGCGACGTTGGTCGCCCAGTTTCCCGGGTCGATGAAACCGACGGTGACGATGAACCCCGGTCCCAGATACCGTAGGAAGTCGCGATTGAAGAAGACGCGGAGGACGGACCTCCTCCGCTCCTTGCCGTCCTCCTCCCTCACTGCAGGGTCATCCTCAGCCACCGCCGGCTCCCGCCGCCTCCGTCGCCGGCCGCGGCAGGGCGGGCAACTCGGGCTGGTAGAGCCAGGCATCGAACAGGGCGTCGAGCTGGGCGGGCGGCACCTGCGGCGCCTCCTCCTTGGCAAGAGCGATGAAGTCGGCGGTAGAGGCGTTCCCGTATTTGTAGCGGTCGCACCAGGTGCGCAAAGTACGCAAGAAGCTCTCGTCGCCTACCGCGAGCCGGAGGGCGTGCAGGGTCAGGGCGCCTCGCCGGTAGACGCTCGTCCCGAACATCTCGTTCGGCCCAGGATCGCCCGGCGGCGGTCCCGCCGCTTTGCCGAGTCGGTCCAGGCTCGCCTTGACCTGGGCCTCCAGCGCCGCCCGACCCTGGTCGTGCTCCAACCACAGCCAGCTCGCGTACGAGGCGAACCCCTCGTTCAACCAGATGTCGTCCCACTGTTCGATGGTCACGCTATCCCCGAACCACTGATGGGCCAGCTCGTGCGAGAGGAAGATGGGACCCACCACCGGGTCCTTCATCTGTTTGACCACGTCGCGGCCGAAAAGCGACAGCGTCTGATTCTCCATCGCCGCGCCCTCGGTATCCGCGTCCGGCACGACGACGCCGTACACCGCGAAGGGATAGGGACCGAACAGACCGGCGAAGTAGTCGATCACCTCGCCGGTGCGGGCGAAGACGCCGTGCGCGGTGGCGGCTATGTCGGTCGCGAAGTAGTTTCGGACCGTCACCCCACCCCCGGAGGTAGAGGTCTCGGTGGAGAACCGCCCCACATCGACGGCCGCCAGATAGCTGGCGGTCGGTTTGTCCATCTTCCAGGTGAACGTCTGATCCGTTCCTTCGGTCCTGGTGTCGACCAGCACCCCGTTGGCGGTCGCGACGTAGGGCTCCGGCACCGTGAGATGGAAGGTGTAGGTGGCCTTGTCGGCCGGAGTGTCGTTCACCGGGAACCAGGTGGCGGCACCCTGGGGCTCGTCGACGGTGAAGATGGAATCGCCCACTTTCCGCCAGCCCAGCGCGAAGAGCTTGGTGGAGAGCCCCGTGGGGATTCCCGAGTAGGAGACGACCACCGTGAACACGCCGTCCTTCGCGAGAGTGGCCGGGCACGTGATCTTCAACTCCTGGCCGCTCCTTTCGTACGACGCGGTCTCGCCGTCGACCTCGATCGCCGACACATCCAGGCCGATGAGATCGAGGTTGAAAGCGCCAAGATCCTGCACCGCCTTCGCGGTCACCACGCCCGTCCCTGCGATGCGCCCGCCGACCGGGTCTATCTGCAGGGATATCTCGTAGCTCTGGACATCGTAGCCGCCATTCCCGGCAGAGGGGAAGTAGGGGTCGCCGGCACCCGGGGAGCCGACGGACGCCTGGACCGCCGTGGCCGGCGCCGTGGTAGACGGCGCGGTCGTGGGCGGCACTGTCGTGGGCGGTACGGTACTCGCCGGCGGTTCGCTGCTGACCGGGCCCTGCGAGGTCTGGGGCTGGGTCGCCGCCGTCCGGCCGGACGTAAGCATGCCCCCGCAGCCGAGCGCCAAGACAGCCACGAGCAGCAGCACGATGATGATGGCCGACGGCCGGCCCGGCGAGAAACGGCCCAAATCCCCTCCCAGTCGCGCTTCCAGCTTACCTCGGTTTCTCGGGATCCTCCGCGCCCAGACCACCGTTGGAGCCACCGCCCGCAGTCACGAAGTCGACGGTCCCGGACCGACGGATGTATACAATCCCCGCCACGACCCCCACCGCGCAGAGAGCAGCCATGATCAGGACCATCCTCATGGTCGTCTCCTTGGTCGCCACGCCGCCTACCTCGGCCAGTTGCCCCATGATGTACGCGCCGATAGGCGTGGTTCCCACGAACAGGAGAGCGTATATCCCCATGACCCTCCCCCGCATGTGTCCGGGAACGGCGAGTTGGAGCCTGGTGTTCGCGGTGGTCATGAACAGTACCCCCGCCACGCCCATGGCGAACATCAAGGCGGCCGTCACCGGGATCCACTGCGAGAGCCCCACGGCGGCGAGCATCACCACAAAGAAGGAGGCCGAGATCAGCAGGAGGCGCTGCGTGGGCCTTCCCCGGTAGGCGACGAACAGGCCGGCGACCACGGCTCCGATCCCCATGGAGGTGGTAAGCAGCGCGAGAGTGGTGGCTCCGGCATCGAGGATGTACTTGGTCACCAGCGGGGTGAGCGTGGTGAAGTTGTATCCGAACGCACCGAGGGCGCCCATGATGATCAGTATGACCACTACGTGCGGGGTAGAGCGCGCGTAGCGCAGGCCGGCCCGCAATTGAGTGAACACGGGCTCCCGGGGCGGACGGGGCACCAGGTGGAGCTCGCTCACCCGCATGGCCAAGAGCGCGATGATGACGGCCAGGAAGCTGGCCGCGTTCAGGTAGAAGCAGGCAGCGAAGCCGACGGCGCTGATCACGACAGCGCCGATTGCCGGCCCGATGATACGGGCCGCGTTGAACTGGGTGGAGTTGAGGGCGATGGCGTTGGAGAGGTCCTCGGTCCCGACCATCTCGGGGACGAACGCCTGGCGCGTCGGGCCTTCCACCGCGTCGATCATCCCGCGCACAAAGGCGAGCCCATAGATGATCCCGACCGTGATCAGCTCGGTCGAGGTGAGGATGGCAAGAGCAAGGGCGATGACGAGCTGACCCGCCTCGCAGTAGATGATCGCCGGGCGCTTCCGCAGGCGGTCGGCGAGCACCCCGCCGTGAAGCGAGAAGAACAAGGAGGGCAGAAAGCGGATGGCGATCGTCAAGCCAAGCGCCACGGGCGACTTGGTGAGGCTGAGCACCAACCAACTGAGGGCGAGATCCTGCATCCAGGTCCCCGCCAAAGAGACGAGCTGGCCGAACCAGAAGAGCCGGTAGTTCCGGTTGCGTAGCGAGCGGAATCCGTGGAGAAGGCTGTTCATGGGCCGGATCGCCTGGAAACCTAGCGCCGCGGGCGCGGCGCGCCCGACCCGAACCGGGATAGCTCGTCGCGGTCGAAGTGGGGTAGGACGTCGGGGGCCCCACCGCGGAAAGCCTCAACACCCTGCCCCTCCTCGAGCACTTCGCCGATATCCGCTACCTCGATGCTCGCCGCGGCTAAGAGCCTCGGCGAGCGCCTGCGCCCCGGCGGCTGCGACGGTTATCAACAGGCTGCCCGACCCGATGAGGCCCAACGGGTCGATACCCAGGATGTCGCAGATGCGGGCGGTCTGGGGGTAGATGGGGATGCGGTCCAGATGGAGGCGCAGCCGGCGGCCGCCGGCTGCGCCCAATTCCCGAACGGCCGTCGCCAGTCCGCCTTCGGTCACGTCGTGCATGGCCGTCACCCCGGCGAACGACCGCGCGATCCGCGCCTCCTCCAAGATGCTTATCCGTTCCAAGAAGACCGCGCACCCGGCAACCTCGGCAGCCGTCATGCCCGCCGCCAGCAACCGCTCCTCGAAGTCCCCGGCGATCAGGCCGGTCCCCTCCACCGCCACGGCCTTGGTCAGCAAGATCCGGTCTCCCTGCCGCATCAGCCGCTTGTCGAGCAAGTCGTCTCTCCGGGCCGTGCCCGCCATCGTCCCCACCACCAGCGGTCGGGACACGGCGTCGGTCACCTCGGTGTGGCCGCCCACCAGAGAGATGCCGTTCTGGACGCATTCCGCCTGGATCTGGGTCATCAGCGCGACGATCTCCGAAGCCGTCGAGCCCGGCGGGAACAGCAAAGTGGCGACGAGCCAGCGGGGCGTGGCCCCGCCGGCGGCCACGTCGTTCGCGTTCACCAGCACCGCGTAGCGTGAGAGCGAGCCGGCGGCCAGCGTCACCGGATCGGAGGAGAGCACCAGGACCTCCTCGCCCCGGATGTCCACGGCCGCCGCGTCCTCCCCGACAGCGGCACCCACAAGCACCGAGGGGTCGGCCAAAGCCGGCCCCGACAGTGCCTTTTGCAGCAGGTCCGCCGGCAGCTTGCCCGGCGGCAGGGGAAGACCCATGCGGATGACGGCCAGCGCCTCGCCCAGTGAATGGACGACGAAATCTGCTCCCTCCCCGTGGAAGGGCGCGTCGGGATCGTTGTGGAGGTACATGGCCAGGGCCCCGGCTCGCTTGCCGGCCTGGATGTCGAAGGCGTAGTCCCCGACCACCAGGAGTTCCGCGACATCCACGCCGAGGTGCTCGGCGGCATAGAGCACGCCATCGGGAAGGGGCTTCGGGCTGATCGGTAGGTCACGCGTGACGACCACCGCAAAGCGGCCCACGTCGATACAGGGTAGCTTCGCCAGGGATAGGTCGATCGACTCCCTGGTGTTGCGCGTGATGATCCCCATCGGGATCCCGCTCCGGTGGAGATACTCCACCAGTTCGGCCGCCCCCGCGTTCTCCCGGGTCTTTTCGGCCGCCTGAGCCTCCATCGCCGCCAGGATGGCCGCCCTGTCGCGGCGCTCCTCGGCGTCCTCTATCCCCTCGAGGAACTCGAGCAACCCCAGGCCGGCCGGACACCCCACCGCTTTGCGGACGGCAGCAAAATCGAGGGTATCGGGGACGGTGAGCGTCCCGTCGAAGTCGAAAAGAACGGCCGCCACGCGGAACGATCCTGTCATGGGCGGCACCTACCCCAGTTGCGTCGCCCGGCGGGCCTGCCAGAGAGCGAGCATTCCGGTCAGCGTGGCGAAGCCGAGGACCACAGCCCCGCCAATAAGGAGCTGTTTGGCCACCCACCCGTCGATGAGCACGGAGCGCATAGCGTCGTAGATGTAGGTGGTGGGATTCACCGTGGCCGCCCATTTGAGCCAGGTGGCCCCGATGTACTCCTTGGGAACGAACGTCGTGGAGAGGAAGATCAAGGGGAAGAACGCGAACGTGGCCGCTTCCGCGGCCGCCGCATTCTTAGTCTTGAGGGCGACGAAAACAGCGTAGCCTGCGAAGGCCATGCCCCACATGAACGCAAAGAACATGACGACGAACAGACCGCCCACGCCGGCCGTCGATTTGAGGCCCAGCGCCAGCCCGAGGGCCAAGATGAGTACCACCTGTCCCACCAGCACCACTGCCCCCGCGATCATGGGGCCCCACACCAGCGCGAGCCGGGAACTGCGGGTGAGCAGCAACTTGGTGAAGTAGCCCGACTCGATGTCGCGGATGAGGAGTTGTCCGGCGTTCCCCGCCCCGCCGACCGACGCCGACACGATCGCCACGGGGATGATGAAGGCCAGATAAGAGCCCTTGAAGCCGGGTAGGTTGGCCACGGACGATAGCCCCGAGTTGAACACGAACAGGAAGAACACGCTGATGGCGATGTTGGTCAGCAGCGCCGAGGGCACCCGCAGCGTGTTCCGGAGCGACCGGGAGACGAGCAGCAGGATGTCGGTCACGATCCCTGTGCTCCTTGCTGCTCCGCCGCGGCCGCGTCCTGCTCCTTGGAGCTCATCCGGTGACCGGTGGCCTGTAGAAAGACGTCGTCGAGCGTCGGCTCACTTACCGTGAGCCCCTCGAGATCCACACCGGCCTCGTCCAGCGCGCGTATCAGCCCGGGGAGCCTTCCGGCCGCCGTGGCGAAATAGCAGAGCAGATCGCCACCTGCCAGGCGCCGGTCCGGGCAGAGCTGCTCGAGCACGGACGCAGCTCGCCGCGCCACCTCCTCGGAAGCGAACGATAGGGTGACGACCTCATTCCCTATGTCTTTCTTGAGTGCACGCGGCGCACCCTGGGCCACTATCTTGCCCCGGTCGATGATGGCCACCTCGTCCGCGAGCTTGTCCGCCTCTTCCAGGTACTGGGTGGTGAGGAATATGGTCATGCCCTTCTCTGAGTTCAGGCGGCGGACCTCATCCCAGATCGAACTGCGGCTGGCCGGGTCCAGGCCGGTGGTCGGCTCGTCGAGAAAGAGCACCAGCGGTTCGTGGACCAAGGCGAGGGCGAGGTCCAGACGGCGCTTCATGCCCCCCGAGAACTGGCCCACCCGCTTCTTCGGGTCCACTTCCTGGAGGCCCACGGTGGTGAGAAGACGCTCCGCGGTCTCCCGGGCCTCATCGCCGCCCGCCCCAAAGAGCCGTGCCTGCAGGACAAGCATCTCCCGCGCAGTCATGAGTCCGTCCAATCCGACCTCTTGCAGAGCCACTCCCACGCGCTCGCGCACTTCGCCTTGATTCTTCGACACGTCGAAGCCTGCCACCCGAGCCGAGCCGGCGCTGGGTTTGAGGATGGTCGTGAGCATGCGCACGGTGGTCGTCTTGCCCGAACCGTTGGGGCCGAGGAAGCCGAATATCTGTCCCGACTCGATCGAAAGATCGATGCCGTCGACGGCCTTAAGATCGGCGAAGTCCCGCGTCAGTCCCTCGGTCCATATGCTGCGGTCCACGTCCATATGGGGATTATATGCCCAGCGGCCTCCGAGCCTCACGTCAAGAAGTAGAGCAGCGCCGGGATGACCACGATGGCCATGAGCGTGGTGGCCAGCACCACCGAGGAGACGAGTTCCTCCTCGTTCTTGTACTTGGCCGCCAGTACCGACACGAAGACCGCCGCCGGCATGGCTGCCTCGAACAGGACCACCGATCGGGTGACACCGGTGAGCGCCAGCAGCCACACGGCCAGCAAGCCGAAGGCGAAACCGCCTCCCACTCTGAGAACGCTGGCGGCCACTGTGAGCGAGATCTGCGTCAGCCGGAACCGGCCTATGCTCACGCCGAGGATCAGCAGCATGAGAGGCACCCCGGCCTGCCCAAGCAGTTTCACGGACCCGATGACCACCTCGGGTATGGGCACGCGGAGAAGATTCAAAACCAGTCCGAGGATGGCGGCATAGATGAGGGGGGTCCGCAACATCACCCGCAGACCCTGTCTCATGTCCTTCTCGCCGGAGGCCACGTACACGCCGAGCGAGTACATGATCAGGCCCTGGGGGATGTACATGAGGATGGCCTGAGCCGCTCCCGCGGCCCCGAACGCCAGGTAGATGATGGGCAGGGGGATGTTGATGAAGTTCGCGAAGACGATGGGCAGATAGAGGCCGGAGTGCTTCTGCCGGAGAGCCCCGAACAGCAGTAGGGCGGCGACCAGCGTACCGGCCATGATGATCAGGCAGGCGGCCCATACTTTGGCGGCCTCGCCTATCACGATCTCGCCCGTCACCATCGAGTAGAAAGCCAACGCGGGCACCGCGACGTACATCGAGATGTCTATGAGCGGCCCCATGTTCGCCTTGCTGAGCCGCCCGAAGAGATACCCGACGACGACGACGAAGAACGTCGGCCCGATGATGTTGACGATCTGATGCATCGCTGCAGGGTACACAAGGCGGGCGGGCCCCGCCAAGGGCCGCGGCCGCGTGCTGCAGCACGGCAAATGATATAAGTGCCTTCATGGATGAGGCCGTCTTCTACCACTGGCTGGTGATCGCGTGGGTCGCTCTCGCGATCGTCACCTTCGTCGTCCTCCTGTTCGTCACCGCGCCGTACGGGCGCTTCACCCGCGGCGGTTGGGGGCCGCGGATAAGCGCGCGCTGGGGTTGGGTGCTGATGGAGTCCCCGTCGCTGATCACCTTCGTCGTGCTCTACGCGGTGGGCGACCAGCGGGGGAACCCGGTAGCCATCGTGTTCCTGCTCATGTGGGCGGTCCACTACGTCAACCGCTCGTTCGTCTACCCCTTCCGGCTGCGCGGCAGCCGTCGGAGCATGGCCGTCTCGGTCATCGCCATGGGAGCCGCGTTCAACGTCGGTAACGGTTATCTGAACGCGCGCTACCTGTTCACCCTGGGGCCGGAGTTGGAGACCTCCTGGCTGCTCGACCCCCGTTTCATCGTCGGGTTCGTCCTGTTCTGCGCGGGCTACGCTCTCAACCAGCGTTCCGACCGGGTGCTCATCGGGCTGCGCGCGGGCGGCGAGAGCGGATACAAGATCCCTCACGGCGGCGGCTATCGCTTTGTGAGTTGCCCCAATTACCTGGGAGAGATGATCGAGTGGGGAGGCTGGGCCCTGGTCTGTTGGAACCCGGGGGCGACGGCGTTCTTGATCTGGACCGCGGCCAACCTCGCTCCCCGGGCCATCAAGACCCACCGCTGGTACCGCGAGCAGTTCGCCGACTATCCACGGGAGCGCAAGGCGCTGATCCCCTTCATCCTGTAGAACGGCCTGTCCCCTCTGGAGCACGATAGAATGACGGCGTTGGGAGGATGATGTGAGAGCAAACGCTCCGATACGTGCCACCGCCCCGGTCGCCCGCAGCGTGTTCTGGCTCATGATCTCGCTGTTGGCCTGGGAGGTCTTCCAGGGCGTGCGCGCCGACGTCGGTGTGCCGGCGGGTTCCTGGTCGCATACCCCGTTCGACCTGGTCTTCCTCGTACTCCTGCCCGCCCTCAGCGCTTTCGCGTTCACCCGGCTCTTCCTCGTGCTCACGCAGTCGAACCGGGGCACGCTCAACGTGTACTCGGTCATCTCCAGTCCGTACGCGTGGATGTTCTGGGTGGGCCTGGCCATAGGACTGTGCGGATACGGCATCCACACCGCAGCCCATTCGCTGTACCGGGCGATGCCCGAAGTCCTGACCCAAGGTGAGTTCGCGGCGAAGATCCAGTTCCTCGACGTCCGGGTAGGCTATCTCCTCCTGGGGTTCGGCTTCTTCCTCGCCACCATTGCGATCATCATGGTAGGCCAGGGCGCCGGACAGAGACTGTCCGGCGGGGAGCGGCTGCTCTTCGGCCTCGGATCGCTGGCCACCTACGGCGTGGTCATCGTGTACCTGGGGGTAGGCGGCGGGCAGATCATCGGAGCGATAGCCGCCAGTATCGTGATCGTCGCGACCAGTCTGTGGATCCTCCCGCCGTCCGAGGTGACCCACGACCCCATCGGAGCCTTCGTCACCCCCGGCACCCTGGCCGCGGGCCTTACCCTGATCGTCTGGACCGTGGTGGTGGGGGGACAGCCCACCTGGCCTTAAGGGCTACTGAACCGACTGCAGCAGCCTCGTGAGCTATAATCGCGCCTGCCAAAAGGCCGGCGCGCTGCGCGGAGTGGTGTCCGAGTTGGCTTAAGGAGCACGACTGGAAATCGTGTAGGCGGGGGTAACTCGTCTCGAGGGTTCGAATCCCTCCCACTCCGCCTTGACCCAAAGAAGAGAGGACGGAGCACCTCGCACAAGGGTCGGATTCCGAACCCGCGAGGACAGCAGCTGCGAAGCAGATGCGTCGAATCCCTCCCACTCCGCCTCCTGTATACTCCCCGATGACCGTGCTAGGTGGGGAGCTAGCGGTGCCCTGTACCCGCAATCCGCTTTAGCGGGGCTGAATCCCCACCCGAGGAGCGGGCCTGTGAGGTCTGACGTCGGCAAGTGGTGTTGACGGCCAGGTCCCACGCAATGGAACTCCGTGAACCGGGTCAGGACCGGGAGGTAGCAGCCCTAAGCGGACTCTTTCATGTGCCGTGGGGTAGCTTGGCCTGAGCCGGCTGCCGGCGGGCGCTCGGAGGTTTGTCTTCGACGGTGGGTGCACGGTCCTTGTTCAACCCTTTGCGAGAGTCTGCGAGGAGTCACCCAGGGCATGGCGATCTCCCTCTACCGCAAGTACCGCCCGGCCCGCTTCGAGGACATCGTCGGGCAGGAGCACGTCGCCCGCACGCTCGTCAACGCCATCAACCAGGACCGGGTGAGCCACGCCTATCTCTTCACCGGCCCTCGCGGCACGGGCAAGACTTCCACCGCCAAGATCCTGGCCATGGCTCTCAACTGCGACGCCGGGCAAGGCAAAGCCACCGCCCATCCGGACGGCACGTGCCCACACTGCGAGGCCATCCGCCGAGGCAGCGCCATGGACGTCATCGAGATGGACGCCGCCTCCAACCGGGGCATCGACGACATCCGCGACCTGCGCGACAAGGTGCACTTCTCCCCGGTGGAAGGTCGCATGAAGGTGTACATCGTCGACGAGGTGCACATGCTCACCTCCGAAGCGTTCAACGCGCTGCTCAAGACCCTCGAGGAGCCTCCGGCCCACGCCATCTTCGTGTTGGCCACGACCGAGCCGCACAAGGTCCCGGCCACCATCCTGTCGCGCTGCCAGCGCTTCGACTTCCGCCGCCCCGCCGTGATGGAGGTGGTCGGCGTACTCGCCGGCATCGCCGCGCAGGAGGGCATCGAGGTGGCCGAGGGCCCACTCACGGTCATCGCCCGAGCGGCCGGGGGCAGCTTCCGGGACGCCATCGGGATCCTGGACCAGCTGTCCACCTACTCGGGGGGCGCCATCACCCTGCAGCAGACCCTCGACATGCTCGGGTTGGTGGAGCAGGACCTGCTGTTCGAGGTGGTCGACCTCGTGCACGAGCGCGACACTCAGGGCGCGCTGCTCTTTGTCGAGCGTTTGAGCCAGGGAGCGACTGATCACGCCCAGTTCATCAAGGACCTGCTGGGCCATCTCCGCGACGTGTACGTGGTCAAGCACACCGGTGAGGTGCCGGCCAGCGTCGCGATGACCGAGGAGCAGCAGCAGATCCTGCGGAACCAGGCTTCCAGAGTATCGACGCTGGAGACCGTCGCGTTCGTAGACCTGTTGGGCGAGGCGCTGCGCTCCGTCCGCCAGGGGTCGGACGCGCGGCTGGAGCTCGAGCTGGTCCTCATCAAGATGACGGCGTCACACGTGTCCGGGCCTGCGGGAGCGGCGCCCCGCATGGCCGAGATGCACTCCGCGCCCCGGCCCGAGCCGGCACGCCAGCCGGTAGTAGCGCCGAAGCCGGCGGCTGCAGTCAAGAGCGAGGCGGCATCCAGCCCCGACGCGGAACCGGCTCCCAGCCGAAGAGCCCGCGGATGCGTCGCCGCCGGAGATCCCGGCGATGGAGGCGGCCCCCGCGGCAGAGGAGGCACCCTCGGGAGGGGCCACGGGTATCCCGGCCGATATCGACCACCTCCGGCGCGCCTGGCCTCTCGTGTTGGAGGCGGTGAAGAAGCGCCAGGCAGGCCTCTACGCGATACTTGCCGAAGGAAGGCCGGAGAGCGTGGACGACGACACACTGGTGATCAAGTTCCCCGCCGGGTACAAGTTCCAGGCCGACATGATGGGCCGCGGGGAGAACCCGCAGGTGATAGCCGAGGCCGTGCGCGAGGTCACCGACAAGCGGCTCAAGGTGGTCGCTCGAGTGGCTGTCCAGGAGCAGCCCGAGCCGGAGCCCCAGGAGGAAGATGCTAGAATCCTGAGCAAGGACGAGCTATTGCTGCGGCTCAAGCAGGAATTCGACGCCAGCGTCATCGACGACGGTCCAGCCCGCTAGACACGATCCCAGTCGCCCGACCGATCGCCCAGGAGGCAGCAGTGAACCCCAATTACAACAAGATGATGAAGCAGGTCCAGAAGATGCAGGCCGACATGGCCAAGATGCAGGAGGACCTGGCCAACCAGGTGGTGGAGGCTTCCGCGGGCGGAGGCATGGTGACGGTGGAGGTCACCGGCGCCGATCGAGATGAAGAGCATCAAGATCGACCCGGCCGCGGTGGACCCCGCGGACGTGGAGATGCTCGAGGACATGATCATGGCCGCCACCAACGAGGCGCTCCGCTCGGCGCAGGAACTCGCCAACAAGAAACTGGGGGGCATCACCGCCGGCCTGAACATCCCCGGCCTGCCGTTCTGACCCTCCGCGGAAGCGCCCGAGCCCCGACCGAATGTTCAGCCCCACTGTCCAGAAGCTCATCGACGAGCTGAGCAAGCTCCCCGGCATCGGGCCCAAGACCGCCCAGCGCCTCACCTTTCATCTTCTCAAGCTCCCCCCCGAGCAAGCGCTGCCTCTGGCCCACGCTCTCATCGAGGTCAAAGAGGTCGTCCGCTTCTGCACGAGGTGCTTCAACCTCACCGAGCAGGATCTGTGCGACGTCTGCCGCGACGCGGGGCGGGACACGACCATGATCTGCGTGGTGGAGGAGCCGGGGGATATCGTCAGCATCGAGCGGACCCACGAGTACCGCGGTCTGTATCACGTCCTGGGAGGCGCCCTCTCGCCTCTGGACGGCATCGGGCCGCAGAAGCTCCATCTCGCCGAGTTGACCGGCCGGGTCCGAGACGAGGAGACGCGGGAAGTCATCGTGGCCACCAACCCCACCATGGCCGGGGAGGCCACCGCCCTCTACATCGTCGAGGAACTTCGCGCCTTCACGGCCGTGGGCACCCTGCGCATCACCCGTCCCGCGGCGGGGTTGCCCATGGGCGGCGACCTGGAATACGCCGACGAGGTCACGCTCGGCCGGGCCCTGACGGGCCGGCGCGAACTCTGAGGGCCAAGCAGCGCGCCGCCGCCGCGGGCGCGAGGTCTCGCGCAGCCCGCACGAGCCTGTGGCCACCGGCGTGCCGCGGCGAAATCGGCTACTATTCAGGGCTCTGTAACCTCGAAGTGGAGCACTGATCACGTGGCGGACAAAGAGCAGCCCACCCAGACCGGGACACCACCCACGGAAGACGCCTTCGGCTCCCAGTACGTCGTCATCGGCGGACCGGAACGCAAGGCCGAGCGCACCAACATCATCGTGATGAAGTTCGGAGGTACGTCGGTGGCCGATGCCACCTGCATGAAACGGGTGGCCCAGCGCATCGTCGACGCCCGCAAGGAAGGCCATCCGGTGGTCGCCGTCGTGTCGGCCCGCGGGGACACCACCGACGAGCTCATCGAGATGGCCAAGGAGATATCGGAGAATCCGCCGGCCCGCGAGATGGACATGCTGCTGTCGACCGGCGAGCGCATCTCCGCGGCTCTGGTGGTCATGGCCATCCACGAGCTCGGCTACGACGCCATCTCCCTCACCGGCTCGCAGGCCGGCATCGTCACCGACACGGTCCATACCAAGGCCAAGATCCTCGACATCCGGCCCCAACGCATCCAGCAGGCCCTCGAGGAAGGCAAGATCGTTCTGGTGGCCGGCTTCCAGGGCGTCTCCACCGACCAGGACGTCACCACGCTCGGCCGGGGCGGTTCCGATACCACCGCTGTGGCGCTGGCGGCAGCTCTCGGCGCCGAGGCCTGCATGATATTCACCGACGTGGACGGGATCTACACCACCGACCCGCGTATCGTCCCCGAGGCCCGCAAGCTCGACTTCATCTCCAACGACGAGATGCTGGAACTCACATCCAGCGGCGCCAAGGTCATGATGCTGCGCAGCATCGAGGTGGCCCGCCGTTTCGACGTGCCCCTGTGGGTGCGCTCCAGCTTCACCGACGCTCCCGGAACACTGATAGGACAGGATGACAGAGGTATGGAACAGGCAATCGTTTCCGGTGTCACCTACGCTCTCGACGACGCCAAGGTGACCATCCACGACCTTCCCGACCAGGTGGGAGAAGCCGCGAAGGTGTTCACGGCGCTGGCCAAGGCCAACGTCAACGTCGACCTCATCATCCAGAACGTGTCCGCCCACGGCGCGGCCGACATCTCCTTCACGGCCGCCGAGGACGACGTGGACAGGATCAGCCGCCGTGCTGAACGACATGAAGGACGAACTGGGCTTCTCCTCGATCGACACCGACCGGGATGTGGCCAAGGTCACGCTGGTGGGCGCGGGCATGAGGACGTACCCGGGCGTGGCCGCCAAGATGTTCCAGGTCCTCGCCGACAACGGAATCAACCTGGAGATGATCTCGACCAGCTCCATCAAGATCAGTTGCGTGATCCGCAAGCACCAGGTCCAGACCGCGGTCAAGGCGCTTCACGAGGCCTTCAAGATGGACAAGGCGCTGGTGAGCCGCGAGGAGGTCTTCAGTTAAAGGACTGCCAAACGACGAAGCCTTGGCCACCAGAGCGCACTGGCCGGCACGATAGGGCGTCATCGTCCGACAGCCCAAGGAGGTACGGGGTGGACGCGATCGTGGTGGACAGACTGCGCAAGCAGTTCGACCCGCCAAAAGGGCCGGTGGCCGTCGACGGAGTCTCGTTCGCCATCGGGGAGGGAGAGATCTTCAGTCTGCTCGGTCCCAACGGAGCCGGCAAGACCACTACCATCTCCATCCTTTCCTGCCTGCTCAAGCCTGATTCCGGCGAAGCCGACGTAGGAGGCTTCTCGGTCTCCCGCAAGCCCGACGAAGTCAAGAAGCTCATCGGTGTGGTCCCGCAGGACATCGCCCTGTACGAGGATCTGAGCGGTCGGGAGAACCTCACCTTCTGGGGCAGGATGTACGGTCTGAACGGGGCGGCGCTGGACAAGCGGGTGGACGAGGTGCTCGAGCTCATCGGCCTGGTGGACCGGCAGAAGGACCGCGTTGACAAGTACTCCGGCGGCATGAAGCGCCGGGTGAACATCGGCGTGGCGCTGCTTCACAAACCGCGCATCCTCTATCTCGACGAGCCGACAGTGGGCATCGACCCCCAGAGCAGGCGCGCCATCCTCGACGGCGTCAAGGACCTGAACGCCGGGGGCATGACGGTCCTCTACACCACTCACTACATGGAAGAGGCTCAGGAACTCTCCGACCGCATCGGGATCATGGACCAAGGCAAGATGATCGCCGTGGGGACCCAGGCGGAACTGGTGCGGATGGTCGGCGAGCGGACCCGGGTCGAAGTCGCCCTGGATCGCAACACGCACCTGCTCGCCGAGCAATGGCGGATGCTTCCCGGGGTCGCGAGCGTCTCCGAGCAGGAGGACGGACCGCTCTCGCTGCTTGTGGAGGACGCCAACACACTCATGCCCCAGTTGTTCGAATCGGCCCGGGCGGCCGGCGCCCGGATCACCAAGATCGACCTCGCCGAACCGAACCTGGAGATGGTGTTCCTCCATCTGACAGGCAAGGCGCTCAGGGATTAGGCCGAGCCGGAGTCCTGCGTTGCGCCCCCTTGCCATAGCCTGGAAGGACATCCGTCACGTGTATCGCAGCCGCTCCGGCCTTGCCATGATGCTGCTGGCCCCCCTGATACTGTCCGGGGCCATCGGCGCGGCCTTCGGGTCCGGGAACAACTTCTCCCTCTCCCCGGTGAAGACCGTCGTGGTCGACCAAGACTCGGGCGGAGCGGCCGGGGGCGCCGGGGCGGGCAGCGCTGCGCCCGTCACTGCCGGCGCCGCGATCACGGCCGCCCTCACCAGCCCGGAACTGGCCGACCTGTTGACCGTGTCCCAGGCGGCCACTCCCGAGGCCGCGAGGAGCGCGGTCGACAGCGGTCAGGCCGAGGTGGCGGTCATCATCCCGCCCGGACTGACCCAGTCCCTCTCGGCGGCGGCGACCTCACCGCGGCAGGTCGAGATCTACAAAGATCCCACCCTCATGATCGGTCCGGCGATAGTCACCTCCGTGGTGCAGGACGTCTCGCAGTCCCTCAACGGGGCGCGGGCCGCGGCTTCCGCGACCGCGCAGCTCGCCGCCTCCCAGGGGGTGACCGACCGCGCGGCCCTGGCCGCTCTGGCCGCGAAGGCAGCCCAGGCATATGGCTCTCAGGCCCGGAGTTCGAACAAGATAGCCGTGGAGTCTCGCTCGCCGGTCACGCCGGGCGGCAGCGCATCCGACGCGGCCGAACACGGCCGGCCAGGTGCTCATCGGGATGATGCTGTTCTTCACGCTCTTCGGCGCCGCCACCCCGGCGCGTAGCATCATCGAGGAGCAGCAGCTGGGAACCTTGCCCCGCCTGTTCACCACTCCCACGCCACGGAGCGTGATACTGGCGGGCAAGTACATCGCAGTGTTCGCCGTGGTGCTTCTCCAGACGGTGATCCTTCTGATAGCCGGGCGCCTTCTCTTCGGCGCCCACTGGGGAGCGATCGGCCCCGTCGTGGCTCTTGTCATCACGGGCGCCCTGGTGGCCAGCTCGCTCGGGTTGCTGACCGTCTCGTTCGCCAAGACTCCGGCGCAGGCCGGGGCGGGAGGGGCGGGCATCTTCGTGTTCCTGGGCCTTATCAGCGGCAACTTCACCGGGAACGGCCAGCATCGGCGGCGCCTATGCGGTCGTCCGTCACTTCAGCCCGCTCGGGTGGCTGCTCGAAGGGTGGAACCACGTGATGTTCGGCGGCTCCTGGGGGAGCATCGCGCTCCCCGTGCTCGCGGCCCTCGGCTTCGCCCTGGCGTTCTTCGCGATCGCTACGTTCTTTTTCAGAAGAAGGTACGCGTGAACCGGGCCTGGCGTATCGCCGCAAAAGAACTGCTCCAGACCCGGCGCGACCGACTGGCAGCTGTGTTCACCATCATCCTGCCCATCGTCTTCACGATCTTCCTGGGGGTGATCATCGGGAGCTCTGGGGGCGAGCGCAGCCTCCCGGTTGCAGTCGTTGATCAAGATCTCACTCAGGCTTCTCAGCAACTCCGTGACCGGCTCGAGGCCTCGCCCCTTATTGCGCTCAAGAGTATGACCGCCGACAAGATCGATACGGCTGTCGAAGACCAGTCCGTCGCCGCCGCCCTCATCATCCCCAAGGGGTTCGGAGCAGCCCTCGACGGGTCCCAACCTCTGGCCCTGCCGCTCGTGCGCCTGGAGACCTCCACTGGCGCGCAGTCGGTCGCGCAAGCGGTGCAGACCGCGGTCTCCGAGCTGAACTCCAGCCTGCTGGCCGCGAAGGTCGCGGCCGAGCAGGTGACCACCGCGACCGAAGCAGCCCCGGGGGCGGAACCCAGCCCGGACCTGGTCGCCTCGGCACGGTCGCTGGCGCAGGCCAGCCTGGCCGCACCGGTGGTCAGCGTCCAGACCGTCGTCGGCACCCCGGCGGCGGGTACCTTGGGCGCCGAAGTGCAGAACGCCACCGGCTTCGCCATAGCCTCGACCGGCTCGCTTGTCCAATGGGTACTCTTCAGCCTCTTGACGGTGGCGACCGGTGTGGCGTGGGAGCGGCGGTATGGCCTCCTGCGGCGATTGGCGTCTACCGGGGTGTCCGGCCGAGTGATCATCGAGGGCAAGATGATGGGGATGGTGATCATCACCTTCCTGCAGCAACTCATGCTGGTCCTCCTGGGCCAGATCGCCTTCGGTGTGGACTACTTCGGCAGCCCCGCAGCCCTCCTCATGACCATGATCTCGCTCTCGTTCCTCGCGGCTTCTGTCGGTCTGCTCATTTCGGCGGTCTTCCGTTCGGAGCCGCCGGTGATCGCGACCACCGTCATCACCGCCCAGTTGCTCGCCGTGCTCGGCGGAGCCTGGTTCCCGCTGGAGGTGACCAGCCCTCAGTTCTCCCGGGTGGCACATTTCTTCCCCAGCGCCTGGATCATGGATTCTCTCCACGGCATTACCCTCAAGGACTGGGGAGTGCCTCGAGGTGCTCGGCCCCTTGGGCGTCGTGTGGCTGTGGATCGCGGTCCTCTTCGCCTTCGCTGTGTGGCGGTTCCGTCCTGAATAACGAGTTCGACACGTCCGCGCCCGACGCGGAGCCCGGGATGAACCTCATCTCGGTCGATTTCGACCTGGTGATGGTCAACAGGACCAACGAGCGCCTCTACGGCAAGCCGATGGTCGCCCTCCTCGGCAACAAGTGCTACCGCGAGTTCGAGAAGAGAGACGCTCCTTGTCCGCATTGCCCGGGAAGGCTGGCGCTCGAGACGGGAGTGGCGCAGGAGGCCGAGACCACGGGACTCCGTGATGACGGCACCCGTTTCGCCGCCCGGATCAAGGCGCATCCGGTGATCGGCCCCGACAACCGGCCCACCGGCTTCATCGAGATCGTCGAGGACATCACCGAACAGAAGCGCGCCGAGAGCCTCGCCGTCATCGACACGCAACTGCAGTCGTCGCTCGCGGGCGTCCAGAACGTACGGAGCGCTCTGAGGGAAGGTCTCCGAGCTGCGTTGCTGGTGGAGGGCATCGACTGCGGGGCGGCCTTTCTGCGGCACGAGGGAAGCAGCGAGCCCGAGTTGATAGTGGAGCGTGGTCTTGGCCCCGCCTGTCTGGAAGACCCTCGGGTGGTAGCGGTCGTCCCCATACTCCATCGAGGCTCTGCCATAGCCGACCTTGTGGTCGGGTCCACCGTCTACCCGGAGATGCCCCCTTCGCTCCGCAACGGTCTGCAGGTGCTCGGGACGACCACCGGGACGGCCATCTCCCGCATCCTGGCCGAGCAGTCGCGTGGAGACGCGATAGCCGACCTCGAGGCCATCATAGCCGCCTCTCCCCTGGCCACCTGGGCCATCGACGGGCGGGGCCGGATTACCATGTGGAACAAGGCAGCCGAGAAGGTGTTCGGCTGGAGGGCCGCCGAAGTCTCGGGCAGCGCTCCTCCGTGGGGACCGGCGTCATCGGTCGCAGCCGGCCCACGCGAGGTGGTGCTGGACAGAAAGGACGGGCGCCCAGTGGAGGTGAGACTCTCGACGGCTCCCTTCCGCGACGTGGTGGGCAACGACTCCGCGCTCATCTTCATAGCCGAGGACCTCCGCGCCCAAAGGCGCATCCTCGAATTGGAGAGCCGGATGGTCGAATTGGAGGCCCGCCTGGCGGCCGAGACGGCGGCGGTAGATCAAGCGGGCGAGCAGGCGAGGCGGTTGGACGGCGTCCGCGTCCTCATCGTCGACGGCAACGAGCCTTGGGGCGAGGAGTTGGCCGAGATCCTCTCTTCGCTGGGCTGCGCGCCGGTGAGGTGCGTAGCCCCCGAGCAGACGGCCTCGGTGCTGGCGCAGGCAGGCATGTCCGAGCAACCGTTCTGCGTGGCCGTGGTCGCGCTTTTGGGACCGGGTGGCGCCAGCGGGTTGGGCCAGCGGGCGGCGCTCCGCTCTCTGGGACTGCAGGCGCCGGTCATCATGTCCAGCGACGTCGACGTCCGGGGTCACGAGCAGCACGGCATCGCCGCCATCCTCAGGCGCCCCTACAGCGTGGATGCGGTGCGCGACGCCCTGGTGACGGCGCTGCGGGAGAAGCGCAAGACCTAAGGCCACGCGACAACGCCGTGCGACCCGATGCTAGAATCTCCCTTCACTGGAGTGGGGCGCAGAGGAGGGGTCGTGGACAAGGAGTATCGGGTAGCGGTGGTGGGCGCGACAGGCGCCGTCGGACGGGCGATGCGCAGCATCCTCGCCGAGCGTGACTTCCCCGTCAGGCAACTGGTGGCGCTCGCAACTGCCAAGTCGGCGGGCATGAAGCTCGACTACCGGGGCGACGAGGTGACCTGCCAGGAACTCACTCCGGAGAGCTTCAAGGGCATCGACCTGGCTCTCTTCTCCGCCGGCGGCGGCACTTCTCTCACGTTCGCCCCCATGGCCCGTGACGCGGGGTGCGTCGTGGTAGACAACTCCTCGGCTTGGCGCATGGATCCCGACGTACCGCTGGTCGTTCCCGAAGTCAACCCGGACGATGTCGACTGGCACAAGGGCATCATCGCCAACCCCAACTGCTCCACCATCCAGATGGTGGTCGTGATGAAGCCGCTCCACGACGCCGTCCCCATCACCCGGGTCCTCGTCTCGACGTATCAGGCGGTGTCCGGCACGGGCGCCAAAGCGATCAACGAGTTGGTCCAGCAGACAGGCAGGGTGCTGGCCGGCGAGGAACCGGAGATCGTGGTCTACCCGTACCAGATCGCCTTCAACTGCCTGCCACAGATCGACGTCTTCCTCGAGGATGGCTACACCAAAGAGGAGCGCAAGATGGTGGATGAGACCAAGAAGATCATGGGCGACAACAGCATCGCCGTCAGCGCTACCTGCGTGCGCGTCCCCGTCCAGAACAGCCATTCCGAGGCCGTCAACCTGGAGTTCGCCGGCCCCATGAGCGTGGAACGTGCCCGCGAACTGCTGGCCAAAGCCCCCGGCGTCCAGTTGATGGACGACGTGGCCAACAAGGTCTACCCCATGCCGATCCTCGCTTCGGGCAAGGACGACACCTACGTTGGCCGCATCCGCCGCGATCCGACCGTCGCCAACGGGCTCAACCTGTGGGTGGTGGCCGACAATCTGCGCAAGGGGGCCGCGCTAAACGCCGTCCAGATAGCGGAACTGCTGGCCGAGCGCGATCTGATACGAGTCCCCCGCTAGGGGGATCTTCGCGCAGGAGATAGCGGCGGGCTGTGGCGGCCGACACGTTGGGTAAGAGCCGGCGATCGTCGCCCCGGTGGGGAAGGCGCAAGAAGTGGCTGGTCGCGGCTGCGGTGGTCGCCTTCCTCGTGGTTGCGTTCGTCGGCTACTCCTACTCAGAGACCTACCGGCTGGAGGTGAAGGAATACACCTACACCAGCCCCGAGGTGCCCCCCGCGTTCGACGGTACCCGAATCGTTCTGCTCACCGATATTCACCGGTCGTTCTTCTTCTCCCAGGGGCGGGTCGGCCGGCTGGTCGATAGGGTGAACGAGATGACCCCCGACCTGATCGTACTCGGGGGCGACTACGTCTACGGGAGCAAGGAACGCGAGCGATCCGCCTTTGCCGATTTACGGCGCCTGAAGGCTCCACTGGGGACTTTTGCCGTGCTCGGCAACCACGACTATGCCCACCCCACCGGCGGTGGGAACGACCCGGCGCCGGCACTTGAAGCCATCGCCGACGCGAACATCACTCCTCTCGACAACAGCGGGGTCTGGATCGAGAACTCCGGGTATCGCTTCCGGCTGGCCGGGGTAAGCGATCTTCAGCAGGGACACCCGCGGGCCGAGCCTGGTCTCCAGGGAACCACCCCGGGCGATCTGGTGGTGCTCGCCTCGCACGCGCCCGATTTCGCGGAGAAGCTGCAACCCGGCCGGGTAGACCTCGTTCTGTCCGGCCATACTCACGGCGGCCAGGTGACCTTCTTCGGCCTGTGGGCTCACGTGCCTTCCGACTACGGCCAGAAATACCGGACAGGAATGGTCTCGAACGGCGACACGACGGTGATCGTCTCCAACGGCGTGGGCGCCATCTTCCCTCCCCTGCGCTTCTTTGCCCGTCCCCAGATCGTGGTGATCACGCTGAAGACGGGCTAGAGACCGGCGGCCCCGGCGGGACGCGCCCGGCGGAGCCTGGCCGGCGCCACCACGCGCGGGTCGCCGCCGCGGGTCGCCGCGGGCCCCTCTCCACCTTTGGCCGCATAGCCACATCCGCTCCACTCGGCTACCCTTTACCCATGAGAGACAGACGCCCACTGTTCGACCTCCTCTCCAGCGAGAACTTCCCGCAGATCGAGCACGAGACCGTCCTTCCCGCCCGGCCCGGCCGGCCCGCGGAGCTCCCCCGCGAACTCCATCTGCAGCTGGTGGACGCCTTGGCCGCCCAGGGCATCAAACGCCTGTGGACCCACCAGGCCGAGTGCTGGAACGCGGGCGCGCGGGGCGAGGACTTCATGGTCACTACGGGGACGGCCTCAGGCAAGAGCCTCTGCTTCAACCTACCGGTGCTCGACGGCCTGCTCCGCGACCCTCACGCTCGGGCCATCTACCTCTACCCCACCAAGGCGCTCGCCCAGGACCAGTTGCGCCGCATCCGCCTCCTCGCCGGCAGACAGGTCGAGACGGCCACGTATGACGGCGACACGCCGACGGCCGCCCGGCAGGTGGCCAGACAAAAGGCCCGGGTGCTGCTCACCAACCCAGACATGATCCACGTGAGCCTGCTCCCCCGGCACGAGCGCTGGGACGACTTCTTCTTCAACCTCCGATACGTGGTCATCGACGAAGCCCATACGTACCGGGGGGTCTTCGGAAGCAATGTGGCCAACGTCCTGCGCCGTCTGCGGCGGGTGGCGTCGTTCTACGGAGCCGAGCCGCGGTTCATCCTGGCTTCGGCCACCATCCGGAACGCGCGCGAGCATGCCGCCAATCTTACGGGGGTGGAGGTGACCCACATCAGCGGCGATGGGGCTCCGGTCGGCTCCCGCAAGATCGTGTTCTGGGAGCCGCCTCTGGTGGAAGACGAGCTCAACGTGCGGCGCAGTCCCACCACCGAGGCGGCCGATCTGCTGGCGGAGCTCGTCCGTAACCAGGTGCGTTCCATCTGCTTCACCAAGTCCCGGCGGACCGCCGAGCTCATCTATCAACTCACGGCGGACCGGCTAAAGGAGAGAGACGCCGGTCTCGCCCACCGTCTGTCCCCCTATCGCGCCGGCTACACCCCCGAACAGCGCCGCGCCATAGAGACCAAACTCTTCAGCGGACAGCTTCTGGCCGTCGTCAGCACCAGCGCGCTCGAGTTGGGCATCGACATCGGGGCGCTCGACGCTGCCATCACCGTCGGCTATCCCGGCACCATGGCCAGCCTCTGGCAGCAGTGGGGCCGGGCGGGGCGGGGCAAGGGCGAGAGCCTGGGAATCTTCATCGCCGGCAACGACGCCCTGGAGCAGTTCTTCGTCAACCACCCCGAGATGCTCCTGCAGCGGGAGGTGGAGGCCGCCACGGTCGATTTCGCCAACCCGTTCATCCATCTGAGCCATCTGGCCGCGGCGGCATACGAAGGTCCTCTCTCGGCCGACGATGCGCGTTTCTTCGGGCCCGCGCTGCCGGCGGCCCTTGCACAGGCGGAGGAGGAGGGCCTCGTGCGTCGCAAGAACGAGTCCTGGTTCTTCGCGGGCTCCGGGTTCCCCGCGGCCAAGATCGGCCTGCGCTCCACCGCCGGCGAGCAGTACACCATCGTCGATGGAGAGACGGGCGACATCGTCGGCACGGAAGGTGCGGAGACCGCCTTCTCGGCGCTCCATCCCGGGGCGGTATACCTGCATATGGGCGACACCTACCTGGTCACCGAGCTCGATCTGGACGGCCGGGTGGCGCTGGTGCGGCCGTTCTGGGACTCATATCACACCCTACCTCGGCGGGAGACCGACACCCGCATCATCGCCGAAAGCCTGCAGACGTCCCACGGCCCGCTGTCGCTCCGCCTGGGCCAGATCGCGGTCACCAGCCGGGTAGTGGCCTTCCAGAAGCGAAGAACAGGTGGCAACGAGGTGTTGGGCACCGAGGAACTCGACCTGCCCGCGCGGGAGTTCGTCACCGAAGCCATGTGGTTCACTCTACCGGCCGAGTTGTTCCGCTCCGAAGCGGAGTTGGTCCGGCTGCCCGGGGCCATCCATGCCGTCGAGCACGCCCTCATCGCCCTGCTGCCGCTCTTCGCCATGTGCGACCGCTGGGACATAGGCGGCCTCTCCACGCCGGTCCATTCCCAGACCGAGGAGCCCACCATCTTCATATACGACGGGCATGCGGGCGGCGTGGGCATATCGCGTCAAGGCTTCGAGCGTTTCTCGGAGTGGGTCAAGGACGCCCACAAGCTGGTCAGGGACTGCCCCTGCGAGGCCGGTTGCCCCTCCTGCGTGCAGTCTCCCAAGTGCGGTAACTGGAACGAGCCGCTCGACAAGGAGCAGGCAATACGGCTGCTGGGAGCGCTGGGGGAGGCTAGTGACCCCTCGTCTCGGCTGCGTTTCACGACTCCTCCTTCGAGGGGTCACTAGCCTCCCCACGCTGAGTTGGTGGAGCGAGCGGGACCGCGTTCGCCCGGGCGCCTGGGTCGCTCGGTGTTATCCTAGCCCGATGCAACCGGAGTACATCTCGGTGATCGGCGGGGGCCAGTGCGGAGCCGCCGAGTACGCGACAGCGATGGAGGTCGGCCGTCTCGTCGCCAAGGCGGGGGCGACGCTTGTGTGCGGCGGGCTTTCGGGCATCATGGAAGCCGCCGCTCGCGGGGCCAGGGAGGCCGGAGGGTCTACCATAGGCATCTTGCCCGGCCACGACCGCGGCCTCGCCAATCCCTACGTCGAGCACGTCGTCACTACCGGTCTGGGCCACGCCCGCAACTTGGCGGTGGTCAGCTCCGGCGACGCGGTCATCGCGATCGGGGGCAGTTACGGCACTCTTTCCGAGATCGGGCTCGCGGCAAGGGTGGGCCGGCCGGTAGTCATCCTGTCCGGCTGGCGCCTGCAGAACGACCTGGGCACCGAAGCGATCTGGTACGCCTCGTCCCCCGCGGAGGCGATGGCGTTGATACGGCAAGCGCTCGACCCGCGCGGGGCAGCGGGCAAGGGGTAAGCAGTGAGCCGGTTGGCAGTTGTCGGGGCGGGATACGTGGGGCTGGTGACAGCAGCCTGCATGGCGCATCTTGGTCACCACGTGGTGGCTCTCGACATCGACGCCGAGAAGGTGGAGTTGCTCCGCAATGGCGGGGTCCCTATCTACGAACCGGGCTTGGCTGAGCTTATAACCGGCGCGAGGGAGCGAATCGACTTCACCACCGACCTCGCCACGGCTTACACCGGGACCGACTTCATCTTCCTGTGCGTCGACACCCCCGCCACCTATTCGGGCGACGCCGATCTGTCCCGTATCTGGGAGGCTCTCGACGGCCTGCCCCCCGATCAAGCCGAACGCGTGCTGGTGACCAAGTCAACGGTACCGGTGGGCACCGGGGGAGCGGTGCAGGCCGAGCTGGGGGCTCGTGGGTACCAGCACATCCACTACTCCTCCAATCCCGAGTTCCTTCGGGAAGGGACGGCGATCGAGGATTTCATGAACGCCGATCGCATCGTGGTAGGGGCGGACGAACCGGGAGTGGCCGATCAGGTGGCCGAGCTGTACCGGGGGATCGATTCGCCTGTGCTGAAGACCGACGTCGCGTCGGCGGAGATGATCAAGTACGCGTCCAACGCCTTTCTCGCCACCAAGATCAGCTTCATCAACGAGATCGCCAACGTCTGCGAAGCGACCGGGGCCGACGTGACCGTCGTCGCGCGCGGGATGGGGTTGGATCGCCGCATCGGGCCTCACTTCCTTCAGGCCGGGATCGGTTACGGTGGAAGCTGCTTCCCCAAGGACGTCTCCGCGCTCAAGCAGATAGCCGGCAACTCGGGATACCACTTCCAGTTGCTGAGCGCTGTCATCGAAGTGAACGAGTTGCAGAAGCGCAAGGTCATAGGCAAGCTCAAGCGTCACCTTGGCGACGAACTGCGTGGCCGGCGCATCGCCTTGCTGGGACTGGCCTTCAAGCCGAACACGGACGACATCAGGCAGGCCTCATCCATCGTGCTTGCCGGGCGGCTCATCGCGGAAGGCGCCCAGGTGGTGGGCTACGACCCGGTAGCCATGGACGAGATGCAGAAACTGCTACCGGCCCTTGGCTGCAGGCCCTCCGCGCTTTCCGCCCTCGAAGGCGCCGATGCGTGCGTGCTGGTCACCGAATGGGACGAGTTCCTCCAACTGGATTGGGCCGCCGTCCGGGAGTCGATGGCTCGGCCTGTCGTCATCGATGGCCGGAACGCTCTCGACGGGGCCGCGCTCACCGGCATGGGGTTCACCTACGAGGGTGTGGGGAGAAGGCTCTAACCGCGCTCTGCTTTGGCATTACAGCTTTCCTCCGCCTATCCGCTCCGCCCAGTTCCATCGTCGGGTTGTGGTCCTGTCCATTAGCCATCCTCTATGTAATGAGCGTAAACCAAACCCAGTAGGCATGAATAAAGTTTAGGAATCAGTGTCTTATGATAATATTGTTTATGCATCGCTATGGCACCTTTGAAAGTGAGGTCGACAATGGCCAAGGGTAAGGGGTTCGAGTTGATCCCCCAAGCCGTGCCCATGCGGCAGCGATCGAGTTTCTACAAGGAGATCATCAACGAGTTCCTGGCCAGCCGCGAGAAGAGCGCGGTGGTCGCCGGAACAGACCGCAAGCCGGTGACCCTTGTGCAGGGGCTGCGGAAGGTCCTCGAGGCCGAGAGCGTCAACAACGTGCGAGTCGTCCAGCGAGGCGCCGAGATCTTCCTGATCAAGGACTGAGGCGCCGGGCGGAACTGGTGACCGTCGGTCGCGCCAGACCGCGAGTGTCACCGACTGCGACGGACATGGCCTAGATACAGAGGGGCCGCCTTCCGGCGGCCCCTCGTCGTTCTTTCCCTAGGACGCGGGAGAACCAGCGCGACCAGCTCAACGCTTGCTCTTGGCGATCTCCTTGGTGTCGTCGTGGATGTGGAAGAACACGATCACGATCTCGAGGAAGACTCGGGCGAGTATTAGCGAGACGAACCCCCAGATGAGGCCTCCGATAAGAGCAAACACGCCCAGAACAGGAGACCACATGAACCCGTTGATGACGCCGCCGATAAAGCCCAGCCCTATCACCACCAGGAACAGGATGAACAGCACCCTGATGACGCTGGGCGTAACGAACTCGCTGAACGAGAGGTCGAAGAACTTAGCCCAGAAACCCTTGCCCGTGATCTCCGCATAGGCGCTCGGCGGGGGCGGGGGTGGCGGTGGGGGCGTAGCCGCGACGGCGGCGGGAGCCGGAGCAGCGACCTGCGTAGGGTCGGCGGGAGGGGCCGCGGCCCCCGCCACAGCCACCGCAGCAGGCAGTTTGGCGCCGCACGTTTCGCAGAACGCGCCGGTCGCCTGAGTGTGGCCGCAGTTCGCGCATGTCATCAGTTCATCAGCCACTCCGCTACCCTCCTTTGAACGACAATGGACCGGTCGAGCGTGCCCTCACGGTACGAGCCGGAGGCGCGATTGTCAAACGGAGGAGGTGCTACTCTGAACTGCGGTGCGTGACGACGTCTCAGCATTTCCCCGCCGCCGCCGCCGCGGTGCCCCTGCTCTCGCGGTGGGATCGATCGCGTTTCTGATCGGGGTCTGGCTCTGGCTTGCCTTCTCGTCCGGAAGCCACCTTGCCGGGCAGTGGCTTCTTCCCGTCCTGGTCCTGGCGTTGTTCGGCCTGGTGGTAGCCATCCTTGTCGCCTACCCTCGCCGGCCCCGCCAGCTTTCTCTCGCCGTGATCGGGCTGCTCGGGAGCTACTCGGTCTGGGCCGGCGCCTCCATGCTATGGGGTGCCTCCGCCGATGGATCCTGGCTCGAGTCGGGTCGTGTGTTCGCTTACCTGCTCGTCCTGGCTCTCGCTCTGGCGTACTTCACCGCCTCCCCAGCAAGGGTGGCCTTCCGCTATCTCCTCCTGGCGGCGGCCTTCATCGTGCTGGCCATTTGCTCGTGGCGCTTGTGGTCGACGACCAACCTCCCCGGCCTGTTCGCGTCCAACCGGCTCAGCTATCCGGCCGGACATCCGGACAACGCGGCCGCGATATTCCTCGTCCCGCTCTGGCCGATCATGTGGCTGGCATCGGGGCCCAAGGAGCCGGCTCCCATCCGGGGAGCGGCGCTGGGACTGGCCACCGGGTTACTGGGGCTCGCTGTGCTGACTCACTCGCAGGGAGCCATGTGGAGCATGGCTCTCACGATGCTGCTCATGTTCCTGCTTTCGCCCGCCCGAGTACGGTTGCTCCTCTACCTGCTGGTGCCGGCTCTGTTCATGGCCTACGGGTTCCCTCAGTTGAACAAGTACTGGGTGGAAGGTCCGGGAGTTGTGGCCGGCGGCGCGGCCGCGCGCACCCTGGTGGTGGCGGCGGTGGCGGCGGCCTTCATCGGGATGATCCTTGCGCTCCTGGAGAAATGGGTGCGCGTGAGCGGGCGCATGAAGACGATATTCGGCATCGTCATCCTGGTCGCCTGCGTGGCGGGACTCGTCTACGGCGCAGTGGATCTGACCACGCACGGAGGCGACCCGTTCGGGTGGATCTCCCGGAGTTGGCGAGAGTTGCCCACCGCGGATTCGGGAACGGCCGCCGCCCCGTCCGGCGGGCCGGGAAAGCCGCCTTCCGCGACCCCGGAGGTGCTCGACGAGACTGGTATCGCCGGTGGAGTGCTTGTCCTTGGCGGTATGCTCCTCGCGGTCGCCGGGGTCTTGTGGCCTCGCTTCGCTGCGGGCTGGCAGCACGCCAGACGATCGTGGCCACAGGCGCGGGGTGGGAACCACCAGGGCGCCGACACGCAACCGGGCTCTCCCCCCGTCCTCTTCCGGTGGGGAACCGATCCCATGGTCTATGGCTGGGAGATGGCCCTCCTGGTGGGCGCCGCGTACTGGTTCATCCATGCGAACATCCAGTGGCTGTGGAAGCTGCCGGGGATGAGCATCCCGGCGGTGCTCATGCTGGCGGCAGCGGTCGCCGCCGTGGACGCCCGGGCGGGACTGATGTGGCCTCGGGTGAGCAGCCGATTACGCTGGAGAGCGCGAAGCCGGGAACCCCGCGCAGGCGAATCCTCTTCTCACGAACCGCTTTCGCGGGCCTTCCGCATCGGGCTGATCGTGCTATCGGCCGTGGTGCTGCTGCTCGCCGGGCTGGCCTTCCTGACTATCCAGATCCAGAGCTAGGCCTCCGCCCGCTGATCCACTGCGCCGGGGTAGCTCTTCGAGCGACATCGCTACCTTGCGCCGCCAGTTCGGCCGCTCGCTCTGCGTGCCGGGCACGTTCTGCGGCCGGCGCTCGAGTAGCAGGTCCTCGAGGTTGATCAGGACCGTCTGGGCGGCGCTGCGCGCCAGATACGCCAGACATCCGGCGAGGATCGTCCTTGTCGCGCGCTCCGGGTCGTCCTCCGAGACCCCGAAATGATCGGACAGACGGGCCACTTGGCGACGGCGGCCTGCGCGTTCGCGCCGCGTCCCCTCGAAATCGACTTGGCCTGTTTCCACCCGGGTCTCTATGTCGTCGCCATGCAGGAAGCCGGCCACCGGCACCATGTCGTGCGTCTCGAGCATGACGACAGCGCCGCGCGGGACCTCCGCGGCTATGGCCTTGGACCGGGGTCGCAGCGACCCCAGAAGGATCCAGGTCCGAGCCACAGCGTGCCCGGCCATGCTCGTCCGGACCCCAGCGGGGACGGTCCCCAGGTCTTCACCTACGACGGACGTCTGATGACGGTGCGATTCCCGAGAGAGGACGGCGTACAGCTCCTCAGCCGGGTAGGTGACATAGGCGCCATCCTTGGGCTCTAAGCCCTCCGGTATCCAGAACAGGCGATGGAAAGACATCATGTGATCGATCCTGAGCACCGATGCATGACGCATCAGGTTGCGCAGGCAGGCGCCGAAGTAGGGGTAACCATCGCGCCGGTCCGCCTGGGGGCGGTGGGGAGGGGTGGTCCAGTCCTGTCCGTTGGCAAAGAACATGTCCGGCGGTGCCCCGACGGAGACGCCCGTCGCGAACAGCCCGGGCCAGCGCTCGGCGTCGAACCCGTCGGGATGCACGCCCAGGGGAAGGTCCAGCAGCAGCCCCGGCCGTCCCCCGCCGGACACCGCCGCGAGCTGCCTGTCCATCTGCCACTGGCAGTAGAGATGGTACTGCTCCGCCCTCCGCGTCGCGCGCGCTTCTTCCGGGTCGGCGTCCCCGGCAGGCCGGCCGCTCTCCCCCGCGGCCCGGAAGGCCGCGTAGTCGCGAGCGAACGGATTGTCACGAAGGTAGTCATCGTAGTCCTGACGCCTAGCCTCTGCGGCCTGCTCAAAGAAGCAGCGCGCCAACTGCTCGATCACCGGCCGCTTGAGCGCCATGACGGCCCGGTAGTCCACCACCTCCATCTCCCGAAGCGCGTTCCGGCGCTTTTCGGTCTCGGCAGCATTCGCCAGACGCTGCGCCGCCGGGCAGCTCGCCCACTCCTCGACGCCCTCCGGCGCCAGAAAGAACTCGTTCCAAAAGAGGCGCGAGAGTGGGCGATACGGGGACGGGTCCGCGCCTTCGCCGAACGAGGCAGACAGGAGCGGGAGCGTCGCCACGACAGATCCCCCCTGCTCGCCCGTCCACTTCGCAAGGGCCTGGAGGTCGGCCAGGTCGCCGGCCCCCCAGTCGCGCCGGCTCCGCAACGCGTAGACGGGCGCGAACAGCCCCCAGGGTCTGCCGTCAAGGAGTCGCAGCGACCCGTCGATAGTCCCGGCGACATTTGCGGCGACATTCTCGGCGACCAACTCCCCGCCGATCTCGTTCGCATGGTCGTCGTGAGCGCTATCTGCCCGGCCCTCGGGCTCCCAGCAGCGCCGGGGAGCCGCGATCACGACCGCCTCGCCCTCCCGCCCCCGCACTTGCACTCGCAGCCGGTGATAGCCGCACGGGACGCTCCCGGCCCGCGCGAGAGCGCGCTTCACCTGTCCGCGGGGCAACAACAGAGCCACGAAGGAGCGGCCCTCGACCTTTGCCTCGTCCACGGTCCTCAACCGGTCGAGCGGCACCTCGCCTCGAAGCACCGACCCATCCTCGAGGGTGAGGTTCAGGTCGATCGCCCCTGCGCCGGACCGGGCCGTCGAAGCAGGCAGCCGCAGCACCAGGCCGGGCAGCACTCCCTGCCATGCGACCATCACCGGCTCGATCATCCTGCCCCAGATCTCGGCTTCCCGAGCCCGGACGGCGGACGCGACATCCGAGAGACCGTTCACCTCCGCGCCCAGGGCGGGTAAAGTCTTCAAAAGACATTCGAGCGAGGGTTCCCGGTCGCGTCCCAGCGCATCACGGTAGCGGGTCTGCACTCCGTATAGCGCTGCCAGCCGGGCAAGCAGCAGATGAGAGGATTCGTTATGTATGTTCTTGGTTACCATGGTCGTGTGACTAGCTTACCCGACGGCCCCACCCAAGGAATGGTGCAATGAACGCCTCCCCGGCGCCCGCCCTCCCCGCGGTACCTGAGCCCCTGCAGGGGCTCGTCGATCTCGCCCTGGACGTCCGTTGGTCGTGGAGCCACTCGACCGACGTGGTCTGGAGACAACTCGCCCCCGAAGTGTGGGAGCGGACTCACAGCCCCTGGCATATCCTCCAGACGATCTCGCAGAGCAAGCTTCAGGAGTTCTCCAGGGACGAGGAGTTCCTCGACCTGCTTCGCCGCCACGTCGACGAGCGCGCGCAGACCCTTAGCGCTCCCTCCTGGTACTCCGAGCGTTTCCAGAAGATGCCCGGCGGACGCTCCCTCCCCCTCCCCCCTGCTGGGGCAGATCGCCTATTTCAGCATGGAGTTCGGCCTCACCGAGGCGCTCCCCATCTATAGCGGCGGCCTCGGCATCCTCGCTGGGGATTATCTCAAGGGCGCCAGCGACCTCGGCGTCCCGCTCATCGGCATAGGGATCCTTTGGCAGCAGGGCTACTTCCGGCAGGCGCTCAACGCGCACGGGGAACAGATCGAGTTCTTCCCCTTCAACGACCCCGGGCAACTCCCCATCACCCCGCTGCGCAACAGCCGGGGAGAGTGGGTGAACGTGGATCTGAGCTTTCCCCGGCGCACCGTCCATCTTCGGGTGTGGGAGGTCCATGCGGGGCGGGTGATGCTCTACCTGCTCGACGCGAACGACCTCATGAACAGCGCCGCCGACAGGGGCATCACCAGCGAGCTCTACGGCGGCGGGCCCGAGATGCGGCTCCAGCAAGAGCTCATCCTCGGCATAGGAGGGTGGCGCATACTGCGAGCCCTTGGCATCGAGGCGGAGATCTGCCACCTCAACGAAGGCCATGCCGCCTTCGCGGTCCTGGAGCGGGCACGGTGCCACATGGAAGACAACGGGGTGGGGTTCGAGGAAGCGCTCTGCGCGACGAGGGCAGGCAACCTCTTCACCACCCACACCTCGGTCGCGGCGGGCTTCGACAGGTTCCCGATGGGTCTGGTCAGAGAGTATCTCGGGGAATACATCCAAGAGCTCGGGACCGACATGGAGCGGATCCTCTCGCTGGGCGCGGGCGACGACCCCGACACCTTCAACATGGCCTTCCTCGCCATCAGAGCGAGCGGAGCGGTCAACGGTGTGAGCCGTTTGCACGGCGAGGTGAGCCGCCGGCTCTTTCAGCCTCTCTTTCCCCGCTGGCCCCGAGAGGAGGTCCCGATCGGTCACGTCACCAACGGGGTGCACGTTCCCTCCTGGGATTCACCAGAGTCAGACGCCATTTGGACGAAGGTCGGGGGCAAGGGGCGGTGGCTCGGCGACCCGCGCGGCTTGACGGACGCCATGCGCACCGTAGGCGACGCCGAGTTGTGGACCTTCCGGGGTGTGGCCCGGAGCAAGCTCGTCGCCATGGCACGGGACCACCTCAGGCGCCAAGGGCCCATAGCCGGAAGTCTGGAAGCGCTGGGGTCGGATCTCAACTGCCTGTGCGACCCGGCCGTCTTCACCATCGGCTTCGCCCGGCGCTTCGCCACCTACAAACGTGTGGACCTCTTGCTCCACGACCCCGCCCGGCTAGAGCGGATTCTGTGCGGTCCGAACAGCAGGGCGCAACTGATCCTCGCCGGGAAAGCCCATCCCGCGGACGCAAGCGGAAAGAGCATGATCAAGGAGTGGACAGACTTCATCGCCAGGTGCAACGTGCGCCCGCACGTGATCTTCCTGGTCGACTACGACATGGACCTGGCCGAGCACCTCGTGCACGGGGTCGACCTATGGCTGAACACACCCCGGCGCCCCTGGGAGGCCAGCGGCACCAGCGGTATGAAGATACTGGTCAACGGCGGCTTGAATCTTTCCGAGCTCGACGGGTGGTGGGCAGAGGCCTATGCCCCGGAGGTCGGCTGGGCCCTCGGCGACGGTCTGGAACACGGCGACGACCCAGCGGTCGATGCGGCCGAGGCCGAACGCCTCTATGACCTTCTGGAGAACGAGATCATCCCCGAGTTCTACGATAGGAACGCCGAGGACGTCCCCCAGCGGTGGATCACCCGCGTGCGAGAGAGTATGTCCAGACTCACACCCCAGTTCTCCACCAACCGGATGATGGAAGACTACCTCGTCCGCTACTACCTGCCCGGGGCGGTCGCCTACCGGGAGCGGGTGGGCCGCGATGCCGCCGCGCTGCTGGCCTGGCGTGAAGCGCTCGACGCACGCTGGAACGAACTCAGCTTCGTCGACTACGCGGTCGAGCCGGGAGACACGGACGGCGAGGGGACGCATCTATTCCGAGTCGGGATCTCGGCGGGGCGAGTGCCGACGGATGCGTTCCATGTTGAGGTATACGCAGAACCAGGCGAGAGTCATGTGCTCCAGCGAGACGGCGGCGACGCGCACGGCGTCTTCAGATACACGGGCTCAGTCCCGGCACGCAGACCCGCCGTCGACTATACCCCCCGGATCGTGCCCTGGCACCCAGGCGCCCGAGTCCCGCTGGAGTGCGATCACATACTCTGGTACGGGTAGGGAGTGCAGCATACCTTCCCCCCCGGCTGCGTTTCACGATTCCTCCTCGGGAAGGCATGCTGCACTCCCTTCCATGTCTCAGGAGGGGAGGGCCGGGTACCTCCCCCGCGCGGGCGCGCTTCGCGGCGCCCCAGGCGCCCCTAGCCGGCGGGAAGACGCACCTTGAAGCGCGCCCCGGTCCGCCCGGCCTCGACCTCTACGTCTCCGGATGCGGCCCGAGCGAGACGGCGGGCCAGCGAGAGGCCCAGGCCCGCGCCGCGAGCGACGTTGCGCTCGCCGGCCGCTGCCGTCCCCCGTACGCCCGGCTCGAATATGCGCTCCTTCTCCTCCTCAGCCACGCCGGGGCCGTCATCCTCAACAAGGAAGTAGACCTCCTTGCCGTTCCGTCCCGCGCTGAGAAGCACCTCAGCCTGGGCGAACCGGCAGGCGTTTTCCAACACCGGCTGCAGGATCTGGGCGGCGATGGCCCTCTCCACCCCCACCCGCAGGTCCCTTGGGGGCGGTTGCACGCTCACCTCCACCCCGTTCTCGTCGGCCAGCACACCGATGGAACTGACCACGTCGGCCAGCACCTGCCAGACGTCGGCGCGGCCTCGGGCCAGACTGCCCTCCTCCTGCGCCGCCGCGAGCAGCGCCTCGACGGTGCGGGCCATCTGATCGGCGCTGTAGAGGACCGAGCCCAGAGCGTCCTGATAGTACTCAGGGTCTCGCGAACGCCGGAGCGCCAGCTCGGCCTCCGCCTTGATCTTGGCAACGGGGGTGCGCAGTTGGTGCGAAACCTCAGCGGAGAAGCGCTGCTCGCGGCGCAGGCTGGCAGCGAGGCGGTCGAGCATACCGTCCAGGGTGTGAGCGAGTTGGGTCAGTTCGTCGTGCGGCTCGCCCATCTCGAAACGGCGGTCCAGGTCTTCGGTGCTCCACGCCTCCGCCTCCGCGGTCATCCGCGAAACCGGCCGGAAGGCGGCGTTGAGCACCCAGCGGCCGGCAAAGGCCACTATGATCAGGAGCACCGCGGTGAAGCCGGTGGTGGCAATGAGCGTCACCCTTTGGGTGCGGTAGTACGAGGCCATCGAGAGCCCGGTGACGATGGTGCCGATGCGCGCCTCCTTGAAGTACAGCTCGAGGCCATGCAGGCGGACGTCGTGGCCGGGCACGTCCACGTATTGAGAGGGCTGCCCGTCGAGAGCCTTGGCTGCAGCGGCGATCGCGGGGTCGACAGTGGGGCCGCTCACGGTCTGGCCGGCGACGAAGACCCACACCTGCGAGCCGAGGTCGGTGAGGTCGCCTGTGGGCCTAGGCAGACTGACCCCGCTTTCGCTGAGGCTGATCATGCGGCTCTCGTCCAGCGCCAGTCGATGAAGACGCTGATCGGCGTCGGACGTCAGGCTGCTGGCAAGCACCAGGTTGAAGCCGACGGTCATGGCGATTAGGGCGACGGCCACGGTGACCATGACCGCCAGCAGGAGGCGGTCCTTGACCCCTATCCGCGAGAGCGGCCGGCGTACTGCGCCGAGAGCAGCGACTATCGGCCCGCGAGTGGTCACCGCAGGGAATAGCCGACGCCGCGTACCGTCGCGATCTCCGGAGCGCCGGGGAGAGTGGCCATCTTGCGGCGCAGCCGAGCGATGTAGGCGTCGAGGGTGTTGTCGTAGACGATGGCCCCGTGGGACCAGCCGGTCTCGATCAGGACTTTCCGCCTGATGGCCTCTCCCGGAGAGGCGGCCAGCTTCGCCAAAAGCCTGAACTCGGTGGGAGTCAGCGGCACGGTGACACCCCCGGCCGACACCGCATGCTTGGCCGGATCGAGAACCAGGCCGGCGGCTTCCAGGCTGCGCTCGGTACCGCTTCGCCGGATGAGGGCCTCCAGGCGCGCCAGCAGTTCCGCGAAGGCGAAGGGCTTGGTAAGGTAGTCATCCCCGCCCACATTGAAGCCCGAAAGACGGTCGGACAGGGAGTCACGCGCCGTGAGGAACAGGACGGGAGAATTGATCCCCTGGGCGCGGATGGCCTGGCAGACATCGCGGCCGTCGGTATCGGGCAGACCGATGTCGATCACGAAGAGCTCGGGGACCGATTCGGCCACTTTGCGCAGCAATTCTGACCCTGTGGCGTATCCCTGGACCTGATAGCCCTCTTCGCGAAGGCCTCGTACCAGCAGGGAGCGCATCTGGGGGTCGTCTTCGAGGACGAAGATCTGGGGCTCCATCATGGTCCCCGTAGTATCACCCGCCGGGGGGCTGGGGACAAGCGGCGTACGGGGAGCTTAGGTGAGAGTCACACGGCGGGCGCGGCGTCCGGCTGTGCCGGACGCCGCATACGCCGTCTCCGCCGTGTGGGCGTGGTGGTGTCTCGCCCCGGTTTGGGTCTGACAACCACCGGACAGGGTTGGGGCCACAGCTCAGGAGGGGGGTTGAGCAATGCTGTGTGACTCCATGCTCGTATGGTGCCACCCGTTTCCTGAAAGCATCCTGAACGCGTATCCACCTCCCGGGCTTGAGTCTGCAAAGCCCGATGCCGAAACAATCGGAGAGGTCACATGTGAGGATAGACTACACACCAACGGTACTGTTTCTGGTGGCGGGGCTGCCGCTGGGCTTCTACTTGCTCTGGTACGGGTGGCACAACCGGACCAAGCCGGGAGCGTTGCCGTTCGTGTTCATCATGGCCCTGTCGACGAGTTGGACGATCGAGAGTGCTCTGGAATTGCTGTCCGCCGACTTCTCGGCCAAGCTCTTGTGGGCTGATCTCCAGTATCTGTCCATCTGCTTCCTGCCGCTGGCCTGCCTGGCACTGGCTCTGGACTACACCGGCAACGGCGCCTGGCTCACTCGCCGCAAGCTCTGCATCCTCGGCCTTGTCCCGCTTGTATCGCTGAGCCTCATGTGGACCAACGGGCATCATCACCTCATGCGGGCGAGCGCGTGGCTCGACACCAGCGCGTCTCACCCCGTGATAGGGCGCACCTTTGGCCCGTGGTTCTGGGTGCACTCCGTGTACAGCTACCTACTGCTGTTTACCGCGTTGGCGTTTCTGTTCCACGCCCTGCTGAGCCGACCCCCGCTCTACCGGAAGCAGCCCGCGGTCCTCCTCGCAGGCCTGGCGGTACCGGTACTCTGGAATCTGTTCTACCTGATGACGCCCGGACTCCTGCCTGTCTTTGACTTCACGCCCGCGGTCTTCGCTATCGGCGAACTGATCATCGCCTGGGGTCTGTTCCATTTCCAGGTGTTCAACATCGTCCTGGTGGCGCGCGACACGCTGCTCGAGAACATGAGTGACTGCCTGCTCGTGCTCGACCGCGCCGGCAAGGTAGCCGATCTCAATGAGGCCGCCCGAGCTCTGATAGCCCAGCCGGCCGACTCCATCTTGGGCAGACCGATTGCCGAAAGCTGGCCAGCGTGGAACCAGTTGGCCGAACCGTATCAGGCTGGGGCGGAACAAACCCTCATATCGCTCGGCAAGAATGGAGACCGGCGCGACTACGAGGTGAAGATCTCCGAACTGCGAAGCAAGACAAATTCCCTCGGGCGGCTGCTGGTGATGCGCGACGTGACGGAGCGGTCCGTCCTCGAAGAAAGCCTTCGCCAGCAGGCCCTTACCGATGGGCTCACGGGGCTCGCCAACCGGACTCTCTTCATGGACAAGTTGGCCAGCGCGGTCCATGGGGCCCGCCGGCATCCCGATAAGCTCTTCGCCGTCGTCATCCTCGATCTCGACCGGTTCAAGCTCATAAACGATACTGTCGGCCATCCGGCCGGGGATAGCGTACTCGAGAGCGTCGCCCTACGACTGTTGCGCTGCGTCCGGGAGGTGGACACGGTGGCACGGCTGGGCGGTGATGAATTCCTGGTCCTGCTCGACGACATCATCAGCACGAGGGACGTCGTGGTGGTCCTCGAGCGGATACTGAGCGAGATGCGAGCCCCGGTGTACACGCGGGGCCAGCAGATGTTCACCTCGGCGAGCATGGGGGTGGTCCTGTGGGACGCCTCTTACCAGAGCGCCGAGGACCTTCTTCACGCCGCGGACGCTGCCATGTACCAGGCCAAGGAGGCCGGAGGCTCCTGCTACCGGATCTTTGACGACCGGATGCACCGCTCTCTGCTCGAGGCTCTTCACGCCGAGTCCGAGTTGCGCACGGCGTTGGAGCAGGGGGATTTCGCCCTGGAATACCAGCCGGTGATAGATGTCAGGACCGGCGGCGTCGCGTCGCTCGAGGCCCTCGTCCGTTGGCAACATGCCCGTCGCGGCCTCGTGCCCCCCAATGCGTTCATCGGGGTCGCCGAGAACAGCGGGCTGATAGTGCAGCTCGGCGAGATGATCCTCGACCAGGTATGCGGCCAATTGAGCCAGTGGCGCTCTCGCGCAAGCGCGGCTTTCGAGTTACCTGTGAGTCTGAACGTGTCGCCCCGCCAGTTGACCGAGACCGATTTCGTCGGGACCATCCTGACTCGCATCGCCGATTGGCGACTCTCGTCGGGCGCCTTGATCTTTGAGATCACCGAGAGCGCGCTGAACCGGGATCCGGTGAGAGCCAGGATCGCCATCAAGGAGTTGTGCGATCTGGGCATGCAGGTCTGCCTCGACGATTTCGGCGCCGGAGCCTCGTCTCTGCAGCACCTGAGGACCTTCCCCGGGCAGGAGGTCAAACTTGACTGCTCCCTCATCGCGAAGATAGCCACCGGGACCACTGAACTTGCGGTGGTGAAGTCGATCACCGACCTCGCGCATGCTCTAGGGCTCCGGGTAACCGCCGAGGGAGTGGAGTCGGTGCGCGACTGGGAACTGCTTGAGGAAGCGGGCTGCGACCGTATACAGGGCTTCTACTGCTGCGAGCCGATGTCACCGCCGCTGCTGCTGGGGTACCTAGCGGACCGCCCCGCGGCCCCGAGCGGCATGTCCGTCCACCGCCGTTGATCAGTCGGGGCGGAAGTCCAGCCTAGTCCCCTGCCCGGTCTCGCGCACCGTGTTGGTGATCTGCAGGAGACCTATTTCATCCCTCACCACCGAGGTGTTCGCGCATCCGCCGGCCTGGTGAGTCTGATAGTTCACGCGCACGGCCTCGGGCCTCACCACATCTCCCTCCTCGGATAAGCCCGCCAGGTCGCTCCATCGGATCGTGACGGAGGGAGCGTCACAGTCGGCGAACACCTCCGACCAGACCATGGGCTGGCGCAGGTGACCGCTGCGGGGGTGGGCGGTGGCGCGGTTGGCGGCAGCCGACCGACCCGGGTGCATGAGGTCGCGCATGGTCGTCGCTTCGCCGGTCTTCAGGTCGGTGATCTCCGAGCGCCAAGCCCCCGCCACGTCCGGGGAGTGGCAGACGCGGAGGCGATAGGGCCGGCCCGGCCGCCAGCCATAGGCCATCGTGTTCGGGTCCCCTGAGAACACAGGGAGATGGGGCTCCGAGCCGTGCAGGATGGCTCCGCCCCGCTCCTGACTGGCGTAGCCTCCCCAATTGATCGCCGCACCACCCGCGAAGCGGCGGTTCCACTGCAGCCCGGTGTGCCCGCCTCCCCAGGTGAGGCCGTCCTCCTCGAAGTCCATCTGCAGAGCCCAGAAATAGAGCGAAGAGACCCGTGGAGGGACGAGGACCTCGAGCACGGCGGACACCTCCACCAAACGCGAGGCCGCGGCCGTCCGGGGCATCTCCCAGATGAGGTGGAACGACGAGGCGCCGTTGGAGGAGCGGGGCGGGCCCGCTGCGCGCGGCCCGCCCCCCGTCACTGCAGTCGTCATGCTCTTGGTGACGGAGTTGGTGAGGGCGCGGAGTCTGTCGCCGAAACTGGGCATCAGGGTGTTACGATTCTAGAAAACCCGCGGGTCAGGATGACCGCCGGACGACGGGGGCGACAATGGGCGAGACGCGGAAGTTCACGATCCTCCACTCCAATGACATGCACGGGGACTTCCTTGCGGAGCAAGATGCCGGGGGCGGCGAGCTCATCGGCGGGCTGCCTCTTCTCTCCGGTTACATCAACAAGGTGCGCGCCGAGGAGGAGAACGTCCTGTACGTCATTTCCGGCGACATGGTGCAGGGGTCCATCATCGACTCCGACTTCAAGGGCACCTCGACGATGCAGATCATGAACTATCTGGCGCCCGACGTCGTGGCGCTGGGCAATCATGAAGTCGACTACGGCCTGCCTCATCTGCTCTTCCTCGAGAAGATCGCAAACTTCCCCATCGTCAACGCGAACCTCTACATCAAGCCGTTCGAGAAGCGGATGATGCGACCCTACCACATCATCAACAAGGCCGGCTTCGACATCCTGTTCACCGGAATACTCACCGAAAAGACCATGGACTCCATCAAACTCGACGAACTCATCGGTACTTTCGTCACGCTCGAGGAGGCCAGCGCGGAGGTGGGCAAGATCTGCGACGCCTTCAGGCGCGATGATATGGACCTCACCATCGTGCTCACCCATATCGGGTTCGAATCCGACAAGCAGCTCGCCGCCATGCTGCGCCCGGAGTGGGGGGTGGACATGATCATCGGCGGCCACAGCCACACGGTGCTCTCGGAGCCGGCCCTCGTCAACAACATCCTCATCGTCCAGGCGGGCACGGGGACCAACCAGATCGGACGCTTCGACCTTCTGGTGGACGACGACACCAATTCCATCATCGAGTGGAAGTGGCGGTTGATCCCGATCGACGAGAACATCGCCGAGCCCGACCTGCGGATGGCCGAGTTCATCGAGTCGTTCAAGTCCGTCGTCGACCGCAAATACAGCGTCATCATCACCAAGTTCGCGGAGAAGCTCACCCACCCGCTGCGCGAGGAAGAGAGCGCCCTGGGCAACCTGCTCGCCGACGCCATCGCGGAGAGCCAGCAGGGCGAGGTGGCGCTGCTGGGTGCCGGGTCGGTGAGGGTCAAGGAACTGGGGCCCGCCGTGAGCCTGATGGACTTCATGGCCTGCTTCCCGTACGACGACTCGCTGACCCGTTTCATGGTCAGCGGCGCGGCGCTTCGGAAGGCGTTCGCTCACTGGATGAGACCCGAGAATCGCGACGGCGAGGGCGAGTGCTACCAGGTGAATTCGGCCGTACGGGCGGTGTACTCAAACGCAAGCCGGCAGTTGGTCTCGCTGGAGCTGAACGGCGAACCCGTGGCCGACGAGACCACCTATCGTCTGATACTCCAGGGCTACCACGCGAAGAACGCCAAGGCCTATCTTGACCTCACCCAGGAGGAACTGACCGCGGCCGCTCCAAGCCGCGTCCTCGCTTCCTCCGCGCAGACGGTGCTCAAAGAGTGGCTGGCCACCCACCAGAATGACGACCGGAAGGTCGAGGGCCGCCTGGTTTATGAGCCTTGAGTAACCGGGAGGCCCCGGGTCCTCAGCGCAGAGCCGCCACCTGCGCTTGGTGTTCGTCGAACGGAGTCCTAGCTTCATCGAGCGAGTCGAGGAAGTCGTCGAGGCTGTGTTTGAGGAAGAACTCGAGCGCGGCAAAGGAGCGCTCCAAGTCGAAGCCTTTCGGCCTTAGCGCCGCCTGCAGGGCCAGGGGCGGGGTCCTGCACCGGGAAGCCTAGGAGTTCGTTAACGTCGCCGCTCACGGCTTGTCCTCGGGCGCCGGTGTCCGGCGCCGCAACGCAATAGGCAACTTCATTCAGGGGAGATGCCCGCGGATACCCGCTGGCGCTGACGCCTTACGCCTTCCTTATGGACTTCCCACTAAGATTCTTCGTGGCCGTAGGATTCACGATCCCAGCCGCAGCCTGGAGGTGCCATGGCAAATACGAAACGTTTCAGGACCAGACGCAGTCGAGCCACGCTTGCCGTCGTCTGCATCATCGTTCTCGCGGTCGCGGCTTTCTTCATCTACCGCGGGGTCTCCGGCAATGCCGAGGCGGCGGTGACCTACACCACCGGGACAGTCGAGAAGATGACCCTCACCTCCTCGATAGCAGGCACCGGCAACGCGGAATTGACCGATACCACGTCGATCAGTCCGGCCGTGTCGGGCGACGTCACAGGCCTGTCTGTTGAAGTGGGAGACGCGGTCGAAAAGGGTCAGGTCCTCTTCACGCTCGACAACCCGCAACTCGATGTGGCCGTCTCCGACGCGCAGAACGCCTACGACAAAGCCGGTCCTCGGGGTCGAGCAGGCGAAGGTGAGCGTGCTAAACGCCAAGAAGACACTCTCAGATCTCTACAAGCAGAGCCACACCGCTCTGCAAATCAAGTCGGCAAGTCAGGACATCACGAGCGCGGAGCTTTCCGTCGTCACGGCTGAAAACAAGGTGACTGCGGCCGCACTCGACCTGCAGGATGCCAAGGACAACGCTGCCGCCCGGACGGTCTCCGCTCCCGAGTCCGGAGTGGTCACCGCTCTCTCGATTAAGAACGGTGACACGATCGCCGCCTCAACGGGCGGCGCCGCTGATTCTGCCCCGATGACCCTCACCAACCTCGAGTCTTTCAAGGTCACAACCACTCTTACCGAATCCGACATCGGTCCCGTAAAGGTGGGGCAGAAGGCGATCCTGACCTTTGATGCCCTCCCTGATCTTACGCTTTCCGGCAAGGTGACCCGCGTGGACGCCACCGGCACAAACGACCAAGGAGTGGTCTCCTACAAAGTAGTCATCACTCCGGACGTCATGGACCCGTCCGTCAAAGGAGGCATGACCGTCTCGGCCAACATCCTCACCGAGATCCGGCCGGACGTGCTGGCTGTGCCCAATGCGGCGGTCAAGACCTCGACGAGCGGTAGCTACGTGCAGATCCTTCAGAACGGCACGCCGGTCAACCAGACGGTCACGGTAGGCATCGCGAACGACAGCTACACCGAGATCATGAGCGGTCTTGCCTTGGGGCAAGAGGTGATCACCAAGACCGTCGATCCCAACGCCACCACAAACACCACCACCGGAGGAGGCGGCGGCCTCCCGGGTGGCGGCGGCGGCTTCCCGGGTGGCGGCGGAGTCTTCCAGGGCGGCGGCGGACCCCCGCCGGGATTCTGATGCAGGCGCACGTGGCCGATAACCCGGTCATAGAGGACGGCGTGCCGGCAGACGGCATGCCCATGATCCGGTGCGAGAACCTGTTCAAGGTCTATTCCTCCGACACTGCGGAGACGATTGCGCTCGCGGGAGTGAGCCTTGACATCGCCTCGGGCGAGTACGTGGCGATCGTGGGTCCGTCCGGCTCCGGAAAATCTACCTTCATGCACATTCTGGGCGCCCTCGACACCCCCACGAGCGGCAGGTATTGGTTCGAGGGCCAGGACGTATCGGAGTTGTCCGACGACGAACTCGCCGACATCCGGCGGACCCGCATCGGCTTTGTCTTCCAGTCGTTCAACCTGCTTCCGAGGGCAACGGTCATCCGTAACGCTGTCCTTCCCCTGGTCTATTCAGGGGTCGCTCGCCAGGAGCGCCAGGCGCGGGCCGAGCAGGCCCTCCGCACGGCGGGACTGGAGGAGTCCCACTGGTCGCATCTCTCCAATCAACTTTCCGGAGGACAGATACAGAGGGTGGCCATAGCCCGGGCCCTGATCAACGATCCGGCCCTGATCCTGGCGGACGAGCCTACCGGCAACCTCGACACCAAGACTGGAGAGGTGATCCTCGAAGCCTTCGGCAGGCTTCATGCAGAAGGGCACACCATCGTGCTGATCACGCACGAGTCCTCAGTCGCCGAACATGCCCAGAGGACCATCCGAGTGCAGGACGGCCTCATCGTGAGCGACAGCGTCAACGGGCACGCGCGGGCGGAGAAGCCGGCATGAAGCTCGGCGACATATTCACCGAAGCATTCCGAGCGATCTCCGCGAACAAGGTCAGGTCCGGGCTCACCGTCCTTGGCATAGTCATCGGCATCGCCTCGGTCATCACCTTGCTGGCCATAGGCACGGGCAGCACCAACTCGATAACCTCAAGCATCGAGTCGACCGGCGCCAATCTGCTCACCGTCTCCCCCGGCTTCAGCAGGTCGGCCGGACCAGTCAGCGGCGGGCGCGGGAGCGCCCGGACACTGACTGTGGACGATGTGACCGCGATCGGCACCGATGTCGGCCAGATAGCGGCCATCGCCCCCGAGGTGAATGGACGCTACCAGGTGGTGGCCACATCGGGAAACACGAACACGCAGGTGACCGGGACCGTCCCCTCCTACACTGAGGTGCACAAGATAGACATCGCGAACGGTTCGTTCTTCTCCGACGTCCAGAGCGAGAACGCCTCCCGGGTGGCCGTACTTGGGTCGACAACGGCTACGGACCTCTTCGGCGATCCGGCCAGCGGGGGAATCGATCCCGTCGGCCAGACGATCCGGATAAAGGGCCTAGCCTTCACAGTGATCGGTGTGGCCGCGAGCAAAGGCGGAACCGGCTTCCAAAACCCGGATGACGCCATCTATGTACCTCTGGCGGCCAGTCAAAGACTCTTAGCCGGGCAGAATAAGTACGTGTCCAGCGTCGGCGTCACAGCGGCGAGCCAAGACGCCATGGCCCAGGTACAGACCGACATCACCGACCTGCTCCTCTCCCGGCACAAGATCACCGACTCGGCGTCGGCCGACTTCTTGGTGCTCAACCAGGCCGACCTCGCCGCGAGCCTGTCGTCGACCACCAAGACGCTGACCCTGCTCCTGGCTGCGGTCGCCGGCATATCGCTCGTCGTCGGTGGCATCGGGATCATGAACATGATGCTGACCACCGTCACCGAGCGCACCCGGGAGATCGGATTGCGCAAGGCCATCGGGGCCAAGAGGCGAGACGTGAGCGTGCAATTCCTGGTGGAAGCGGTGGTGCTCACCTTCTCGAGCGGGATCATCGGGGTCGTTTTGGGCGTGCTGGTCGCCATGGCTCTGCAGAAGTTCGCCGGCTACAACTCCCAGGTGACCGCCTTCTCCGTGATCCTGGCCTTCGGGGTGTCGGCGCTGATAGGCATCGTGTTCGGTTACTACCCCGCCAGGCGGGCGGCCGGGCTCAACCCGATAGAAGCACTGCGTTATGAATAGTCCATGGAAACGGCCGGGGCGCCGAGTCCACGCCCCAGGATGGAGGATCCACAGATGAAACCTTGGTTGATCGTGGTCGTGGTAGTCGTGGTGATCGCCGTAGGAGTGGGCGGTTTCTTCGGCGGCAAAGCGGCGGGCGGCGACGGTACCATCACGCCGGAGCAGGCGATAGCGGCGCTCCAGCGCGGCGGGGGCGGACTCCCGGGCGGCGGGGGTGGATTCCCCGGCGGCGGCGGCACAGGCGGCAACAGCGCCGGAGGCTTCACCCGGGGCAACATCATCGCTCAGGACAGCGGCAGCATCACCGTGAAGCTGGAGGACGGCAGCACCAAGATCATCCTCATACCAGGGTCCGCGACCATCGCCGTGGCCCAGACCGGTACTGCTTCGGACCTCGCGGTAGGCAAGGACGTCACCGTCATCGGGGCCACGAACTCCGACGGTACCGTCACCGCCACCCAGATCCAGATCGGGACTCTTCCTGGGCTTGGCGGCAGACCGCCCGGCGCCGGTGGCACGGGGGCGACGACCCCCACGACCGCGGCCCAGTAGCCGTCTGACCAAGGACGGCCGCCCTGCCCCCCGCACCCCGGGGGGCCGGGCGGCCGTCCTTCCGGGCATCGTGTGACATTCCGGCGTGCGCCCAACGGCCGGCGCAAGGTATCCCTCTCCTGCTCTCCCTCATCTTGCGCGGGCGATGGGTTGTGACGTAGGGTGTCGCCATGAGTGCCACGTCGACGGACCAGACCAAGAAGGCCCGGGCTGAACGCCGGCCCGCGCGGCCGCGATTCCTTGCCGCGGCCGGAGTCCTGCTCTTGCTCGCCGGTTTCCTCTCGCTCATGGGCATCATCACGGCCGAGGCGCTCTATCCCGCGGGCTACAGCACTTCTAGGAATGCCATAAGCGATCTGGGCGCGACCGAGCAACCGGGCAGTGTCATCGAGGAGCCTTCGGCCACCGTCTTCAACGTTGTGATGATCGTCACCGGGTTGCTGACGATCGCGGCTGCACTTTGCCTGGAGGTGGGATTCCGCCGAATGGCCGTGGCCATCCTCACCGGGCTGAGTGGCCTGGGGATCCTGGGCGTCGGCGTCTTCCCAGGCAACTACGGGACCATCCATGCGCTCTTCGCCCTGTTGGGCTTCGTGGCCGGAGGACTGGCCGCGATAGTCTCCCGGACCGTCCAGACCGCGCCCTTCAACATCCTCTCGACTATCCTGGGCGCCATCTCACTCTGTGCGCTCGTGCTCTACATGGTCCTGGGCGATAGCACTCCCATGGCCGGCCTCGGAATCGGCGGAATCGAGCGCTGGATCGCCTACCCGATCCTCGTCTGGACCATGTCCTTCGGGGGCTATCTACTGGGCAGGGCCCGCTGACGCCCAGCGGCGGCCTAGATGAGGATGTCCCCCAGCGGGTAGCGCCACTTCGGCCGCGCCTCGTCGGCCGCGTAGCCCACCGGCAGGAGCACCACCGGGACGATGTTCTCCGGCAGTCCTAGGATCCGCGAGTATTCTGCGTGCAAGAAGTGGGTCATCGGGCAGCAATCCAGGCCCAGGGCCTGCGCACCCAGCAACCCGTACGTGGCGGCGATATACGCCTGGCCGATGATCCATGCCCGCAGTTCGGGCTCGGGTTCCTGCGCCATCTCGTCGGCGATGCCCATGACCTTCGCCCAGATCATGTCCGGTACGGTCCGTTCCTTCATCACCCGGCCCAACCGCTGGGTCAGGGCCGCCCAGTCGGTGTCGGCGCAGAACACGAGCAGATGCGAACAACTGTTGATCTGCGGCTCGTCGTGAGTGGCCGCCGAGAGTTTCGCCTTTGTCTGGGCGTCGCCAACGACCTTGATGCGCCACGGCTGGACGTTGAGGCCCGAAGGGGCCAGCCGGATCATCTCCAGGAGCTCTTGCATCGTCTCTTCGGGCACTGCCTGAGGCTGAAAGAGCTTGGTGGCATATCGCTTCGTCAGCAAGTCCTTGAACTCCATCACGCTCTCCTCCGTGGGCAGGCACTCAATGGGCCCGGTGCGCTGGGATAGTAGCATGCGGACCAACGGCCGCGGTGCCTCGCAGGGCCCGCGCGTCAGCGGCCGCGCATCACCGTCGCCACGGTCTCGTCGGCGATCACCCGTTCCTCGTCGGTAGGCACTACCAAGACCTTGACACGCGAGCCGGCGGCGCTGATGTCGGCGGCCACACCTCGCGCCTTCGCGTTCGCCGCCTGGTCCAGATCGATACCGAGAAATCCGAGACCCTCACATGCCGCGGCCCGGATGTCGGCGCTGTTCTCTCCCACGCCCGCGGTGAAGACGAGCACGTCCAGCCCGCCCATTGCCGCCGCGTAGGCGCCGACGTACTTCCTCAGCCGGTAGCAGTAGATGTCCAGGGCCAGCCGGCACCGGTCGTCGGCCGCCGCAGCGGCGGCAAGGACCTCCCGCATGTCGTTGCTGACCCCGGATACTCCTAGAACCCCGCTCTCCTTGTTGAGCGCGTGGTCCAGTTCCTCAGCCGTCAGCCCCATCTCGCGCGTCAGGTACAAGAGTACTCCGGGGTCCACGTCGCCCGGACGGGTGCCCATCACCAGCCCCTCCAGGGGAGTGAGCCCCATGCTGGTGTCCACGGCCCTTCCCCTGTCGACAGCCGTGATGCTGGCCCCGTTGCCCAGGTGGGCCACGATGACCTTCAGCTCGGGCAGCCTACCGCCGAGCATCGCGTCGGCGCTACGAGTCACGGACTGCACGGAGATGCCGTGGAACCCGTAGCGCCTGACCCCGTGGCGCTCGTAGTAGGCGTAGGGAAGGGCATACACGTGCGCCTTGGCGGGGATGGTCGAGTGATAGGCGGTGTCGAACACCGCCACCTGTGGGACATGGGGGAGGGCACGCAGGGCCTCGCGGATCCCCAGCAGCGCCGGGGGATTATGCAGGGGAGCCAGAGGGGCGCACTCCTCGATCTTGCGGATAGCGTCGCCGGTGAGCAAAGCCGGGCCGGTGAAGTGCATACCGCCGTGGACCACCCGGTGCCCGACCGCCTCCACCTCGGACAGGTCCGCCAGGAGCCCCCCCTCCGGGGCGACCAGCGCCGCTAGGATCAGCTCGAAGGCCCGTCCGTAGTCCGCGACCCCGCCCTGTTCGCCGATCCTACTGATCTCGTCTTGGACGAGCACGGTCCCGGCTTCGGAGTCGCGCAGTTCGTACTTGATGGACGAACTGCCGCAGTTGAGTACCAGCACCTTCATGACTACGCCAATTCGGACGACGCACCGGCGTGCGCTCGGTAGCAGTACACGATGACCTCCGAGGATGCGGTCCGCGCCTCTGTTCTGCCCGTTCTTGGGCTAATCATAAGGCATGAAAACAGGTACACTGGAGCGCAATCACATCCGAGTCGCGGAGAGTATCGATGCCAAACGACGACCGACGCGAACTGACGCCCCGAGAACTGCAACGGCAGCGCCGCAGGAAGCAAATCAAGCAGCGCCGACTGGTGGCTGCAGTGGTCCTATTGGGGCTGATCGTCCTCATCATAGTCCTCGTCACCACCTGCGGTGGCTCCGGCGACGAGGGAACGACCACCACCACGAATGGCGAACACGACCGGCACCACGCTGGGCACCGCCGAATACCAGGCCGACCTCACCGGCGCTGACTCCGTGCCCGCGGTGGAAACCGACGCCACCGGCACCTTCAACATGGACTACGACGCCGAGGCCAAGCAGTTGAACTATAGTCTCGGAGTAGAAGCCCTGGACGCCCCGAGCGTGGCGACGATCTACGAGGGGGCGGCGGGCGACTCGGGCACGGCGATCTACACGCTTGTTCGCCGGACCCGCCGAGAAGGCCGACTACTCCGGAGTGCTGGCTCAGGGGACCATCGACGAGGCGAATTTCACCGGCTCTCTCGAGGGAGGGACGATCGGCGACCTCGTCGCGCTGATCAAAGATGGTAAGGCCTACGTGAGCGTGGGGACGACCGCCAACCCCGTCGACGCCATCAGAGGTCAGATCTCAGAGACCACCACCAGCACCACCGGGGACGACACGGGGAGTACGGACAGCACCGGCGAGGGCGGGACTACGACCACCACCGGGTAGCGCAGTGGCGCACGCTGTCCGGGGAAATGGCCGCGACGGGGAAGTCGCGCCCTACCCGAGAAGCGCGCTGTAGATCTTGATGGCGGCCGGGCCGACGATTACGACGAACATCGCCGGGAAGATGCATGAGAGCAGCGGGACCAGCAACTTCACGGGTGCCTTCTGGGCCGGGGAATCAGGCACATCTTCCGTCGTGGTCAGTGCCGGGTCTGAAGGCCTTGCACGTGTCCCCGGGAGGACGCGGATGGCGCCGCTACCCCAACATGCCCAGATACGAATCTAGCATCCAGGACCCGTACAGAAGCGCGATGACCGAGCCGAGAGCCAGATACGGCCCGAATGGGATAGCGTCCTTCCGGCCCTTTCGCTTAGACAAGATGAGGACCAACCCAACGATAGCTCCAATCAGGAACGCCAAGAAGAAAGCAACGACGACCACGGCGCCAAGAACCGCGCCCATGAGCAACGCCAGCTTCACGTCGCCCATTCCCATCCCGCCGGGCCAGATCATGGCCAGCACGAACAGGAACAGGGAGCTGCCCACGGCGGCAGCTAGGTACACCCACCATCTTCCGGGGTCGAGCGCGATCGAAGCTGCTAGGCCAACCAGGGCTGCCGGCAATACGATCACGTTAGGGATGATCATGTGGTCGAGATCAATGAAAGCAATCACGACCATGACGCAAATGAATGCGCAGGCTTCCAGAAGTCGCCAGGACAAACCGAATTGGAGATAGGCCAACGAGAAGCCAATCGCGCTAATCGCCGGCACGATGAATCGGCGCCGTGGGTGAGCACGGGGAAGAGAAGGGGCTTCGGTTTCGGTCTGACTGACGGGGAACCTATTGATAGCCACGGTAAGCAACGTCCCGACACCCAATCCCAGGACGAACGCGCCTGACTGTGACTATCGCCGAGAGGGTAGAGCTCACCCGACAGGGCTCCCAGGCACGTCAGGGGTCTGGGGCAAGACTAGGCCGTGACTGAGCGCGAAGGTCGCGGCCTCCGTTCGATTGCGGACGCCGAGTTTCGAAAACACTCCGCTCAGATGGTACTGGACGGTCTTGGTCGTTATGAAGAGCTCTCGAGCGATGTCGGAATTGGTCTTGCCTTGAGCGACCAGATCGAGGACCTCCAATTCCCTCTCTGTCAGTCCGTGTGCAGGCTTGCTCGCGGCGGCCGCCTGCTCGACGCCAGCGAGCGCGCCCACCAGCCTATTCCCACCCATTAAGATGGAGCCACTCGCTACCTGGCGGACAAGAAAGGCGAGATCGCTTGGGCGCACGAACTTGGGTACGTAAGCGGCTGCTCCTCTTCGTATGACATCCATCCCAACGTTGGGGTCCTCCTCGACAGTGAGGACGATCACCGGCAGGGTGGGCCATCTGGTAGCTACAGCGTCCAGACACGCGAACCCGTCCATGCGGGGCATGTGGAGGTCCAGCAGCAGAACGTCAACCGATGCGCTTTGGGGCAGGTCGAGAGCTGCAAGGCCGTCACCGGCCTCACCGACCACAGCTATATCCGGACTCAAGCTCAGAGCGTGACAGATCCTCGAGCGGACCAACTCGTGATCATCGACTACCGCGACTCTGATCTGCGCGCCGGGAACGCGTGCCTCACCGGCCATTCCCACCTCCTCTATACCTCGGGATGTGGAGCACCACGCTCGTGCCCTGGCCAAGGCTGCTCTTCACGACTAGCCGTCCACCGAGGTACTCGGCCCTTTCCCGCATACCGGACAGACCGAAGTGATTCCCGTTCATGGGGGGCAGACCCTCGGGATCGAACCCCTTCCCGTTGTCACGGACTATGAGATCGACACCACTTCTGCTAGCCCTCGCCCACACGCGGACCGCCGTGGCCCCGGAATGGTGCTCGGCGTTCGCGAGCGCCTCCTGCAAAATCCGATACACGCATATGCGCGCGGAATTGGTGTGGACGCCGAAGTCTCCCTCCACTTCCAGGTCCGAGAAGACACCGGTACGACTTGGGAGACTCTCGACGAGGTCGGACATGCTGGCATTGAAGTTGTCGACACCCAGCGCGGGAGGACGAAGATTTCCAATCATACTCCGCGCCTCAAGACCAGCATATCGAGCGACTGTCTCACCCGTTCCACCTGAATCTGTGTCTGTGGATCCGCCTCGGCCGTCAAATCGGCCAGCACCTGGGTCTCGAGGGAGGCGGCGACCGCGTACTGGGCGATACCGTCGTGTAGGTCTTGTCCGGTGCGCTTTCGCTCCAACTCCATGGCCCGGATGGTCTGGCCGCCCACTCCCTGCGCAAAACTCAGGCTGCCACCCCGTTCCGAGACCCAGCCGACCAGGTACGCCATGGCGACGAGAAACACGGCCCAGGTAACCAATATCACCACCCGTTCCGCGGCCACTCCGGACGTAGCCATGAGGCGGACGAGGCCAAGCCAGATGGATGGCAGTATGGTCGCCGCGATTGTAGCGACCGCCATGAGAAGTCCGACCATCCTGCCGAGCACCACCGAAACTGCTGCAATCGGCAAGAAGAAGAAGAAGAAGAAGAAGAGATAGCTCGGATGGCTGCCTTCCCTGAAGTAGATCAAGAACACTCCGAAGGCGATCGCCGCGGAGGTGGCTGCGACAAGAAGCCGCGGGCCGGCAGTGAATCGCAGCTTTGCGGGGACTTCAGCCAAATGCTTTCTCCTTGCGGGCGGAGGGGTCGAGACTTTCCCACCCTACTGCCCGCTCCGCGAAACTTGAAGTGGCAGGAGCGTTCTGGGCCGATCGAACGTGGTACCTTCGCCCTCCACGCAAGGGTAGCGCGTTTGCCTCTGCCGGAAGGCCAAATGATCGGCCCGCCACGGGGCCGACTCTCTCGTTAGCTACGCGCCGCCGGCGCCTATAGGACTTTTACGACCACCAGGAAGACGATAAGGATCACCATGATCACGAGGGCGACCCACGCCCACCAACTCAGACCCTGTTTCCTTTGCGACACGGGGCCATAGATCTTCCTTTCATTGCGCTTCCGGCCTGGCTTTCCGCATCCCAGCCATTCTCCTAATCACCCACATTCTCCTCCTCGGATCGGTATCACTCTTCGCCTCGCAGCGCGAGCAGGACCGCTGCTAACGCCTCACCCCGCCCCGCCTCCAGCTCCGCAAGTGTCTTGCCGCGGACCGCGGCCTCGACCCCGGCGGCAAGGACCATGCTGAGCGGTCGCTCACTTCGCTCGCTCCCGCGCTATTCTAGCCTCGACGCTGAAGGTCAAGCGCGCGGTGTTCACCCAGTGCCCGCCGGTGACCGTCGGGGCGACGCTGTGGAACGTCGAGAACCTCTTCGGGTCTGTCAACAGGACTGAAGGCATCCTAGCCACTTTTGCCCAATGAGAATCATGATTCTTATAAAATCGCAGTCTGATATAGTCGTCCTAGAACGGTCTTACGACTGACAAGGAAATCTCATGGATAGCAGCCAGATCACGGACCTCCGTACCGCAGTGGATTTCCTGGCCGAGAGACCGGGCCAGTTGGTGTCCACCGACGTGGAGGTCGATCCCTACCTCGAGATCGCCGGTGTCTACCGCAGGGTCGGCTCGGGGACTCCTACCGCTCCACCCACTCAGATCGGCCCCGCCATGATGTTCAACAAGGTCAAGGGCTCCCACATGCGAGTAGTGGCCGGTATCCTGGCCAGCCGCGAACGCACCGCCCTTCTCATGGGCAGCGAGCCAAGGCGCCTGGCTTTCGACCTTCTCAACGCCCTTGGCAACGCCGTCCCCCCGGTGGTGGTGCCGGCCGCGCAGGCGCCCTGCCAGGAAGTGGTCATCAGGCCGCCCTTCGACCTGCGCACCGCCATCCCCCCCGTTCAGTGCACACCGAAAGACGCTGGGCCGTTCTTCAACCTGGGCCTGCTCCGTGCGGAGGACCCCGAGACCGGTGTGTCCGACGTCACCATCCATCGCATGTGCGTGCAGGGACCCGACAGGATCAGCGTGAGTATAAGTATCGGTCGGCATATCGGGGTGTTCCTGGAGAAGGCCTGGGCCATGGGTAAGCCGCTGCCGGTGTCGTGCAGCATAGGCCTCGATCCGGCAATCCTCGTAGCCACCTCGTTCGAGGCGCCCACCACTCCCTTGGGCTTCGACGAGCTCACCATCGCGGGCGGGCTCCGCAACCGTCCCGTTGAGCTGGTCCAGTGCGTCAGCCAGAACACCAAGTCGATCGCTAGGGCCGAGATCGTCCTTGAGGGCGAGTTCTTGCCGAACGACCGGGCCGACGAAGACGCCGTCACCGGCCTCGGCTGGGCCATGCCCGAGTTCCCAGGCTACGTGGGCCAAGCGCAGACTAACCTCGCCATATTCACGGTCACCGCCATCACCCACCGGCTCAATCCGATCCTGCAGGTCCTCATCGGTCCCGGAGAGGAGCACGTCACCCTCACCGGCCTCCCCACCGAGACCAGCATCTACCGCCTCATCCAAGACGCCATCCCGGGTTTTCTGCAGAATGTCTACTGCGCGTCGGCCGGCGGGGGCAAGTACCTGGCCATCCTCCAGATCAAGAAGCGCAAGCCGAACGACGAGGGGATGCAGCGGCAGGCGGCCCTGGTGGCCTTCACCGCTTTCGCTGAGCTGAAGCACGTCATTCTCGTCGACGACGACGTGGACATCTACAACGCCAACGATGTGATGTGGGCCATGACCACCCGCTACCAGGGCGACATAGACACCATCTTCATCCCCGGGGTGCGTGGCCATTCGCTCGACCCGTCGGGCACTCCCGAGTTCAACCAGTTGCTGCGGGCCCCGGGCATCACCTGCAAGACGATCTTCGACTGCACGGTGCCCTGGGGACTGCAGGAGCGCTTCGAACGTTCGCAGTTCCTGGACGTGGACCTGAAGAAATACTTCTCGTAGGGGCTGCCCCGGGCACCGGCGCTTGCTCACCTCTTCACACAGGTCTTGACACCACCTAGCCTACTGTGATTTCATTCACGGTACGGAACCGAGCACTGTGAGCAAAATATGGCGCCGACCGACAAGAAGGATCACAAGGTCTCCCTCCACACCGTGGAGCGGCTGAGCGTCTACCGGCGAAAGCTCGAGGAGTTGAGCCTCGACGAAGTCGAATTCATCCACTCCCACGAGCTCGCGGCGCTTGTCGGGGTCACTCCCGCCCAGTTGCGGCGCGACCTCGCCAGCTTTGGCAGCTACGGCAACATCTCCCGGGGCTACGACGTGCGCCAGATGAGCCGGACGATAAGCCAGATCATCGGCACCGACCGCATCCAGAACGTGGCTTTGGTGGGAGTGGGCGACCTGGGACGAGCCCTGCTTTCGTACCGTGGTTTCGAGGAGCGGGGCTTTCACATCGCCGCGGTCTTCGACGTGGACCCCGACAAGGTGGGGCGGGTATTCGCCGGCCGCCGCTGCTATGGGCTCGACAAGCTGGAGACGGTGCTTGCCGACATGCAGATCCGGATCCTGATCTTGGCCGCCCGTCCCGACGGGCTGCAGGAAGTGGTCGACAGGGGCATGCAGGCCGGCGTTCGTTCTTTCCTGAACTTCGTGCCGAAGACCCTCAGTATTCCCGAGGGCTGCTTCGTGGAGCACATAGACATCTCGGCAAAACTGGAGAAGCTGTCGTTTCTGAGCCGGCAGGAGGCGCAGATGGAGGTGTGGGCGTGATGGGTCGTCCCCTTTTTTTGGACGCTATTGTGAAGTAGTTCACTGTGAATGGTCGCACAAGAGGCCGACTGAGGAGGAGCGATGAGTGCCAAGAAGATCCTGGTGGTCGACGACGACAACGACCTGGTGGCGTCGATCGAGGCGTTTCTCGGAGCACGTGGGTTCGTGGTCACCACCGCGGGCAACAGCAAGGAAGCGTACAAGCGGATCGTGGAGGACAAGCCCGATCTCATCGTGCTGGACGTGATGATGGACTACGACGAGGAGGGTATGGTCCTCGCGAGCGCCCTCAAGACCGACGGACCCACCCGGGACATCCCCATCGTCATGCTCTCCGGTTTCAACGTCCAGAAAGACGTGCGCGAGAAGGTGCTGGCATCACTCATGGGACAGGACTGGCCGGCGGAGACCTTTATGCAGAAGCCGGTCCGGCTGGCCGAGTTGGCCGAGCGGATCGACATTCTGCTGGCCCGAGCCGAAGAGCGCCGCAAACCCTGGCCCATCGAGGAGGCCTGATCGTGGGCGCTGTGCAGAACGCGAGCTGCGTCGAGATGTTGCTGGCCGAGCGGAACGGACGGTCCCGCGACCAACTGATACCGCTGCTACAGGAGATCCAGGCGCGAGAAGGCTTTCTCTCGCGGGCTGCCATGAGCGAGTTGGCGGCCGCGCTCGATACGCCGGTGGCGAGCGTCTACGGAGTGGCGACCTTCTACAACCAGTTCCGGTTCGCCCCTCTGGGCGAGCATGTGATCGAGCTGTGCCGGGGCACCGCCTGCCACGTCAAGCAGAGTCTCGCCCTGCAGCAGCACCTGCAGCGCCGGCTGCGACTGCGGCCGGACGGCAACTCCGCCGACAAGCGCTTCAGCGTTGTGAACGTCGCCTGTCTGGGCGCGTGCTCGATAGCACCGGTCATCAAGCTCGACGGAGAGTTCTACGGCCACCTGACCATCGAGAAGCTCGACGCGCTTCTGGACGCGCTCGACGCGAGGGACGGCGAACAAGCCGAGGAGGTGAGCGCGGCATGAACGGCAGTCTCCTGTTGGAAGCGTGCTGTGCCCGCTGCACCCATTCTCCCGGCCAGCCGTGCCCGGATCTGGTCTCGTGCGTCACCGGCGGCCCGATATGCCATGACGATGAGAGCTGCCGCTCCGAGCGTGGTGCCCGCCTGGAGCAGGCCCGCCGCGGAGGCGAAGGGAGCGTCCTCTTCGTAGGCGCGGGGACGTGCGGCCGGGCCAACGGGGCCACGCGGATCATGGAGAGAGCGCGGGCCTTCCTGGCTGACCGCTCCCTGCCGGTGAGCATCGTCGAGGTGGGGTGCGTGGGCTACTGCCAGCGAGAAGTGTTCGCCGATCTGCAGCCCCCAGACGGCCCCCGTTTGTCGTACTGCGACCTCAGCCCCGAGAACGTCGACGAGTTCCTCGAGGACGTCTTCGAGAAGGGCGAACTGAAAAACCGCTTTCTTTACGGGCGCTACCCGACGGCGACCGCTGGGCTGCGCCGCGGGGCGGCCGGCGACGGTGCGGACGGCTTCCAGGACGTCCCTCTGGTCGCGGACACTCCGTTCTTCGCCCGGCAGACCCGAGTGGTCCTGGACAACTGCGGGATGATCGACCCGGCCTCACTCGATGCGGCGCTGGCAGCCGGCGGCTTCGCCGCCGCGGCCCGCGCGCTCACCACCATGACGCCCCGCGAGGTTTGCGACACGGTGATCGAGTCGGGGCTCCGCGGCCGGGGCGGCGCGGGGTTCCCGACCGGGCAGAAGTGGAAGATCGCCCTCGACGTTCCGGCCTCCCAGAAGTACCTCATCTGCAACGCCGACGAGGGCGACCCGGGCGCGTTCATGGATCGGGCGGTGCTGGAGGGCGACCCCTTCCGGGTGATCGAGGGGATGCTGATAGCGGCCTACGCCATCGGCGCTTCCAAGGGCTACGTCTACTGCCGGGCGGAATATCCCCTGGCCATCCGGCGTCTGCAGGACGCCATCGGCCAATGCCGCAAGGCCGGCCTGCTGGGGGCCAACATCCTGGGCAGCATGACCGATTTCGACATCGTCATCAAGCAAGGCGCCGGGGCGTTCGTCTGCGGCGAGGAGACGGCGATCCTGGCCAGCATCGAAGGCGGGCGCGGCATGCCCCGTCCGCGGCCGCCGTATCCCGCGGTGGCCGGTCTGCACGGCAAGCCGACAGTGCTCAACAACGTGGAGACCCTCGCCAACGTGCCCGGCATCGTTCGAAACGGGCCGGCCTGGTTCCGCGATCTCGGTATCGGCGACGCCGCCGGCACGAAGGTCTTCGCGCTGAGCGGCCGGGTGCGGAACACCGGCCTGGTGGAAGTGCCGGTCGGGATCCCGCTGCGCGAAGTGGTCTACACCATCGGGGGCGGGGCGCCCGACGGCCACAAGATCAAGGCTGTGCAGATCGGCGGCCCCAGCGGCGGCTGCATCCCCGACGACCTGCTCGACGTGCCCGCCGACTACGGCAGGCTCCAGGAACTGGGGGCCATGATGGGCTCCGGCGGGATGGTGGTCATGGACGAGCGGACCTGCATGGTCGACGTGGCCAAGTACTTCATGGAGTTCATCCGCAACGAGTCGTGCGGCAAGTGCGCTCCCTGCCGCGAAGGCACCACCCGGATGCACGAGATCCTGGCCGCCCTCACCGAGCGGCCCGTAGGTGAGGAGATCCGGCGGCTTGAGCGGTTTCGCGGCCTGCTTCATCTGGAAGAGCTGGCAGAGACCATCAAGGACACGTCCCTCTGCGGCCTGGGCCAGTCGGCGGCGAACCCGGTGCTATCCACCCTGCGCTTCTTCCGCGACGAGTACGAGGCGCACATCATGGAGGACCGCTGTCCGGCCGGCGTCTGCCAGGGGCTTCGCACCTATCAGGTGGACAACGCCTCCTGCATCGGCTGCATGGCCTGCAAGAAGAACTGCCCGTCGGGAGCCATCGTCGGGGAACGCAAGAACGCCCACTACATCATCGTCGATCGTTGCCTGGGCTGCGGCGCCTGCTTGGACGCCTGCCCGAAGCATTCGATCTCGTTGGTCACCTGAGAGGTCACCGTGAACATCACCATCAATGACAAGCAAGTCAAGTTCGACGCCGGAGAGACCGTGCTCCAGGCGGCCAAACGCGCCGGCATCCGCATCCCCCATCTGTGCTCACTCGATTGGGCTCCGTCGCCCTCCGCGTCGTGCCGCCTCTGCGTGGTAGAGGTCGAAGGCTCTCCCCGGCTGCAGACCAGTTGCACCCTTCCGGCGGCCGAGGGCATGATTGTCCGAACCCACACCCCGCGCGTGCTCAAGGCCCGCCGCTCGATTGTCGAGCTGATGGTGGCCAACCATCCTCAGGATTGCCTGGTGTGCGACCGTTCGGGGACCTGCGAACTGGCCGACCTGACCCGAGAAGTGGGCGCGCGGCCCAAGCAGTACGCGGGGATGAAGAAGGACCAGCATCTGGACATCTCCTCTCCGGCCATCTCCCGCGATCCCAACAAGTGCGTGCTGTGCGGACGGTGCGTCACCATGTGCCACCAGGTGCAGGGGATCGGCGCGATCGACTTCACCGACCGGGGCTTCCGCACCCAGGTGGGGCCGGGCTTCTCGGCCGGCATCAACGTCTCGGGCTGCACCTACTGCGGCCAGTGCGTGCGGGTCTGCCCCACCGGCGCGCTCATGGAGCGAAGCGCCGTCAACGACGTGGTGGCCGCCTTGGGCGACCCCAACGCCGTGGTGGTCGCCCAGGTCGCGCCGGCAGTCCCCGCCACTCTCGACCAGGAGAGGGCCCGTCACCAGGGTGTGCCGGTGATGCTCGAGCGCCTGGCGGCCGCTCTCAAGCGGATCGGCTTCGTCGCGGTCTTCGACACGGGGTTCGCCGCCGACCTCACCATCATGGAAGAGGCCACCGAACTGGTAGATCGCGTGCAGAGCGGCGGCGTGCTACCGATGTTCACCAGCTGTTCCCCGGCATGGGTGCAGTACGTGGAATTGCATAGACCCGACCTGATCCCTCATCTCTCCACCTGCAAGTCGCCGCAGCAGATGGCCGGGGCGTTGATCAAGGAGATCTACCCCAAGTACGCGGGATTGGGCGACAAACGCCTGGTAGTGGTGTCGCTCATGCCGTGCACAGCGAAGAAGTTCGAGGCCCAGGACCTGGGTGACGTTGACTACGTCCTCACCACCCGCGAGTTGTCTGCCCTATGGGGCCGATTCGGCGTGGACTTCGCGACGTTCGAAGAGCGCGCTCCGCTCGATGCCCCCTTCGCCGAGGCCACGGGCGCCGCCCGGCTCTTCGCCGGGACGGGTGGCGTGATGGAGGCGGCCGTCCGGACTGCCGCCACACTGCTGGGAGGAGAGGCGCCCGCGGGACCGCTCACCGAGGCCCGGGGTCTTGACGGCTTCAAGTGCTTCAACGTCGAGGCGAACGGCATCACGCTCAACCTGGGAGTCATCAACGGACTGGGGCGGGTGCGCTCTACTCTCGCCACCGCCCTCTCCGACATGCACTTCGTGGAGGTCATGTCCTGCCCCGGCGGCTGCGCCGGAGGCGGCGGTCAGCCCTACAACGGCGACATGAAGGACGTCCGCGGGCGCATGCAGCGCATCTACGACGCCGACCGGCGGGCCGAGACGCGGTACTCCCACGAGAACAAGGGTGTCGCGGAGCTCTACGAGGAGTATCTGGGCAGACCCCTCGGCGAAGTTTCGCACCATCTGCTCCACCGGGAGTACACGGACCGCAGCCCGGCGGCCGCGACGCCCGCGAGCGAGGCCGCCGCCTGATGGACGGCATCATCAGCACTATCAAGCAGAATTGCCGGCGCTGCTACACCTGCGTGCGCGACTGCCCGGCCAAGGCCATCCGCATCGAGGAAGGCCAGGCGTGGGTGGTGGCCGAGCGCTGCATAAGTTGCGGCAACTGCACCATGGTCTGCTCCCAGGACGCCAAGGCGTACGCGAGCGGCGCCGACGCTGTCCTTCGCCTGCTCGAGCAGGACGGTGAGCTGCAGCGGGGCGACCCCGTCGCGGCCCTGCTCGCGCCGTCGTTCCCGGTGGGGTTTTCGGTGCCGCCTGCCCAGGTGATCGGAGCCCTACGCCGGGCCGGTTTCACCTACGTGGTCGAGGTCGCGTATGGCGCCGATTTGGTCAACAAAGCCTGCCGGGAGTACCTGGACGAGAATCCGACCGGCCTTCATATAGCCAGCGCGTGCCCGGCGGTCGTCGAATACGTGCGCAAGTACCACCCCGCCCTCACCGATCGGCTCATGCCCATCGTCTCCCCCATGGTCGCGACGGCTCTGGCCGTGAAGGAGCGCTACGGCAGCCATGTGCGCTGCGTGTTCGTGGGACCTTGCGTGGCCAAGAAGGCCGAGATCCTCGACCCCCAGGTGGCAGGCGCCATCGATGAGGTGCTGACTCTCCCGGAGCTCGAAAGGATACTTGCCGCCCGTGGCGTCGATGCAGCCCTGGCGGCCCCGGCCGAATTCGACCCGCCGCATGCAGGCACTGCCCGCATCTACCCCATTCCAGGCGGCCTTTTCGACAGCGCCGGCATCGGCAACGGCCTGCGCGACCCCCGGCTTGTCGTGGTGAGCGGCAAGGACGAGACGGTCGAGACACTGGGCGGCATGCCGAACGGTCATCTCGAGGATGAGGATGACTCGCTGTTGCTTGTCGAAGCTTTGATGTGCCGGGGCTGCTACGCCGGCCCCGGAGTCGCCAGCAAGGAGCCGGTCGTGGCCCGGGGGCGCCGGGTCGCGGAGTTCGCGTCCGGCGTGGCCCGGCGCCAGGAACACGGGAGTCTGCCGCCTTACGAAGCCGGCCACGGGCGCCTCGACCTCTCCCGTACGTTCGAGCCCAACGACCAACGCACCCAGCAACCGACCGAGGAAGAGATACGCGACATCCTCGCCCACACCAACAAGTACTTCGTCGAGGACGAGCTCGACTGCGGCGCCTGTGGCTATCCCACCTGCAGGGCCAAGGCGGCGGCGGTGTTCGCCGGGATGGCCGAAGAGGCGATGTGCCTGCCCTTCATCATCGACCAGGCCGAGCGGGTGTGCCACGAGTTGAACGTCCCCTGGAGCAACCTGCGCGACGTGCACAGCCACCTCATCAACAGCGAGAAGCTCGCCTCGATGGGCCAGATGGCCGCCGGCGTGGCGCATGAGCTCAACAACCCCCTGAGCACGATCCTTCTGTACTCCCACATCCTCCAGCGCAAGCTCCACGACCGCAGAGACCTGGACCACGATCTCAGCCTTATGGCCGAGGAGTCGGCGCGCTGCAAGAAGATCATCGGGAACCTGCTCGATTTCGCCCGTCAGAGCCGGGTGCGGATCGAGACCACCTCGGTGGAGCAGCTGGTGGCCACGTCGGTGGATGGAGCCCTGGCGGGACTTCCGGGCGGCCCCAACAGCCATGTGGATACCGTGGTCGAAGTCACACCTGGACTCCGCGCCGATCTAGACCGCGACCAGATGACCCAGGTTCTCGTGAATCTCATCAAGAACGGCGCCGAAGCCATGGAAGGCTCTCCACGGCGTGATCAGGGTAACGGCCGCCGAGGTCCCCGACAGCGGCCGCGTGCGGTTCAGCGTCTCCGACCAGGGGACCGGCATCTCGGCCTCGGCTCGAGACAAGATATTCCAGCCCTTTTTCACCACCAAGAGCATCGGCAAGGGGACCGGGCTGGGGCTCCCCATCTCCTACGGCATCGTGAAGATGCACAACGGCAACATCTGGTACGACACCGAGCCGGGAGTGGGCACAACTTTCTATGTGGAGATCCCTATCACCCGCAAGGGCGGGGAAAGGAGCACCAGATGAAACCCTGGACCATCCTGTTCGTGGACGACGACACCGATTTCCTCGCCGCGCAGCAGGTGTACTTCGGCAGCCGCGGCCACACCGTCCACACGGCGGAGAGCAGCGGGGAGGCCCTCGATCTACTCGAGACCTTGACTCCCGACATCCTCTTTCTCGATCTGATGATGGAGCGGTACGACAGCGGCTTCCGGCTGGCATACGAGTTGCGCAAGCGCGAGCACCTGGCGAACACCCCCATGGTGATGCTGAGCGGCGTGGCGAGAGAGACCGGCGAGCGTTTTGACCAGGAGGGGCAGGGCCTGCTGGTGTGGTCAAAGCTGGACCGCTTCGTCGACAAGCCGGCCACCGGCAAGCAACTCCTGGCCATCGCCGAGGAACTGCTGTCATGACCGCGCCCGTCGCCAGCCCCGCCGCGCCGGCCGCGGCCGACCTCGTCGCCCCTGCGCGCATCCTGGTAGTAGACGACGAGTACGGCGTGCGCTCGGCCGTGCGTCAGATCCTCGAGATGGAAGGCTACGATGTGGCCGACGCCGGCACCGGCGAGGAGGCTCTCGCGCTCCTCGCCGCGCGCGACTACGACATAACCCTGCTCGACTACCGCCTCCCCGACACCGACGGCCTGGCCCTGCATAAGCTGATGGTCGCGGACGGCCGACAGCCCATGAGCTGCATGATCACCGCCTACGCCGACATCGACCTGGCCTGCGCGGCCACGTTCCAGGGCATCGACTTCTTCCTGGCCAAGCCGTTCATGCCGGAGGATCTGCTCAGCGTGGTCGACACGTTGGTGAAGCGCAAGCAGGCCATGGCCGAGCAGGCGGAGTTGATGCGGGAGCACGAGGCGAGCCTGCTCGCTCTCGCGGAGGAAAAGACGCAGACCCACTCCCTGGTCTCGTCGTTGCGCGACGCGGTGCTCGTCATCAACCAGCACGGAGACGTGGTGCTCGCCAACCGGGCCATGACGGCCCTCCTGGGCAGCGAAGAGCAGGACGTGCTTCGCCGGCCGGCAAATGAGTTGCTGGGCGGGGGTCCTCTGGCCGCCCTGGTGGAGTCTGTGGTCGCTCCGGCCAAAGACCGCACGATCGGCCAGCTTTCCATCGGCGAGCGCGACTACATGACCAGTATCGTCACCTTCCGCGCCGAGGACGGCAACGCTCTGGGCCGCATCCTAACGCTGTCCGACATCTCCCAGGTTCGCCGCTTGGCCATGGAAAAGGAACGTTTCATCCGCACGATGGTCCATGAGCTCAAGTCCCCGCTCGGAGCGGTGCGCAGCATCATCGAGGTGGCCACCGACAAGAGCATGGGCGAAGATCTGGACGCGTACCTGCCGCTGCTGCGCCGGGCCGAGAACCGCATTGACGACCTCGTCCAACTCATCGGCGACCTGCTGTCGCTGTCGCGCAGCGAGCAGGCCCAGGCCGCGAGCGAGCCGAAACTCGTGGAGTTGGCGCCGGCCATCGAAGCGGCGCTCGCAGCACAGGCCGAGCATCTGGCCGCGCGAGGTATCACCGCCTCCACTGACCTCGATCCGGATCTGCCGCCGGTCTTCGCCCCCGTGGAGGACCTGGAGATGATCCTCGCCAACCTTGTGGGCAACGCCATCAAGTACAACCGCGAGGGCGGGTTCGGTCACAGTCCGCACTCGGCATGAGGGCGAATGGGCACGTATCGACGTCGAGGACACGGGCATCGGCATCGCCGCGGAGAACCTGGATCAGGTCTTCACCGAGTTCTTCCGCGAGAAGCGCGCGGAGACCAAGCGCCTCGAGGGTAGCGGCCTGGGGCTGGCGATCGTCAAGCGCCTCACCGAGCGCGCCGGCGGCCGGGTGCAACTGGCCAGCGAGCGAGGCGTGGGGTCGACGTTCTCTGTGCTGCTGCCGGCGTAGCCGGATGCGGACCTGGTCAGCCGGCCAGCCTTAAGACCCACCATCTGACTGTTGGATCGCGGTAAAAGCCGGAGCATGCTGTATACGGGGGCACGGACTTTGCCGAGATTGCTCAGCGAAAGTAGGCGGGCGAACATGAGGAGCACAGAGAGATCCGTCGCGAGGCTTGCGGGAGCATTGTTGATAGTCGCGACAGCCGCCAGCCTGGTGAGCGTCGCCTTCTTGGGATCAGTGGGTAGTCCGGACTATCTCACCAACATCGCCGCGAACGAAGGGCAGGTGACGGTAGGGGTGCTCCTTCGCTTCATTGCAGCGTTCTCATCCGCCGCCATTGCGCTTTCGCTCTATCCGGTCCTGAGAAGATACCGTCAGGGTCTGGCTCTTGGCTCGGTCGGTTTCAGGCTCATCGAGGGGACTTTCTATGCGCTGGGCGCAGTCAGCGTTCTGTTGCTTCTGACGCTGAGCCAGGAATTCGTGAAGACCGGCGGCGATCCGGCGTCTTTCAATCAGTCGGGCACGCTCCTGAAGGCACTCGACGATTGGGCCGGGCTCGCGGGAATACTCGCTTTCTACGTGGGCGGTCTGCTCTACTACCGCGTCTTCTATCAAACCCGGCTTGTTCCTCGATGGTTGTCGGCCTGGGGTATTGGCGCAGTGATCTTGGGTGCAGCCGCGGCCCTATTGGTTCTGTTCGGCGTCACCGGTTCGATGTCGCCGGTCCAGATGGCCCTGAATGCTCCGATAGGCCTGCAGGAAATGGTTCTGGCAGTGTGGCTGATAGCCAAGGGCTTCAACACGTCGGCGGTGACTTCCGATAGCGGCGCGCGTGTCGAAACTTCCGTCGAGGCCGCAGTCGCCTGATCGCCCGCGAGGGGGATCGTCGTGAAAGCTATTGTCTGTCCCAAATACGGCCCACCGGAAGTCCTGCGAATGGAGGACGTCGCCAAGCCCGTCCCGACGAACGATGAAGTCTGCATCAAGGTGCACGCCACGGCGGTGACGGCGAGCGACATCTTCATTCGCGGCAGCCAGATACCCATCCGGTTCTTGATTCCTATGCGATTGATGCTCGGACTGACGAAACCGCGAAAGTCCATCATCGGCTTGGTGCTGGCGGGAGAGATCGAATCGATCGGCGCCGACATCAAGAGATTCAAGCCAGGCGACCAAGTCTATGGTCTTACCGGCTTCGGCCTTGGCGCCTACGCCGAGTACAAGTGCATGAAAGAAACAGACTCAAAGCACGGATGCTTGACATTGAAACCCGCGAATCTCACCTTCGAAGAGGCCACCGTGGCTGCCTATGGCGGGCTCTTGGCGCTGCAGTACATGGCAAAGGGGAACATCCAGCCCAGGCAAAGAGTGCTCATCTACGGGGCCTCCGGCACCTCGGGGACGACGGCAGTGCAGTATGCCAAGTACCTGGGGGCGGAGGTCACTGCGGTCTGTAGCGCGGCGAATCTCGACCTTGCGAAGTCCCTGGGGGCCGACCGTGTGGTCGATTACACCAAAGAAGACTCCCCGGGCCCGGGCCCCCAGTTCGACTTCATGCTCGACGCGGTCGGCAAGAGCAAGAGCTCAAAGCTGAAGGTGGAATGCCGGAAGGCGCTTGTCCCCGGGGGCGTATTCGCTTCTATCGACGATGGCAGTCTGCTGTTGGACTCCCGGCGGCTGGACCTGATGAGGGAGTTGGTCGAAGCGGGCCACATCAGACCGGTCGTCGACCGATGCTATCCATTCGAGGAGATCGTCGAGGCCCACAGGTACGTGGGGGCCGGACACAAGCGGGGCGGCGTGGCGATCACTGTCGGATGCCTCGAGCGCTGAGTCCGCAGATTCTGCTCACTCATCCCTACTCTCCCAAGGTCGCCCGCTTTGAGCAGCCCCCCTACCGAGGCAGCTGCGGGTTCACCCTCCCCGCGGGCCGCGCTACTCCAGGCTTGGTCTGCGGCCGCGCCGGGCCGGGCCGGTCGGGCCCTCCCGCTCCGGGCTTCTGTCGCCCCCGGGCGCCGGGGCTGCCGCCGCTGTCGTCACCCGTCTGCTTGGCCGCGGCATCCTTCTTGCGCCCCAAGCCCTTGAGCCACTCGAATCCCGGCCACCACCAGTTGGCGCGGCCCAGGTAGGCCATGATCGCGGGAAGGAGCGTCAAGCGGATAAGGATGGTGTCGGCGATGATGGCCAGAGCGATCCCGAAACCCATCATCTTCGTCTGGCTGATGTTGGTGAACGCCCATGCGCCGGTGACGATGACCACAAGCAGGGCCGCACTGACGATGATGCGCCCGGTCCTGGTAAGACCCGTGATGATGCTGTCCCGATTGTCGTGGGTGCGGTTCCAGCGCTCGTGGGTGCGGGTGAGCATGAACACGGCGTAGTCCATGGTTATCCCAAAGAGGATGCAGAGAAGCACCACCGGGACTATCGCGTCTATACCGCCAGTCGACGTGAACCGCAGAATCCTCTCGAAGGTGGTGCCCTGGAAGAGCAGCACCAGCATGCCGTAGCTCATCGCGATGGTGAGCAGATTGACCGCGACGGTCAGCACCGGGAGCACCACGCTTCTGAGGAGCACCGCGAACACGATGAGGCTCGTGACCACAACCCAGGCGATCACCCAGGGGAACCAGGTGCTCAACTCGTGGAAGAAGTCGTAGGTAGTGGCGGATTCCCCGGCCACGCTCAGATGAAAGCCGCCCGGAACCTCCGAACTGGTGAGGGTCTTGACCAGGTCCTGGGCTTCGGTGGAATTGGGGGCGCCCGTCGGGGTCACTCTGAAGAGGACGGCACCGGGCGCCACCGACGACTTCACCAGTTGCTTGAACTGCTCCAGTTGTGCGGCGGTGATGGTCTGGCCTCCGCCCAGGTCGATGCCCGCGGCCGGTACCACGAACTTGTCGGGGTCGTTCAGCAGCTTCTGGAACTGCGGCCAGAATCCGGCCAGAGAGGAGGCGTCACCGCCCATGCCGCCCACCGTGAAGGGACTCAGCACCGAGGCCACGCCGGGCGTGGACGCCAGTTGCTGCCCATAGGTGAAGATGGTGGCCGCCTTGAGCATGTCGATGCCGCCTCCGCCGTCCCAGCTCAGCATGACCGACAGCGGAGACAGCGCCGTCCGGTCGTACTGCTGGTCGAGGATCTGTAAGCCCTGCCGCGACTGCGCTGAGGGCGGCAACGTGGTGGCCCCGCTCATCTGGGTCTTGATGGTGGCGGCCGGCGACGCGAGGAGCGCGATGAGGACCACGGCCACGATGATCGAGGCCCAGGGCCGTTTCAGAAGCACGTTCGCCCAGCGCCGCCACAGCCGGCCCTCGCGGGCCTCATGCAGCTTGATGACCGGCAGCCTGTCGACGCGGTGACCGAGCACGCCAAGCAGCGCGGGCAGGAAGGTGACCGACGCGGCCACCGAGAAGAACACCACGAGTGCCCCGCCGATGCCCAGCGAGCGCAGGCCGGGCGAGGGGAAGAACACCAGACCCACCACGCCCACCATCACCGCTATCCCGCTGAAGAACACGGACCGTCCGGCGCGGGCGGTAGTCACCCCCACCGCTTCTTTGACTGTGGCCCCCTTGTGCAGCTCCTCGCGGAAGCGAGACACCATGAAGAGGGCGTAGTCGATGGCTACCGCGAGCCCCAAGAGCGTGGCCGTGTTCATAGAGAAGATGGACATGCTCGTCGCGTGGCCGATCAAGTACATCCCGCCGAGCGTGACGGTCACAGCCAGGCCCCCTACGACCACGGGGAGAGCCGCCGACACCAGGCTCCCGAAGACGAAGATGAGGGCGATAAGGGCTATGGGAAGTCCGTAGATCTCCACCTTGCGCAGGTCTCTGAAGGAGAAGTCGGAGAGCTCCTGGCTGACCGCCGGTCCGCCGGTGACGAACGTCTTGAGCTCACTGCCCGCCAGGGCCGAGCGGATGCCCTGCATCTCCTTTTGCACCGTCTGGTCGGGCGCGGAGAAGTTGAGGACCGCCACAGACCCCATGCCGTCTTTGGAGACGAGCAGCTTGCTGCCGGTGCTCGCATAGGTCTGGATGCTCTCCAGACCCGGGATGCGGGCTGCCGTCAACGCGTCCAGCGCCCGCTGCTCCGCTGCCTTGAACTCCGCGCTCCCGGCCTGCAGCGTGTCGCTCTGGAAGACCACGAGTAGATTGGTCTCGCCCTGCTTGAACGTGTCCTGGATGAGAGCGGCGGCCTGCTGGGAGGGAGCGTGAGGATTGGCAAAGCCGGCCGTGAGTACGTCGGCCAGGAGCGGGGTGGCCGCGACGCTCACTCCAAACAAGACGATCCAGAGACCTATGACTATCCAGCGAAACCGGTAAGAGAAGTTGCCAATGGCGTGGAACATGAACCTATCCTTGTACGGTGGAGCCCCCACTTGGGGCCGTCAACAGCGCGACGTACGTCTCGAGGACTCGACGGGGATCGGCCGATACCTCCGCGGCGACCTCGGTGAGGTCTATCCCCGCGACCGATACCATCCCATGCACGAGGGCCCAAGCGCCGAAGGCCATCTCGGGGGCCGAGCACAGACCGTCCTGCTTGAAGACCCCTTCCTGGACCCCCTGGCGGAAGGTCTCACCGATGATACGGGCGGCCCCCAATCCGAGCGCCTTACCGCTCGAAGGCGGCAGATCGAGGGACGTGGACAGCATCATGCAGCGGAGGTCCATGGGGTTGTCGTGGGCGAACTCCATGTAGGCGAGCCCGAGTTCGACCACACGGCGATCCGGTGGCAGGTCGGCGGGTACCCGGCGCAGATAAGCGTCGAGGCGTTCGAACGATTCCGCGAACAGTGAGGCGACGAGCGAATCCCTGCTGGGGAAATACGTATACAGAGCGGCCGGGCTGAAGTCGGCGCGCCGGGCGACCTGACGAAGGCTGAGACCCTCGGGACCCACCTCGAGCAGCAATTCTCTGGCGGCGGACAAGATCTCGGCACGAGTGGCCAGACGGCGGCGGTCGCGCCTGGTGAGGCGGACTGTCTCTTCCATTCGGACCCCCATTCGTCGCGATTGCCGTTCCCGCACGATATTTGCGAACATACAATGTTCGCTAGAACGCTGAATGGCATTCCGAACACCGTTCTGGGTCCTATGATACCCGTTTCCGCGAAAAGGTTCCCAGCCATCACGCCGTCCTTATGCGAACGCCCGCGCGATAGAATCCTTGGAACCGCACACCTCGCGCGGCCCACCCGTGGAAGGAGACAGCCATACCAGCCAAGTCCAAGAAGCGAGCCGGCAAGGCGACCAAGGGCGCGACGGCCGGCAGGCCGCGGCACGCGACGCCGCAGGGCGCCAAGAAGGCTGCGAAGAACAAGCGGCCGGGAACGGTCCTGGCCCTCCTGGTTTTGACGGCCGTCCAAGCCGCGGGGGCCATCGCCGGGGGCGTCGGACTGGTTCGCGATCCGATCGAGAACATCGGTATGCCCCTCAGCATGCTCGAAGGGAGTCCCTTCAAGGACTACCTGATCCCCGGCCTTATCCTGCTCATCGTGGTGGGACTGTTCTCGCTCTTCGTCTTCGCGGGACTCCTCAGGCGGTGGAGACCGGCGTGGTGGCTGGCGCTCGCCTCCGGCGGCGGACTGATCATCTGGATCATCACCGAGGTGGTTATGTTGGGGTACTTGCCGGGAACGGGCATAGGGATGCAGATCGGCATGGCGATACTCGGGCTGGCCATAGTCACGCTGACCCTGCTTGCTCCGACCCGGCGCTATTTCAGGATCGGCCGCTAGTGGTGCACGCAGTACAATGTGTAAAAAGAGTCAAAGGAGTCCTTGTGAGCACCCAAGTGGGGATACATAGGCTATGACCGCAGAGAAGTTCGATCCGGCGGAGGATGGGCGTCTGGAGGTTTGCGAAGGCCGCCCGGTCGTGCTGTCCACGCGAGGACTGACCAAGGACTTCAAGAAGTTGCGGGCCGTGAACAACCTGGATATCTCCGTGTGCAGAGGCGACGTCTTCGGTTTCCTGGGCCCCAACGGCAGCGGAAAGACGACCACCATCCGCCTCATATTCGGCCTGATCTACCCCACGAGCGGGTACGCGCAGGTGCTGGACCACAAGGTGCCCGAAGACCGGCTGGGCGCCCTTCGCCACCTGGGTGGTTTCGTCGACGATCCCATGTTCTACGGCAACATGAGCGCCCGCCGCAACCTGCGCATGCTCGGCAAGATGAACGGTGAGGTCAGCGAGGAACGTATTTCTGAAGTGCTCGAGATGGTGGGGTTGTCGGAACGGGCCGACTCCAAGGCGGGCAGCTTCTCCCACGGGATGCGGCAGCGTCTCGGGATCGCCCTGGCGCTGATGCACAAGCCCGACGTCATCGTCCTCGACGAGCCGACGAGCGGTCTGGACCCGCAGGGCATGAAGGACGTCCGAGAGCTTATCCGCCAACTCGGGTCTGAAGGCGTGACGGTGTTCCTCTCGTCCCACCTCCTTCACGAGGTGGAACTCGTATGCAACCGCGCGGTCATCCTGAGCAAGGGCCGGGTCATTGTCCAGGGACCGGTCTCCGACCTGCATCCGGCCAGTCACGCCGTGAAGGTCCTTACCGGCAATCAGGGGCGGGCTCTGGAGATCATCCGGGCGCTGGCGCCTCCCGGAGGGGTCCGCGAGGATGAGGGCTACATCGTGGTGGATTCCGGCGACGGCTTCGTTGCCGAGATGGTGCGGCGGCTGGTCGCCGCCGACGTGGACGTACTGGCGGTGGTCCCGGCGTTCGAGCAGGGCCTGGAGGACATGTTCCTCGAGCTGACGTCGGGAGCCGAAAGCGCTCCGCAAGGAGGGGCGCGATGAGCAGCATCCGGCGCGAGTTCGTCAAGATGCTCTTCCAGAAGCGGACCTACATCGGGTGGACAGGTCTGTTCATCATCCCGTTCCTGATCATGCTGGCCTTCCGCTTCTCCGATGGGGGGCCTGGAGGAGGCGGAGGGGGCGGGGCGCCCGACGTGGGGGAGCTAATATTCAGCCAGATCCGTAGCAACGGCCTGTACCTGATCGTGGCCGCCCTCATGGCCATGGCGACCTTCTTCCTACCTCTCCTCGCCTCCATGTCCGGCAGCTACACGATCGCCGGCGAGGCCGAGAACGGGACGCTGCGCACCATGCTCATGCAGCCCACCAGGCGTGGGTCGTTCCTGATGTCGAAATGGTTCGTGGCCAACCTGTATGTGGCGATATGTCTGCTCGTCCTCGGCGTCGCGGCCCTCGTCGCCGGGGGATCGGTCTTCGGACTGGATCCGGTCACGCTGTTCTCAGGCCAGCAGGTCGGTGTGTGGCACGCGCTGGGTCTCGCGGTCGCGTCGTATGCCTTCGTGCTCGTCGGCATGATGTGCGTCGTGTCGCTCGCCGTCTTGTTCTCCACGCTCACGAACTCCAGCCTGACAGCGGTGGCGAGCGCCCTGGTCCTGGTGATCATCATGGAGGCTTTGCAGGCCTTCTCGGTCTTCGACTTCCTGCAGCCCTACCTGTTCACAAGCAAGTTCAGCGAATGGACCAACTTCCTCAGCTCACCGGTCGAGTGGACGCCGGTGATCAAGGCACTCATCAACTTTGCGGTGTGGATCGTAGGGACCACCGGCCTCGCATACTGGAGATTCAGGCGCAAAGACATCCTGTCGTAGCAGGCTGCTGAGGAATGACGCTTCGCCGCAAGAGTGTGCCGGGCACGCGCAAGGCCAGGACGCAAGGAGTGTTCGTAGCACCGCTACGAGCGCGACTGAGGACAACGCATGGCGCCGCCCGGCGCGGTCCTGCAGCCGAAGTTTCGTTCCTCAGCAGCCTCCCGCGCACCGAGTGAACTTCTTCAGGACCGAGGCAGCGGGTACTGTCAAGCCGGGGCACGTCCTCCTGGTCATGTCGATGACCAACTGGATGGCCGCGTTCCTGACCTCCTCCGTCAACATCGCGCTGCCGTACCTCCAGGAGGAGTTCCACCTCGGCCCGGTAGCCCTCGGATGGATCCCGCTCTGCTACATCCTGGCGGCTGCTGTCGTCTTGATGCCTTTCGGCCGGATCGCCGACACTGCCGGCCGCCGGCTGATCTTCGTCGCGGGCCTGTCGATCATGTTCGTCGGGACCGCCGCCGCCATCTTCGTCGACTCGTATGTGCTGCTTATCGTCTTCCGCGTCATGCAGGGGGTGGGAAGCGGCATGGTCTTCGCCAGTTCGACCGCGGCGGTGACCGTCGCGTACCCCCGCGCGCGGCGCGGCTTCGCGATGGGGGTAATGGCCATGGCGGCCTACGCCGGCCAAGCCATGGGCCCGCCCATCGGCGGCGTCATCGTCGACCACATCGGATGGCGCGGCCTCTTCGTGGTCGGCGCCTGCTACGGGGCCGTCAACCTCTTCCTCGATGCCTGGCTGCTACGGCGGGCGGAGTGGAAGGAGTCGCGTTCGGCCCGTTTCGACTGGCAAGGATCTGTCGTCTACGGCCTGGCGCTCTCGGCCTTCCTGCTGGGAACTGCATGGCTCCCGCTGGTCCGGGGTGTCGTGCTCGCCCTTGTCGGTATCGTCGGCCTGGCGGGCTTCGCATGGTGGGAATCCCGGGCCGAATCCCCCGTGTTCGATGTCAAGCTGTTTCGTCACAACCGGCTCTACGCCCTCTCCAACTTGACGGCTCTCATCAGCTATGCGTCCGCCTGGGCTATGACGTTCCTCATGAGTCTCTATCTGCAGTACATCCGGGGCCTCGATCCCCAGACCGCCGGACTGCTACTCATCACCGGCGTCGCCCTGCAGACCGCCGTGTCGCCGTTCGGAGGCCGGCTGGCCGACCGGGTGCAGCCGCGATGGGTCGTTTCCGGCGGCATGGGACTGAGCGCGCTCGGTCTCGCGAGCTTCACCATGCTGGGCTTCGCTACGCCGTATTGGCAGATCCTGTTCGCCCTCTGCGTGCTCGGCCTCGGCTACGCGTTCTTTTCGGGCCCCAACCAATCGGCCATCATGAGCAGCGTGGAGCGCAAGAACGTAGGGGTGGCATCGGCGGGCGTCGGCACCATGCGCGTAGTGGGCCAAGCCTTGAGCATCGCCCTGGCTACGCTCGTGGTGGCCGTGATCGTCGGCCGCCAGGAGTTCACTTCTGCGGACTACCCGAACCTGCTCACAGCCATCCGCGTGACCTTCGCGATCATGGCGATGCTGGCCGCGCTGAGTGTCGTGGCCTCTCTGGCACGCGGCGATGTGCCGGCCGGCCAGCGCCCGGCAGAGCCTGCACCGCTTCCGGACACCTCCCCGTAGCCGCGCCGGCGGCGGCGCGGGCCTGTCCGGCGCACCCGCAACCGGCGCGCGGGCGCCGCGGCGCCGCTACCAGATGGTCATCGAGTCCAGGAACAGCTGCCGGAAGTCTTCGGCACTCGCCGGCCGCGGCGACAGTTTGGTCACCCGATGTTGCGGCAGGACCCCTTCGACTAGAGCCGGCACGTCCTCGGGAGTGAAACCGACGGCGCGCAGCCCGTTGGGCATGCCCACCTTCTTCATGATCTCGATGACGGCTTGGGCGAGTAGTTCCCCCGCGTCTTCCGGGCCCGCCCCCTGCGTGTCGGCACCGATGAGCGCTGCTGCCTGCAGGCAGGCGCCCGGGTTGGCCGGGGCCATGAAGCGGAAGGCGGCCGGCGCACCCAGGATCACCGCCATCCCGTGCGGGATCAAGGCGTGATCGCTCAGATAGCCCTCAGGCCGGTATTCGCGAACGAGGCCCGATATCGGGTACGACATGCCATGCGGGAGCGTGACCCCCGCCGACCCGAAGCCCACCCCGGCCATGGTGGACGCAAGGATCATGTTGGTGCGGGCCTCGATGTCGTCCGGGTCCTCCATGGCCCGGAGCACGTACTTGGAGCCGATCTCGGCAGCCTTGGCCGCCCATACGCCGCTGATGGGGTTGGCTCCCTGATACGCGGGCCGCACGCGCGGGCTCTCCGGGGCCTCGCGCTGCTCGAAGGGGAGTGCGGTCAGCGACTCGAGGGCGTGGGAGAAGACGTCGAGGGCCGTGCAGGCGACGGCCATCCGGGGAAGGGTGCGGGTGTTGTCGGGATCGACGATGCCCAGCCGGGGGCGAAGAGCCCGGTGGGATATGCCGGTCTTGGCGTGCATCTCGGAGAGGTCGAAGATGGCCACGGCTGTCGTCTCGCTGCCGGTGCCGGCTGTGGTCGGAATGGCCACCAGAGGTTTGAGCGGCCCCGGCACGGGCGTCGCCCTGCCGATGGGTGCGTTTACGTACTCAAGGAAATCGGCCGGATAGGTGGAGTAGAGGTCGGCCACTTTCGCCGTGTCGATGGTGGAGCCTCCGCCTATCGCCACGTAACCGTCGAACCTGCCGGCCGTCGCAAAGGTAATGGCCTCCTTGAGAGAGGTGTCGGTCGGCTCCACGCGCACCTGATCGTAGACCGCGGTGTCGATCCCTTCGCTCCTTAGAGACTGAAGAGCGATGGACACTGCCTCGCTTCCGGTGAGGTGCGGATCGACGACGACCATGACCCGGCGGGCGCCGAGTTCCTTCATGTCGTAGCCCACCTCCCGGGTGGCACCCTGTCCGAACTTGATGCTCGCGGCCTCGATCGTGAACACGGTCTCAAAGCTCAACGGAACCTCCGTTTCTAGATGAAGCGCTTGACCATCTGATCGGTCACGGCATCAACGTTCTCCGGGGTCACCTGCAGCTCGCGGACCAGCCCGCGGGCACGGTCGCTCCGCTGTAGATCCGCGAGGTCGGAGAGTCCCCGGAAGAGGCCCGAGCGGCGGCCTATGCGGTAGAGCACCTGCTCGTCGGGCTCGAGAGCAAGAAAGGCTTTCACCTCGGCGACCATCGCATCGCGATCGTCCGGTAACTTCCCTCCCACGTCTTCGAACAGGTTCAGGATGTGGTCGCTCACCACGGTGCTGGTGATCCCCGACAGGCTCTCCAGAAACAGCAAGATCTCCTGGGCGGTCTCAACGTCGGTCGCCTTCTCGAACCTGCCCTGCGCCACGTCGTCGGCGAGCACCAGATGGTCGGGTATGGCCAGGGTGCGCAACCGGATGAAGTCCGGGTCCACCTGGTTCATGAGGTCGGCGGTCTCCAGAGCGTTCTCCCGCCAGAGCCGCCGGCCGCCCAAACCGGGCATGTAGTACGCGGAGAGCTCTATCCCGGCCGCCTTGATCTTCCGCCCGCCCTCAATCTGGAGGGCCTTTGTCACACCCTTGTCCATGAGCCGGAGGATCTCATCCGAGCCGCTCTCAAAGCCGATGTGGACGCGGTCCAATCCGGCCGCGCGCATGTCGGCCAGATCCTCGGCATCGATGCGGGCGACGGTGCGGGAGCGGGCATAGGTGGTTATGCGTTCGATGCCCGGGAACCGCTCCTTGAGCAGACTGAGGATGGCGACCATCTCGGAAGGGGGGACGGCAAGCGGGTTCGCATCCTGGAGAAAGACCGACTTCATCCCCGAGCGACACCAGTTCCAGGCCGCGTTCTCGGCGGCGGGGTCGAGGGGCGGCCCGGCGGGAGGGCGTCGCACCGCTCCGGGGGCGAACGTCTGCACCCAGGCGGCCACCGCCTCTATGTCGGCGAGGACGTGGGCCAGCGGGCGGCGGCTGAAGTCGGTGTCTTTGTACACGGGGCAGAAGCGGCAGCGGTTCCACGGACAGTTCCGGGTGACCCGGATGAGCAGGCTGCGCGCCTCGCTGGGCGGACGGATGGGCCCTTGCTCGAATCCCCGATAGTGAGGCTTCTCCGGCAGACATGGACGGCTCCCCGTTTGGTTCTCTCGGGGATTCTACCCGCCGGAGCGCCGACTAGGTCAGCACGTGGCTCTTCCTGGGTGCCTTGGGCGTGATGGTGAGCATACCCGGCTGCCGCTCGTAGACTCGGACCAGGGCGGCCACCACTTCGGGGTCGAACTGCCAGCCGCTCTCTCTTCGGATCTCGTCCAGCGCCGCCGGTACGGAGCAGGGCTCCTTGTAGAAGCGCGGGTGGGTCATGGCATCGAGGGAGTCGGCCACGGCTACGATGCGCGCCGCCATCGGTATCTCTATGCGCGACAGCCCCCGAGGATATCCGAGTCCGTCCCAGCGCTCGTGGTGATTGAGCGCTATCTGTTCCGCTATGCGCAATACCTCGCTCCCGGACCCGTGCAGCAGATAGGCACCGAGAGAGGTATGCTCCCGCATTTGCTCGCGCTGCTCTTCGCTGTAGCTGCCCTCCAGCCGCACGACTTCGTCGGGGACGCCCACGTTGCCCAGGTCGTGCAGGGGGGCGGCCCGCATGATGCACCTGGTCTCGTCCGCCGGCAACAGCAACTCCTGGGCTATCAGGCCGCTGAGCCTCCCGACCCGACTGGGATGTCCGCCGCTTGGGTCGTCCCTGAGTTCGGCTATCCGGACGAGGCGTTCGAGCAGCTCCATGTGGTTCTCTTGCGATTCTCGGGTTCGCCGGCGAAGCAACTCTTCGAGCACCTCTTTGGCCTCGCTCAGTCTGCGGCTCATGAAGCGGGTCTCGAGAAGCGAGCTCACGCGGGCGAGAAACTCCTCGGCGTCGAGCGGTCTCCCCATGTAGTCTTTCGCTCCCGCGTGCATGGCCTTGACCCTCGAGTCGGCATTAGGCGCCCCGCCGATGGCCACGACCGGGAGAAAATCGTCCTCCGGGAGTTGCTGATGTAGGTCCCGGAGCAGCGCGAGCCCTTCCGGCTCTCGTGCGCCGACGTCCAGGACGATCAGATCGAGCGCCTCTTCCTCCAGGCAGGCGGTGAGCACGGCTTTGTTCCGTGCAGGCGCGCACGCGACCGTAGCCTGCCTCCTCCAAGGTGCGCACGAGGTAACGGACGGCCTCGGTGTCGGCGTCGATGACGAGAATGCCCGCATCGGTATAGATGGTGTCGATCAAAGAACCTATCCCCGGTTCATGCTGATGTCTCTACTATCGACAGCGAGCCGCCGACTCTTGACCGGGCACGCTGCCTTTGTGCTAGGTTGGCTGCGTGGTAGCGACACAAGGAGGGGGCATGAGCGTTCAGGATGCCGGGACAGCCGCGGCTGTGCGAGCGGTTATGGAACGTTACGTCGAGGCCGCCTACAAGGCCGAGGTGGACACTTTGAGACACCTGTTCCACCCCGCGGCGGTCATGAGCGGCTATCTGGGCGACGATCTGCTCGCCGGATCGCCGGAGCCCTTCCTGGCCGACGTCGGCGGGCGCCCATCGATGGAGTCGATGGGCGCGCCCTACAAGGCCGACATCCTCGACATTCACGCCTCGAGCCTGACGGCAAGTCTCCGGCTGGAGGAGACCGGCTTCTTCGGCGTCTTCAGCTTTGTCAACTACTTCCATCTGCTCAAGGTGGACGGGGAGTGGAAGATCGTCAGCAAGACCTTCCAGTCCGTCTAGCGATCCCGGCCCAGCCCGACCAGGAGCCCAAAATGAGCGAGTTGACGCCCCTGACCCGCGATCTGTCCGTCTTCAACAAGCTGGAACTCGAGAAGCCGCCGGTGGGCGTGAAGTTCCTCTTCGGAGAGCCGGAGGGCATCCCGCGCCTCGAGCGGACCCTCGGACTCTGCGAGATGGTGGCCGAAGCCCAGACGGGCAAGGCCTTCTACGCCGGCTTCGCCGACCACGAGTGCGCCGGCCCCGTTCCGCTAGGGATGGTCGACGTGGAGCCCTTCTACTGGAGCGGGCAGATAGGCCCCTGCCTGGAGGTGTTCAAGGAGGCGCGCGCGAACCGCCGCGTCTACGACGTGGTCCCCGCCCTTGAAAGAGGCACCTGCAACTACACGGCCTTCGCGCCGCTTGACAAGCTGACATTCGATCCCGACGTGCTCGTTCTCACCGGCCGGGCTCGCAAGATGGAGATAGTCCTTCGCTCGATGAGTTGGACCACCGGCCAGATGTACGAGAGCAAGGGGACGCCGGTCCTCGGCTGCGCGTGGACGCTCGTCTACCCGTACATCAGCGGCAAGATCAACTTCTCGGTGACCGGCCTCACCTTCGGTCACATCGCCCGGGAGGTTGGTACGGAGGGAAATGTCATCGTCTCGGTACCCTGGGATGCACTGCCCACCATGGTGGAGAACCTCAAGGAGATGCCGTTCGTCCTGCCGGCCTATGAAGACGGCCGGGACAACTACAGCGTGCGCTTCAAGAGGGTGACCGGAGGACACTGAGGCCGGGGGCCGGACCCCCGGGAGCCGGCCGGCGCCGCGGACGGCGCGTCGCCCGGCGGTCGTCCTACGAGGGCCGGCGGGCTAACCGAGTGCCGCCGTGACGTGTTCGATCAGGCGCAGCAGCGGGGTGGGATAGACGCCGAGCACGACGGTGAGCACAGACAGCAGCGCGACCGTGACCACAGCCGGCAGATCGCGCCGGCCCGCTCCTCCGGACGCCGCGAGACGAGTCTCGAAAGGCGCCGAGTCGATGCGATACATGGTGATCACCACCCGCAGGTAGTAGTACAGGCTCATGGCGCTCGTGAGCGCGAGAACGATCAACAGCCCCCAGAGCGAAGCCCCGGCTCCCGCCCTGAAGATGAAGAATTTCCCGATGAATCCGGCGGTGAGCGGCATCCCTGCGAGCGAAAGCATGCTCACGGTGAGGACGATGGCCAGCACCGGCCTCCGGTGGCCCAGGCCCCGGTACTGGGCGAGGGATTCCGGCTCACCGTAGTCTCGCGAGAGGATGGCGACCACCCCGAAAGCGGCCACCAGGGCAACCGCGTAGACCGACAGGTAGAAGGCCACGGCTACCCTCCCGAGATCTCCGGAGGCGATGAGCGCCACCATGAGGTAGCCCAGTTGAGCAATGGAGGAATAGGCCAGCAGCCGCTTGATGTTCTGCTGGCGCAGGGCCAGGAGATTACCGACCAGCATGGACGCATAGGCCACGACCGTGAAGACGATGAAGAGGGCCCCTCCACGGCGCGGATCGAGCGGCGCGACGAACTGGAGGAGCACGACGAACACCGCCGCCTTCGAAACAGTGGCCAGGAACGCGGTGACGGGCGCCGGCCCTCCTTGATAGACCTCTGGGGTCCAGAGGTGGAAGGGAACGAGAGCCAGCTTGAAGCCGACGCCGGCGAAGATCAGCGCCAGTCCCGCCTGATAGGAGGCGTTCTCCCAACCCGAGAGCCCCCGGGCGGCCGGGGACAGACCGTCGAGCAGCATGGTGCCCGTCACCGCGTAGACAAGCGCCATGCCGAACAGCAGAAGAGCAGAGGTGGTGCCGGCAAGCACCAGATACTTGAATGCCGCCTCGGTGGCTTGTGACCGTCTTCGAGGATAGCCGATGAGCCCGTACAGAGACACGCTCAGCACTTCCAGCCCGAGGAAGAACGACGCGAAGTGGACGCTGGCCAGCAGGATCACTCCCCCGAGCGTTGCCAAGGTGACAAGCACGTAGAAGTCGCCGACGCTTCGCTCGGTCCGCTCCAGATATCCGTATGAGATCGCGACAACGGCCAGGGTGACCACGACCAGAAGGCCGGTGAAGTAGAGCGAGAAGTCGTCCACCCGCAAGAGAGAGGTGGCCCGCCGATCGCCCGACCCGGCCACGAGGAGCACGCAGACGAAAGCCGCGGCCAGACCGGCTGCGGCCAGACCGGCGGACAGGGGATGCGAGCGCCGGAAGGCGTAGACGAGCATGACCACCACCGCGGTCACAGCGAGCGCGATATAGGGGCTCAGGGCGAGGAGGTTTGCGTCGCTCACGGCGCGCTTCCGGTCGAGGCCGGGGTGATTGCTGAGGCGGCGGCGGCGCTGGAGCGCTCCCCGGCTGCCCCGACGCCGCGGCCGACGGAGCAGCCCGCAGCAGGAAGTCGCTGGTGGGCTCCATGGTCCTCACGAGCGTCTGGGGATACAGTCCGAGCCAGAGAAGCGCGATGATCGCCGCTGCGAACATGATCATCTCTCGGACGGAGAGGCTCCAGAGCCCACGACCGAACCGCCGGTCGGCAGTGGCCGGCGGCGCCACTGCCTCACTGCCGTGAAAGACCCGTTGGACCAGCCCCAGGGCGTACACAGTCGCCAGCACCAGTCCCAGCGAGGCGACGATTGCCGCAGGCCGACTCACCTGGTAGGTCCCGAGCAGGATGAGGAACTCGGCAACGAAGTTGCCCAGGCCGGGAAGGCCCAGTGCAGCCATGGCAAGGACCGTCCCGAAGCCACCCAGTGTGGAGAGCTTGGCCCAGAGCCCTCCCATGCCACCGAGGTCCCTCGTACCCAGCCGTTCTTCGAGCACGCCGGCCACCAGGAACAGACCGCCCGTGCTGAACGCGTGACACACGATCTGCAGGACCACCCCTTGCAGGGCGAGCTCGTTCCAGGCGAACACGCCCAGAAGGACGAAGCCCATGTGGCTGACGCTCGTGTAGGCGACCATCCGCTTGAGATCCGTCTGGGCGAACGCCATGACGGCGCCGTAGAGGATGCCTGCGACACCCAGGCCCATCGCTACGTAGCGAAAGTCGAAGGCCGCCTGGGGAAACAGCGGGACCAAGAAGCGCAGCATCCCGTAGGCTCCCACCTTGATCAGGAGGCCGGCGAGCACCACGCTGCCGGCGGTGTTCGCCTCAGAATGGGCGTCCGGGAGCCACCCGTGCAGCGGTACGGCGGGCAGCTTCACGGCGAAGGCGGCAAAGAAACCCAGCATGATCAGCAGCCCGGTGGACCCGGAGAACGTTGTGCCGAGCAGTCGCAGGTAGTCGAAGGTGTAGTCCCCCGATTGCCGTCCGTGCACGAAGTACAGGGCCACGATTGAGATGAGCATGAGAAGTCCGCCGGCCTGCGTGTAGATGAAGAACTTGATGGCCGCCCGCCGGCGCTGCTCGTGCCCCCACAGGGCGACCAGGAAGAAGAACGGCACGAGCATCATCTCGAAGAAGAAGTAGAACAGGAACAGGTCGAGCGCCATGAACACGCCGCACAGAGAGGCCGCCGCCCACATGAGTTGGAAGTGGAAGAAGCCGGTCCGATGCTTGACGGTGGTCCAGGAGGCAAGCAGCGCGAGGATCACCACGGTGAAAGTGAGCATCAGCATGATGAGGCTCAGACCGTCGATGGCCAGATGGAAGCGGATCCCGGCCTGAGGTATCCAGGCGACGTCGAAGTGGAGCACGAACGAGTCGGCGGCGGGCACTGCGCCACCCGCGGCATCCCCGGACCCGGCGGCCACGGCCCCGGTTCCCGACCCGGTGAAATACCGCGCCCACAAGACAACCGTCAGGCCCAGGCCCGCCAGCGACGCGGCGAGGGAGACCCATCGGCACGCGGTCACGCTCCAGCGGCCGGCGAGCCAGGCCAGGATTCCGCCGGCCAAGGGGATGGCTATCAGCAGCACCAGACTCATCGCTCCGCCACCCCGCTCATCGCAGCAACCCCACGGCCACGAATACCACCACGCCGAAGGCCGCCATGGCCAGGTAGTAGCGCAGCCGGCCCGCCTGGGTCCTGTGCAGCAACTCGTTGAGGATCCCTGCCAGCCAGCCGATGCCGGAGAAGGCTTTGTCGATCACGTCATCCTTCCCGCGGCGGGCCAGCCACAGGAACGGCCTGACGAAAGCCAGCTCGTAGAGGCGGTCGAAGCCCCAGCCCGCCAGGGCGAACCCGGCGAGTCGCCGGAAGCCCGGCTGCACGGCCAGACCGGGCCACAGCGCAGGTCGCCGGCAGAAGAACAGGTACGCGAGGTAGATCCCGGCAAGCGAGACGAGCGCGACGATCACCGATGCCGCCGGGCCTCCCGCGAAACCGCCGGTCCGGGTGGCCGGCAGGGGCAGCACCGGTTGCATGAAATCGGTGAAGAGCGTCCAGCCCCCCCAATGCAGGGGCATTTGTATCCACCCGAGGGCCACGGCGCCAACGGCGAGCACGAACATGGGAACCAGGACGAGACGCGAGAACCTGGTGGCGGCGGGCGTCCGCGTCCGGGCGCCGAAGAACACCAGGAACACCAGCCGGAAGGCGTATAGGGAGGTCAGCAGCGCTCCCACCACTCCCGCCAGCCACAGCCACCCGCTCCCTTGCTCCGAAGAGAGCGCGAAGTCGATGATCAGATCCTTGCTGTAGAAGCCGGCGGTGACCACCGGGAGGGCGGAGAGCGATGCGGCGCCTATGAGGAACAGCCAGAACACCACGGGGATATCGCGGCGCAGCCCGCCCATCTTGCGGATGTCGTGCTCCTCGTCCATGGCCTTGATCACGAGGCCCGCCGCGAGAAACAGAAGGGCTTTGAAGAAGGCGTGCGTCAGGAAATGGAAGATGGCTGCCGACCAGGCGGCCACCCCCAGGGCGAGGAACATGTAGCCCACTTGGCTGATGGTGGAGTAGGCCAAAGCCCGCTTGATGTCGTTCTGGGCAAGGGCGCTCAAGCCGGCGTAGACAAGGGTCACAGCGCCGATGATGGCAAGCACCAGCCGAGCGTCGGGAGACAGGTCGAAGAGCACGTGCGTCCTCGCCACCAAATAGACGCCCGCGGTCACCATCGTCGCGGCATGGATAAGGGCGCTGACCGGGGTGGGCCCGGCCATGGCGTCGGGGAGCCAGGTCTGCAGGGGCAGTTGGGCCGACTTGCCGACGGCCCCGCCCAAGATGAGCAGGGCGGCCGCCGTGGCCACGGCGGCGCCTTGCGCCCATTGGCTCTGCGCCATTCCCATCGCCTGCTGGATATTGAGCGACCCCAGCCGGGTGAAGATGATCAGCAGGCCGATGAGGAGAGCGGTGTCGCCCACCCGGGTCACGATGAAGGCTTTGCGCGCGGCCACCCCGTTCGCCCGCTCCCGGTACCAGAAGCCGATGAGGAGAAAGCTGCTGAGGCCCACTCCCTCCCACCCGACGAGTAAGAAGAGGAAGTCGTCGGCCAGCACCAAGAGGAGCATGGACGCGATGAACAGGTTCATGTAGGCGAAGAAGCGCCGGTATCCCTCGTCGCCACGCATGAACTGGACGGAGTAGAGAAGAATGAGGAAACCTACGCAGGTGATCACGAGCATCATGACCAGCGACAGCGGGTCGAGATAGAGGGCGATGCGAGGAGCGAAGCTCCCGATCCGGAACCAGGTCCACAGGACTTGGTCGAACGCCGACCCGGAGGGCGGTGAGAGGACAAAGGCGAGGGCAACCGCGATGGTCACCAGGGCGGCCGCGCCTGTCGGCGCGGCGCCCGCCACAGCCAGCACCCGGTTGCTCAGCCTGCCCCCGATAAGGGCCAGACACAGAAACCCCAAGATCGGAAGCAGCGGTATGAGCCAGAGGACGTGGAGCATGGTCAGTCCTTCAACTCACGCAGATCGTCGACGTCGAGCGTGCCGAGGCGGCGGCGGATCCTCAGAGCCAGAGCCAGGCCGACCGCCACCTCCGCGGCCGCCATGGCGAGGATGAAGACGAACATCACCTGTCCATCCGCCTGTCCCCAGCGGGAGCCGGCCGCCAGGAACGCCAGCCCGGCGGCGTTCAACATCACCTCTATCGAGGCGAGCACGAAGATGATGTTGCGCCTCACCAACACGCCGAGCAGCCCCAGCGCGAAGAGCACTGCCGCGAGGCCGAGGGCGTAGACGGGGGGGATGGCGCTCATCACGACCCCGACTGGTCCCGACGGGTGCGACCGGCATCGTCGGGCGCTTGAGGCGCTTCAAGGCCCGCAGCATCAGGCGCTTCAAGCTCGGCACCCTCTGGCTCGTCGAGGTGTTGGGTCAAGCGGTGGGCGGCCACCAGCCCGGCGAGCAGCAGGATCGAGGCCAACTCGACCCCGAGCAGATAGGGCCCGAAGAGGGCGATGCCCACGGCCTTCACCTGGGCGGCCGCGTCGCCCGGCGTGGGCGCTCCGGTCCCAGTAGCCGCCCTGCCGTCGACCCCGCCGGCAGCGAGCAGGTAGACCACCTCGAACAGGAGCACGGCGGCCAGCAGGCTGGGGATGATCCACGCACGGGGGCGCAGCCATTCTCGCTCTCGCACCTCGTCGGCCCTGCCCGGCGTGATAAGCATGAGGGCAAAGAGGAAGAGCACCATGATCGCGCCCGCGTAGATGATGACCTCCAAGGCGGCGATGAAGGGCGCACCCAGGATGTAGAACACCAAGGCGAGCGCGAGAAACGACACCACCAGATAGAGGAGCGCATGGATCGCCTTGGTCCGGGTGATCACCATCGCCGTAGCAATGACGGCGACCGCGGCCGCTAGGAAGAACAGGGCGGTCACGAGAGGGCCCTCATGGCGTCAGGCCCCGCGGATCGGCCGGGGCACGCTCGTTCTCCGCCTCGCCCTTGTCTTTTCCACCGACGGCGACGCCGGCCACCCGGTAGAAGTCGTACTCGGGGTATTTTCCCGGCCCGGAGATCAACAGATGCTCCTTCTCGTACACCATATTGGACCGCCGATACTCGTTCATGTCGAGATCGGGCGTGAGCTGGATGGCCCTCGTCGGACACGCCTCCTCGCAGAAGCCGCAGAAGATGCACCGCGAGAAGTTGATGCGGAACCACTCCGGGTAGCGCCGGCCCGTCTCGTCCTCGGCCGATTGCAGGGCGATGCAGCCCACGGGGCAGACCACGGCGCACAGGTAGCAGGCGACGCACCGTTCGGCGCCGGAAGGGTCGCGGGACAGGATGATCCGCCCCCGGTAGCGGGGAGGCAGATAGGGCCGCTCCTCGGGAAAGAGCACCGTGTCACGGGGTCGGAAGAGGTGCGGCACAATGGTGGCGAGAGCTTTGAGAAGGCTCATCATGCGGCGAGGACGACCGCGGCTGTCACGAGCATGTTGACCAACGCAATCGGCAGCATGACCTTCCAGCCCAAACTCATGAGCTGGTCGTAGCGGAGCCGGGGCAGCGCTGCCCGGATCGCGATGAACAGGACGATCATGATGGACGTCTTGACCAGGAACCATATCCAGCCCGGCAGGATGGGCCCCAGCCAGCCGCCCAGGAAAAGCACGGTGATGAGAGCCGATATCAGCGTGATCCCGAGATACTCGCCCACGTAGAAGATGCCGAACTTCATGGCGGAGTATTCGGTGTGATAGCCGGCCACCAGCTCACTCTCGGCCTCGGGCAGATCGAAGGGAGTACGCCGGGTCTCGGCGAGCCCGGCGACGAGGAAACCGAGGAAGCCGGCGAACTGCGGGACTACGTACCAGAGGCCGCGCTGGGCCTCGACGATGGCGCTGAGGTTGAACGAGCCGGCCATCATGACAACGCCCAGCAGGAAGAGGCCCATGAAGACCTCGTAGCCGAGCATCTGGGCGGCGGCTCGGAGGGCTCCGATGAGTGAGTACTTGCTGTGCGACGACCAGCCGGCCAGGGCCACGCTGTACACGCCCAGAGAAGACATGCCCAGGAAGAACAGCAGGCCGACGTTGAGATCGGCCACGACAAAACCGTCCGTCAATGGGATCACCGCGAAACTGGCCAGCACCGACGTAAGGATGATCGCAGGGGCGGCGACGAAGACCGGCGGGTCGGCGAACGGGGGTATCCAGTCCTCCTTCGCGAGCAGCTTGATGGCATCGGCCAACACCTGCAACTCGCCCACGACGCCCACCCGGTTGGGCCCATAGCGGTCCTGGAATTGCCCGAGCAGCCGGCGCTCCACCAGCACCAACCCGCCCGCGAACAGCAGCGGCAGCATCAACATCACGACGACCTCGGCCACGTGCCAGGCGCTGTTAGACATCGTCGCCCTCCACCGCGAACGCCGGACCGGCCGCTGCGCCGCCCTCGGGACCGGCAGGGCTGATGCGTGCATACAACGGAGGCAACACCCCTTCAAGGCCGGGAAGACCTACGGGTAGCACGGCCATCCCGGGTGCCAGACCCGCGATGACCTTGACCGGGAGCGACAGGGAGACGGCGTACGTCTCGAGCACCGCCTGGTCCCCTTCGCCCAGCCCGAGGGCGGCGGCGCCTCCCGGGCTAAGCCCGAGGTAGGGCTCCGGAGCGCACTCCGCGATGCCCGGCGCCCGAGCGCTCATCTCCTCGGAGCCGAAGATGTGATGCCTGGGGACCACAAGCTCCCCCTCTCCCGATCGCCGGAAAGCCCGCGGCAGCTCGAGGAAGTGCGTCCACTCCACGTCTTGAGCCGGTTCGATGAGTCTGGCCCCCAAGTCGCCACCTGGAAGCGGCCGGTCCGGGCCGTGCTGAAGCTTGACGATCGCCTGGGGCGAATTCCAGCCCGGGGCCCAGAAGCGAGGCACGATAGGCGATGGCGCCTCGCCTTGATAACCCTCCATGGAGAAAGCGAGCGGCGATTGAGGATCGTCCAGGGGCTTGGGTTCGAACACCGAAGTGTCGGCATGTATCGCCGTCCGCCCGCTGTAGCGTCGCGGCTGACGGGCGATCTTCATCCCCTCGATGCGGTAGGTGGCGGACGGGGCGAGAGAGAGAAGCGGCGCGAACACGGGCAGGTCTCGGGCGAGTTCGGCCGTGAGCTGATCGATCAGCCGCGGGTAGAGCATGCCCGTCGGACCCGGCCAGGATTCGCCGCCTCCGGCGCCGAACGACACCATGGGCGTGCCCTCGTCGTCCGTGCCGGGAACAGGCTGCCGCCCGACCTGGGCTGATTGCTCATCATGGGGTGCGTTGTCCAACCAGGCGTGAGCGCCAAGTGCGGCGGCCAGGTTGGCGAGCCAGCGTAGGCTGCTGTGGACCTGCCCGCTCGTGGGGAAGACTTGGTAGTAGCGCTGAGCCCTGCCCTCGTTGTTGACGAAAGTGCCCGTGCTCTCGGCGTAGGTTCCGACCGGGAGGAGGATATCTGCCGCCCTGGAGGTCGCGCTGGCGGTGTGATCCAAGACGATCACGTGCTCACAGGACTGAAGAAACCGGTCCGCTTCCGGGGCGGGCGCGCGCCGGTACAGGTCGTTCTCCAGGATCAGCGCCACGTCGACCTCACCCAGCGAAGCGGCTGCGAACGCCTCGTCAAGCGTCCCCCCTCCCATGAGGCTCATGCCCATGCTGTTGCACTCGGGCACGACCAGGCAGAGCTCGGCAGCCGCTCCTCGTGTGTGCAGGGACCACGCGACATTGGCGGCTGCGCGTAGTATGTCCTCGCTGCCGCTGCTGGTGCCCGACACGACGAGAGGCCGGCGCGCCTTGGCGAAGGCGGCGGCGATCCGGGCGGCATGCTCGGCCAGCTCCTTGGGCAGGCCCGGGACCTCGGGCACATGCTCGTCCAGCAGATGGGCGACGGCGAAGCCCAGGCGGGCGAGGTCGGCGGGCGCGGCGTGGTAGGTCTGAACGGCCAGGCGGTCCAACTTGGTCTCGCTCACGTTGAGCACGTGTAGGGCGCTGGGCTCCTCGTGCACGAGCTCGCCCACCGCGGCGTCGTTCCAAGCCGGTATCTTGAGGGCGATCTGCTCCGGTGTGGGCCTGCGCCGGATCCATTGGCGAAGCGAGTAGTCGAGCATGGGGGCGGTATTGGTAACGTCTTCGCCGAGCACCAGCATGGCGTCCGCCTGCTCGAGCTCGCGCGCGGAGCAACTGCGCGAGGGCCCTTCGTCGATTATCTTCTTGGCGAGATCGACCAGCCGCCGCTCCTCGCCGGCCATTCCCACGAAGAAGTTGTCAGGTCCGACCAACTTCCGGAGAGCCCAGTTGGCTTCCAGCGAGGCCCGCGGCGAACCGATGCCTATGACCCGCCGCAGCCCGATGCGGGCGGCGGCGATCAGGTCGCCGACCTGCAGGATGGCGTCCTCAGCGTTCGCGGCCCCCCCACTCACCCTCACCGATCGCAGCCGACTGTCCGCGTTCACGAATTCGTAGCCAAACCGGCCCCTGTCGCATATGAAATAGCCGTTCACGGCGCCGTTGTAGCGGCTCTGGATGCGGCGCAGCGTCCCGTACCGCTCGCCGGGGATGATGTTGCAGCCCAGTCCGCAGTGCGGACAGACCGAGGGAGCGGTCTGCAGGTCCCACTTGCGGGTGTAGTGGCGCCGGAAGGTCTTGTCGGTGAACACACCCGTGGGGCAGACTTCCACAAGATTGCCGCTGAACTCGCTCTCCAGTTTGCCATCCTTGTGCCGGCCGAAGTACACCTGATTGCGGATGCCCATGGCCACCAGATCGTCTCCGCCAGCGTAGTCCGCGTAGAAGCGGACGCAGCGGTAGCACTGGATACAGCGGTTCATCTCGTGGTTGATGAAAGGCCCCAGATACTGGTTGCGGAAGGTGCGCTTGGGGTAGCGGTAACGTCGCTCCCGGTGTCCGGTCATCACGGTCATGTCCTGAAGATGGCACTCGCCCCCCTCGTCGCATACCGGACAGTCGTGCGGGTGGTTGGCCATCATCCACTCGATCACTCCCGCGCGAAACGCCCGGGCCTCCGGGTCGTCGATGGAGATCCGCGTGCCGTCCGTGGCCGGGGTGACGCAGGCCATCACAATCTTGCCGTCGCGGTCGTTATCGTCCTTGAACTGCTTGACCGCGCACTGACGGCAGGCGCCTACCGAGCCCATGGCCGGATGCCAGCAGAAGAAGGGCAGATCGAATCCCAGGGCCAGACAGACCGCGAGCAGGTTTTGCCCGTCAGGGATTTCGTACGGCCGGTCCTCCACGTAGATGGTCGCCATTCCCGTGCTACCTCTCGTCCGCCGACGGCCGCCCGCCGGCCTGCCAGGGACACCTCTGCTCGTCGATGTGCCGCAGAAAATCCTCCCGGAAGAGGGCCAACCCAGTCTCTAGCGGCTCCATCGCTCCCGGAGCCAGGTCGCAGAACGTGCGCTCGGGCTTGAGCTGGGCTACATGCCAGTCGAGGAGCTCCAGGTCGTCTCGGGTGCCGTGTCCTTGCTCGATGGTCTCCAGCAACTCTTCCACCCAGCGCAATCCCTGCCAGCAGGGCGTGCACCATCCACACGACTCCTGAGCGTAGAAATGCTCCAGATTGCGGAGCATCCCCACCGGGCAGGTCTGCTCATCGAGCACGATCAGCGTGCCTGTGCCCAGACGGCTGCCGGCAGCCCGGAGCGAAATATCGTCCATGGGAGTGTGGAAGTGCGGAGCCGATACGAACCCGGTGGAACCGCCGCCGGGCAACACAGCCCTCGCCCGGAGACCCAGCCGCATCCCGCCCGCGTGTTCTTCAATCAGATCGCGGATGGTGGTCCCCATCGGTAACTCCCAGGCCCCAGGCCGCTTGACCCTGCCGCTCACTGTGTAGATCTTCATTCCGCCTTCGCCCGAGAGGCCGAGGCCGGCAAACCACTTCGGCCCGTTCGCGATAATCGAGGGCACGTAGGCAAGGGTCTCGACATTGTTGACCACGGTGGGCTTGCTCCACAGGCCGGAACTGGTCTGGTGGGGCGGCTTGTGGCGGGGATTGGGCCGCTCTCCCTCGAGAGCGTTCAGCATGGCCGACGCCTCTCCGCAGATATACCGGCCGGCGCTCACATGCAGGTGCACGTCGAGGTCGAAGTCCGTACCCATCACCCGGGTGCCCAGGTACCCCGCCTGCCCGGCCTCGGCGATCGCCTTTCGCATGATCTCGGCCGTGGAGGCGTACTCCGCTCGAATGAAGACGTAGGCCGTTCGGGCCCGGACCGCATACGAGGCGATGATCATTCCCTCGAGGAGTTGATGTGGGCTGCCTTCCACGATGAAACGGTCCTTGAAGGCGCCGGGCTCCATCTCGTCGGCGTTTGCGACCAAGAAGCGCGGCCCGGCATACTCGTCGCTCACGTCGACGAAGCCCCACTTCCGCCCCGCCGGGAAGCCGGCCCCTCCCCGCCCCGATAGGCCGGACTCCAGAACGGCCGCGGTGACGTCTTTCGGATCCATCTCGGTGAGCGCCTTGTGGAGCGCCTGGTATCCGCCGAAAGACTGGTACTCCTCCAGGCTCAGCGGGGCTCCGTCTTCGCGGAAGTGTCCTGTGATCGGCTTATCCATGTCAGGGGTAGAGGGCCAGGATCGAGGGCAGACTCTCGGCCGTCACGGGGCCGTGCAGATGCCAATCGACGAGCATCGCCGGCGACTTGTCGCACGCGCCCAGGCAGACGACCGGCAACAGGGTGAAGCGGCCGTCCGCGGTGGTCTCGCCTAGCCCGACGCCGAGACCGGCGCCGATATCGCGGATGAGTTGCTCGCTCCCGTCCATCCAGCAGCAGACGCTGTCGCAGACCATGATCACGTGCCGGCCCACCGGGCGCCGGAAGATCAAGCTGTAGAACGTGGCCAGGCTCTCCAGATACGAGGTCGACACATCGAGGTACTCGGCCACATCGGACAGGGTCTCGTCGGAGACCCAGCCGCGCGTGTCCTGCAGCACGCGCATGGTCTCCACCGATGCGGCCACCCGCGTCTCGTAGAGCGCTATCACCGCGTCGATTTGGGACTTTTCAGTTTCGGTCAGCATGGCTCAGCGGTCCACGTCGCCCATGACGAAATCAAGGCTGCCCAGAATGGCGATGAGGTCCGGTATCTCGAGGCCCCTGCAAAGTAAGGGGAGCACCTGCAGGTTGGGGAACGACGGCGTGCGGATGCGGGTCCGGTAGGAGCTGACCCCACCGTCGCTCACCAGGTAGTAGCCGCAGCTGCCCTTGGAGGATTCGATGGGCACCAGGGCCTCGCCGGGGGGGATGACCGCCCCCCAGCTGACTTCAAGGAAGTGCTGGATGAGGGTCTCGATGTCGTTCAGCGTGCGGCTGTGGGCGGGCGGAGTGGCCCAGATATGGCTCGCCTTGTGGTCGCCCGGGGGCATGTTGTCGAGACACTGTCTGATCACTCTGAGGCTCTGCCGAATCTCTTCCACGCGCACCTGGGCGCGGCCGTAGCAGTCGCCGCGCCCGGCGGTGGGGACGTCGAAGGTGAACTGCTCGTAACCCGAATAGGGCCGCTTCTTGCGGAGATCCCACTCAAAGCCGCAGGCGCGCAGGTTGGGCCCGGTCACTCCCCATTCGATGGCCGTGTCCTTGTCGATCTCCCCCACCCCGACAGTTCTCGCCTTGATGACCCTGCTCTCCATCACCAGACGGTCGTATTCGCCGCAGGCGAGCAGGCAGATAGTCCAGAAAGTCGCGAACCAGTCTCTCCCACCCCTGCGGCAGATCCTCAGCAACTCCGCCGATGCGGAACCAGCTCGGGTGCATACGACCTCCGGTGACGGCCTCGACGATGTCCATCAGCCGTTCCCGGTCGCCAAAGGTGTAGAAGACAGGCGTCATCGCCCCCAGGTCCTGGGCGAAGGTGCCGTACCACACCAGATGGCTCGAGATGCGGAACAGCTCCGACATCATCACCCGGATGACCCGAGCCCGGGGCGGGACTTCGATGCCCGCCAGCCGTTCCACGCTCAGCACATAGGCTAGGTTGTTCAGCAGGCCGCTCAGGTAGTCCACCCGGTCGGTGTAGGGGATGTAGGTGTGCCAGGTCTGCCTCTCGCCGATCTTCTCGGCCCCGCGGTGGTGAAAACCGATATCGGGGACGGCGTCGACGATGGTCTCGTCCCGCAGCCTGAGAACCACCCGGAACGGGCCATGGGTACCGGGATGCTGAGGCCCCACGTTGAGAAACATGGTCCGCGAGTCGGGGGCGGCGCCCAGCGAGTCGTCGTCCGGGGGCAGAGAGAAGGTGCCCATCTCGGTCGCCCGGCTGGGATGGTCCTTGCGCAGCGGGTGCCCCTCCCACCACGATGGCATCAAGATGCGCCGGGGGTCTGGGTGACCCTCGACCGTCACCCCGAACATGTCCCACAACTCGCGCTCGTACCAGTCGGCCGACGGCCACAGGCCCGTGACGGTGGGGATCGAGGGATTCTCGCCCACAAGGGGCACCTTGAGGCGCACATCTTCATTGCGCTCGTACGACAGGAGGTGATAGACCACGGTGAAGTCGGAGTCCGGTTGGCCGTCCCGGTGTGACCGGATCCGCTCGTCGATGCCGGCCAGGTCGTACAAGGTCCGGAAGGGCTGGGGAACAGCCCGCCGGAGGTGGCCCAGGACGGGCACGACCGCGTCACGCGATACCCAGGCGGTGGGGATGCCGTCCTTGGTCTCCTGCCGGGCGAACTGCACATCCGGAAAGCGCTCCTCGAGCTCAGAGACCAGATTCATCGCCTATACCTCGCCTGGAGGCCGCAAGTGCGTCTCACTCTGCCGTTCGTTCGCCAAGAGGTCCCGGCGGGAGGGCGGCGAGGGCTTGATTACTCCCTGAGGACCGACCATCCAAGAGAGAGGCCGTTGCTCGCCGGCCACCGCCTCTTGGAGCAACAGCAACCCCTGGGTGAAGGTCGTCGGGCTCGGAGGGCACCCCTGCACGTACAGATCGACGGGGAGGAAGCTGTCCACCCCCTGCACCACGCTGTAGACGTCGTACATGCCCCCCGAATTCGCGCACGAGCCCATGGAGATCACCCAGCGCGGCTCCATCATCTGGTCGTAAAGCCGTTTGATGACCGGCGCCATCTTGATGAAGACGGTCCCCGCCACGACCATGACGTCCGCCTCCCGAGGCGACCCCCGCACTACCTCGGAGCCGAAACGGGCCAGGTCGTACCGCGGGGTCAGGCTGGTGGCGAACTCCACGTAGCAGCACGACAGACCGAAGTTGAACGGCCACAGGGAGTTGGAGCGGGCCCAGGCGAGCAGCTTCTGCATGCTGGCGACGAGGACGCTCGGCTGTTCGCTCTCCGCGCTCAGGGCCGCTGCCTCCTGCGCGAGGCCCTTCTCCAGTCGAGGGAGCCGGACCGCCACAGGTAGGCGAGCGCGGCCACGAGCAGCCCTACGAATACGGCCATCTCCACAAAGCCCCTCCAGCCCGACTCCCTTAGGGTGACCGCCCAGGCAAAGAGAAACACGGCCTCCACGTCGAAGATCACGAAGAACACAGCCACCCTGTAGAACTCGACCGAGATACCGTGCTGGGGCATCTCGCTCGGCGCCATGCCGGACTCAAACGGCTCGTCCCTCCACCTGCCCGAATGGCGCTGGCCAAGCACATAGGAGAGACTCATGAGCGCCACGACGACGACCAGGATCAGGCCGATAAAGAGCAGGAAGGGCCAGCCCGCCATATGCTACCCCTCCCGCGGCGGAGCGCCCCGCCGCGAGGCTCGGCGAACAGGTTCAGGCTCGTCACATCCGTCGGCCGTCGGCGCCGGAGCGGTGACCGGATCGATCCACGGCCCGTCCCTGCCGATCAGCTTCTTGGCTTCGGACGGTCCCCAACTCCCGGGTTCATACATGCGGAGGGGGACCTTGTCCCCAAGGATGGGCTCGACGATACGCCACGACGCTTCGACCCCGTCTTCGCGCGCGAACAACTCCTGGATTCCGTCCATGGCGTCGCTGAGTAGGCGCTGGTAGGGAGACCGCAAATCGGCCGGACGGGACGTGACCGTCAGTTCCGCGTCCCTGCCGACCATCCGGTCACCGGGCACCTTGACCCGAAGCCCGAGGGCGATCACGACGTCGGGGCTGATGCGAAGCCGCAAATGTCCCGAAGAGAGGGGGACGTGCTCGCCGAAGGTTTCGCGAGGGGGACGGCGCAGCTCGATGAACACCTCGGTAGCGGTGACGGCCAACTCCTTGCCACTGCGGATGTAGATGGGAACGCCGGTCCAGCGCCAGTTGTCGATCATCAGCTTGATGGCAGCGTAGGTCTCGACGGTGGAATCCGGGCTCACGCCGGGAGCCGCGCGGTAGCCCTCGTACTGCCCTCTGACCACGTGGCGAGCTTCGAGGGGCCGCACGGCCATGAGGACCCGGGCTTTCTCATCCCGGTAAGCGTCGGGGATCCCGCCGCCGGGCGGATCCATGGCGATCACCGCGAGCAGCTGCAACAGGTGGTTCTGGATCACATCGCGGATGGCGCCGGCCTCTTCGTAGAAGCCGCCACGCTCCTTGACCCCGAAGTCTTCGGCCATGGTGATCTGGATGCTGCGCACGTGGTCGCGATTCCAGATGGGCTCGAGGAGCGGATTGGCGAAGCGGGTGTAGGTGATGTTCTGCACCGGCTCCTTGCCCAAGAAGTGATCGATACGAAAGATGGCGGATTCCGGGTAGTGGTTACGGAGGGTGTTGTTCAGATCGAGGGCGGACTGGAGGTCGCGGCCGAACGGCTTCTCCACGAGGACTCGGGCGTTCAGGCTGCAGCCGGAGGACGCGAGCGAGTTGGTCACCACCGGGAAGACGCTGGGGGGGATGGCCATGTAGAACAGGGGAGAGCCGGTCCCCTGCAGTGCGCTGCACATCTTGTCGTAGGTCTCGGGTGCGCCGTAGTCGCCCTGGACATAACGGAGCATGCTCGAGAACCTGGCGAAAGCCTTCTCGTGGAAATCGCCGTTCTGCACCACGGCGTCCTTCGCCCGAGCGATGAGCTGGTCCACGCTCCAATCGGAGCGAGCCACGCCGATCACCGGAACGGAGACGTCCTCGTCGCGGAAGAGCCCGTAGAGAGCGGGAAAGATCTGCTTGTGGACGAGGTCGCCGGTGACGCCGAAGACGACGATCGCGTCAGACCGAGACGTTTGCATCATCCCCCCTGCTCCCGCTTCGATAGGATATGGGTCTCGACGGCGCGGGCGAACCCGTCCTCGTCATTCGAAGAGGTGAGCGCCACCGCTTCGGCCTTGACCTCGGGACCTGCATTACCCATGGCTATGCTCAATCCGCTCCGGCGAAACATCAGGATATCGTTGGGCCCGTCCCCGATGGTAGCGATGTGCTCCAGGGGGATGTCGAGAAATGTCGACAACCAGGCCGCGAAGGCGCCTTTGTTCGCATCCGGGTGCGTGATGTCCAGATAGTACGCCTGGGAGCGTGAGGCGGAGACGGCGGCGCCGAATTGTTCACGGGTCGCCCGCTCCGCCTCGGCCATGAGCACTTGATCGTCCGTCACTCCCACGAGCTTCACTACCCTGTCGATGACCCGGTCGTACGAGTCGACCACGGTCGGCGCGAACTGGACGGTCCTCTGCTCGCGGGCGACATGAGGACCTTGGGGATCTCGCACGTACCATTCGTCTGCCGAGTAAGCCCAAACATCGAGCCCCTGCCCGCGTATGAGGGCGACCACGCTTTGTGCGAGAGCGGCCGGTAGGACGGATTGGGCGATCACTGTGAGGTCCGGCTTCACAAGGGCCCCGCCGTTGAAGGACCCGGTCGGGGTCTCAATCCCCAGGGCTACTATGAACTGCAGCAGGCCGCGGGGCGGCCGGCTGCTCGTGATCGCCAGGGCAATCCCACGCTCCTTGAGCATGCTCGCTGCCCGTATCGTCGAGGGAGCCAGGACTTTTGCGCTGGTGACCAGGGTCCCGTCCACGTCGGCCAGAACGAGGCGGATACCGGGGTCGTGCGGAGCGCTCGCGCTCATCGTGACGGCTCCAGTTGCGAGGCGGCCTCGTCGTCGAGCAGCCACCAGAGGCGGCCGCTCACTGGCCGGATCAGCCGCGCCGGTAGGTCCCGAGGATCGGGACCGCGATCGGGATCGGGACCGCCTTCGATAGCCGCCTTCACCACCGCAGCCTTGGAGGCGCCACTCACCACAAAGAGCACCAGCCCGGCCCCGTTGATGAAGGGCGCGGTCAGGGTCACCCGCCACAGTCGTTTTCCTAAGCCGCCGGCGGCCGCCGCGGTCGCGGAGTCTTCGTATGCCGCCGCCGTCCAACGCTCCCGCTCGGCAAGCACTTCGGACCCAGGGAAGAGCGAGGCGGTGTGGCCGTTGTCACCCATGCCGAGCAGGACGAGGTCGACACCTGGGCCGAGCGCCGCCCCAGCCGCCGGCGCGGTGCCGCCCGCCCCCGCCTCGAAGAAGGTGCGCAGCAACCTCTCGTAGTCGTCGGCCGCCTGCTTGGCCGCACCTTCGCTGGATGTCGCTCCGCCGCCGGCGCCGCCTTCACGGTCGGTGCATCTCATCGGATGCACCTGGCCAGCGGGAATCGGTACATGGTCGAGCAGGGCGAGGCGAGCCATCCGCTCGTTGCTGCGCGGGTCTGTGGCCTCTACGCAGCGCTCGTCCCCCCAGAAGACGTGGGTCGCCTCCCAGGGGATGAGTCCGGCCAACGGCGGCTTGGCCAGAAGCTGGTAGATGGGCCTCGGCGTACCGCCGCCCGACAGGGCGATGGTGAAGCGGCCGGTCGTCTTCACTGCGCGCCGGGCCGCGGCCACGATGACGGCGGCCGCGGCGACGGAAAGCGACTCGATGTCAGGAAGCACCGCCACCGAAGAGCCTGCACAGGTCGTGTCAGTGAGCGACCGCGTCCCCGTTCTCCTTCCCTTTGAGGTCCTCCCGACTAGGATGACCAGTCGGTGTGGAAGACGCCCTCCTGATCGATCCGCCGGTACGTGTGGGCGCCGAAGTAATCACGCTGAGCCTGTATCAGATTCGTCGGTAGCCAATCGGCGAGATAGCCATCCAGGTAGGCCAGCGCGGTGAGGATGCCCGGAACAGGGATCCTCGCGGCCGTCCCGGCAGCAGCAGCCGCCGCGAGAGCGACACGCCTGGCCGTCACCTCCCTGCTCAGATCCGGGTCGAGCAGCAGGTTGGGCAGATGCGGCTGCCGCTCGAAGGCCGCCCTGATGTCGCGGAGCAGAGCGGAGCGGATGATGCAGCCTCCCCGCCAAATGGACGCGACATCGTGCAGGGCCAGGTCGTAGCTCTGGGCAGCCGACGCTCGCTGAAGCTGCGCGAAACCTTGGGCATAGGTGATGATCACGCCGACAAAGAGGGCATCGCGCACAGTGTCGACCGTGAGTCCGGCGGTGCGGGCCGCGGCCCCGGCCGTGCCACCCGCGCCCGCCTCCCCCACGCCGGGGAGCCCCAGGACCTGCCGGGCGGCCGCCCGTTCGTCCTCCAGCGCCGACAGATTGCGCATGCTCACCGCGATGTCGATGTTGGGCACCGGCACGTGCAGGTCCATAGCGTTCTGCGAGGTCCACATGCCCGTCCCCAGTTGCCCAGCCTCCCCGAGAATCAGATCGACCAGGAAGCCGGGGGTCTTGTCGTCTCGCCGGCCAAAGATCGCGGCGGTTATCTCGAGCAGATACGATTCCAGCTCTCCCGCCTGCCACTCGGCGTACACCTCGGCCAAGCGCTCGTTGCCGAGCCCCAGTCCCTGCCGGAGCAAGGCATAGCTCTCCGCGATCAACTGCATGAGCCCATACTCGATGCCGTTGTGCACCATCTTGACGTAGTGCCCAGTTGAGCCGGGGCCCAGATAGGCTACGCATGGAGCCCCATCCGCCTTGGCAGCGACCGCCTCGAATACGGGCCGAACTGCATCGTAGGCGGGGCGCGGTCCGCCCGGCATCATGCTCGGCCCGTGCCTGGCGCCGGATTCGCCGCCGGAGATGCCTACACCCAGGTAGTCGATCCCTCGTGCGTTCAGCGCCGCCGATCGCCTCTCGGTATCTTTGAAATAGGAGTTCCCGCCGTCGATGACTATGTCGCCGGCCCGCAGAAGTGGATCCAATCCCGCAAGCACCGCGTCCACCGCTTTCCCGGCGTCGACCATCAACATGATGCGACGCGGTGGCTTGACGGCGCCCAGCAACTCTTCCAGGGAGGAGCAGGGCTGCACGTGCTGCGTGGGTTGGAGTTCCGCGACAAACTTGTCGGTCACCGACGCCGTACGATTGAACGCAGCGACGGTGAAACCTTTGTCCGCGATATTGAGCACCAGGTTGCTGCCCATGGTGCCCAAGCCGATGAAGCCTATGTCGTTGCGCTGCGCGTTCATGTCCACCCGCCTGTATCGCTATTCGTATCCCTCGCCGCTTTCGGCTTGCCGGCCCCGGAAAGTCCGGTAGACGACGTAGAGGCAGACAGCCACCAGTGGTATCCCGATGGCGGCCACCACCGCCATGGCCACCAGTGAGTTGTCAGGCGCGGCAGCGTTCGTGACGGTGAGGCTCATCGCCGGGTCGTTCGAGGCGGGCACGATGACTGGGAACGCTCCTACCGCCCAGATCCCAACGAGTCCCACCACCACGGCGCTGGCGCCAAAGAACGCCGGCCGGTCCCGTCCCAGCCGCCCGAACACCTGCTGGCAGACGATGCCCGCCAGCACCAGGGCGATCGTCACCCAGCCTAGCGGACGGCCGATCAGCGTTTGAGCATGACCGGAGACCGCGAACGCCGCCACCAAGGTGACGGCGGCAAAGACCGCCAGAACCAGCCAGCCGGTCCACCACCTGATGGTGCGCGACAGGGCATGAGCCTCCCCCAAGGTCTTGAGCGCAGCCCAGGCCGCGCCCTGGTTGGCGAACATGAACAGGGCCAGGAAGGCTACGACGATCGCGAACGGATTGAACAGGGAACCAGGCCCGCCGGCAAAGTCTCCGTTTGCGTCGAGCGGCACTCCCCGGATGAGGTTTCCCGCCGCCAGCCCGAGGAAGATTGCGGCAGCGATCGACCCGCCCGAGAAGGCGAGGACCCAGCGGAGTGAGATCGGCACCCGCGCATAGTAGAGGCCAAGAGCTCCGGAGCGGAGAATCAGGCCGAACAGGATCAGCATGAAGACCAGGTAGAACCCGCTGAGCACGCTTGCGTACACCGGCGGGAACACCGCGAACACAAGGCCGCCGATGAGGATGAGCCACACCTCGTTTCCGTCCCACACCGGGCTGATGGTGCCGTGCAGCGCTTCGCGGCGTTCGCCATCCCGGCCCACCATCGCGTACAACATACCTATGCCGAGGTCGAAGCCGTCCAGGATCGCGTACGCGGCCACGAAAACAGCCACTACCACGAACCAGGCGATCGCGAGGCCGGTCATCCGGCGCGCTCCTCGGTGCTCGCCGCGGGTAGCGGCCCCTTGCGGACGATGCCCCGCATCACGTGCAACCAGACGACGAGCACGCCGGTGTAGAAGACCACGAGGATGGCGAGCGTGGTGGCCACTTCACCCGTGGACACCGTGGCCGACACCGCATCCGCCGTCCGCAACTGTCCCTGGACGATCCAGGGCTGCCTGCCTATCTCGGTGGTCATCCAGCCCAGGATGCAGGCCAGGATGGGCAGCCAAAGGGTGAGCCGCAGAATCTTGAGATAAGGAAGTGAGTAGTACAGGCGTCTTCGCCACAGCAGGTAGACGCCTATCATCATGATGGCGGCAAGGGTGATGCCCACGCCTATCATGAGGTGCCAGGTCTGGAAGACAATCTGGACGTTGGGCCGGTCTGCCGGTGGGACCGAATCGAGGCCCTGAACGACGTGGTTGGGATTCAGTCCGAGCATGAGGCTGAGCCCGTAGGGTATGGCGATGCTCACCGGGCGCTGACCGCTCTCGTCCACCCAGCCGAGGATGCTCAGTGGCTGGCGCGGCCCGGTCTCGTAGACCGCTTCGAAAGCGGCCATCTTGATCGGCTGGTCGGCCGCCACTTCCAGCGACTGCCAGTGCCCCAATAACGGCTGGGCGACCGAGGTGATGACGCCGACGATGAGCGCGACTACGAGCGCCCTCTTGGCGAAATCGACGTGCCGCTTCTTGAGCAGATAATGCGCGGCGATCCCCGCGGAGATGAAGGCCCCGGTCACGAACGTCGCGTTCACCACGTGGAGGAAGCGCGGCACAAAGGAAGGGTTGAATATCGCCGCCCAGATGTTGGTCAACACCGCGCGGCCGTCTTCCACGGCGAAGCCCGCCGGCGTATGCATCCAGGAGTTCGCCACGATAATCCAGAAAGCCGAATTGAGCGCGGCCGCGAAGACTATCCACACCGAGGCGTAGTAGAAGCGGCTCGAGACCCGCTTCTTACCGAATAGGACGATGCCCAGGAAGCTCGATTCGACGAAGAACGAGAGCATCCCCTCCGCGGCCAGCGGCGCCCCGAAGATGCTCCCCACGAACCGGGAGTACGCCGACCAGTTCGTCCCGAACGCGAACTCCATGGTGAGACCCGTGGCCACGCCGGCCGCAAAAGTGGCGGCAAACAGCCTTGTCCAGAGGTCGACCGCGGCCCGGTCTGACTCCAACCCGCTCCGCCTGTAGCGCCGCGCGGCCAGCACCATGATGAGACCCAGGCCGATGCTGATCGGCACGAACACGAAGTGGTAGCCGATCGTGAGCGCGAACTGGACCCTGGCAAGCTGCACGGCGGTAGTCAAACTCCGGCCTCCCCGCTCGACAACGTCTCGGCTACCCTCGACCCGCCCATTAGAAACACCCGCGACCTCGGTGCCGCGGATCCACTCACCTAGAGCTTAGCAAGGACGGCGGTTTGACTTCATGCGCCCGGAGTCATTCAATGGACTGACACGGAAACTCGACGAGCCGCGCGCTCGCACAAGGGAGGAAGCATGGCCAAGCCTCTGCCGACCGTTGTCGCTGCCAACGGTAACCAGCTCTACTACGAACTGCGAGGGTCGGGTCCCGCCCTGCTCCTCATCCCCGGGGCTGAGGGTGACGCCGAGGAATACGCCCGCGTGGTCCCGCTGCTGCAGAACGAATTCACGGTCCTTTCGTACGACCGCCGGGCGTACTCTCGCAGCCCGCGCCCCGAGGGCTATGCGGGCACCAGCGTCGAGCAGCAGGCCGACGACGCGGCCGCGCTGCTCGAAGCCACCGGTCTCGCGCCGGCCACGGTCTGGGGCAACAGTTCCGGGGCCATCATCGGGCTCAGCCTGATCCTCAGGCATCCGGAAGCCGTCACCGCGGCCATGCTGCACGAACCGCCTCTGTTCGCCGGGATGAGCGACGTAGGAAAGGTGCTCGGGTTCTTGAGGGAGGCGACCGCAAACGGCAAGGTCCCCTTTTTGAGGGGCCTGACCGGTGACATCGTCTACGACGGATTCTCCGAAGGCTACAAGACGCGCCTGGCAAGCGACCGCACGTTCATCGAGTTCGAGTTCGACAATTTCGAGTATTTCCGGCCCTCTGACGAGGAGTTGGCCCGGGTATCCACCCCGATGCAGGTGCTATGCGGGTCCGAGAGCCCGCCCTTCTTCATGGAGGCCGCCACCTGGCTGGCCGAGCGGCTGGGGACGAACGTAGCGGTCATTCCCGGCGACCACGGGGTGCACTACTCGCTGCCCGATGAGGTAGCCCTGGCTGTCAAAGCCTTCGCGGCGGAGGGGTAGCGCTCATGGAAAAGCGTCCGATAAACCTGGGCGACTGGCAGGACCAGTTCGACTTCTCCCAGGCGATCGAGGTACGCGGGGCGACGCGGACGGTCTACTGCGCCGGACAGGTCTCGGCCGATGCCGTGGGAGCCCCCGTTGCCGGCGACATGGTGTCTCAGTTCCACCGGGCGCTGGACAACCTGGAGACCGTGCTCGACGAGGCCGGCCTGACGCTGGCGGACGTGGTCAGGTTGAACTACTACGTGACCGACATCCCCGCGTTCCTCGCGGCCGTCCCCGTCGTGGGGGAGCGGCTCAAAGCGGTGCGCTGCAAGCCGGCGTCCACCTTGTTGGGCATCACCCGGCTGGCCGACCCGGAATGGATGATCGAGATCGAAGCGACAGCGGTCGGATAGGGGGTCAGGCCAGGTAGTGCGAGACCAATCCGCCGAAGTCCGCGAACGATAGGCGCACGCCCGGGACGGTGCCGAACCCGTAGCGCACAAAGGCGAACCCCATGCCGGCTTGTTCGGCCGACTCCTGGTCCCCGCGGGTGTCGCCCACGTAGACGGCATGCGCCAAGCGGTGAGCGGCTGCCAGGTTCAGGAGCATTCCGGATTTGGCGATCCCCGATAGACCGTGACAGTCCCAGCCGACAAAGTGCTCCCGCAGACCGGTGTGACGGAAGAACTCCTCCAAGTACCAGTCGGGGCAGTTGCTCACCAGGAACAGCGGATACCGCGCGGCGAGTCGAGATAGGCCGCCGGCCACGCCCTCGTAGAGTTCGCCTCCCACCATCTCGATGCCGGTCCGCTCCCCAGCGTCGAGCAGCTCGAGGACGGGCGCGGGAACGGGGGACAGCTCGGGAAAAAGGATCTCCACGCACTCAGGGAAGGGCCGACCCGAAACGGAGCGGATGCCGTCGACCGTGACCCGCGCCGGCAGGCCCATCTGCTCGAGGGCCAGATTCCAGCCGTAGGTGGACGCGGCGGCCGCGTCCCAGAGGGTGCCGTCCAGGTCGAAGATGAGGGCGTCGGGGGTCATGAGGAGATTCTACCCGGGACCGGGGTGGGCGGCCTCTCCTCTCAATTGGTAAAGCCGAATCGCCAAACTCTGGCGCCGGCGGCTCGGGTGCTATACCCTTCTGCCTGGGGTAGCGGAGGAAAGGACGGTCGGATGGGAGCGGGGATCAAAGGAAAGGTGGCCGTAGTCACCGGCGGCGCGTCGGGTATCGGCAAGGCCGCGGCGCTGGCGTTCGCGCGCGAGGGCGCAAAGGTGGCGATCGTCACCGCTCGGAGCCTGACGGCCGCGGCCCAGGTGGTGCGGGAGATCGAGGACCTGGGCGGTGAGGCGACCTCCGTGCAGTGCGACGTCACCCACGAGGACCAGGTGGCGGCGATGGTCGAGGCGGTGGTCGCCAGATTCGGCGGCATCGACTTCGCCTTCAACAACGCGGGAGTCGGGCCGGACGGCGTGACTATTCCGTTCAGCCCGCTGGTCGATCTGGCGGAGAGCGACTGGGATGCGGTGGTCGACACCAACCTCAAGGGCGTCTTCTTGTGCATGAAACACGAGTTGCGCCGGATGCGGGAGCAGTGCTCGGGCGTGATAGTCAACACGTCGTCAACCGGGGGCTTGAAGATGATGCCGGGGTTCGGCGCGTATGGGCCGAGCAAAGCCGCTGTGATGTCCCTTACGAGACTCGCGGCGGCGGAAAACAAGGACAAGGGTATCCGCGTCAACGTCGTGGCTCCCGGACCGACGAAGGGCACAGCGATGATGAACCGGCTGCTCAGTTGTATGAAGGAAGGCGAGGGGCCGCCGCGCGCGCTCATGGGCACGCCCGATGATGTGGCGAGAGTGGTGCTGTGGCTGTGCTCGGACGAAGCCTCGTTCGTGACCGGCAACGTGATCTCGGTGGACGGAGGGCTGGACATCTCATGAGTAGATACGGCAAGTTCGTCGTCACCCAGCCTATGGCCCAGGAGCACGGCTACGAAATCAAGGATGGCCCGGACGTCCTGTCGTCAATGGCATATATGGATGGGGGCGTCATCCCGGGAGCCTTCTACGTGGAGACCCACTGGTTCCACAAGCCCACCAAGTACTCGCCCAAGGCGCACGCCCACGACTTCGACGAGAGCTTAGGCTTCTTCGGGGCCGATCCGGACGACCCCATGAACCTCCACGGCGAGGTGGAGTTGTGGATCGAGGACGAGCGGCTCCTGCTCACCGAGAGCTGCCTGGTCTACATCCCGGCCGGTACTCAGCACTGCCCCATGAACGTCCTGCGGGCGGATAGGCCGATCTTCCACTTCTCCACGGGGATGACCGCCAAGGCCTACCAGCGCGAGCCGGGGAACGCGAACCGTCCGGGACTCGCCCGCGCCGTCAGCCGCCCAGCGCCAGAGTCACAATGAGAACGTGATCGGCGGGCCTGACCCTGGTGTCGTACTCGTCGATGAAGAAGCGCCCGTTCACGTTGAACGCGTAGAGCGGGGCCAGGCGGTCTTCGCCGGTCTTGATCACTTTGCCCTCAAGTGCCGATGCGCTTCGTCGGAGCTCAGCGACAAGCTCCCCTAGGGTCGCCTCGTCTCCGAGCTCCACTCCGATGTCGTGCAGATCGGGGAACACGTGCGTCAGCCCAAAGAGTTCGACCGTGTACGCCGCCATCGCCCTAGTCTTCTTCAACCGGGTCGGACCCCGGCGTCGCAACGCCGAGCTCCCCACAGTACTGGATCTCCGCGCTCGAGTAGATCGCTACCTTGGCGGCATCGCCGCGGCGTTCGCGGAGGACCTTCAGGACTTCATCCCACGTGTCGAGCAGCAGCACTTTCTCGTCGGGGGCAAAATACCCCGCGGCGGTGCGGTCCATATGCTCGTTGAAGATGATGAGCCGCTCCACCTGCGGCGGCAGTTGCACCACCAGCCGCAAGCCGTCGACGCCCAGGCTGCCCCAGTTGCCAAAGAGATAATGCGTCACGTGTCCTTCCGGCGCGTTGGAGATGAGCACCAGGTCGCCGCCGCTGCCCTTGAGCGAGGCGAAACCGGTGATGGCTCCCCCTTCTCCCTCATTGGCCTTGGCGAAAGTGTTGGTCACCACGACGTCGCAGTCGGTAGCCCACGGGGTCAGGTAGTGCCACCGTGCCTCCTCCAGGGCCGCTGCGAAGGCGGCCCGGGGCGCCCCCGCGTAGATAGAGACCGTCTCTCCCCAGGTGTTCACGATGGCGTCGATCTTGAAGTCAAGGCCGACCATGGCAGCGGCCTCCTCGATGTTCTGCCGGATGCGATTGCCTTCGATGCAGCCCATCCCCCCGAAGTCCATGGTCTCGCCCCAGCCGCCCTCCACAGGACCGGCGACGGCTGCCTTCATGCGATGCATCGCGCGGATGGTGTCGAACGAGGCCACCCCCGGAAGGATGATCTTGGCGCCACCGCCGAAACCGGCGAAAGCGTGAGGCACGATGGAACCGATGGCGATCTTGTAGTCACACCCCATCACTTCGGAGTTGATGCAGAGCTCGGTCCCCATGCTGGTCGTCCCGACCAGGGTGCAGTTACCGACGACGTTGTGGTTGAACACGGGAAACCTCGAGACCACGTCTTTCCCCAGCTTCTTGACGAAGTCGGGCCGAGTCAACGTGCCGTGGGACCCCAGGGCGCAGACGAAGCGGATCTGGCGATCCTCGATCCCCGCCCGCCGCAACTCGGCGAGCACGTGGGGGATGAGGGGCGCGACCCGGGTGGGCCGGGACATGTCGTCGAAGATGATGCAGACCTGCTTCTTGCCCCTGGCCGCCGTGCCTATTGGCGGGCCGGCCACCGGGTTCAGGATCGCCGCCTCAGCAAGCGCCGGGGACAGTACCGGCCGATCGTGGCCGGCCATATGGCAAAGCTCTAACTGCCAGGTTTCGGGGAAGGTGACGTCGAGGGCCGCAGCCCCGTACCAGGCAAGTTGTGGAAGGCTGACTATCTGCACAAGGCCCGCCTCTCAGTTCGATTCGGAGGCTTCGCGTCGGCCGCGGTCTCAGTCGGCAGCGGTTCTACAGCCCCAGCGCCTCCGCCACATCCTCCAAGCCCAACTCGAGGAGTTTGCGTCTGGTCGGCCGGGTGCTCTCTAGGTCCCAGTCCATCGCCTCCAAGAACTCTCGGTTCACGGCGGCTTGGTCGATGGTCACCCCGGCAAGCGGCCCAGCTTCGAGCGGAGGCCTGCCCTCCAGTCTACCGGAGACGACGTATTCCAGCGGATTCAGGCCTTCGCGTATGTTGAATGCCTGCCGGAGGTTGGCGATCCTCTCGCCGGTGGTCAGCAGCTCTTCCAGGTCCATGTCCCAGCCGGTGACGGCGTTGATGAACTCGATAAGGGTATCGACGTGCGGGTACATCCCGACGACAAAGATGCACAGCCCCAGACTCTCGAGCGCGTTATTGAAGACCACATCGACCTTCTGAGCCTCTCCGCGGCCGCTCCAGGCGCCGGGTTCGTAGAACGGCACCGGTAGCCCAGGAGGGACAAAAGCCCCGTGCCAGCGCATGTGGCGAGCCGGAGTGGCGTCCATGCGGTAGCAGGACGCGAACCCGTATTCGAACTTGGGATTGTGCGCCGGCGGCTCTTGGCCGTGGATGTGGATGGCATAGCGGTCGGCGCCCTTGCCGATCTTCTCGGCAGCCACTTTGACCCCATCAGCGAGAACGTCGCCGAAGCCCTCCCGCGCACCCAAGGCTTCCAGTATCGCGACGATCGCGCGGTGGTTCCCCCAGGTGAGCTCGATACCGCCGGTATCCGCAGCAGTGATGACACCGTTCTCATAGCATTCGATGGCAAACGCCACCACCGCTCCGGCGGAGATCGTATCCAGCCCCAGCCGGTTGCAGATGTCGTTGGCTTTGATGATCGACTCGAGATTGTCGTTCAGGCAGTTCGTGCCGAACATGCTGACGGTCTCGTACTCCGGCTTGTGGACGCCGCGGCCGTACTCGTACTCTTCCGCGCCTTCCTTCATAAGACCGCCGCAGCCGATGGGGCAGCGGTAGCAAGCGTACTTGCGCTGCACCCGCTCCATCACCGCGTCGACTCCAATCTTCGCTATGCCGGGGAAGTCGATCTCGGTGACCCCGTTCCAGTTCTTCACCGGGGTATCCCCGATCTTGGCGAAAGGCACGATGACCGCGACGGTGCCGAAGTTTCGGAATTCGTCGACCAACCCACGCAGTTGCCTGGTGGACGTCCGGCGCAGTTGGGTGGCCGCGGCGGCGTCGAACACCGGGACGTCGACGCCGCCTTTGGCCACCACCGCTTTGAGCTTCTTGGAGCCCATAACGGCCCCGAGGCCGGAACGGGCAGCCGCCCGGCCTTTATCGGTCATGATCCCGGATATCAACGAGAGCTTCTCGCCCGAAGGCCCGATGGACGCAACTTCCACGTCGTTGTCCAGCTCCGCTCGGAGCACGTCTTCCGTGTCGTGGGTGTCTCTTCCCCAGAGATGACTTGCGTCGCGGATCTCCGCGGCGCCGTCGGCGAGCAGCAGATAGACCGGCTCCTCAGACGCGCCCGTGAAGAACACCGCATCGTAGCCCGCGAAGCGCATGAAAGGACCGAAGTTCCCCCCGGAGTTCGAGTCACCCCAGGTGCCGGTGAGCGGCGACTTCCCCACCACCGCGTACCTCGACCCGCCAGGGGCGGCGGTGCCGGTGAGGGTGCCGCTGAGAAACCCCAGGATGTTTTCCGGCCCAAGGGCGTCAACACCGGCGGGCATGCGGTCGAACAGTATCCGCGCACCCAGTCCGAAGCCTCCCAGGTATCTGCGGCAGACGGCCTCTTCGAGCACTTCCTCTTTCAAGGTGCGAGTGGTGAGGTCGACCCACAGTATCTTTCCGCAGTACCCGTTCATCAGGGCCACCCGTTCATCCGGCGCGCCCGCTCACGAACAGTTCTTCTCTTCCTGCAGCTTGACCAGTGCCACCATCACCTCGTTCACGGGCGTGGGGATCCCGAGCCGCCGGCCTTCGCGCACGATGCTGCCGTTGATGGCGTCGATCTCGGTGCGTCTACCCTTCTCCAGGTCCTGCAGCATGGAGCACTTGGGTTTGATGCCCGACGCGTGGAACCTCTCAATGGTGGCTACCAGGCCCTGAATCGGGTCGCCTGCGCCGCCATCGAGGTCGATGCCCGCCGCCTTGGTGACCGCCACGCATTCCTCGGCCATCTTGAGGATGAGTTCCTTGGCATGCGGGTAGGCGGCGTACTCGTCGTTGGTGAGCCTCATGGCCGTCCCCAGGGCCAGGGGAACGTTCTGCAGGACCTTGCCCCAGATCAGTTGCTGGACATTTTCCGAGATGGCCACATCCACATCGGTGGTCCGAAGAATGTCCGCTATCTGTTCTACTTCAGCGGTCACGACTCCGGTGGCAGGACCTATCTTCAACCCCCCCGTGCCGACCACCCAACTCAGCCGGTTGAGGCCCAGGGGCGTGACCACGCACCAGAACACACCGCCCAGAACGTGGGCGTCGCTCCCCAGGACCTCCGTGATGGTCTCCACATTCCCTGCGCCGTTCTGGACCGAGAGCACCCAGGTGTCCTCGCCGATGATGGCCTTGGCCCCGGCGGCGGCGTCGCGGGTGGCGTTCGACTTGACTGCCAGCAGCACCAGGTCGACGACCCCCACCGTGGTCACGTCGCCGGTGATCTTGACCGGCGCGCGGAGGGTGCGGCCGTCCGACATGTCGATGGTGACGCCCCCATCCTGGATCGCGGCGACGACGTCGGGCCGCAGCTCCACCAGCGTGACGTCCTGGCCGGCGGCGGCGAGTAGCGCGCCCAAGAGGCTGCCGATATTCCCCGCGCCGATTATCGCTATCTTCACTGTGCCTCCAGGAGCCGTGGTCAGAAGGACGGATCGATATCGACCTGAATCACATTGGCCACGCCAGAACCCAGGGCCTCCGTCAGCGCGGCGCGGAGGTCGCCGGGCTCGGTGACCCGGCGGGCCGCAAGACCCATGCCTGCGGCGATGCTGCAGAAGTCGATATCCGGCGGGGAGAGCTCCGTGCCCAGGTTTCGGCCCTTGACGCCTTCGCCCATCAGCTTGGTCTTCATGATGCGGACCTGCCGGTAGGCGGAGTTGGACAGGATGATGAAGGTCACGGGGATGCTGTCGTGAGCGGCGTTCCACAGACTCTGGATAGACCACATGGCGCTACCGTCGCCGCTGACGCACACTACCGGCCGGTCGGGCGAAGCCAGCTTCGCGCCCAGAGCTGTCGGCAGGCCGCCGCCGATACTGCCCCCGGTTCGGGCCCGCTGATACTCACGTAGCTGTTTGAGGGGCAACGTCCTTCTCAGAATCGCCGAGTAAGACCAGCAATCATCCACGATCCGGGTGCCCGGTTCGATGGCGTCACGTAGCTCGGCCATCATCCTGGTGCCGGAGATGGGCGTGTTGTCCCATTCCGTCACGATCTTCTTCTCGAAGGCCTCGACCATCGCCCGCCTCTGGGCGGCGACAGCCACTGTCCGGTCGCCAATCGCAGCGCGGACGCCGGCCGTCAGCTTGGCTTCGAGTGCCTCGGTCAGATCGGTCAGAGCCACCTTGATGTCGCCCTCCACGCCGCAGGCGACGGGGAAGTTCTTGGCTATCTGCCAGGGATTGTTGTCGATCTGGATGACCTTGGTAGTGGACGGTACGAGCGGCAGGGGCGTGGGTATGGCCTGCATGAAGAACATCGCCCCAACGACCACCAGCACGTCGAACTTCTCGAGGATGTCTCGGGTCGCGACGCTGTTTGGATCCAGGTCGCCGATGTACAACGGATGATGCACCGGGAAATTGACGTCGGCCATCCACGGCTGGTAGACGGGAGCGCCGATCTGCTCCGCGAAACGGACCATCTCGTCCAACGCCTCGCACTTGGTCACGCCGTCCTCGACGATTATGCCCGGGTTCTGTGCGCCAAGGAGCAGTTCCACCGCAGCTTCGATGGAGCGATCGTCCGGGTGAAGCCTGGTGTAAGAATGTGCGCTCGGCTGGTACTCGAATTCGAAGGTGTTGGCCAGAACGTCAAGCGGCAGTGAGACCATCACCGGCCCCGTGGGAGGGTGGGTGGCAATCTTGAACGCGCGCCGCATGGCCGTGGGCAGGTCCTCGGGACGGATCACTTCCGTCGCCCACTTGGTGAAGGGAGCGGCGATCTTCACCAGGTTGTCCGACATGGCCGCTTCTTCGGCCAGGATGCGGGTGTCCTGTTGCCCCACGGTGACCACCAGCGGGACCCCGCCCCAATACGCGTTGGACAGCATGGGCATGCCGGCCGCCAGTCCCGTGCCGGTGTGCAGGTTGAGGACTCCGACCTTGCCGGAGGTGCGGGCATAGCCTTCGGCCATGCCGACCGCTGCCAGCTCGTGCATGCAGAGCACGTACTTGATCTCCGGATGGTCTTCCATCACGTCCACGAACTGGGCTTCCGTGGCCCCGGGGATGCCGAAGACATACTCCACGCCTTCGGCGCGCAGTATCTGCATCAGTGCTTCTTTGCCCGTCACTGTGGACATCTTTCCCATCTCCGATCCGTGTCGTCGGTGAAGCCGGCCGCCCTTTGTCTACACCATCTTACAAAGTGGCGCCGCAGCCGACAGGCCGTGTCGGCTGCGGCGCCAAGGAGTTGCCGCGCGACTCAGGCAAGCATCTCCAGGAACGCCTCCACCCTCGTCTGCAGTTGGCCTACGTCGCCGGCAGAGTAGTCGGTGTCTATGCTCAGATAGCCGTAGCCCGCTTCGCGCGCCGCGCGCTCGACCGAGGTCGCCTCGATGCTGTAGGGGGTGCAGAACCTGAGGGCATAGTTGACGATGCCGTCCGCCCGGTACTCCTCCGCCAAGCGCAGCACATCTTGGGTCCGCCCCTGATTGGGAGTGAAGCAGGCGCAGTTGATGTCGAGGTACTTGTCCGCGATGTCGTCAAGCATGGCTCCCACGGTCCGGCCGCTCTCGGGTACGAGCTTCTCGTAGTAGCGGGAGCCAGTGCAGAGTTCCTCCGCCACCACTACACCGCCCGCCTTCTCGATGACGTCGTGCAGTTTCCAGTTGGGGATACTCATGGGGCTGCCCGTTACGAGCAGGCGCGACGCATCCTTGGCGGCCACCCCTTGGCCGGCTGCCACACGCGCTTCGAGCTCGTCGGCGATCTTGTCAACCATCTGGGTGAACCTGGGAACATCATCGTAGAAGGCTATCTGAGTCGCCAGAAGGGCGTCCTTGCCCGAGATCGGCACCGGTGAGACCTTCCTGGTGGCGTTCAGGCGCTGAAGCGCGCGACGCTTGCCGTTGACCTCTTCGATGGCGCGGGCCAGGTTCTCTGCCGTGAGCTCCCGGCCGGTCACCTCCTGGAGCTTCTCCACCAGGCGGTCGATCTCGGCCCGCCAAAGGACTAGGTCGTGCGGCCGCTTCATTTGCGGGAGCTCCATGACATGAAGAGGCGCGTACTCGGCGAAGAGCTCGTAGGCCTTCTTCTTGCCGTCGCAGGTGGTCTCACCGATTATCAGGTCGGCCGACTCCACGTACGGGCACACCTTGCCCAGTTTGAAGCCCATGAAGGACTTGATGAGAGCGCAGGTACTGGCAGGTAGGAGGCGTTCGACCTTGTCGTAGGCCCACTCGGCGCCGGCACACAGCCCGACGGCGATTCCGCCCATCGCCCGGATTATCTCCTCGGGCACGTACAGGCAGAAGGTGCCTATCACCGCGCCACCGGCGGCCTTGTGGTCCTGTAGCTCCTTGATGCGCAGCCCGTGGATCTCGCTCATGACGAAATCGAAGTAGGCCATGCCCTCCGGCCGGTTCTCCTGGGTGAGATACGCCTGCTGATAGAGCTGGGGGATGGCGGCCAGAAGCATGTCATGCGCCTCAAGGTCGAGGCCAAGGCTCTGCCACATCGGTCGGTAGTCGATAGTCTCTGGGGTCATGGATGGCTCCTCTGTATGGGGGACACAGGTCCCAACGATGGAACGGCAGCCGCTCGACGGGCGACCGGACCGTTCAGAGGAGCAACTGGCTCACACGAACAGGAAGGCTTTCTCCCGAGCGGCGTTAAGGGTGGCAGGAACGCATCCCGTGCGTCCCGGCACGGTGCGTCAGGTCTTGCGGCCAGCGCTCACTCGGTCACCTCCTTTGAGCTTGGCGGCGGACGACGGGCTCCCGCCGCGGAAAAGGGTGACCGTGAGCCTACGCAATGAAGTGCGGATGCGTCAAGCTACTGATACCATTCCGGCGCCTTGAGCCAGCCCTCGAACTCCGGCATGCTGTGCGAGCAGAAGATCTCGGCGCCATACTGTGCCGCCACGTCCTTGATCCGTTGCAGCGATGCGACGCCCTTGACCGGATCCAGGTGGAACCCGCCTATGACCATCATCTCCAGGTTGCGCGGAGTCATTGCCGCGTCGCCGGTGAAGAGTATCGGCTTCCGCGAGGCGGCTCCGGCGCTCTCGCCACCGAACTCCACCAGCAGGCTGTAGTGCCCGGCCGAATGTCCCAGAGTCTCGATCAGATGCACGCCTTTGGCCACCTCATAGTCGCCCCGGGTGAACTCGTACTTGGGCGACGCCCCCCGGTCCCCGTCGCCTTCGCTGCCAAGGTCGAGTCCGTCCCGCGCCGCTGCCAGCCCCGGGTCGAAGCTGAGGTCCGAGTAGCTCATCCGCTCGAACAGCGGCGGCTTCTGTGCCTGCGCGTACTCATCAGCGTGGCAGTAGATCAGCGCCTTAGGAAAGAACTCGTGCCCGCCGCAGTGATCGATGTGCAGATGAGAGCTGAGGATGTGGGTCACGTCGGATGGCTCGAGTCCCAGCTTGGCCAGTTGAGCGGGGAGGGTCTGATCCGGGGTCTGCAGCGGTTGGTCGCCGGGAATATAGGTCTGCATGTGGAGCAGGTCGAAGCCCGTGTCGTAGATGAAGAGGCCGTCTTCGTGATCGATGAGCACCGAGTACACCGGGAACCTGATGTCGCCGCTCGGGCCGCGGTTCCAGTAGATCTTGTAGCCATCGATGGCGAGCGAGCCGCCGTCGAGCAGACACACGCGAGTCGGTTTCACACTCATACCTGCACCCCCAGCGCAGCCGCGTTCTTTTCGTAGAGCATTTCCTTTTCCGCCTCGGATAAACCTCGGCCCTCGAGAAAAGCCAGACACTCGTCCATGTTGCCATACGGATAGTCGCTGCCGAAGACCACGTGCTCCTTGCCCAAGTCGTTCCAGGAGCAGCCAAAGGCGCCGGGGAGATAGTTGCAGCTCGTCGACACCCACATGTTCTCGCGCAGATACTCGCTCGGCTTGCGCTTGAGCGGGACGAAGGCGCCCGAGTCGGCCGCGACATGCGCGAAGTTGGCCGCGAAGTCGATGCGGTCGAGGAGGAACGGCAGGCCCTCTCCATAGTGGCCGACAGCGACCTTGAGGTTCGGATAGGCGTCGAAGGCGCCGCTCAGCACCAGCCGGAACATGACCAGCGCCGTCTCCATCCCGAAGCCGAAGCCCGGGCCCGCCAGCGCCAGGCCGTAGGTCCAGAACTCCTTGATCATAGGAACGGTGGGATGCAGGTAGACGGGCACGTCCAGCTCGGCGCATTTCGCCAGGACGGGCCAGTATTGCTTCTCGTCGATGTACGAGTCGCCGTAGTTGCAGTGCGTCTTCCACCCCTTGAAGCCGAGCTCCTTGACGCAGCGCTCGAGTTCCTTCACCGCCTCCTCGGGCCGCTTGGGGCACAGGGCCGCGTAGCCGATGAAGCGATCCGGATAATGGGCGATCGCGGCAGCCAGTTCGTCGTTGGCCTCCCGCGCGAGCCTCGTCGCCCATGACGGTTCCAGTTGCTCGATGCCGGGCGCAGTCAGGGAGAGGACGGCCACATCGACCCCCGCCGCGTCCATGGCAGCGACCCGCCCTGCGCCAATGTCGAGCAGCTTGTCGAGGAGCGCGTCCGGATAGGGCTCGGCCGCGTCGGGCTGGTAGTACAGACGGCGATTGCCCGTGACCGGGTCCTGGGCCAAGCGCGGGTAGCCGGGATTGGCGGTGAGGGCATCGACCCAGCCCTGGGTGGCGAAATGCACCTCGAAATCGATCTTCTTCATCTGTGCCCTCCCGAGTTCGGTCGCCGTTCGCCGCTCATCTCACAGTCCACTCACGTTTCGCCGTCCCATTTCTCGACCTGCACCAGGCAGGAGTTGGGCGCCATCCCCGTCGAGGTCGGGGTGATGTAGCGCTTGGAGGTCAGCGTGTTCACGCAGCCGGCGCGCTCCGAGGAGCGGCCGGGCTCGCCCAGGGGCAGATAGTCGGCGCAGCTCTCGTAGGAGTGCACCACGCCCGGCGCCAGGCGCTCGGTGACTTGGGCGGCGAGGATCACCGAGCCCCGGCCGTTGAATGCCCGTATGAGGTCGCCGTCAGCGATGCCTCGCGTGGCGGCGTCGGCCCGGCTCAGTCGCATGATCCAGTAGTAGTGGCCGTCGTCCTTCAGCACTCGGTGGTCCTTCACCTCGTTGAGCCAGGTCTGCTTTCCATCGCCCATGGTGTGAAAGGAGAAGCGCGGGTGGGGCGAGATCATCTGGAGCGGGTACGCTTCGACCAGCGCGGCGGTGTGGTGTCCCTCCCAGCTCTCGAGGTACTGCGGCCCCATGACCGGGCGCTCGGGGTCGGCGCAGTCGGTCTTCTCGAAGCGGGTGAGACTGGATGAGACAAACTCGATCTTGCCCGAGGCGGTCTGCAGTCCCCTCAGCTCGACGGTGTCGGCGGGGTGGGGTCCCCAGTCGGGCGTGTCGCGCTCCCGGTCCTCCGCGAACCAGCGGAAGGCGGGGGTCGAGGGTTTTTCCGCGGGGCGGGGCGGCACCACGAAATAGCCCTTCCTCTCGAACTGCTCCCAGGTGATGTGCTTGGGCAGATCGGAGGCGGCGAAGGACTGCTTGACCCAGTCGTACTCGGTCTTGCCGCCGTCGGTGAACATGGCCCAGATGCCCAGGCGCTTGGCCAGCTCGGCGAATATCTGGTAGTCGGACCTGGATTCGCCGAGCGGCTCGATACACTTCTTCTGCAACACGATGACCCGGTGGTTGCACATGGTGTAGGAGTCGGTCACGTAACCCGAGCAGTTGGCCCACTCCCCGATGTCCCAACGCTCCAGGTTGGTGCAGGCCGGCAGGATGATGTCCGCGAACTTGGTCTCGCCCTCGAACCAGACGCTCTGGTTGACGACGAAGGGGACGTCTCCTTCGCGGTAGGCCCGCGCGAGACGGTTGCTCTCGGTCATGGTGCCCAAATAGGAGCCGCCGTACCTGTAGTACATGCCGATAGGCGAGTATCCCGAGGCCGGATACTTGTAGAGCTTGAACTGACTCTCGATGGAGCTGCCGCAGAAGCCTTTGCCCCGCCACTCCAGGCTCTCCCCCATGAGGGCCTCGGGGATGCGCAGCCGATCCACGAACTGGCCTTCGGTGGAGTGGTGGGCGGTGCGCGTGGCGCCGCCGTTGGGGAACATCCGGTAGACCCAGCGGAAGCCGGCGGCCGTGTTGTCCACGTCGCCGGAGATGCCGCCCTCGGCGTAGCCGTCCATGACGAAGGAGCAATCGACGGGTGTGCCGGTCGTCGTGGCCCAGATGTTGCTGCCCGGCTTACCCATGCCTTGCATCGCCGCGAGCGCGACCATGGCGCGCGTCCACTCATTGCCCGTCGCGGAGCGGCAGGCGCCGCCCATGCCGTGGTTGCTACCCGGGGCCAGCATGGTCTTCTTCGCGGCCCACTCCCGCGCCAGAGCGCGGACCTCCCGGGCGGGTACTCCCGACTCGGCGCTCGCCCACTCAGGCGTCTTCGGCGCGCCGTCGCCGACACCCAACACGTAGTCCTTCCACTGGTCGAAGCCCACAGTGCGCCCCGCGACATACTCGGTATCGTATGTGCCTTCGGTCAGCCAAACGTGGGCAATTGCGAGCGCCACCGCGACGTCCGTGCCCGGGCGGGGAGCAAGCCACTTGTCGGCCACCAACCCCGCGGTATGGTTGAAGTAGGGATCGACGACGATCATCTTCACCCCGAGATCCTTGAGCCACTGGCGGCGGGGCGTGCTCTCGAATGCGGCGTAGATGCCGCCACAGGTAGCCTCGGGATCGGCCGACCAGAAGACCACCATCTCGGCGTGCTTGAGCGCGTCCTCCAGCAGGTCGTACTGCTCGGGCAGGCCCAAGCGGTGGCTCTGGCCCCACATGTGGGTCGCCCCCCAGTGCCAGCCTTCCCAGCTGTCGGGATTGTGCTCGCCATATGTGAAGCCCACCAGGTTCATGAAGCGAAAGTAGGTGCTGTGGCGGTAGCCGATGTTGCCCCACATGTGGTGAGAACTCGGGGTGGTGAGGATGGCGCCCGGGCCGCATTCCCGCTTGACCCGCTTGATCTCGCCGGCCACGACGTCGAGGGCCTCGTCCCAGGTGATGGGCTCGTAGCCGGAGCTGCCACGGTTCTGCGTGTTGCGACCGCCCGGCCCGGTGGAGCCGGGAGCCCCGGTGGGGTCGAAGTCGACGCGTCTGAGCGGGGTGAGGATCCGCGTGGGCGAGTAGACCAGCGAGCGGTAGGCGACGGTGTAGGGTGAGTTGGTGGTCTTGCGGGGCGGGCTGAAGGTTCGGCCTCGCGCCTCGATGGACCACGAGGAGGCGTCGCTGTCGTCGAACTCGATGGGCGTCATCCGGACTATCCGGCCGTCCTGGACATCGACAAATAGCGGGCCCCCGTTGGTGCAGGTGGTTAGTCTCTGGAGGTCGCTTGGCGCTCCTGGTGCTTTTCGTCATTCGCTCGGCCCTCCCGGCTGCCTCTGACCTACGGCGCACTCACCGCCGCCGGGCGATGACGCCGGCGCCTCGCTAACGAGCGAGCGCTCACTAGCGATTCTAGCGTTTCGTCTGAGGGCGTGCGTGACGGACGCGCCCGATCTGGGAATAGAACTATGCTGTATGTGAGACCGCTTCGTGCGCGACATGCGGGGGAACAAGTCATGCGGGTATTCGCCGACCGGACCGACGCAGGGAAGTCGCTTGCCAGAAGGCTCGCCGGGTACGAGGGCCGCGGTGACCTCGTCATATTGGGTCTCCCCCGAGGAGGGGTGGTGGTGGCCTTCGAGGTCGCCAAGGCGCTTGACGTACCGCTCGATGTATATGTGGTGCGGAAGCTTGGAGTCCCGGGGCAGGAGGAACTGGCGTTCGGAGCCATAGCGACCGGGGGGGTGAGGGTCCTCAATCCGGACGTCGTGCGGGCCGCTGGATTGGACCAGGACCACATCGACGCTATCACAGCCCGGGAGCAGACCGAATTGGAGCGTCGGGAGCGAGCCTATCGGGGAGACTCCGTCCCCTTGAAGTTGGCCGGCAGGACCGTGATCCTCGTGGACGACGGCTTGGCGACAGGCGCCAGCATGCGGACGGCTATCCGCTCTCTGCGAGCCCACAATCCCGCTTGGATAACGATGGCTGTGCCCACCGCACCACGCTCCACGTGCCTCGACCTGGAGCGAGAGGTGGACGAGGCTGTGTGCGTCCTGACGCCCGAGCCGTTCTTCGGCGTGGGCCAGTGGTATGCCGATTTCTCCCAAACGAGCGACGCCGAGGTGATCGACCTTCTGCGGGCTGCCGCATCTTTCGGGCGGCGAGAGGCGAGCGGGTCATGAACACGAGCGACCGGAGCCAGGCGCGGGAAGTGGAGATCGCGTTCGGGTCGACCCTGCTGAAGGGCGAGCTGGAGCTCGTCGCCGAAGCCGCCGGCCTCGTCCTGTTCGTCCACGGCAGCGGCAGCAGCCGGTTCAGCTCCCGCAACCAGGCCGTCGCCCGCGACCTGCGGTCGGACGGCCTGTCGACCTTGCTGTTCGATCTGCTTTCCGAGGACGAGGAGCGCGTGGACGAGATCACCCGGGAGCTCCGCTTCGACATCGGGCTGCTCGCGGACCGGGTGATAGGGGTCACCGGCTGGCTGCGACGCGAGCAGAGTACCCGAGATCTGGGAATCGGCTATTTCGGAGCCAGCACCGGAGCCGCGGCGGCGCTGCAGGCGGCCGCGCACTTCGCCGACCGGCCGGAGGTGGTGCGGGCGGTGGTGTCCCGAGGCGGCCGTCCCGATCTGGCCATGGAGTCCTTGCCGCTGGTGACCGCCCCCACGCTGCTCATCGTAGGCGGCGAAGACCACGTAGTACTCCAGATGAACCGGCGTGCCCTCGCCCGGCTAACCGCCGTCAAGGACCTTCAGGTAGTCACAGGCGCGAGCCACCTGTTCGAGGAGCGGGGTGCGCTAGAGGTGGTGTCCAGGCTTGCCCGCGAGTGGTTCCTGCGCTACCTGGCCGCCTGACGCGACGCCCGGTGGACCGAGCTGCTATGCGGGGAGGGTCACCTCGAAAGTGGTCCCCGCGCCCAGCGTGCTCTGGACGGCTATCGATCCTCCATGCGCGCCGGCGATCTCGTGGGCGATGGCCAGGCCAAGCCCCGTGCCACGCTCCCCATCGTTGCGGGAGGGATTGTCGCGATAGAAGGGCTCGAACAGGTGGGGCAAGTGTCTGCGCGCGATGCCGGGGCCGGTGTCGGTGATGAGAACGCGTATGTACCCGTGCGAGTTTCGGGCGCTCACGGCCACCCTGCCGCCCTCCGGAGTGAACTTGATGGCGTTTCCCAGCAGGTTGAGGAACAGCCTGATCAGATCGTCCGAGAACCCCGTGAGGGTCAGCCGCCTGCGGATGTGGGTCCGGAGGGTCACATTCCGCTCCTCGGCGAGGGGCTCGAACTGCTCTACCACCAACTCGAGCAGCGAGGTCATGTCCACCAACTCGCTATCGGCGGAGCGAGGGCGGCCACTCCGTGCGAGAACAAGTAGATCGTCACATAGCCGGATGAGTTGATCCACCTGCTCGTCGAGGCTTTGAAGGGTCGCCTCGTGTTCCTCCACCGTCCGCGCTCGGGAAAGCGACACGCCAATGCCGCTCTTGATAGTGGCGAGAGGGGTGCGCAGCTCGTGAGAGGCCTCGGCCGAGAACCGGCGCTCCCGCTCGAACGCGAACTGTACCCGGTCGAGCATCGCGTCGAAGGCCGCTGCCATCCTGCCCACCTCGTCGGCAGGGCCTGTGTGCTCGATGCGCTTGTCAAGGGTGGTCGGGCCGATCTGTTCGGCCGTCCGGGCCATGCGCGTAAGGGGCCGCAACGCCCGGCCGGCCAGAAAGTAGCTGGCCAAAGCGGCGATCAGGACCGCGAGGGGAAGGATGATGTAGAGCTCGGCAGCAAGCGCGGAGAGTGCGTTGTCTATCGGCCTAAGCAATCGCACGGCCTGGACCCAGCCCTCCACCCGGCCGCTCGGGCCGATAATGGGCCGGGCCAGCGTGCGCCAGTCCTGATCGGATATCTCCGTGGTGAAGGCTTTGGTCGATACGGGGAGGGTCGCTGCAAGGCTCGCACCGGCGTGATCCCATTGCGCATGCTCCGGCGACAGGATCGAGATGGCCAGATCGCTCTCTCCAGGATAGGCAAGCAACTGCACCGCCCCGTCCTGGAAGACGTAGCGCCCGCCGTCCGCCTTGAGATGCAGGAGTGCCTGGGACACGGTGAGGTTGAGATCGAGGTCGAGCTCCTCGACTAAACGGTTCTTGGTGCTCACGTAGATCTGCGTACCCGCGATGGTCAGCGTCAGCGTCAAGAGGATGACGAAGGCGGCGACCACCCGCAGGCGCAGGCTGCCGAAGCGCAGGATAAGGTCCTTGGCTCTACGGGCGATCGTCGGCATCCAGGATGTAGCCCATGCCTCGGACCGTACGGATATGAGTGAGTGAACCCGGGCCGTCGAGCTTGCGGCGAAGGTACCCCACGTATACCTCGACGACGTTGGAGTCGTGGAAGAAGTCGAATCCCCATACCCGCTCCGCCAGTTGCGAGCGGGTGAGCAATTGCCCGGCGTTGCGCATGAAGAACTCCAGAAGGCTGAACTCCCGGCGGCTCAACTCGATCCGGCGTTCGCCCCGACGGACTTCGTGGCGCACGATGTCGAGCTCGATATCCCCCACCCGCAGCACCGGTTCCACGTCCAGCGGCGGGCGGCGCGACAAGGCACGGATGCGGGCCAGCAGCTCCGAGAAGGCAAACGGTTTGGTGAGGTAGTCATCGGCTCCCTGGTCAAGGCCGCGCACTCTGTCGTCGACGCCATCGAGGGCGGTCAGCAGGAGCACGGGCGTCCGCACCTCGTTCCGGCGCAGCTCGGCCAGCACCTCCAGGCCGTTCATTCCGGGCAGCATGACGTCCAGGATGAACATGTCGTGGCGATCGGCGAGGACCTCGCGAAGGCCGTTCTGGCCGTCGGTCTCCCAGTCGACCTCGTGACCCGCCTCGCGGAGCCCCTGCCGCACAAACTCTCCGAAACTCTTGTCGTCTTCAATCAGGAGAAGCCGCACCGGTACATGAACCCCCTGCAAAGGATGCGAAAGTATAGAACAGATAGCCCTGGGGCATCAGTTGAGCCCGCTCTCGCCCCCCGCCAAGCAGGTCGTTGGCCGGGGCCGCAGGCCGCGGCGACTAGCCCAAATGCTCCTCGTCGCCGGTAATGAAGTAGCGCACCCGCTCCCCCATGTTGACGGCGTGATCGCCAATGCGCTCAAAGTACCGGCCCACCATGGCCAGCCGTATGGCCGGTCCCACGCTGGCCTGGTCGTTCAATTCGAGCAGGCTGTGAATGAGCTGCGCATGGAGCTCGTCGATCCGGTCGTCCTCGCGCGCAAGGTCGGCCGCCAAGGCTTCGTCCTTGGTCGCCCATGCGTCGATGGCCTTGCCGATGAGCTGTCCCGCGGCCTGACCGAGATCCGAGACGAGAGTTCGGATGGCCTTCGGACCGGGCTCGCAGAATTCGTCGAGCTGCACCAATTTGGCTATGTTGTAGGCCAGGTCTCCCACCCGTTCCAGGTCGTTGACCACGCGGAGGATCGCAACGATCAGGCGCAGATCTCCGGCGACGGGCGCCTGCTGGGCTAGGAGCGTGAGCGACCGTTTCTCGATGTCCAGGAACAGCCGGTCGATCTCATCATCGCCTTCCCGAACCTTCTGGGCGAGCGCCCTGTCGCACTCGACGAGCGCCCGCGTCGCATCCTGGGTGCTGCGCTCGACCACCGCGCCCATGGCCACGATCTCCTGATCAATGGCCTCCAACTCCTTGTGAAATGCGTCTCTCATCGTCTCGGCCTTCCCTTTCCGGTCCGCCTATCCAAAGCGGCCCGAAACATAGTCTTCCGTCCGTTTGTCGCGCGGCCTCGTGAATATCTCGCTGGTCTCGCCGAACTCGACCAGTATCCCCCAGCGCGCCGAGGTCGCCTCGTCCACCTCGGTGTACAGGAATGCCGTCTCGTCCGAGACCCGCGCGGCCTGCTGCATATTGTGCGTCACAATGATGATCGAATAGTCCTGCTTGAGCTCCTGCATCAGGTCCTCGATACGGACCGTCGCGATGGGGTCTAGAGCCGAGGCAGGCTCGTCCATGAGGATCACATCGGGCTCTACCGCGATGGCTCGGGCGATGCACAGTCGCTGCTGCTGTCCGCCGGAGAGATCAAGCGCGCTCTTTTTGAGTTGGCCCTTGACCTCGTCCCACAGTGCGGCGCGGCGCAGAGAGCGTTCCACGAGCTCGTCCATGTCGCCCTTGTATCCGTTGATCTTCGCTCCAAACGCCACGTTGTCGTAGATCGACTTCGGGAAAGGGTTGGGGCGTTGGAACACCATGCCGATATGCCGGCGAACCACCACGGGGTCGACGCCGGGGGCATAGATGTCTTCGCCGTGATACAGCACCTGGCCGGACACCCGAGCCCCGGGGATGAGCTCGTTCATCCGATTGAAGCAGCGGATGAGCGTGCTCTTGCCGCAGCCCGAAGGCCCGATGATCGCGGTGATCTTCTTCGGCCGGATGTCCATGCTGACATCCTTGAGGGCCAGGCTACTGCCGTAGTGCATGCTGAGGTCACGAACACTGAAGACAGGGTTATCGGTCATCGGGACAGACGGCTCCTTGAGGTGATGACCCTGGCCAGCACGGTCAGGACCAGGATGATGATGATGAGCTCGAGCGCTCCAGCCCAGGCCCGCGCCTGTCCGGCCGCGAAGGGATTGCGGGCCCCGTCGAAGATCGCCAGAGAAAGCGCCTGGATGGGCTCACCCCACAGCTTGGCCGTCAACTGGATGGAGCCCAGGGCGGTGAGCAGCAGGGGCGCGGTCTCGCCGGCAGCACGGGCGATGGCAAGCATGACGCCGGTGGTGATGCCGGGAGCGGCGGACGGGATGACCACCTTGGTCACCGTTTGCCACTTCGCGGCCCCGAGGCCGTAGCTGGCATCTTTCAGTTCCGACGGGACCAGCTTGAGCATCTCTTCGGTCGAGCGCAGGACGATGGGCATCATGATGATGGCGAGGGCGGCGGCGCCCATCAGGGCGCTGAAGCCGAAGCTCACCACCATGGCGGTATAGACGAACAGTCCGACGAAGATGGAAGGCACCCCGGTCATGACATCGGCGAAGAAGCGGATGAGCTTGGCCAGCCAGTTGCCCTTGCCATACTCCACCAGGTAGACGGCCCCAAGGATCCCGAGAGGAACTGAGACGACGGCTGCAACACCTACCATGATCGCGGTACCGATAAGCCCATTGAGGAAGCCCCCTCCCGACCGCCGAAGGCTGAAGGGCTGGGAACTGGTGAGAAACTCCCAGTTCATCGTCTGAAAGCCCTTGAGCGCGATGTAGGCGAGGATCATCCCCACTGGTATGAGGACGAATATCGTGGCGAGCACGATGAGGGCCGTGTTGCGCCGGTTCCTCCAGACCCGGCGCCGCGCAGGCCGGCAATCGCGCAGCGAGACGCCCGGCCCCAGCCTGCCCTCAGACCAGCGCTCCGCCATGATGGGAGGTTCCTTGGCGCCGCTCATATCCGGTTGAACCGCCACACGATGGCGCGCGCAGCCATGTTGATGATAACGGTCATGACAAAGAGGACCACGCCGATCCCCACCAGGGCCCGAATGTGCTCGCCCGTGGCCTCGGAGAATGTATTGGCGATGACCGCCGCCATGCTGTAGCCGGGACGTACCACCGACGCATCGACCTTGGCCACCGATCCGACAAGCAAAGCCACGGCGATCGTCTCACCCAGCGCCCGTCCCAGCCCCAGCATCGTTGCCCCCACTATCCCCGCCCGACTCCTGGGCAGGACGGCCGCCCGGATCATCTCCCACCGGGTCGCTCCCAGAGCGAAGGCCGCGTGACGGTCCGCCGTCGGAACGGTGGCAAGGACCTCCCGAGTGAGCGCCGTGATGATCGGGGTGATCATGATGGCCAGGATGATGCCCGCCCCGAAGTACGAGAGCCCAGAGGCCGGCCCCTTGAAGATGGGGATCCAACCCAGATACTTGGCAAGAAAGTCGGCCACCGGCTGCAGAAACAGGGGGAGCAGCACGAAGACTCCCCAAAGCCCGTAGATGACGCTGGGAACCGCCGCCAGCAGATCCACCGCGTAGGTGAGAGAACTCCGCATGCGTTTAGGCGCGTATTCCGTCGAGAAGAGCGCCACTCCAATACTGAGCGGGACGGCAATGATCAGGGCGATCGCGGAGGTGACGAGGGTCCCGAAAATGAACGCCAGCGCTCCGAAGTGCCCCTGGTTGGGATTCCAGTCGGTGCTGGTAACAAACGATATGCCCTGCGATCTGAAGACCGGGAGGGCCGTGCCCGTGGTGGAGATGACCATATAGGCCAGCACCAGGAGGACAAGCACGCCGCAGAGTGCAGCGACGGTAGCGAAGAGGGGGTCGGCCCAGCGGCCGACCCCTGTCCGTCGCCAGACCCCCGGGGGTGGGGCCTGGCGACCGTCTCGCAGGGCGGAGGCCTCGGCGCCGCCGACAGGCGGCGCCGAGGCGGGGCTATTTACTGCCGATCGCATCTACCTTGGCCAGAGCCAGGGCTTTCAGGTTGTCAGGCAAGGGGGCGTAGCCAAGGTCCTGCGCAGTGGCGGTGCCGTCGTCGAGCGACCAGGTAAGCCAGGCTTTCAGGGCGGCGGCTTTGGCCGGGTCGGCCATCTTGCTGTAGGCAAGGATCCAGGTGGCGCCCACGATCGGGTAGGCATCGGCGTTGGGACTGTTGGCCAACGAGAAGCGCAGGTCCTCGGGGAACTGGGCGCCCTCGGCCGCGGCCGAGGTGGATTCGAGGCTCGGGACGATGAAGCTTCCCGCCTGGTTCTTGAGCGAGGCCATGGCCAGCTTGGACTCGATGGCGTAGGAGAGTTCGACGTAGCCGATGGAGCCCTGCTGCTGCTGGACCACCGCGGCCACCCCGTCGTTACCTTGACCGCCGACACCGGCGGGCCACTGCACTTCTTTGCCCTTGCCCACTTTGTCGGCCCAGCTCTGGTTCACTGTGGTCAGGTAGCTCGTGAAGATGTTCGTGGTGCCGGAGGAGTCGGAGCGATGCACCACCTGGATGACGGTGTCCGGCAACGTCACTCCGGAGTTGATAGCGGCGATCTTAGGATCGTTCCACTTGGTGATCTCTCCCAGGAAGATGGCAGCCAGCGTGTCGGAGTCCAGCTTGAGTTCCTTCACGTCCGACAGGTTGTAGGCGAGGACGACCGACCCGAAGACTGTGGGGATGTGCAGGACTTTCGCACCGCTCGCGGTCTCGGCTGCGGTGACCTGCTCGTCGGTCATGGGAGCGTCGGAAGCCCCGAAGTCCACCGTCATCTTTGTGAACTGCTCGATACCGCCACCTGAGCCTATGCCCTGGTAGTTGATCTTGATGCCGGGATTGGCGGCCTGGAACTCACCGATCCACTCGATGTAGAGCGGTTTGGGGAAGGTGGCGCCGGCGCCGTTCAAAGAGGCGGCCGCTTGGCCGGTCGATGTTCCGGTGCCCGCGCCGGTGGTCGTGGAGCCGCCTGCGCTCGGGAGTTGGCCGCTGCCGCATCCTGCCGCCGCCACGCCAAGGACCGCGATTACCATAAGCGCCACGGCCAAGATGGCAAACAGGCCCGCGCGTTTGTTCTTCGGAGTCATCCTTGTCTTCCTCGCTTTCACTTCTTTTGACTTTCCTCTTTGCCTTTTCGTAGTTCTGGCCCGAAGGGTAGCCGCAAACGCGAGGAGTGGTGTTAACGTTGGGTTAAAGCCGAGTTAATTCTCCGGGCGGGGGACGATGGCCGAGCCAGACAAGAAGCGCATCCTACTGATCGAGGACGATCCGACCATCTCCGACCTGGTCGCCTACAACTTGCGGCGGGCCGGCTACGACGTCGTGCAGGAGCACAACGGCCGCGCCGGTCTGCAGAGCGCCCTCACCCAATCCGTCGACCTGGTCCTGATGGATCTCATGCTTCCCGGTCTCGACGGGATGGCGGCCAGCCGGGAGATCGTGCGACGGAAGCCGGCCCTCCCCATCATCATGCTCACCGCGCGCAGCGAGCGCGAGACCATCCTCGAAGGTTTCGAGCTGGGCGCCGACGACTACATCACAAAGCCCTTCGATCTGGACGTCTTGCTGGCCCGGATCCAGGCCCGCCTGCGGCGGGCCCCCGGCGGCATCGCCGTCAGCGCCGGCACACCGAGGGGCGCGATGGTGAGCGGGAACCTCGGCACCGGCGACCTGACCATCGACCACGACGCCCACACCGCGCGCGGACCCCGGGGAGAGGTGGCGCTCAACCCCAAGGAGCACGACCTGCTCGCGCTCTTGGTGTCGCAACCCGGACACCTCTTTCCCCGCGAGGAGATCGTGGAGCGCGTGTGGCACCAGCACTACGCGCCCGCCTCGCGCAGTCTGGACGTCCATGTCCGCCGCCTCCGGACCAAGCTTGAACAAGTGGGCGCGGGCGTCGAACTCCAGACGGTGCGCAGCGTCGGCTACCGGCTCGCCCCAATGGCCGACGACGCCGCAGAGACCGCCTGCCGGCCGTGAGGACCTGAGCCGTGCGTCTGCGCTACAGGCTACCGCTCGTGTTTGCCCTCACCACGCTGGTCTTTGCCGGGATCGTCGCTCTAGTGGCGGCACTGGCACTACGGGGCGTATATCTCGATAGGCTCGAGAGCGACATGTTGCTGCAGGCCCACCAGTTCGCCGCCGTCCTTGAGCAGGAAGCTTCTGCCTCGGTGGGAGACGCCGCCGCCTACCTGCAGGCCCTCACAGACAAGGCCGGCGATGCCGGCGCGCTCCGCCTGACACTCATCGCCCGCGATGGGACGGTGCTGGCCGACTCTCAGGTGGACCCCGCGACGCTCGACAACCACGCCGACCGTCCAGAGGTGGCCCAGGCGCTGGCAGGCAACGAGGGCCGAGCTCGGCGAGAATCGGCGACGCTGAAGCAGGAGGAGGTCTACACCGCCGTCCCACTCCCCGCCAGCGACGCGTCCTGGTCCGAAGGGGTGGTGCGGACGGCGCTGCCCGCCAACCGGGTCGACACCATGGTGGCCGCTGCTTGGCGGGTGCCTCTCATCGTATGGGCGGTCCTGCTCTTGCCCATCCTGGCCGTCTCCTATCTCCTGACCCGATCGATCACCCGGCCGGTCCAGCGGCTCGAGGAGATGACCGAACGGGTCGCCGCGGGTGACCTCGGCTACCGGACGAGCGTGCGCCGCAACGATGAACTCGGCGACCTAGCCGGGTCGCTCAACGAGATGGCTTCCCAGTTGGAGAGCCAAGTGAGCCAGCTTGCCACCGAGACGGAGCGGTCGGTCCAGGTGCTGAGCGCCATGAGCGAAGGCGTCGTGGTGGTCGATGCCGACGGCCGCTTGCTCAGAGCCAATCCAGCCGCGGAACGCATTCTGCGGGCCTCCCTGGAGGGCGCTCAGGGATCTCCCTTGGTCGTGGCGACCCGCGCCTTTCCTGCGCGCGCCCTCGCGGACAAGTCCCGCGAAGCCGGCGGCCCCATCGCCGAGATCGTCGAGTTGCCCGGCCAGCGCTTCGTGGCCGTGGAGGTGATACCGCTGCATACGGCTGAAGGCGCTGTGGGCAGCCCGGGCCAGACCCTCTTCGTGATCCGCGACGAGACGGCGCGCCTGGCCCTGGATCGCATCCGGCGCGATTTCGCCACCAACGTCTCCCACGAACTGAAGACCCCTCTGGCGGGGCTCTCCCTTCTCGCCGGCACTTTGAAGCACGCTGTCCACGAAGACCCGGAGCGGGCAGCGCTATTCGTCGATCGGCTCTCGACCGAGATCGGCCGCCTGATAGATCTGGCTAACGACCTACTCACGCTTTCTCAGCTCGAGGAACCAGACAGCGAGGTCGAGAGCGACTTCGTTCCTACTGACCTCGGTACGCTGGCCGAGGAGACCGTCGCCGAGTTGCTGCCGTTCGCCCAAGCGAAGGACCAGGAAGTGGCGATAGACGTTCCCGCGAGAGCGACCGTCCTCGGAGATGAGGTCGCACTTCGTACGCTGATCAGAAACCTCCTCGACAACGCCATCCGTTACACCGAACCTGGGGGACACATCAACGTGAGCGTGCAAATGGAGAGCGAACCGAGCGGCAGGCGCTGGGCCGTACTCGCGGTCCAGGACGACGGCGTCGGTATCGCCGCCCCGGAGCAGCGCCGCATCTTCGAACGCTTCTACCGCGTCGACAAAGGGCGTTCCCGAGAAACAGGGGGAACCGGCCTCGGCCTCAGCATCGTGCGCCACGTGGCCGAGCGCCACGGCGGCAAGGTGGAGGTCGCGAGCATCCTCGGCTCGGGCTCGACCTTCACGGTCCGGATACCGGCCGCCGAGTAGCGGCGGCGCGGCTCACTCGACAGCGCTGGCGCTGCACTGTCAGCCTCCTCGTACTATGATGGCCGAAGGTCTGCCTGAGGACCGGAACGCGTCGAGAGGAGAGGGTCGTGGCGGGATCGTTTGAGTTCAAAGGTCCGGTCAACAAGTCCGGAGAGCGCACCATCGTCCGCGACATGTGCTTCATCGGCGTCCCTTGGGGCGGCAACGCGTGTGCGGTAGACGTCAAGGACGGCAAGGTCCTGCGTATCCGTCCGGCGCATTTCTACGACCAGTACACAAAGGAAGAAGTCAAACCCTGGATCATGCACGCCCGGGGCAAGACGTTCGATCCGGGCGACAAGACGCTTCCCCCTCCGTTCAGCATCGCGTACAAGAAGCGGGTCTACTCCCCGGCCCGCATCCGCTTTCCCATGAAGCGAGTGGACTTCGACTACACCGGCGCGCCGGGCTCCACGGGCCCGGGCGGGCGCAACGTCCATAACCGGGGCGTCAGCAAGTACGTTCGTATCACCTGGGACGAGGCGCTCGGCATCATCACGAGCGAGATGCTGCGCGTCAAGGAGGAGTACGGCGCCACGGCCATCCTCTACCAGAACGACCAGCACGGCGAGAATAAGACCGTCCATGGACCGCACGGGTGCGGCCGCAAGCTGCTCGACCTGTTCGGGGGATATACGCACCAGGTCCGCAACGCCGACAGTTGGGAGGGCTGGTACTGGGGCGCCAAGCATGTGTGGGGCTGCGAGCCCATCGGTCAGCAGTTGCCGCAGAAGAACCTGCTGTACGACATCTCCAAGAACGCCGAGCTCCTGCTCTTTTGGGGCTGCGACCAGGAGACCACCACCTGGGGCTGGGGTGGCCAGCTAGTCAGCCGGTTCAGCTACTGGTGGACCGAGTTGGGCATCAAGCAGATCTACATCGCCCCGGACTGCAACTACGCCAACGCGGTGCACGCCGATAGATGGATCCCCATCCTGCCCAACACCGATGCCGCCCTCTATCTGGCCGTAGCCCACCGCTGGTTCACCCGGGGCACCTACGACAAAGCCTACCTGGAGACCCATGCCTACGGAGTGGAAAAGTTCGAGGCCTACGTGATGGGCGAGGAAGACGGGGTGCCCAAGAGCCCCGAATGGGCGGCGCCCATAACTGGGGTGCCCGCCCGGGTCATCAAGGCACTGGCCGACGAGTGGGCCTCCAAACGGACGACCATCGTCATCGGCAACGGCGGCCCGGCCATCCGCGGCCCCTACTCCACCGAGCCCGCCAGGCTGCAGGCTCTGTGCCTGGCCATGCAGGGCCTGGGCAAGCCCGGCTGCAACCAGGCCAAGATGATCGAGTGGGCGCTCGCGCGCGATCCCGAGAATCAGGCGGCTCCCAAGCCGCTGGTCTGCACGAACCTGGATGCCGCCTATCGGGGAGACTCGCCACCCGAGTACGGCCGCGAGTCCTGCATCCCCAAGACGCTGGTCCCCAAGCTCATCCTCGACGGCGAGGGTACCTGGTATGGCAACAGGCAGGGCATGCGGAGCGACCGCGACGACCAGTTCATCCAGTACAAGTATCCGGCCGACGGCGCCGCCAAGATCCGCATGGTCTGGACCGACTCGCCCTCCTGGATAACCTGCTGGAACGACGGCAACAACTTCATCCGGGCCATGCGCCACCCCGATATCGACTTCATCCTCTGCCAGCATCCGTGGATCGAGAACGACGCCCTGTTCGCCGACGTCATCCTGCCGGTCAACACCAAGCTCGAGGAAGACGACATCGGCAGCGACATCTTCAGCGGGCAGATGGACATGCTCTACCCGGAACCCCGCTGCATGGAGTCCCTGGGCGAATCGTGCAGCGACTACGAAGTGGTCTGCAAGATCGCCGAGCGCCTGGGACTGTTGGAGGAATACACCGGAGGACTGAGCATCCCCGAGATCATCAAGCTGGGATGGGAGCACTCCGGTTCCGAGGACAAGATCAGTTGGGAAGAACTGAACGAGAAAGGCTACTACGTGATCTCTCCCGACCCCGACTGGGAGAAGATCCCCGCCGGCCTGATCGAGTTCTACGAGGATCCCGTCAAGCACCCGCTCTCCACTCCCACCGGCAAGCTGGAGTTCTACTCCACCGGCTTGGCCGAGCACTTCCCCGACGACGACGAGCGCCCACCGGTGCCGCACTGGGTGGCCCAGGGCGAGTCCCACCAGGAGACCATCGGGACGGAGCGGAGCAAGAAGTATCCGCTGCTGGTGATGAGCAACCACCCGCGGTGGGGCGTCCATTCCGAGCACGACGACGTCACCTGGTTCCGCGAGATCGAGACCTGCAAGATCCGCGGCTCCGACGGATATCAGTACCACCCGCTGTGGATGAACGCTGCCGACGCCGACGCTCGGGGTATCAAGCACGGCGACGTGGTTTCGATCTACAACGAGCGGGGGACGGTCCTGGCGGGCGCATACGTGACCGAGCGCATCATCGCCGGCGCCGTGGGGATCGACCACGGAGCCAAGTACGACCCGATAGTCCCGGGCGAGATCGACCGGGGCGGGGTGATCAACACCATCGTGCCGCGCAACTGTACGTCGAAGAACACAGTAGGCATGGCGGTGTCGGGATTCTTGGTTGAGGTGGAAAAGACGGACCTGGAGTCACTTCGGGCAAAGTATCCCGAGGCGTTCGCCCGGGAATGTCATGTGACGGCGGGCCCATGCATCGCAGGGATCATGGAGTGAAAGGAACACGAGGATGAACGTCGACGAAGCGGTCATGAAGCGGAAGAGCATCCGCTCGTACCAGGACAAACAGGTTTCCGCGGATGACATCGCCAAGGTAATCGACGCCGGCCGGTGGGCTCCGAACGCCGGAGCCTACAACATGTCGGTCATCCGCAACCAGGACCTCATGCGGCGCATCAACGAGAAGACGCTCGAAGCCATGCGCGCCTCAGGCAACGACTTCCTCATGGAGCGGGCGGCCCTGCCCGGGTACATGCCCCTCTACGGCGGGCCGGTGGTGATTCTTCTGTCCGGTCCCAGCGATTTGCCCATCACCCAGCTCAACTGCGCCGTTTCGGTCCAGAACATGCTCCTTCAGGCCACCGAACTGGGGCTGGGCTCCTGCTTCCTCCGCTCGCCCTGCTATGCGCTCAACAATCCCGCGAACGCCGCGCTGGCCCGGGAGGCCGGCATCCCCGAGGGTTCGCAGATGGAGTGCGGCCTGGTCATTGGATACATCGACGACGAGAAGAAGTTCGCGCGGATGGAGCGCGAGCCGAGGGGAACCGTCACCTACATCGACTGAACGCGGACGCGCGCCGCGGCGCCAAGGCGCGGCGCGCCAAGACCCCAGCAAGGAGGTAGCCGGCCGTGGACGACCACGTGGAAAGATTGCTCGCGGGGCTGGGCGGGGGCGACGGCGTGGCGAGAAAGCGGGCGAGGGAGACTCTTGTGCTGACCGGCGATCCCGCCGTACCTAGCCTGCAGGCCTTGCTCTCGAGCGCCGACAAGGGCACGCGCTGGCAGGGGGCCAAAGCGCTAGGCGCAGTAGTCGACCCGGGCAGCATCGACCTCCTTGTACAGCTCTTGGACGACCCTGAATCCGACATACGCTGGCTCGCGGCGACCGGCCTGATCGCGCTCGGGCCTCGCTCCGTGAGGCCGGTCCTTCGGTCGCTCACCGATCCGGCAGTTCCGCGGGGGCACCGGGAGATGAGCCACCGGGTCCTCGTGGAGCTCGCGAAGGACAACGGCGCACTGGCCGAGATCGTGGGACCGGTGGTGGAGATGCTTGGTCGGAACGATACCGGTGTCATCGTCGCCACAGCCGCCCGGGCGCTCAGCGACCTCGACAAAGTGACGGGCCGGCCGCCCCAGCCTGACGCCACCCCTGCCTGACGCCGGTCCCGCTACAGGCAGCTGAACAGCGCCGCGCGGCTCAAGCCGACGCGAGGACGGGAGACGGTGGCAAAGCCGGTCCCGAGGACGAGGTTCACCGCGTCGGCGAACCCGGCTTTCGACACATGACCCTTCGGCTCGACCAGCAGGAACCTGCCTGCGTCCTTCAGGGAGTCGCGCACCTGCCGCAGAAACGCGGGCTTGTCGGGTACCTCGTGCAGCATCCAGAAGGCAATCGCGAAATCGGCGGGCCCCAGGACGCCGAGACCATCGGAGTCTGATAGATGCAACAGGATCCGGGGGAGTAGACCCGCCCTCTCGGCTCGCGCCCGCAGCCTGTCGAGCATCTCTTGCTGCACGTCCACGGCGATGACCGAACCGGTCCTACCCACCATTTCGGCCAGCGGCAGCGTGAAGTAGCCCGGTCCGCAGCCGAAGTCGATGGCCACGTCGCCCTCGTTGATCAGCCCCCCGAGGATGCGCTGGGGATTGTTGAACAGTCTGCGAACCGGGTTCGTGAGCCAACCCGCGTGCTCCGCCGGACACACATGTTCCTCCAATATGCACCTCCCCAGGAGCAAATCGTGCCCCAGCATAGACCATTTCTTGACGCTGGGCTTACATGGTCCCATCTATGCTCGATTGTGGCTGGGCAGCGAGCGCACGGAAACGATCGCAGGAGCAACGGAGGACGTAGCCATGGTTCGATCTAGCAGGAACGGCATCTGGGTCCTCACAGGCGTGGTCCTGTTAGTGATGGCAATTGCTGCGTCTGCAAGCGGGTGCGCTTCGAGCGCCACGACAGACTCCTCCTCGAGCGCGACCACCACGGTGGCCGGCCAGGCCGGCCCCCCAAGCGGCACCCCAGGCGGACCTCCGTCGACGACAGGCAGGCCTGCGACGTCGCAGACGGGCGGGACTAGCACGACGACGCCCGCAGCCACCTCCTCCGGCACCGACTCGTCCTCGACCACCCAGGCTCCGATGACAACCACGAGCCTCGCCAAAGGGAGCTACTCCGATGGCATCTACCTGGTCGGCACCGACATCGCCTCAGGTCTTTACCACGGCACGGTGAACGGAGGCAAGGGGCACTGGGAGATCTCGAGCGACGCGAACGGGGGCAAGTTCGTGGCGAGCGGCGACCCGACAGGCCCGTTCTACGTCAAGGTCGCCTACGGGCAGTATCTCAAGCTCAGCAGCGTGGTCATAAAGAAGGCGAGCACCACGGCCTCCGACCCGCTTGCCACGAGCAAGATCACCGATGGGACCTACCGCGTGGGCTATGACATCGGCGCAGGTTGGTACAACGGGACCTTGAACGGCGGCCTGGGCTACTGGGAGATCTCCAGCGACGCGAACGGCCAGACCCTTGTCGCCAACGAGTATCCGATCAGCCCCTTCGAGCTGAAGGTCAAGGATGGGCAGTACCTCACGCTCAGGGGCGTGACCGTCTCGCAGTGACACCCGGCCACAAGGGTAGCGGCAGGATCGCACATCGGACCCTTGAGCGATCGCGGAATGGGTAGGGTTGGGTACCTGAGTCATGTCCACGGCCGAGGCAGGACCGCAGGCACTTGACGCTGGCTCGGGGCCCCGAAACCCGGCCTCGCGGCGAGACGTCGTTTCGATGATCCTCGCGGCTAGAACGCTCTTCGCGCAGGCTGGCCCCAAGACGTCTGCTTGCGCAGATAATCGATGAGACCCATGCATCGCCAGAAACTGTGTAGTTGCCGGTAGCCAAAGCCCTCCAGCAGAGCGTACGCGGAGAGAATCAACGTATCGCGCATCCCCGTGTACCTGCGGAATGCTCTGGCCTCGAGAAGCAGGGCCGACGCCGACATGATGGTTCCCAACAGGATCGAGCAAGCCGTGATGGCGAGCCCCATTTGCCAACTGATTGCGTGGCTGGCGATAGCCAGGACGACGAAGATGTATCCGAACATTTCTATGACCGGGCTAAGCAGTTCGCAAAGAGCGAAGAAAGGATAGCCGACGATGCCCACCCCTCCATACCTTGGGTTGAGACAAAGTTGCCTGTTCTTGACCAGACTGTCAGCCAGCCCCCGGTGCCACCGCCGCCTCTGCCTACTGAGGCTTTTCACATCTTCTGGAACCTGTGTCCAGCAGATGGGGTCCGGAAGGAAGACTATTCGATAAGGCTTCTTCTTCTCGGCGAAGACCCGGTGCATGCGCAGCACCAGCTCCATATCCTCGCCCACGGTGTCGCTACGATAGCCCCCCACCTCGACCAGCGCGGTCCGCCGGAAGATGGCGAAGGCTCCCGAGACGATCATGAGGCTGTTCAAGCGCGACCAGCCGATGCGGCCGAAAAGAAAGGCCCGCAGGTACTCGATCGTCTGGAACCTGGCGAGCCCACTTCTGGCCAGTCTGACCTGCTTCACTTCGCCGTTCCCGATATCGCAGCCGTTTGAAGGCATTACCACTCCCCCCACGGCGACCACACGGTCTCTTCGCCCCGGCGGTTCGTGACGGGTTCAAGCAAGAGATAGGCGATGCGGTCGCGGCCGTTCATGGCGGTCTGCAAAGACCGGCGCAGGCAGGAAGGGCTTCGGGTGACTGGACCGCCGACGCAAGCCCCTGGCTGTACGCCTATTCTCTCGGAATAGAGTGGGACCCGAACGCCACCGCGGCTTCCGATCTCAAGAACGCCGCTCATCCGGGCTATCAGGGCACGTATTTCTCATCAAAACCCGGTGCCACCCCAACGGAGATATGGCTCGGGGAGATGCTCGATCATGCTGCGGGCGAGGAGGCGATGCGTGGGATAAGTGTTCCTCTCACATTCACCAATTGGCTGACCACCGATCCCTTGCGCCACCCGGAGGAGCCACTGGGTGCCGAGGATCTGGTAGGCATCGACGCTAACCACATCGCCGTTTCGCCCGGCTGGCCTGCCGGCTACTTCGCGAGTTACCACGTCTATCCGTATTACCCGGAATTCCAGAGGTACGAGCCCGGCCTCCAAAGTACACAATACGCCGGCCAGGCCGATCCTTACGCTGGCTACCTGTCGGCGCTTAGGCTCCATCACGTCGGGATGCCGGTCATGGTCACCGAGTTCGGAGTTCCTTCATCGATAGGGCTGGCTCACACCGGCCCTCTCGGCCGTGACCAGGGCAACCACTCGGAGCAAGAGCAGATGGCCATCGATGCGCAACTCCTTCGCATGATCCACCACCTCGGTTTCTCGGGCGCCTTCGTTTTTGAATGGGCCGACGAATGGTTCAAGTTCACCTGGAGAAATGGAAACGCCGGCCCGAAGGCCGGCGTTTCGTCAGTGCGCTTTGTGGCGCGACGATCTAGTAGCGGTTGCCGCCGCCGTAGCCGCCGCCACCGTAGCCGCCGCCACCGTAGCCGCCGGAGCGCGGCGGTTTGGGCGCCTGCTCCTTGGCCACGTCGACCTTGAGAGCGCGGCCGTCGAGCTGAGTGCCGTCGAGCGCGGCTTTGGCCTTCTGGGCTTCCTCGGCCGATCCCATCTCCACGAAGCCGAAGCCCTTGGGGCGCCCGGAATCGCGGTCGGTGATCAGGTTGACCGAAGCCACTTCGCCGTGAGCTTCGAACGCAGTCCTGATGCTCGCTTCGGACGTGTCGTAGCTCAGGTTGCCCACGTACAGTTTTGCAGAATTCACTACAGCCTCCATGAACGGAGTTACATTGCGACAGTCGAGAGGGAAAAGACTGGAGGACTGAGCGAAGAGGCTGAGAGACTCGGCGCTTGGCCTGAAGCAGATACCTAACGAATGCTTGACCGCAGTATAGCATGGCGCCGGCATGGTGCCGACCCCCGCGTCCGTGATAGAGTGTTTGTTCGATTCCGCCGCATCGCCACGAGAAGAAGGGAACCGCAGTGAGGAGCAAGAGGGAGGTACGCTATGTCGTCTCCCGCCTCAAAGACCCGGCCGATCTCGAAGGCGAGCGCGTACCTATCGGTTGGTACCCTTACCTTGATCTGGCCAAGCACCACGCGGACCGGGTGGGCCCTGGTACCTTCGTCGACGCCGAGGGTGGCACCTACTACTTTGACGGTCCCTACGGGCGGCGCACTCTGTGGCAGGTGGAGTGGACCAACCGTGATCTCTACCAGGGTAAGAGCAAGAGAATCGCGCTGCCCGAGGTCTAGCAGGCTGCCGCCCAGTGCGTTCCGGCGGCCGAGGCTTCGTTGTTCAGCAGCCTCTTAGGACTGACCGAAGAACCAGGCCGTCCGCATCTTGAGCACCGCCACCACCTGACGCGCCTGCTGGGTAAGGCTGTCCCACCGCTCCACCAGATTCCCCTGAGGCTCCATCGACGGCAGTTCCCCAGTCATCCCGCCCTCAGCCGGCCACAGTGCCTGGTGAACCTCCGCGAACCGCCTCGAGTTCCTACGCGACGTGAGGTTGCTCATGAGGCCGTACACCGGATTGCGCCCGGCCAACAGGGTCTGACCGAGCCGGGCTCCGATGTTCAACGGGGAGAAGAACGTACCGTTACACTCCGTCATCTCTCGTATGATCTGGTCCGTTGTGAGGTGTTTGTACCGGGCGACCGGATAGTTGAGCGTGTAGAACTTCCAGTCGTCAGGGAAGGAGTTCATCACGATCCTTCCCTCCGCCTCCAACTGCTTCCATAGGCGGGTCCCGGGCAGTGGGGTCAGAAAGAGCACGTTTATGTTGTCCACCCCATACCGGCCGGCCGCTTCGGCGATCATCCTGCCCACTCCAGGGCGATCCGAATCCAGCCCCATGATGAACGAGCCCACCACCAGTATATTGTGGCGGTGGATCCGCTCTATGGCGGCGGGGATATCGCGGTGGGAAAGCATGGCCGCCTTCGTGCCAAGCTCGGCGGCGTCCTCTGGATGCGCCGATTCGAACCCTATGAAGAGCCCTGCGCAGCCGGCCTTCCTAGCCAGGTCGAGCAATTCTTCGTCGTCGGCGAAGTTGACGGTCGTCTGGCCGACCCAGGATTTGCCGGTGCCGGCCTCCGCCAGGGCGCGGAAGAGTTCCTTGGCTCGCTCGATGTGCTGCGGCATACGGCCGATGAGGTTGTCGTCGACGATGAGCACCCGGGATTCGGGGATGGCCTTGAACTCCTCCACGACCTCGGCGACCGGCCGTTGCCGGTAGCGTGCGCCGTTGAACTCGGTGACGCTGCAGAAAGCGCAGTTGAGCGAGCATCCGCGGGTGGTCTGGATGGAGCCGAACGCGTATCCGTGTCCGAGCAGGTCGTGACGGGCGGGGACGATCTGGTCCATGCGCGCCCGGCCGCCGTCATAGCGCTCCTTCAGGCCGCCGCCCCGGACATCCTCGAGCACTTGGGCCCAAACCGGTTCCGCTTCCCCGGTGACGACCGAGTCGACATGCCGGCTCGCCTCTTCCAGGCGCATGGTCGCGTGGATGCCCCCCATGACCACGGGGACACCCTGAGCGCGGAATCGCCCGGCTATCTCGTAGGCTCTGGATGACTGGGACGTGAACGCAGTGAGGCCGACGAGATCGGGGCGCGGCAGCGAATCGTAGTCGATCGGGGCCAGGTTCTCATCGAGGACGGAGACATCCCAACCGGGCGGGGTGAGACCGGCGAGCACCAGAAGGCTAAGGGGTTTCCAGAGCCGGAACCGGTTCCAATACCTGCTGCGACTGAAGGACATGCTGACGAGCGGATTGGATGGATTCACCAAGTAGAGAAGCATTCTGTCTCCAGACCGCGATAGTAGAGAGGCATGGACCAGGAGACACTGCTTGCCATTCCAGCGATGGGCTGCGCGAAGGCGATGACCAAGCCGGTCCCCTGGGGTCTGGTTCCCCTCCGCGCTCTAGCTCTAAACTGCTCGAAGCATACCACTCCGCCAGCCCCGGGCCGTTTCTACGGCCGCGGCGCGCCGCTATTCCGCGAGAGCCGCCTCGTCTTCCGGGGTCACCGGCTGCGACTGGATATTCAACTCTTCCATGGTCTCCTGGAGATCCTGATCCTCGAGGTCCTCCGGAGGCATGCCCGTCGCCTCTTCGATCTTCTGTGCGTCCTGCTGGCTGAGTTTCACAGCCTTGGCTCCGGCGCTTGCCGCCAGCATCACGGCCCCGCCGATGACGATCCGTCTCCGCCGGACCTTGCGCCGAACACGACGCCTCATCGCCCGGCGGCCTGGACCGCCCAAACCTCCTCCGCGCATGAAAGATCTCCCTTCGGTCAGAGGGAACCGCGTATTCCTATGGATATCTTACTCTCCAGTCCGGTCTTGCCGATGGTCCGTCCCCTGTTTACCTGTAGCCGGATTTTGGGAACACGCGCCCTAAGCCCAACGAGGGGCGAGGATCGAGAGGGGCGGCCATGGAGAAAGATGCGACATCGCTCGAGGTGGTGGGTCTGCTGAACACGGCGCTGGCTCGGGAACTCCAGGTGTGCGTCCAGTACATGCTGCAGCACGCCATTGGGGCCGGCCAAGGCGCGGCGCGTCCCAGGGGAGCGCCCCCGGACGGTCAGAACAGGTTCGTTGCCAGCCATGCGCTCTATTTCCTCCCGGGAGCGACGCTCAAGAAGATCGCCATCACCGAGATGAGGCACGCCGAGGCGATCGCCGAACGAGTGGTCCTGCTCGGGGGAGAGCCCACTACCCAGCCGGCGGCCATCACTATCGGCAGCAGCGCGAAAGAGATGCTGGAGATCGATAAGACCGCGGAAGAAGCGGCCATCGATCTCTACACACGCATCATCGGCGTCGCCCGAAGCGCAGCAGACGACGTCACAACGCGCCTTTTCGAGAAGATCCTGGCCGACGAGCAGAAGCATCGCCGGGCGTTCGCGGATCTGCTCCGAGGCGGCTGACCTCAGGCGTTCTGTAGCGGCCGCATGAGCGCGAAGGTCGCGCCGAACGGATCGGCGAGCACCGCGAACTCCACCATGTCCGCCACCTGCATGGGCTCGGACACTACCGTTGCTCCCAACTCTCGCGCCCGAGCGACGCTTTCTTTCACGTCCGTTGTCCCGAAGTACACCAGCCAGTACGAAGGCACCTCGTCCGGGACCATCGCGGGCATGGGCATGATGCCACCCTCGCCTTGGCCGTCGACATTGACCACCCAATAGGGCATGGGCCCTGCTTCCATAGGCTGAACGTCCCAGCCCAAAAGCCTGGTGTAAAAGGCGATCGCCTTTTGCGGATCGCGCGTGCCCAGATCGTTCCAGGAGAGCGTCCCCGGCCGCATGTACTCGACCGTCTCGTCCGGACTCAGCGGCTTCCAGAACGAGACGTAGGCGCCGGTCGGATCTTGGATCACGGCCGTCCTGCCCGAGCCGGGCACGTCCATGGGAGGCATGACCACGGTGCCGCCCAGTTCGACGGCCTTGGTGACAACTGCGTCCACGTCGTCGGTGGCGAGATAGGTGTTCCAGGCGCTCGACTGCCCCTGTGCCACCATGTCGGCCGAAAGCTGCGACATGCCGCTGACCGCGTGTCCGTCGGTATTGAACATGCGATACACCATGCCGTTCTCAAACGGAAAATCGACGTAGCTCCACCCAAAGAGCGCCTCGTAGAACGCGCTCTGCTTCTCGAAGTCATGCGCCCAGAGATCGACCCAGTTGAACTCACCGCTCTTCGCTCGCTGCATGATGAATCTCCTCGCCTGCTGATTGAGTATCGTCCTGCGCACGAACTCCGATACCCATCAGGCGGAGAATTCGAACCGCGACCTCAGGCGTCCGCATCCTCCGCCGGCTCCACCGAGAGATGGGGCAGGCGGCGATCCACCGAGCGGGGAAGCCACCAATTCGCCTTGCCGAACAGGTGCATCAGGGCCGACACTAGGAAGGTGCGCAGCACGAAGGCGTCCAGAAACACCGCGACGGCGAGCCCTATACCGAACTCGGCGATGACCCGCTGGCCACCTCGCCGCTGCCCCCGAACGCTGCTGCTACTTGGTCACCGGGCTGAAAGACTGGGCCACCCGGAGTAACTCGCTCTGCGGCAAAAGATGGGAAAGGGTGTTCGAGACCCAGTAGAGCACGCCGTCCTTCTTCCACCAGACGACGTCGACTTTTCCCGCGGCCCCGACCACGTTGTAGGTGATGCCGCCGTTCTCGACCTCGGTGCCCGGTGAGGCTATGGGAGCGTCGAGCCAACTTGTCTCCGTCACTCCCAGGTACTGGTCGCGTTTGGAGAGCTTGTAGATGATCCGAAGCGCGGGCTTGCCGTCCCCACCGGCCTTGATCGTGTAGGTCTTGCCGGCTCGCGGGACTCGATCGGAGTACGTGTAGCCGTCCGGCAGGTAATCGGGTGCTTCGACGGCGAAGGGGACCGTCGCCGCGACCGACTGCCAGGCCTTGAGGTCGTGATTCCCGGTTGTTCCGGTGGCCGGGCCTGACACCTCGGTTGTGGTCGCGCCCCCGTTCGCGGTCCCTTCCTGAGTCGGCGGGGTCAGGTAGTCCTTCACCGCTTTTGTGAGATCGGCCTCGGGAACGAGCACGTACGAGACCCCTTTGACCGTCTTAATCTCGCCGATCAGCCGCACCTGTCGGATGCGCCCACCGTCCAACCGGGCGCCAAAGTAGGCGGTTCTGAGGATCTGGTCGGCCGAGAGGTCGGTAGTGGCGTTCGAGAACAGATCGCCTGCCAACCCCGGGAGTTTGAGAAGGAGCTGTGCGCCCTGACCGCTGATCTGATTCTTGAGGGACGACAGGAACGCTTGCTGGCGGGCCATGCGGCCGAAGTCTGAGTTCGAATCGTGGCGGAACCGGACATAGTCGAGGGCATCACGGCCGTTGAGCAACTGGTATCCGGCCTGGATATCGATCGGCTCGTAGGTCCCGCCGCTGTTGAAGTACTTGCGATCCACGTCGATGTAGACCCCGCCGACACTGTCCGTCAGCTCCTGGAAGGCCGCAAAGTCGACCTGCAGAAAGTGATCGATATTCACGCCGGTCGCCTGCTTCACGGTACGAATGACCAAGGCCGGTCCCCCGATGGCATACGCTGCGTTGAGCTTGTTCGTCCCGTGGCCCGGAATCTCGACACGCAGGTCGCGGGGCAGAGCGAGCGTCGAGACGAAATCCTGCTTAGGATCGATGTGCACCAGCATGATCGTATCGGCACGCCCAGCTCGCACGTTACCGCGCTTGTCCGATCCGAGGAGCAGGATATTCATCGCTCCCGGTGAGGCGGGCACCGCCACGTCCAAGGACGTCGGCGGCACGCTGGTGAGGGCTGCGCTAACGTCCGGGTCTACGCGACTGTTCGCCCCGCTCACCAGATGGGTGAACCAGAAGTAGGTGCCGCCCGCCACGGCGAGTATCACGACCACCAGCGCTATAGCGCTCCAAAGCACGATCCGGCGGCGACGCACTCGTTTACTGGGACGACGCCGCACCGGCGGCCGCGAACTACGATACTCGGGTTCCAGCGCTCATACCTCCATGACACCCAACGACGGCATGCAGGTACTAGTTTAGCGCCGAAAACGTGAAAGGCCCATGAAGACGGGATCGATCCGTACGCGGTGTTGATTGCCCAGCGTCAGTAACCGCTCGCCGCAGTCGTGGTTGTGCCCCCGCCCGCGGTGGTCGTGGTGGCAGGGCCGGCCGCACCCGGAATGACGATCTGTCCGCGGATCTCGCCGTCGGGGTTCGCAACCGTATGGACATTCACATAGGTCTGGCCGGTCAGCACCATCGCAGCCAGATCCTGGAACGTCTTGCCCTCCATCGGCCCGGTCAGATCGGCTTCGGTGATGGCGCCCTTGGCCAGTACACCCGTGAACGACCCGGACTTCTGCGGTCCGCTGAACAGGGACACGATCACGGGACCGTTGGTCCCAGCAGCACCGAGATGGATGTGGGCCGCGGTTACGTCGACTATGTCGGTCACGTCGAGCTCAAAGGAGATGTTGAAACCGTTCGGGCTCGCCTCGAGCATCAGGATTGCGGTGCCGCTAGCCGAGGTCTGCACCGGTGGTACCGATTGGTCTCCGCTCAGGGGCACTTCGAACCTGGCCGGGGCCACGCCGGTCGGTCCCGAGGTGGCCGTGCTCGAGACACTGGTCGTGGTGGTCGGCTGCGCAGCAGTCGTGGTCGTCGTGGAACTGCTCCCACAGCCCGCCGGCAGCACTGCCACGAGCAAGGCAACGGTCAGTAGTCCAATCGTCACCAGGGTGCTCCTGCCCCAATCGTTCATGTCGTGCCTCCGGTTGTTGACCAGGCGGACTCAGGCAGTCGCTTCGACCACCTTCTTGAAGAGGTCCAGATCCTTTTCGACCCGGCGGTTCATCCAATGCCGCACAGTGTCGGCCTTGCCATCCCAGGCCGCCGGGTCGTACTTGAGTTGGTACGTCACCTTCGTGGTCCCGGCCGTCACCTTCTCAAAGCGCACCTCGCCGGTCTCGCGACCGTCGACGGCTCGCCAACTGACTTTCTCGTCGGGCACTTGCTCGACCACGTCCGCATCCCATTCGTAAATGTCATCCTCGACGACCGCGACCCAGCGAAACAGGTCGTCCTCGACAAGGGTCACCGTTTCGATGGTCTCCATGAACACCGGGTAATCCGCGAAGGCGGTCCAGGCCTCATAGACCACCTGGACATCCGCCGCTACCTCGATCGTCTTGTCGATGAACGCCATGGTTCCCCTCCTTATCTGTTAGGTGCGGGGAAGATACCCGCCGGCATGTCCCCGAAAACCAGGGCCCTAGGATTGCTCCGCCGGATCGCGCTCTTGCGTCCGAAGCAGCTTCTTTTCGCGGGCAAGCGTTGCTGCGGTGTCGCTCAGTGAGGAGAAGAAGCGCACTTTCTCGTGGTCGAGGAATCCCGTGTACTCCAAGACTCGGTTCGGCCCAGCCGAGGCTCCGATGATTCCCAGCCAGGAACCGGCGGGCAACTGCGCCACCGCCGTCAAGAGAACGCTCAATCCACCGCTGTCGAGAAAGGCGCAGTCGGTCAGGTCGATGAGTAGATTCTGCGAGGGGTAGGCGTCGCGGAGGATACCGCGTACCGCGTCGAGAACCACCGACTTGGACGACTGGTCAAGATCTCCTTCGACGACGATCAGCGGGATTCCGTCGACATCGCTTTCGATCACATTCATGAAGGACTCCCCTCGTACGCACACGCGACAGGTGTCCTATTCCCATGTGGCCGCCTACTCGAACACGATGACGTTCCGCAGCGCCTCACCCGCGGCCGATGACGCCAGCGCTTCGTTGATGCGCTCCAATGGATACCGGCCGGCTATTAGCTCATCGAGCTTGTAGCGTCCCGCTTGGTACAGCGCGATGAGACCGGGGACGTCCACCTGCAGGCGTACGGACCCCATGAACCCGCCGGTGACCGTCTTCTCGTTGATGGCGAACTCGACGGCGGGGACCGAGAGCGGCGGGTCGGTACCCGGGGGAAGTCCGACCATGACCGCGGTCCCCCGCCGGGCCAGCATGGCGAAGGCCTGCGCCAGGGCCGCGGAACTGCCCACGGTGACAAAAGCGTAGTCCGCACCCCTGCCGCCGGTCAGTTCCTTGACGGCGGCCACAGCGTCCACGGTAGAGGCGTTCACCCCATGACTGGCGCCGAACTCTCGAGCCCTGGTCAGCTTCGAATCCACGATATCGACTGCGATGATCGGATTCGCTCCGCAGACGACCGCCCCCTGGACGGCGTTCAGCCCCACGCCGCCGGTGCCGATGACGACCACGCTGGAAAGCGGCGGCACCTTCATGCGGTTGACCACGGCCCCAAAGCCGGTGGTCACCCCACACGCGAGAAGCGAGGCGACGTCCATGGGGAAATCATCGGCGATCTTTACGAGCTGAGACTCGTGGACCAGGACGTACTCCGCGAAGCCTCCCACGCGCGCCTTCTGGATGACCTCCTCGCCTTTGGCGTTCGTCAGAGTCCCTTTGACGTCGTACGTGACCTTGGTCTCGCAGAAGTAGGGCATCCCCCTGGTGCAGTAATAGCAGTCGCCGCACGACTCGAGAAGACTCACGATCACGTGGTCCCCTGGGGCGACGCAGGTCACCGCCGAGCCCACCTCCTCCACGTACCCCGCGGTCTCGTGTCCACCCACGAACGGGAGGCCCCCGCCAAAATCGCCCTTGGCATCGTGCAGGTCGGAGTGGCAGATGGCCGTGGCAGCCACCTTCACTTTGACCTCGTCCGGCTGGGCAGGCCTCAGGGAGACCTCCTCGACGACCAGAGGTTTTCCGAACTCGTAACATACCGCAGCTTTCATGTCGGTCAGCTCCTCACGCTCTAGTCGGACACGCGGACTTCTACGCCGGCCACCTCTTCGAGGCTCAATATGACTGAATCGACACCTTGGCCGGCACGGCCGTGCTCCATGGCCTCGGCCAGATCGACCTTCACCGCCGCTGCCACCGGCAGCGGGACTCCGTACTCCTCTCCCAGACCGAGTGCCAGGGTGATGTCTTTGTGGGCAAGAGCCACTTTGAAACCGGGAGCGAAATTGCCCTTAAACACCGTCCGAGGATACTGCCGCAGACTCCAGTTGTCGGCCGTGCTCACGGTGAGGAGGTCGTAGAGCACCTGTGGGTCGATGCCTCCCTTGACTCCCAGCACCAAGCCTTCGGCGCAGATGGAGTTGCACGCCAACCCGATCATGTTGTTAACGAGCTTGGCCACGTTGCCGCAACCCACGCCGCCGACATGGAAGATCTTGGCCGACATAGGCTCGAGCACCGCCCGGGCTTCTTCGAGCACGGCCGGATCGCCTCCCACCATCAGGGTGAGAGTGCCCTTTTCGGCCCCTGTCGTACCTCCGCTCACCGGCGCGTCGAGGACCCTCACTCCGCGGGACGTTGCCGCCTCGGCTATGAGTCTCACGGTAGACGGAGCGTTCGTGCTCATGTCTATGTAGATGTCGCCGGCTTTCCATTCCGACTGGAGGCCCTGGTCGCCGAGGACCACCTGCTCCACGATCGGAGGGGTGGGAAGGCAGGTGATGACCAGACGGCAGGCCGCGGCGACAGCGGCCGGCGTGGCCGCCCATACCGCCCCTGCCTGCACGAGCGGCGCGGCAGCCTCCTCGCTGGCGTCATGGACCACCAGTTCGTGTCCCGCCTGCTGGACGTTCCGCGCCATGTGGAGGCCCATCTGCCCGATGCCGATAAAACCGATCTTCATCACTACACCTCTATGTCCAGTCCAAGGTCTGCAAGAGCCACCGGTGCCGGTCTTCCCGACTGTGGGTCCCAGCCCAGAGCCCGGAAATAGTCGGCGCGCATCTCTACGAAAGGAACGTCGTGCCCCATCATAGGACCGGCGCTGAGAGGCTCTTCGAATCTCTTGGGCAACCGGAAATCGTCCGGACTGAGCCCCTCTCTGACATTGAAAGCCTGGCGCAGGGTGAGGATCCTCCTGCCGGCCCGGAGCCCTTCTTCCCAGTCCATGTCCCAGCCCGTGACCGGCCTCAGCAATTCAACGACCGGTGGCGCGTCGAACTGCGCGTAGAGCGAGCAGAGCCCGGCCGAGCTCAGGAGCTGCCAGTAGGCGGCCCCACGAGCGTACAACTCACCCTTCTTGTCGTAGTCCTGGAACGGTCCCGAAGAGCTCGACTGCAGCAGGGGATCGGAGCCGAGAGGCGCTCCCTGGTCGAGTAGCGCCAGCCCCTGTGGTCCGCAATGTTGCGAGGGAGTCGCGTCGGAGATGTAGAACATGCCCATGCCGGGGTTCGCGCGCGGGTCGTGCAACGGCAGTTCGCGGCCGCCCACGTGCATGGCGAACTGCTCGCTGCCGCGGCCGATCTGCTCGCTTGCCCGCTTCGACCCGTCGGCGAGCACCGCGCCAAAGCCTTCTCTTCTCGCGATCTGCTCGGTCAGCGCCACGACCGCGGTGGAGTTGCCCCAGTTCAGTTCCAGCCCGCCCGTGTCATCTCGCGTGACGAGCCCATTCTCGTAGCATTCGGTGGCGAAAGCGATGACGCTGCCCACTCCGATCGTGTCGATGCCGTAGCGGTTGCAGATCTCGTTCGCCCGGATGACCGCCTCGGCGCTGTCGTTGCAGCAGAGAGTCCCGAGCGCCGCCAGGGTCTCGTACTCGGGCCGGTGGGTCTCGTCCTGACTAGCATACTGGCCTTCCTCGATGCGAAGCAGGGCGCCGCACCGCACCGGGCACGCGTTGCAGCCGTAAGCCTTGAGCTTGTAGACATCCATCGCCGGAGTGTCGAGGTTGCTGCAAGTCGGCATTGCCTCGGTGCCCGTGGCCGCCCAGTTGTTGGTCGGGCAATCTCCGATGGAGACGAGGAAGCTGACGCTCCCGCCGGTGCCGGCCGCCGTCAGACCCTTGAGGAATCCGCTGTTCTTGATGAGTTCCCCGTACTGCTTCTGCACGACCCGGAGGCCTTCCTTGTCGGCCACGGGGATGCGGGCGCCTTTTTTGGCCCGCAGCGCTATGGCTTTGAGCTTCTTCGAGCCCATGACGGCGCCCACGCCCGAGCGAGCCGCGATCCTGCCCTTCTCGTTGACGATCCCCGCCAGGAGAGAGCACTGCTCACCCGACGGCCCGATGCAGTTGATGGTCCAACTACCCGGGTCGCCCAGTTGCGTCTGTAGGGCATCGTCGGTCTCGTAGGTGTCTTTGCCCCAAAGAGCGTCGGCCTCGAGCAGGCGGGCCCGGCCTTCGTCGATGACCAGTACGAGCGGCCGCTCGGCCGCACCCACGACAAAGATCCCGTCGTATCCGGCATTCTTCAGTACCGGTCCCCAGGTGCCGCCGGCGTTCGAATCGGCCCATCCGCCGGTGAGCGGCGATTTGGTGGTCACCATGTAGCGGCCCGAACCGTACACCCCGGTGGCCGTGAGAGGCCCCGCCGAGAAGCCGAGCATATTCTCGGGCCCGAGAGGGTCGATGCCCGGCTTTGTCCGTTCCAGGAGGAGTCTGGCTCCCATGCCCACGCCCCCGATGCAGCTACGGTAGAAGCTTTCGTCCGGCTCCTCCTCCGCGAGAGAGCCTGCGGTGAGATCGACGAAGAGGATCTTTCCAGCGTATCCGTACGGCATGACTCGCCGTCCCCTTTCCTCTGAAAACACAGGTAAGCAGAAGCACCATGTTAATTTAACCCCCGTTAAGTAGTCAATGGGATACCGGGCCTGCGGAAGTGCCGCTATGGTAATGTCGCTGTGAGACCAGGGGGGCGACCAGGAGATCCTGCAATGGCGAACAGGCACCGTCTCAAGAGCCACGAGCGAAGAGACCAGATCATCAGCGTCACACTCGACATGGTGGCCGAACACGGGGTCACCGGAACAACCTTGAGCCGCATAGCAGCGGGTGTGGGCGTCACCACCCCGGCGCTCTACGCGCATTTCGCCAACCGCAAGGAGATCCTTCTGGCGGCCGTGGACGTGCTTATCGAGAGACGCACGGCTCACCACAAGACCTTCATCAAGGGAAACGCTCTGGACCGCTTGCGGCAGATCGGCTTGAATCACACGAATCTGGTCGCATCGGCGGATGACAGATCGGTGGTGGCTCTCTTCGAATTCATCGTCGCTCCGCCGGAGGAGGGTCTACGCGAGGCTCTGGGAGCCAAACACCTCACGCTGGTGGGCGACACGGCGGAAGTCGTCAGAGAAGGGCAGGCAGAAGGGACGATCACTCCCCTTGCGGACGCCCAGCAGGTCGCGTGGATGATGGTGAGCCGGGCCTGGACCGAGGATATCGCGAAACTCATGGGCGTCGAGAACGAGTGGAGCGAAGAGCGCTCGATACAGATGTTGGACCTCATACTCGAGTCGATCGCGACGCCTGGCAGTTGGGATAGGCCTGCGTGGACCGGAGGGGCCGGCGCCCCGGTCGAGGACGCGGTGTCGAGCTAGCGGCAGCCGGGAAGGCTGGAGGGATCCTCTTCCGCCGAGACCCCGCAACGCCCGTCGCGAATATCGACCACGCGGTCGGCCAGAAGGCGGGACTCGGGATTGTGAGTCACCATGACCACGGCGTGACCGGCCGCCGCGAGTTCGCGTAGCAGCTCGAGCACCACCTGACCGTTCTCGGTGTCCAGGCTGCCGGTGGGTTCGTCGGCCAGGATGATGGGGGGATCGTTGACGATGGCCCGCGCTATGGCCACCCTCCCCTGTTCGCCCCCCGAAAGTTCCGAGGGCAGCCGGCCGGCTTTCTTGGTGTCCAGACCTAGCTGCTCCAGGGCGCGTAGTGCTTTGCCCCGCTTGTCGGGCATCTTGAGGATCGCTAGGGGCAGCATGACGTTCTCGAGGGCCGTGAGATAGGGCAGCAACTCCAACTGCTGAAAGACGAAGCCGATGTACTCCCTGCGCAGGTCGGCCTGCCGCTCTTGAGAGAGCCCGTACACATCGATCCCGTCGATGGTGACGGTGCCGGCGGTGGGAGGGTTCATGGCGCCAAGGATGGAGAGGAGGGTGGACTTGCCCGAGCCCGAGGGACCCATGATGGCAACGAATTCGCCACCGCGGATCTCGAGACTCACCTCCGCCAGGGCTACGACCCGGCCGGGCCCTTCCGCTCCATATTCCTTGCGAACTTTGTTGACAGACAGCACGACGAACCTCCGTTAGAGCTTTCGAAGAGCGATGGCGGGATCCAGACGAGTGGCCAGGAATGCGGGGTAGACCGTCGCGACCGCGGCCAGCACGATGGCCAGCGCAGCCCCGCCGACGAGGATAGGAATGCTGACCGCGAGTTCGAGGTCCAGGCTGGGAACGATCTTCGGCCCGAACGCCGCGCCCAGCACCCCCAAGGTCAGCCCCACCGCGGCGGCGACCGCGCTCAGCAGCAGCGACTCGCGGAACATCAGGCTGACCACGTCACGGGTCTTGAAACCGACCGCCCGGAAGACGCCGATCTCCCTCTGCCGCTCACGTACCGCTGCCAGCATGGTCAACACCACGATGAGCGTCGCGATGAGGACGATGAGGACGGTGGCCCCCAGACCGATGTCGGCCAGGGACGAACCGGCCCGGGCGTTGAACTCCAGGCTCTGCTTGACCGAGCGTACGTCCGCTCCGGGCACCGCCGCTTGGACCTCGCGGACCACCTGATCCACCGCCCCGGAATCGGTCACGGCGACGTCGATCATATTCAACTCGGCGCTCGTTCCCGTGGCCTGCACCAGGGCGGTCCGGTCCATGATGATGGCGTTGTCTTCCTCACCGCCGGTCTCCAACAACACCCCGCTGGCCACGAACGGCCTTCCTCCGATGATCAGCGAGGTCCCCGGCTCGGCCCCGAGCTTGTTGCGGGCGTTCAGACCGAGCAGCACCTCGTCGGGACGACTTGGCAGAGCGCCCTCCACCCGCCACCACGGCTTGACTCTCGCGCTCGCGGCTATGTCGGTGCCGATGGCCAGGTAGTCCACCCCGGAGACGTTCACCGCGCGCACGGCCACCGGTAGTACAGCGGCCAGGGACTCTTTCGCTGCGATGCCCTCCACGCTCGAGACCACCGCGGGATCGAGAAGCGCGGTCTGCGCTGAGCCGGCCGTCGCCACGGTGATGCCGCCGTACTGCAACGACAGTTCCGGGTTCTGCGGAACCACCGTCAGACTGGCCCCGTAGCGGGCCAGCCGGCTGTCGAGGGTGGTCTGCAGCGAGAGTACCAGCGACATGACGGCCACGAAGGCGGCGACCGCCGTGGCCAGGCCTACGATGATGAGCAGGCTCTTGCCTTTGTGACGCCTCAGGTGCGCCACGGCGATGGTGTTGAGTCCCATTCCCGCGTTTCTCGCCATCGCCGTCAGACCCTCCGCAGAGCGACCAGAGGGCTGAGCCGGGAGGCCACCCAGGCCGGATATAGGCTCGACACCAAGACCAATAGGGTGGCGGCACCGATGGCAGCGAGCAGAACGGCCGGCTTCGGCGTGGATGCGGAGGAGACACCCGCGACAAGGCGGGCGAAGGGGCCCGAGATCGCCACTGCCAGCAAGACTCCCACCACCGACGCCGCGACGCCGATGATGAGATTCTCCAGGAGCACTATCTCCATCACATGCCGCTTGCGGAATCCCAGCGCTCTAAAGACGCCGATCTCTCCCCGGCGCCCGCGAACGGCCCCAAGCGTGGATGCCAGTATGACCAGACCACCGGCGATGATCATGAACGCCGAGACCACGACGCTGAACAGGCGAAACTGGCCCACAAGGATCTCGCGCGATTCCATGGCCTTGCGGAGAGCCGAGACCCGGCTGCCGGGGATGGCCGTCGAGATCTGCGCGCCGATGTCCTCTATGGGGCAGGAGCTGCACCAGGCCGACACTTCCACGAAGCTCACTTCGCCGGGACGATTCCACAGACGCTGGGCGGTGGCCAGATCGAGGAAGAGGATGTCGTCTTCCTGCGACCCAGTGGGCTGGAGGACCCCGGCCACCTCAAACTGCTCGCCGCGCAGCTCGATGGTCGAGCCCGCCTGCTTGCCCAGCCGAGCCGCCGCCCGCGAACCGAGGAGCACATCCTGCGCGCCACTGGGGGTCCGACCGTCGATCTGCCACCATTTCTTCAAGCCCAGCTCTTGGTCCCATTGCACACCGGCCGCCATCAGACGGATGCCCTGGACTTCGCCGAGCTCGAGCAGCTTGGGAGCTACCCGGTTGACGTTGTCGCGGTTCTTGATCGTCCGGATGAGGGCCACATCATCCATAGTCAGCGGACGCGCGTCGTAAGTGAGGCCCCCCACCCGGACCCCGCCGTAGGTGAGCGGGAGCTCCTCGCTGCGGGGCACGACCGTGATGTTGGCGCCGTATTCGTCCACCTTGTTCGCCAGGTCCTGATCGGCGCTTCGGTTGACGAAGTAGAGGGACGCCACCACCGCCACCACCGAGGTGATGAGGATCGCGAGCATCAAGGCTCGTGTCCAGTGCCTGCGCATGTTGCGCAGGGCCACGTGGGAGAGGCGCATCGCTGCGAGGGTGTTGAGCTAAGAGTCCGCTGTCACGTGACCGTTAGGCGCGCGGGGTCCAGCTTTCGAGGACGTCGGTCGGCACGTTCACGGTGTCACCCTGGACGGCGTTCGTCAGCTCCATGGGAGGATAGGTTTGGCAGCCGCCGCTCTTGCCCTCGAGCGTGTTGAGGTCCCAATGGGTAAAGCACGAGTTGCAGACCAGGTCGTTGCCTTCGATGTGGAACTCGTAGGAGTGGCAAGGCTCGCAGAGGGCGCTCGCCACCACGAGGCGGCCGCTGGGTGCGACGTATGCCAGCAGGGGAAGCCCGTTCCCGGCGATATCCTTGTAGCCGTCCGGCATCGCGTTGGTGCGGTGGTATACGAGTCCGACGATCTTCTTGGCCGTGATCTCGGAGACGGGAATCGCTAGATTCCCACCCGCGGCGGTCACGTCCGGCAGAACGGTCATTGCCACCTGGCCGCCGTTATAGTCGGACCCGCCCTGCTGCACCACCGCTCCACCCACCTCAGGGGTGTTGGTGGCGAGGCGATAACCGAAGAACGCGCCCACGACGACGACAATCACCGCCACGCCGATGATGGCTGCCTTCTTTACCGGAAAACGGCCCGCATCTTCGAACTTTTCACGTTTCGTCAGGTTGGCCGGAGCCTTCTTCTTTGGCATGACTCTCCCCTTGGTCGAAATCCCACGTCCGTTCGCGAGACTGGTAAGCAAACAATGGTGATTATTTTACTACAGTTTGTAGTAAGTGGTGGGAGAGGGATCGAGCAGGGCCTACCTGGAGGCGTATTCGACGCAGGCAGCGGATCGGGGATGGCCGGTCAAACTGCCCCCCGCCACCGAGTAAAGACTCATGCCGAAGACGACAAGTACCAACATGAGCGTCGCGACGCCGCAGACAAGGCGGCGCCGAGAATGGCGGCGCCGATCCTCCACGAGACACCGCACTCTCTCGACCGCGAGTTCGCCCTGGGCGAAGGCCGCGCCGACCGCCTGCGCGACCAAGGACCGTGAAGGCCCCGAATCGAAGAGCAGCCGGGCCACGTGGCTCACGCTCGCGGCCACCAACAGCCTGTCGCCGGTACCCCGAGACGCAAAGGCGTCGGCGGATACCTCCGCGCACCGTCGCACGCCCGCATGAGACCGGGTCATGCCCGGGAAGAAGAAGAGGGCACTATTGATGATGCGCGACACGAAGAGGAGCAGATTATCGCGGCCCGCAGCGTGGGCCTGCTCATGCGCCAGCACGACCTGAAGTTCCTCCGGCGACAGGGATTCGCGCAGACCCCGCGAGACCAGGATGACCGGACGCCAGATGCCGACCGTCCAGGCGAAGACCGCGCCATCGGCGGCCTCGTAGACGGGATAGGGCACCGACGTGGTGACCGGCGTGGCCCAGGCCAGAGCCGCACACCTCACTCTTCGACCCGCGCGCGCGGCCGACAGACCGGTCCATCCCATCCTCACCACAAGCCAACCCGACAACGCCGCGACCAACAGCCACAGCGTGAACTGGACCCAGGGAGGAAGCAGGTGCAGACAGTAGGGTCCATGGTGGCAAGCCGCCTCGGTCCGGCCGGTGAGCCAACCTGGCGCCAAGAGTACGAGCAGGAAGATCGACAGGCCCAGGATCACCAGGACCACGCATATCACCAAGGCGAGGTAGATCCACACCGTCGCCCTAGGATCGACCGCGGGCTCGATGAGCCGGCGGACCAAGTACGGCGCCGCGGCCAGAAAGAGCAGCGAGCCGATGAGCAGGGCTAGCCCAACGATGACCTTTCCCGCCTTTTCTCTTCGATGATCTGAGCGAGCAGGTCGAGTTGCTCGACGTCATGCTCCGTGACGCTCTCCACGAACTGTGCAAGCACCGCTCTGTCGGCATCGACCAGCACACCAGACATGAAATCCCGGACCACACCCGCGCAGAAGTCCTCACGCCCGGCGGCCGCCTCGTACACGTACGCACGCCCGACTGGACGGGACACGAGCAGTCCCTTGGCCGCGAGCCTGCTCATCACGGTCATGACGGTGGTGTAGGCGATCTCCCTGCGCTCGAGCAGACACTCGTGCACGTCCTTGACCGAAGCGGAGCCCAGATCCCACACGCACTCCAGGATCTCGGCCTCCAGATCTCCCATGATCTGAGTAAGACCGGGCCGCGCCTCGGTCCTGGAATTGGGGTCATGTCTCCGCTTGTGGGTCACTCGATCCTCCACCTAGGGGTGCCGCAGCCGTACCTGCGGCCGTGCCGTGGCCGTAAAGACTACCATTTGTAGTAGAAGAGGGTAACCTGGAGTGGCGGGGTAATATGAGATGGATTGTTGATGGTCGTCTCGAGGAAGGAGCAAAATGGGTAAGGTCCTTATCGTCTACTACTCGTTGACCGGAAGAACCCAGAGGATGGCCGAGTACATCGCCGAAGGGGTGCGCTTCGGCGCGCACGAAGCCGTCGTCAAGAAGACCTCGGAGATAGAGACGGTCGATGACCTTAATGGCTACGATGGCTACATCTTCGGGTCGCCCACCTACCACCAGGATATGGCCGGGCCCATCAAGACGTTCCTATTTCTTGCGCGGGGGGCCGATCTCAAGGGAAAACTGGGCGGCGCCTTCGGCTCTTACACGCATAGCGGGGATGCTCCGGCCATGGTCTTCGACACGATGAGATACGTGTACAGGATGAGGCCCTTCGATCTGGGTCCTTTCAATCTGCTGGAAGCCAAGGTCGGCACGCAAGACGGCATGCGCGGCTGTCACGACTACGGTAGGACCTTCGGGGAGAAACTCGCCGAGCCGTGGACCGACCGAGAGGACGACGACGGTTTGGAGGCATCCTCAGGGGATCCGACTCCCTGGGCATTGACGTAGCGCGGGGCTGCTGCCCGGGAGCCGCGATAGACGGCGTTCCGAGCCATGAGACCCTGGCAGGCTAGCGGAGGTATCGGACGAGCGTCTCCAGGTCGCGCTTCTTGGGACCTGCGCTCGCCTTCGCCGGATACCCCAAGGCAACGACGGCCATGAACTCGCCGCCCGGCTCATCGAGGAACTCCAGTACCTGGGCCTTGATGAGGAGAAGGACGCCGAGCCACACGGAGCCGACGCCCAGCGAGGTGGCGGCCAGCAGCAGGTTCTCCACCGCGGCAGCCGAGCTCTGGATCTCCATGGTCCGGAAGAAGTCGTGGGCCGCTTCCTTGTCCACCGCGAATAACTCGGACCCGCGCCGCATCAGTTCGCCCGTGTTGGCCACGGCCACCACGACGGGGGCGCTGAAGACGCTTCGCGCAGCCATGCGCAGCAGGGTCGACGAGGGGCGGGGAAAGTCGCCGGCCCGACCGTTGATCATTTCTGACAGTTCGTTCTTGGCGCGCTCGCGGAGAACAATGAAACGCCATGATTGCTGGTTATGCGCGGAGGGTGCCCGATTTGCCGCGTCGAGAACCGCGACAAGGTCTTCCTCACTCACCGCCATGTCGGTGAACAACCGGGTGCTGTGACGGCGACGAATGGCGCGGATCGTGTCGTTGCCGGCAGTCCCGGCGGAATCGCTCACTACTGGTGCCCCACCCCTGACCTAGTAGGTCATCACCCGCGGAAGCGCCTTGGCCTCCTCGATCCAGTCGGCCACTTGCGACTCGGCTGGAAGCTGACGCACGAACTTGTACTCCAAGTTCACCTCAGCCAGTTTCTTGGTGAGGTTGTCCGCCCGCCGGTTGGAGAGCTCCACCACGGTATCGACGCCGGCCGCCTCCAGGAGATCCGAATACTGCTCGCCCACGCCTTTGATCCGGAAGAGATCGGCCTTGTTGGTCCAGGCCAGTATGAGCTTCTCGGCGATGCCGGTGGCGGCTGCCAACTCCGCGCGACCCTCACGGGTGCCGGCGGCTTTGAGCAGCGCTTCCGTGGTCTTGATGCCCTGAACCCCAAGCGTATCCGCATTGGCGGGGCCGATGCCGTCGATATCAACGATGCTGGTCATTTGTTCCTCCGAGTGCTCGAACAAAGAAACGGGAAAGGCCCCCACTAACATCATCTTACGCACCTACGTGCAGAACTGCGAGAGTAGTATGTGAGGAGATAGAGTGCTGTTCTAGTCGCGGGAGGCACGATCTCATGTTGAAGGCGAGCGAACTGATCCATCGTCAGCTCATAACCCGCGATGCGGGGGAGCAGGTGGGCAAAGTGCACGATCTGGTCGTCGACCAAAAGGGCAGTCAGGTCTTGGGAGTGCTGGCCGAAGAGGGCTGGTTCGGCGGCGCCCACGTCGTGCGCTGGTCTGCCATCCTCAGCGTGGGTGAGGACACCCTGATCATCGATTCGAAGACCAGCATAGTGAAGGCTTCGGAGGTCCCGGAGATGAAGGACGTGTTCGATCGCGGCAACGTGCTCGAGGGAGTTCACGTCCGCACTACCGAGGGACTGGATCTGGGCAAGTTCGAGGCGTTCTATCTCGACGAGAAGAGCGGGAGGATCCTGGGCTACGAGCTCTCCGGCGGTACCGGCCGGAAGAAACGGGCCCGCTCCTTCCTCCCTACCCCCGCCAGTTTCGAGGCGGGCAAGGACGTGGCCTTTGTCTCGCCGGAGGCGGCCGATACCTTGCAGGACCTGGAAGAGGCACTCAAGCAGAGTCAGATGCCCCAGCCGGAGTCCACAGGGTAGCGCGTGCCGATCGACGGGATCCGCCTTGCCTGACCCTTCCCCGCTTATAGCGCTCGGCTATTCCCCCCACTGGGAGGGGCTCTTTGAGCCCTATGGTGCGCAGGGTCTTACACCGGCCCGGGTGATCCGAGGCGATCGGGGCAGCGTGCTGATAGCGACACCAGACGATATCGTTCACGCAAAGATCTCTGCCCGTCTCTTGAAGTCCGTCAGCAGTGCCGCCGATCTGCCCGCTGTAGGTGACTGGGTGGCAGTGCTCGCTTCCGGCGACCACCTCGACTCCCCACTCATCGAAGCCGTGCTCGAGCGCAAGAGCGTCATCATGCGCGGAGACCCCGGGAAGAGCTCCGACGTCCAGGTGCTGGCCGCCAATATCGACACTGTGTTCGTCGTACACCCGATCGCCGACCCGCCCAATCTTCGTCGCATCGAGCGTGAACTCTCGGTGGCCTGGGACTCGGGAGCCGTGCCTGTGGTGGTGCTCACTAAGGTGGACCTCTCCGTCGATCCGGACGCGGCGCGGCTGGCCGTAGAGGCGGTGGCGCTGGGCGCGGATGTGATGGTCATGAACGCGCTGGCCGGTGATGGCATTCGGCCGATCCTCGAGTACATCTCGGATCATCGCACCGCAGTTCTGGTCGGCCCTTCGGGGGCCGGAAAATCCACGCTCATCAACTCGCTCCTTGGCGAGCAGCGGCAGGCAACGCGTGAGGTGCGCGTGAGCGATGGGAAGGGCATGCACACGACTGTGGCGCGAGAACTGATCCAGATGCCGGGTGGTGGCGTGCTGATCGACACACCGGGGCTCCGGGCGTTCGGCCTGACCGGATCGGAAGAAGGCATCGCGCTGGTCTTCCCAGAAATAGAACAGTTCGCGCAGTTGTGCCGGTTCCGCGACTGCACCCACAACGAAGAACCGGGCTGCGCGGTCCGGTCTGCTGTCGACTCGGGAGTGCTGCCGCCCGAGCGCCTGGCGAGCTATCACAAGCTTATGGGCGAAGCGCAGTTCGCGGCGGCGAAAACGGATGCCCGTCTCCGCGCGGATAGAGAGCGCAAGTGGAAGATCATCCGCAAAGCGAGTAAAGGCTACTACAAGCGGACCGGTCGTGAATGAGCGTCTGATCGAGACCCCGTTCCGCATTGTTTAGCTTTGACAACAGAACGGTAAGGCTTCCATAATGGTAGTACCCGACGGCATGATTTCTGGCTGATACGCGCTGGGCTACGGAGCGAGGGGGCAACGGCATGTGTGACGTCTCCTGCGATCGCGGGGGCGTCGGTCTGGGAGATACGGGTGAGTCCCGGCTCGCATATCGACGGGCCACGGCGCACTCGCCGTTGACCCGGTTTCTCTTTGGTTCTCCAGCTTGCGCCATGTTCCGGCGCACTGACTTCGCCTGTGTTGGTCCACCGAGCGGATGGCCCGTTCGCGGCTGAAAGGGGTGAGTTTGAAGGAGCAAAGCAGTGGTGATGGGATCGATTGAGTAGAAGTGCTTCGATCAAGCAATCGCAAAGGGAGAGGGGAATATGTCCAAAAAGCGCCTATTGTTTATAGCGATGGGTCTTCTAATAGTCGTGGCGATGATCGTATCCGCCTGTGGATCGACTGCCACAACCACCACCACGGGCGCGGCGACCACCGTATCGCCGGGGGCTGGGGGGTCGGTCGGCGTTGTGCTGCCGACCAAGGATGAACCCCGTTGGATCCAGGACGAGACCCGCTTCAACGACGCCTTCAAAGCCGCCGGAGTTGATGTTCAGATCCTCTTTAGCCAGGGCGATTCCGCCACGGAAAAGAAGAACGTCGAGTCGTTGATCTCCTCGGGCGTCAAAGTGATCATCATCTGCCCGCAGGACGGCAAAGCCGCCGCAGCAGCGGCCGATGAGGCCAACAAGGCCGGCGTCAAGATCGTCTCCTACGACCGCCTGATCCTCGACACCGCTTCCGTCGACTATTACGTGACCTTCGACAGCATCTCGGTCGGCAAGGCTCAGGCCCAGTATCTGATCGACAAGGCCACCGGCACGGGCAACCCGCTGTACCTCTACTCGGGCGCCGCTACCGACAACAACGCCTTCCTGTTCTTCGAGGGCGCCTGGGAGACGCTGCAGCCCAAGATCGCCGATGGCACCTTCGTCATCAAGAATTCGAGTGAAGCGGTTGCTTTGCAGAGCAAGCCCACCCTCACGCACGACGAAGAAGCCAAGATCCTCGGTCAGATAACCACCGAGTGGAAGTTCGACGTGGCCAAGAACTTGGCTCAGGCCAACCTGACCAAGGCGACCGCCGCCGACAAGGGCAACGTCTTCATCCTCGCCCCGAATGACGGCACCGCGCGCTCCATCGCTGACACGTTTGCGGCCGACAAGGACGTCAAGAGCTACGTCGTCACCGGACAGGATGCTGAGAAACCCTCGATCCAGTACATCATTGACGGCAAGCAGTCCATGACCGTCCTCAAGGACGTCCGCACCCTGGTCAAGGACGCCATCGCCGCGGCGACAACCTTCCTGACCGGCGGCACCCCCGAAAAGACCACGACCTACAACAACAACAAGATCGATGTGCCCGCCAAGCCGACTGAGGTCATCACCGTTGACAAGACCAACGTCAAGTCAGCCGTGATCGACTCCGGCTACTACAACGCGAGCGATTTCACCGGACTATAAAGCTAGAGCTGCACTTCGGTTCTTGACTGGACTGCAGGGATCGCGACGGCCGAGCCCGTCCGTTTCCTGCAGTCCTTTCTGCGTTTGGAGTCGCTTGCCCGAAAGGACGATGTAGCTGCTATGCTCATTAACTGCCCGTCCAAGCGAGACAGGTGGGTCCCATGACAGAAGCCACTCCCGTAGTGGAAATGCTGGACATCAGGAAGAGTTTCGCCGCCGTCCAGGCGTTGCGCGGTGTGGACCTGACTTTGTACCACGGCGAAGTGCTCGGGCTCATGGGCGACAACGCTGCCGGCAAGTCGACTCTCATGAAGGTCCTCAGCGGGGCCTATAGCGCGGATGAGGGCGAGATCCTTATCGAGGGAAACAAGGTGCACATGGCCAGCCCTCTGGATGCGCGTCGCTTGGGCATCGAGATGGTCTATCAGGACTTGGCTCTTGCCAACAACCTCGACGTTACCGCCAACATATTCCTCGGGCGCGAAGCGGTGAGCGCGAAGATCGGTCCGTTCGGCATCATGGACGACGAACGCATGGAACAAGAGGCAGACCGTCTTCTCGACCGTCTCAAGATCAGGATCCCTGTGCGTTTGCTCGTCGAAAGGCTTTCCGGCGGCCAGCGCCAGGCTGTGGCCATCGCCCGAGCGATGGCTTTCAACTCAAAAGTGATCATCATGGACGAGCCAACAGCAGCCTTGAGTGTGGCGGCTATCACGCAGGTGCTGGACCTGGTGCGGGAGCTCAAGACCCAAGGGGCTTCGATCATCATCATCAGCCATCGCCTGGAAGACATCTACGCCGTCAGCGACCGGTTGATCGTGATGCGCCAGGGGCGGAAGGTCCGCGACACTCCCATTACCGGCAACCTCGATGATTTTCGCTCGGGGGTGGTGGCCTACATGATAGGCGCTCGCGATGATTTTGCCGAAGTAACGGTTTCCTGATACCAAGCGAGGGCCCGCCGTGTCCACGTCCACCAGGGATGCCTTAAGAGAGCAAACGCGCAATATCCGCGATTACGGCATGTACATCGCGTTTGTCGCGATCGTCATCTTCTTCACTATCACCACGAACGGCCTCTTCGTCTCCTCGAGAAACATAGCCAACCTGGTGGCTGGGACGAGCTATATCGCCGTATTGGCGATCGGCATGACGCTGGTGATCGTCATCCGCCACATTGATCTGTCGGTCGGATTCCTCGCTGGCACCCTCGGCGCCGTCGCCGCCTATTCGCTCAAATACTGGCACTTCCCTGTCGGCGTGACCATATTGTTCGTGCTCGTGCTCGGAGTGCTCGCCGGGCTGGTGACGGGTTTCCTGGTGGCGCAGATGAGGATCCCGGCCTTTGTGGCGACGCTCGCTGGTTGGCTGTTTTACAAGGGAGTTCTTCAACTAATAACGAAGAACACGGGCTCGATCATCATCGAGAACCGAACATTCAATGCCATCGGCAACGGTAATATTCCCGACATTCCCCAGACGACGTTCCTGTCGGGAGTACACAAAATAACCCTTATCCTTGGTTTAATCGCGATATTGTTCTTCATCTGGGGTGAAATCAGAAAACGTCGAAAGACCCAGTCTTACGGTTTTGATGTTATACCTGCGAACATGTTTATACTCAAGCTGGTGGGTATTTCCGCTGTAATCGCCGGAGTCACCTGGATACTTGCTGGTTACCAAGGCCTGTCTTGGGCGGCAGTCATTCTAATCGCTGTTGTCCTGTTCTACAGTTATGTCACCACCAGGACCACCTTGGGCAGGCACATCTTCGCGGTAGGCGGCAATCCGGAAGCGGCTCAGCTGAACGGCATCAGCATCAAGAAGATCACCTACTTGGTCTTTGGCTCGATGGGTGCGCTAACCGGCCTGGCGGGCATCTTGTACGCCTCCTGGCTACGCTCGGCGACCACGATCGCCGGGACCGGCATGGAACTCGACGCCATCGCCGCGGCCTTCGTCGGCGGCGCGGCTGTGTCCGGCGGCGTGGGCAAGGTGAGCGGCTCGATCGTAGGCGCCCTGGTGATGGCCTCGCTGACTAACGGCATGAACCTGATGGGCGTGGACATTTCCATTCAGTACATCGTCCGCGCGCTTGTGTTGGCCGCCGCGGTGATCTTCGACGTCTCCACCCGCAGGAAGAAGTGAGCGGATTGTAGCCGAGGAGAAGGAGCCGCAGGCCATGAAGGCGCTGTTCATCGGCGGCACAGGGTTCATCAGCACCGCGGCCAGTAGGATGGCGATCTCCCAAGGTTTCGAGCTCTATCTGCTCAATCGCGGATCGCGTCTCGCGGATATGCCCGGCAGCCATACCCTGGTCGCCGACATCCACCGTCCTCAAGACGTTCGCGCCGTCTTGCAGGGCTTGAACTTCGATGTTGTCGTCGATTGGATCGCCTACACAGCGGATGACATCGAGCGCGACATCAGTCTCTTCCGAGGACGGACCAAGCAGTACGTGTTCATCAGTTCGGCCTCGGCCTACCAGAAGCCGCCGGATCACTACCTCATCAGCGAGTCGACGCCGCTACTCAACCCATTCTGGCAGTACGCGCGCGACAAGATCGCCTGCGAAAGACGGCTCCTGCAGGCATATCGCGACGAGGGTTTCCCCGCGACGATAGTTCGCCCCTCGATGACGTATGACTCGAACCTGCCGATCGCAGTCGGGGGGTGGGGCACCTACACGCTGGCCGACCGATTGCTCAAGGGCTTACCGATCATAGTGCACGGCGACGGCTCGTCACTCTGGGTCGTGACGCACGCGGACGACTTGGCACGAGGGCTTCTGGGACTGCTGGGCAACGAGCGGGCGGTGGGCGAGGCGTTCCACATCACGTCCGACGAGGTGCTCACCTGGAACCAGATCTATCAGCACATCGCCGATGCCCTGGGCGTCGAGGCGAAGGTCGTGCACATTCCTTCCGATTTCATCGCACGAGTGGCGCCTGAGATGGCCGGGAGCCTGCTGGGCGACAAGACCTGGAGCGTTGTGTTCGACAACAAGAAGATCAAAGCGTTTGCACCTGACTTCCAGGCTACCGTTGCCTTCCGTGACGGCATCCGCCGGACCCTCGACTGGTTTGCGGCCGACAAGGATCGGCGGCGCGTAGACGAGGCGATGCATGGGGAGATGGATCGCATCCTCAGCGTCTACGGACGAACGACCACCGGGTGAGGGGTGGGTGGGGGTGATCGTCGACCACGTAGCAGTCTGGGTCCACGACCTCGAGCCGATGCGCGCGTTCTACACGGAAGAATTTGGCGGCGTGAGCGGAGACCTCTACGAGAATCCGACCACGGGCTTCCGGTCGTACTTTGTGTCTCTGGGTGAGGGTGCCCGCCTAGAGCTGATGTACCGGCCTGGACTGCGCCCGTCACCGACCGGCGCCGCAGCCGGCTATGCCCACATCGCCCTCGCCCTGGGCAGTCGCGACGCGGTCGATGCGGCGGTAGCGGCGCTGCGCCTGCGGGGCGTACCGATCGAGTCGGAGCCTCGTGTCACCGGGGACGGTTACTACGAGGCCGGCATCCTGGACCCCGAAGGTAACCGTGTCGAGCTGACGGTGTAGGACCCCCCGAGCTAGGTCTTGCCCAGCTGTCGTCGGGTCCCGGGATGCAGCCCCGGGACGAGAGCGCCGATAGCCGCGCCTGCCAGCGACCCGGCCACCACGTCGGTGTAGAAGTGCCTCCCGGCGCCCACCCGGGCGGCGGAGATAAGTGTGGCCCCTCCGGCCACCAATATCCATGGCCAGATCCCCTTTCGACCTCGCAGACGGCCCATCACCGCGTTGGCCGCAAGCGCTCCCGTCGTGTGGGCACAGTGACCCGAGTAGAACGAGCCGTAGCCGCGGGCCTGACGCTGCAACTCGGGGAAGCGGGTGGTGTAGACACGCGGAACAGGTCGCGCGGCAACCGTTTTGACCACGATATTGGCGGCGGAGTTGACGGCAATGACCTCCGTGCACACGAGGAGGTCCTTGAGCAGGTTTCGACTCGGGCCCTGCTCACGAAGCGACGACACTACGGGAGTGATAAGCGCCGCGATCTCCAGGGCGGAGCTCAGTGCGTCGAGCGATCGGCTGTGCCACCGTACAACATCTCGGTCCAAGGGATTGACCGCCTCTTCGTCGCAGGGAAAGCAGTACGGCTCTACCAAGCGTTCCCTCACCGGGCGACCAAGCAATGCAACGAGCGATGCGGCCCCCAGCACGAGGCCGTCGTTCTTCCAAGAGACCGTGAAAGACCAGCCGTGTCCCTCGGCCGCGCCGGTTGCTCGATGATTGCCCATTAGGGCACGATATCAAGTCTTCGTCCGGCCGGGCTCCGTCGCTATGTCGTGAGGATTGCGGCCGCGAGCGGACGGCCACCACCCCAACTCCGTGACCAGGATGTTCAACGCTGCGCTCAAGGGGTCCGGGCAGCCGCGTACCAGGTGCTCAACCACAAACTTGAGATTTTCCAGTGACTGATGTATCGCCTGCTCTTCCATGCGCTCCACGAGAAGCTGGTCAGCCGCCCTCAAGACGCGCTCGTCCATCTCGTAGTCGACGTCGGCGGTGACCACCGCGCCTTCCTCCGACGGCAGGTAGTCCCAGCGCTGCTCGCCGTGCATGGAACCATCCATGGTTCCCCGCCAATGTCCGGCCCCATCTGCCTCGAAACGGTCGGCCAGCACCTTGGTCTTGAGATGTAGTTCCAGACCGGCCAGCTGACAGTCGTAACGCACCTCTGAGCCGGTGGAGCCGCTGCCTTTGATCCTGGGGCGCCGCGGCAGGTTGACCCACCAGCTCGTCCAACTGCGTGGGTCTCGACCGAGTGCGAAGACTACGTCCGCGGGCGCGTTGATCACGATGCTGTCGTGAATGTGGGGCATGCGCACCTCCTCGAGGCGAGAGCCCCTTCCTCCCTGTATGTCTCTGCTATCCCCTCCGCTGTCGATCGGCAAACAAGATAAGGACTTTCTTGGGCTTTCATTATCGAGCTCTCAGGTTCACCCCGTAGGCTCCGTCGAGTCGAGACGGTCCTAATAACCGGGATCTTCTCCAGGTGAGCCCGCTCGCGAGAAGGTCCTTGGAGAAACCCGTGGTTAGGGTAGCCGCGGATGCTGCCGACATCCGCGAGCACAATACCGATCAACCACATTCGGCCGCAATGCCGTCAGACGGAGTGCCGGGACCCGGCAAGCTCGCGGAGGCGGAGATCAGTTCGCCGGTCTCAGAAGAGCCGGCGTCAACCTTGGAGGTAGACCCAGTTGATCAAGAAAACACGTCTAGTAATGGCCGTAGTGCTGATCGGGGCAGCGATTGCCGGACTCGCCGCCTGGGGATACGCCCGCCCGGCGATAGCCTCGCCGGAACGCGCCCGATCTGAGGGTAAGTTCTTCGGTGCTCGTAACCACGCGGCAGACGAGCTTCATCGCCTGAAGAAAGAGCACGGCCGCTCTCATTCCGAAGGCCGGGATGAAGAGTCCGATGACGGCGAATCCGACGACCGCGAGTCTGACGACCGCGATGACGTCACCACAACTCTCGGCGGACTGACCACCGCGACTACAGCGGGGGCGACCACAGGCGGGGTGACCACGACAACGACGGGCGCCACCACTACCACCACTGGGGCGACCACGACGACGACGGGCGCCACCACGACCACGACCCAACGGGCCACGACGACCACGACGCAGGCGCCTACCACGACTTCCACGACCGCGATCAACGCGGCGCCCCTGTTTTCAAGCCTTTGCGCCTCCTGCCACGGCGCCAATGGGAGACAGATCACCTCTACCCAGGCTGGTTCGATCCTGACCGAGATCACGACCGGCTCAATGAGCGGCTACGCCTCCTCGCTGAACTCAGCACAGAAGACGGCCTTGGCCAATTATGTGGCCGGCGGAGGTCGCTGAGAGGCCGGACAGAAGACGTAGATCGAGCAGTCTGCTGAGAAGCTGAAGACAGACCGGCCCGTCCGAATCATCGGACGGGCCGGTCTGTCTTGTCTCACGGTGAGGAGGCCAGGCAACAGCAGGTGGCTGCGGCGGGGCCGGCAGTAGGAGTAAGAGCGTGGCTGCCAGGAAGGGGCAGGGGGTAGCTCACCACTTGTTATCGGTCGCGCCCTCGTTGGCCGCGTGGGAAGATCAGGCGATCTTGGTGCCGGCGAACCAGATGGTGGCCGAGGCGTTCGGGCTCGAGCGGCCGTAAGTGCCGAGGTGGGCGGCGGTGTTCGGGAAGTCTTTCCACGTGACCGGATTCCGGTACTAGTGGATGCTTTGCTGCCAGTCCCAACCCTGTTGTCGCTGGCCACCAAGAGTCATTCTGGAGCATCATATCCGATGCGGTGGCTTCACGATGAAGTCTCAGTACGGCCCGCCCTTGACTCCTACTGCAGCCCCCCGATCACGTCGAAGGCATCGACCCCGATGTAGTCCCCAGCCGCAGCGGGGTTCTTGGTGCCGGTATAGGCGATGGTGAGGGTGTGGGTGCTGTCTTGGAGGCCGGTCACGCTCCATACCTTCTGTTGCCACTTGGTGTCCGGGCTGTAGAGGTCGACGTCGAGGGGGGCGTCACTGTCTAGGGTCACCTGGGCGATGCCGTAGTTGGGGCTCTTGACCGTGATCCAGCTGAGAGAGGTCCCGGTGAACTTCACCGTCACTGAGACTCCCGCTGGTGTTCGCGTACCCCCAGGAGCCCCCGGAAGCCCCGGGGTTGAGACCGGTGCCCCAGGAGCCGGTGTAGGAGAGACGGGTGTCGGTCTGCTGGTAACGGGTGGGGTTGGCTTGGATCAGGCCGCCCTGCACGTCGAAGGCATCGACCCCGATATAGGCCCCGGCAGCAGCGGGGTTCTTGGTGCCGGTGTAGGCGATGGTGAGGGTGTGGGTGCCGTCCGTGAGGCCGGTCGCACTCCATACCTTCTGCTGCCACTTGGTGTCTGGGCTGTAGAGGTCGACGGTGACCGGAGCGTCACTGTCTAGGGTCACTTGGGCGATGCCGTAGTTGGGGCTCTTGACCGTGATCCAACTGAACGAGGTCCCGGTGAACTTGACCGTCACTAGACTCCCGCTGGTGTTCGCATATCCCCAGGAGCCCCCGGAAGCCCCGGAACTCTGGCCGGTGCCCCAGGAGCCGGTGTAGGAGAGACGGGTGTCGGTCTGCTGGTAACGGGTGGGGTTGGCTTGTATCAGGCTGCCCTGCACGTCGAAGGCATCGACCCCGACATAAGCCCCAGCCGCGGCGGGGTTCTTGGTCGCCGGTGTAGGCGATGGTGAGGGTGTGGGCGCCGTCTTGGAGGCCGGTCGCACTCCATACCTTCTGCTGCCACTTGGTGTCTGGGCTGTAGAGGTCGACGTCGAGGGGGGCGTCACTGTCTAGGGTCACCTGGGCGATGCCGTAGTTGGGGCTCTTCACCGTGATCCAGCTAAGAGAGGTCCCGGTGAACTTGACTGTCACTGAGGCCCCGCTGGTGTTTGCGTACCCCCAGGAACCCCGGGAAGCCCCGGAACTCTGGCCGGTGCCCCAGGAACCCGTGTAGGCCAGGTGGGTGTCGGTCTGCTCAGCGATGATCCTGATTGGTGGAGAGACATAATCGAGTGGGACGCAAGCAACAATGGAGTTGAAGGCACTCTGGGCATACCTGTCCTTGTCGCTGCTGTTCTGCGGTACGCCCGCTTCCAGCAGGATCCAGGGCACCTTGGAGAACAGTTCCACAATGGGGATGTTGCCGGGAGCCAGACCGCGACCACCCCAACTGGTATTCACCGTTATCACGATGCTGGAGCCTTCGATCTTCCTGCGCTCAGTCAGGAAGATCTGCCCGAACTTCTGGCTGAGAACAGCGACGTCCGGCAGGTTGAAGTAGACTCTCTGACCGTAGATATTCTCCCGGTACGAGTCCATCCGCTGGACGTAGATCTCCCCATACTGGCCAAAGATGTGGCCTGACGTATGCAGGCTGACCGCCAAGGCGGCGCCGTTGTTGTTGGCAATGTCGGCACGATCGCGCTTGCAGACGGTATCGTCCGGACCGTCTTTGGTGAGCAGCACCCGGTAACCTGCCGCCTCAAGCTTGGCCTTCAGCAAGAGAGACACGTCCCACATGTTGTGATTCTCAAGGCCGTTGTTGTATTCCTCGTCCCGGATCTGCGTCTCGGGATCGATGGTGGTCAGGCTGGTACCGCTGTGCCCAGGGTCAATGACGATGAGCGGACCCGCCGCCTGCGCCGGCCCTGCGAATACGCCTAGGAACGTTAGGGCGAGCACCGGCAGCATTGCGGCCAACACGTACTTCTTCATTTCCCATCCCTTTGTCGGGTTCCGGACCTAGCATATCGCAAAAAGCGCTTCCGACACGGGTAACCGACCGAAAAGTGACCACGTTGAAGTCGTGAATGCCGGCTCCACGAGGGCCGAATCAAAGACAGAAACTCGAGTGTGGACGCATTCGTCACAGGAGTGCTATCCCGGTAGGGCCGGCGTTAGGGATAACAGCGTGGCTGGTCAGGGGGTCAGTGGGCGGTCACCTGCCTGTTGTCTCTCGCGCTCTCGTTGGCCGCATGAGCAGACCAGCCGCGCGCCCTACGGTCTATGGTCTCGCTTTGACGCACCCCCAGATGGCAACCACGGCAGGCGCCTAGACGATCGTCCCCAGGATGTCGAAGGCGTCGACCCCGATATAGGCCCCAGCCGCAGCGGGGTTCTTGGTGCCGGTGTAGGCGATGGTGAGGGTGTGGGCGCCGTCTGTGGAGGCCGGTCGCACTCCATACCTTCTGCTGCCACTTGGTGTCTGGGCTGTAGAGGTCGACGGTGACGGGAGCGTCACTGTCTAGGGTCACTTGGGCGATGCCGTAGTTGGGGCTCTTGACCGTGATCCAGCCGATCGAGGTCCCGGTGAACTTCACCGTCGCTAGACTCCCGCTGGTGTTCGCATATCCCCAGGAGCCCCCCGAAGCCCCGGGGTTAAGACCGGTGCCCCAGGAGCCGGTAAAGGAGAGATGGGTGTCGGTCTGCTGGTAACGGGTGGGGGTGGGCGGAGGAGGCGGACCGCCCGCCTGGACGATCGTCCCCAGGATGTCGAAGGCGTCGACCCCGATATAGGCCCCAGCCGCAGCGGGGTTCTTGGTGCCGGTGTAGGCGATGGTGAGGGTGTGGGTGCCGTCTGTGGAGGCCGGTCGCACTCCATACCTTCTGCTGCCACTTGGTGTCTGGGCTGTAGAGGTCGACGGTGACGGGAGCGTCACTGTCTAGGGTCACTTGGGCGATGCCGTAGTTGGGGCTCTTGACCGTGATCCAGCTAAGAGAGGTCCCGGTGAACTTCACCGTCACTGAGACTCCCGCTGGTGTTCGTGTATCCCCAGGAGCCCCCCGAAGCCCCGGGGTTAAGACCGGTGCCCCAGGAGCCGGTAAAGGAGAGATGGGTGTCGGTCTGCTGGTAACGGGTGGGGGTGGGCGGAGGAGGCGGACCGCCCGCCTGGACGATCGTCCCCAGGATGTCGAAGGCGTCGACCCCGATATAGGCCCCGACAGCAGCGGGGTTCTTGGTGCCGGTGTAGGCGATGGTGAGGGTGTGGGTGCCGTCTGTGAGGCCGGTCGCACTCCATACCTTCTGCTGCCACTTGGTGTCTGGGCTGTAGAGGTCGACGGTGACGGGAGCGTCACTGTCTAGGGTCACTTGGGCGATGCCGTAGTTGGGGCTCTTGACCGTGATCCAGCCAAGGGAGGTCCCGGTGAACTTGACTGTCACTGAGACTCCCGCTGGTGTTCGTGTATCCCCAGGAGCCCCCCGAAGCCCCGGGGTTAAGACCGGTGCCCCAGGAGCCGGTAAAGGAGAGATGGGTGTCGGTCTGCTCGGAGCGGGTAAAGCCCGGTGCAATGATACCGACCGGATCCCAGTAGTAGTGGATGATCTGCTGCCAGTCCCAACCCTTATCACGGGCCAAGTAGTAGGTACCATACTGGGGCATGCGGCCCGGATCGATCGGGCAGCGATAGACAGCATTAAGACTGCTGTGCCCGCAATACTGGATGGCGAAGAGGGAGCCACTCCTCAGCACGTAGTTGCCCCAGGTGTAGTCCACCGCGGCGTCTGTACGCGGATCGGAAACGGCCGGGTCGTACAATTGGTCGGCCCAACCGTCCTGCACGTCGTAACCTTGAGAGGGGTATTTGCCTCCAATGCTTACGTAGTACCAGGCGTACTCTTCCACCGCGATCGCTCCAGCACGAAGAGATTCCGCCGGCCACTGTGGCAGCCATTCGGAGGGAAGCACGTGCTTGCAGTAGAACTTGAAGTCGACGACTTGAATGACGCCGAGTGAGGTCCGATAGACCCGAATGGTCGCGGGCGGGGTCAACGCGGCGGCGGAGGCGAGGGCAGGCGTGGCAGCGGCGGGAGTGGTGCTGGAGGCGGCAACCGCGCCGGCCAGGCCGGACGAAGTCGACAGTCGGTCGACGAGTGGGCGGGGAAGCGAATAGAGGACAGCTTCCTTTACCCCCTGAGGCGTGAGCAGTGGGTCAAGCCTAAGCTGCGGCTCAGTTGCCCGTACGACCGATTCCTCTCGTAGGTAGCCGGCCGCCTCGTACAACGCGGCCAGTTTGTCGCCGGCGACTGTCGCCACGGTCAATTTGAAGTCACCGGCGGCGTCGGCGACCGCCGTCCCGGCAGGGGACCCATCTTGTTTCAGAATCGTGACTCGGGCTCCGCCTATGGCTTGTCCGGTGGTGAAGTCGCGGCATCGACCCGAGATCGCCACGCGTAGCTCAACGGCCGGAGAAGTGGCAGCCGGCAGAAGGCTGGGCCTGTCGGCCGCAGCCGCCGGCCCGGGTAGTGACAACACCAGGGCGGGAACAGCCAGGCCAGCCAGGCAAAGGAGTGGGAGAACGCGACGAAAGAATAGCCACCGCCTGTTGTGCGGGCGCCATCCAGACGTGGCTGCGGTTGCTCGGTCGACCCGTAAATGCATCTGGGACCCCTTCCTCCCGAGTTGGCGTTCCGAAGACCGCGGCACCCAGGGAGCGAGTGATAGCCCTGCATTTTAACCCCAGGAACGCTTTGCTGTCCGCAACTCACAGGTACGCATGGGGGTACCGAGCTGGATGAGGGAGAGGGGGAGCGCATAGGACGTGCATGCGATTACGCGAGAGCTCTCGTCAGGACGACGGCTTTCCATGGGCGGCGATGTCCACATGGCAGAACCCTGAGGGTTCAAACGTGAGCATCATCTCCATAACGGTGCGATGTCACGATGAAGTCCCAGTACGGCCCGTCCTTGACTCCTACTGCAGCCCCCCGATCACGTCGAAGGCGTCGACCCCGATATAGTCCCCAGCCGCAGCGGGGTTCTTGGTGCCGGTGTAGGCGATGGTTACAGTGTGGGCGCCGTCTGTGAGGCCGGTCGCACTCCATACCTTCTGCTGCCACTTGGTGTCTGGGCTGTAGAGGTCGACGGTGACCGGAGCGTCACTGTCTAGGGTCACTTGGGCGATGCCGTAGTTGGGGCTCTTGACCGTGATCCAGCTGATCGAGGTCCCGGTGAACTTCACCGTCACTGAGACTCCCGCTGGTGTTCGCGTACCCCCAGGAGCCCCCGGAAGCCCCGGAACTCTGGCCGGTCCCCCAGGAGCCGGTGTAGGCGAGATGGGTGTCGGTCTGCTCGGAGCGGGTGGGGGCGGGTGGAGGAGGCGGCGGTGGAGGAGGACCGCCCGCCTGGACGATCGTCCCCAGGATGTCGAAGGCGTCGACCCCGATATAGTCCCCAGCCGCAGCGGGGTTCTTGGTGCCGGTGTAGGCGATGGTGAGGGTGTGGGCGCTGTCTTGGAGGCCGGTCGCACTCCATACCTTCTGTTGCCACTTGGTGTCTGGGCTGTAGAGGTCGACGGTAACCGGAGCGTCGCTGTCCAGGGTCACCTGGGCGATGCCGTAGTTGGGGCTCTTGACCGTGATCCAACCGATCGAGGTCCCGGTGAACTTCACCGTCACTAGACTCCCGCTGGTGTTCGCATATCCCCAGGAGCCCCCGGAAGCCCCGGAACTCTGGCCGGTGCCCCAGGAACCGGTGTAGGAGAGACGGGTGTCGGTCTGCTCGGAGCGGGTGGGGGTGGGAACGGTCTGCGCCTTGACAACGGTGCCGATAACGTCAAACGCGTCGACGCTGACGTTGGCGGCGGTGGCGGCAGCGTTCTTGTTGCCCGTCCGAGTTATCGTGACCGTGTGCGTCCCAGTGGGCAAGAGCCCGGTATCCCATACCTTCTGCTTGTACGCGGCGCTCGCGCCGTAGAGGTCCACCGTCTGGGGGGCCTTCCCGTCCACCGAAACCGAGGCCTGCCCGTAGAGCGAGCTCTTCTCAGCGATCCACTGCAGATAAACCCCGTTGAAGGTAACAGTCACTGAGAATCCGGCGGAGTTGGAGTAGCGGAAGCTGCCACCCGAGGCCAAGCTGGTCGAGCCAGTGCTCCAAGCACCGGTGTATGCCAGAAGCGAGCTCGTCTGCTCGACGCGAGTGTAGGGGGACATCAAACGGCGCGCTGTCGCGTAATTGCTCCGGTACACGTCCTCGATGGTGACCAGATCACCGCTGCGCGGCGCGTTGATCATCAGGCCCCCGCCCACATACATACCCACGTGGCTGATCGGACTGTTGAAGAAGACGAGATCGCCCGGGAGCAGATCGTCCTTGGCAACTGGAGTGCCGTAGTTGGCCTGATAAGTGGACTTGTGAGGAAGGGTGACTCCGGTCTGCGCCGCGTACTTGTTGTACACGTACATGGTGAAGCCCGAGCAGTCGAAGCCGCTTGTGCCTGCTCCCGCCCACACGTAGGGAACGCCAAGATACTTGACCGCTTCCTGTACCACCTTCATGGCGGCCAGTGCCGGCCCGGTTTCGGAGAGGTAGAAGTACACGTCCTTCGGATTGCTGGGATTCATGTGCCAGTAGTTGTAGACCAGGATCTCAGCCGCTCCCTGTTCCGTAGCGGCCGGCAGTGAGTCGATGGTCAAAGAGGTGTCGGAGTTCACCTTCCAACTCCCGGCCGGCAGGTCGGTCTTGCCTATCCGGACTTTCGTCGCCCCGGTGAAGCCCGAGCCGGTGACGGTGAGGGCCCCGCCGCCGCCGAGCGAGCCGCTGGTCTTGCTCAGCCCGGTAACTCGGGGGCTGTTCAAGCTCTTCACCTGCCGGATCGCCGCAAAGCTCCACGCCCCGGACAGCACCTGGTCATAGTCCGGCCTCATGAACTCGATCGAGTCGATGTCTTTCCCGTGCTCCTTCAGGTGGCTGACCACGGTCGAGTGTAAGCCGGTGGACCTCGAAAGTAGGAAGGCGCCGCCCTCTCGCGCGATATGAGAGGCAAGGAGCACGTTATCCGGGAAGTTCTCGCCGTACGCAACGCTGCCGCCCTGTTCCTCGCCGAGCGCCAAATGGGTGTAGGTCGCCCACCCCTGCTGGACCGCGTATTCAGCCATGGCCAGGGCCTCGGTGTAGCGGGCGCCGGGATCATCGGTGGCAGAGCTGGTACCCATGATCGTCTTCTCTATCGTGAAGCCGGGGACCCCGGGATCCACGCTTGTGTCCACCCGGATCCCGGTCGTGACCCCCAAATCCACTATGGCCTGGGCGGAGGCGGACGGGAAAGGCCCGGCGGTGGGAGTCAGCAGGATGGGCCAGCCGTTGGCGGCGGCGACCGCGGCTGCAGCCAGCGACGAGCCATAGGCGTCGCCGGGTACGATGAACGCGCGCGCGGGAGTACCACCCGTAAGCTCTTTCACCTTGCCCGCTACGAGCGCGGCCGTCTGGTAGCGGTCAGAGCCCGTGAGGACGACGACCTGCCCCGACGCCAAGGTGGGGAGGGCGGTCTTGACCGCATTGACGATGGTCGTCGAGAGGTCGACGATGAAGATCTTCGTCACCTTGAGGCGGACGAGCTCGTTTCGCACGCTGGTGCTGAGGCTCGTGGACGAGGTGAGTAGTAGAGGACCGTTGGCTGCTTTGGCGAGAACGGTCGCGGTCAGCGAGTCCGGACAGTTCTCGGAACCGGTTAGAACCGCAGCCGGCGCTCCGCCGGGGAAATCGTCCTGGGAGAGATACACAGAGTTGGTGATATGGCCGTAATCCGCGTCAACCGGAGTGGAGAAGGTTGTCGCCGCTGCCGTCCCAGCTGTGGTGAACAGGACAAGGAGAAGCGCGAACACGCCTACCAGCGAGTACGTCGTTCTTTTGATCACTGGTCTACCGCCTGCATCCTCGCAATATTCCTGCTCCTTTCGAAGCGCGGAAGCTCGCCGGCGCGCCATTCGTGTTTGTGGCGAGCGGCGCTCCCAGAGCCTATCCTGCCACACACGGGCGCTACGGGCAAACCGTTCGCGCTCCTACTTGTCCATCGGCACCACCGGCTCGCGGGTTGAATCACTGCGCGCTGTCCACGCGATAGTGCCACTTGACGGAGAAGTCACTAGTATGAGATCGAGCCGAGTCGAGTCGAGCGACGTGGTCCAAGAGGTGATGACGCACCGTGAACAGCATTCAGTTCGAGAAAGCCTATGATCTAAGCGTTCTGACCTATTCCGACATGCAGATGCATCCCGCGGAGGAGGCGGCGGGCGCGCGGACATCGGTCGAACGGCACGACATGCCCGAGGGCGCCCCTACCATGTGCGGTGGGGGCAGTGGACCTGCGCCGGGCTGGCCCATCTATCACGACGTGCAGATCACGACGCACACAGGAACGCATGTCGACGGAACCTGGCACTTCAACAAGCAGGGAAAGAGAATCGACCAATTCCCGCTCGACGTCTTCATGGGAACAGGCGTAGTGCTTGATTTTAGGCATCTGCAAGACTGCGCGCCCATCACGGGAGAGGACCTCGAAAGAGCGGAGCCCCGAATCGAGGAGGGCGACATTCTGATTGTCAATACGGGCCGGCACAAGCGATTCGGGACCAAGGAATATGGCACCTTGCACCCTGGACTGGACGGCGTTGCCGTAGAGAGATTCTTGCTGGAGAAGAAGATCAAGATGATCGGTATGGATACGATCTGCGTGGAACCGGGCAGCGAGCAGGATCACTGGGACCATCCGCTTCATCGAGTCTGCCTCATCGAGAACGAGATACTGCTCATAGAGAATCTGGGAGGACAGATCGACGAGGTGACCGGAAAGCGGTGCTACATCATGGCCCTTCCCGTCAAACTAAAGGCCGATTCCGGCCCGGCCAGAGTCATTGCGCTTGCCTGACACATGTGACCTTCGGACGCGGCCCATGCTCCGCTACAGGAGTCTGGAGAGCCTATACGTCTTCCATCCTGAAGCCGCACCGAAGACGATGAGCCCAGCCATGGCGACCACCGGCGCCGGAGAATCAGGGTTCCACAGCGAAACCGATGACGCCACGACCCCTGCCACACCGAGTACCACGCTGGTCCAGCCGATTCCCCTGCCAAATCTAGGATTCTTGATCATTGCCGCTCCGAGGCAGACGACCCCGATCGTCGCGAGGATCAGCCCCACGATCAACAGAGCATCGAATACCGCGTAGGCCGCGTTCCACAGTTCCAGCGCAGCCTGGTCGTTGATCGTTGCCCCCGGAGCACCCAAGAGATCGGAGACCGCCAGCGTGGTGATGTGCGGGAGCGCTCCCGCCGCGAGGATGACGAGTCCGACGATTCCCAGAACGCTTCCGAATAACGCAGGCGCGAGACGCTCTTGCCGAAGGGCACGATACAGCGCCAGGAAGAAGGGAATCCACAGGATCATGACCGCAAGGTAGAGACCGTCTTCGAACGTGCGAGCGACCCGGATCTCAGAGAAGCCCATCGGCTCATTTGGGTCCGATCCCACAAAGACGGCCACGATCACAAAAACAATCACAAGAACGATGCTTCCGACCATGCCGCCAAGACCGCCCCACCTCAAGACGCTTCTTTCCTGTTCGGCTCTCTGCGGTTCACTCATCACTGCCTCCCGATCTCCGGTCCACATCCAGGCTGGCTGCTTCTTGCGCAGCTTCAGTGTCTCGCTTCGTCAGGGCCGGTATATCAGGCACAAGGGGGGTTGCGGGCTGGCCGGCTGGGGGGACTTTCGCCTGGCCGGGTGGACGGGTCACTCCGGCAGTCTCACCCCTTGGCCTCGCAGGTTTGTCTGCAGTTCCTTGTAGTCGACTGTGCGCGGCTGGACCCCTGCCCTGACTGCCAGCGCCGCGGCTGTGCCCGCGGCCTGGCCGTAGGCGATGCAGTGCGGGATGATGTTGAACCACTGGTTGACGCTCGCCTTCGAGGAGAAGGCTCGGCACGCGACCAGCAGTCCGTCGATCTTGAGGGGCACCAGGCATCGGTAGGGAATGCAGATGGCAGGGTGTCTTGCCGAGATGTCGCCGTTGTCGTTGTTGGCCAGGACCACGATCGTATCGTCGAACACCTCATCCGATTCCATATCGCCGGGAGTGAGGATGTACTCGCCGATAACGCGCCGGCCGCCTTGCGTCCCCAATTGGGGCGCTGTCTGCATGATGAAGCACTTCTCGCAACCGGGCACGTTCTTGCGCAGGAATTCATAGGTGATCATCGCTATCTTGCGGCCCGCGATGTCCACGCGCGTCAGTTCCTCCACGTCCATGGCGTCGGAGGCTACGGGCTTGATGTGCATCGGGTGAAACCAGAGGACGCCCTCCTGGTTGCGGAGAAGGCCCTTGAAATAGAAGGAATGCCCGCCCTTTTCGGTCAGATCCTGCATCAGAAGGGCGAACTCGTCAGGACGGGATCTCTGGAAGGCCTCCAGCCTACTTGTGTCGACATTCGCTATCCAGAAACTGGTGGCGAGCGCAGTCCGGAAGTTGCTCTGCAATTCGTCATCGAATTCCGCCCCGGACGCGACGAAGATGTCGCCATCACCCGTCGAGTCGATGACCACCTTGGCAAGTATTGCCTGGCGTCCCGACTTGCTCTCGAAGAAGACCCCTTTGGCCGTGTTCCCTTCCATGATCGGACGGGTTCCCCAGGAATGGAGCAGCAGGTCGACCCCGGCTTCGGCCACCATGTCGTTGAGTTCGGCCTTGAGTACTTCGGGATCCAGGACGGCGGTGTAGAGCAGCCGTTCCCGCCCACCGAGGTTGGGATCCTTGCGCACGTAGAACCAGCCCATGTTCGCGTTCAGATAGTGGCTGAGCACCTTGGAGTCGGTGGTTCCAAAGTCTTCTTCGTTGGGGCAGAAGGCCGCGTTTCTGGCCTTCATCCGGTCGATGATCTCCTGGTTGAGGCCAAAGATGCGCTGCTTTCCGCTTATGTCGCTGAGATTCGGAAAGATGTTGACCAGGCCGCCGGTAGCCATTCCGCCCAGGTGACCATACCGCTCGATGAGAACCGTCTTGGCTCCCGATCTGGCCGCGGATATGGCCGATGCGAGACCGCCGGGTCCACCGCCGACCACAACGACATCCGCCTCTCTCACCACTCTGGTCTCTCGGGCCGGTTCGAGGATGGTCTTGTAGGGAGAGTCTGCTGTCATTGGATCACCTTGTGGGGAGTTCGATTCTGAGCGGTGCTGGAAAGCAAAAAGCCCGTATATCAGGACCTTTCTATGGTAGCAGGCCCGGCAGCTGGATAGCCGGACGCCCGGTGCCGCTCGGCACAGTCGACGCCGAGGAACTCACGATGCTTGACAAGTCGTACCCAAGATGCAAAGCTATTTTGCAAATGTTCTTTGCATAATGGAGGCAGGGATGAACGACAAGGGCGCGTACGAGATCACCACCGAAAGCGCGCTCCATGCGCTTGCTCATCCCCTCCGACTGCGCCTGCTCGGACTTCTCCGCGTCGACGGACCCGCTACGGCGAGCGGCCTCGCCCACCGAGTAGGCGAAAGCAGCGGATCCACCAGCTACCACCTCCGCCAATTGGCCGCGGCCGGCTTCATCAATGAGGCGCCCGAACTCGGTACCAAGCGAGAGCGCTGGTGGCGGGCTTCGCATCGGAAGACCTCGTGGTCGCCAGCACGGTTCCTCGACTCCGCCAGCGCGCGCCGCGACGATGTGTCTGTCCGGCGGGAGATCCTGCGGCTGCAGCAGGTCACGCTGGAGCAATGGCTCGTCGAGGAGCCGTCGTGGGGGAAGGAGTGGGCGGACGCGGCCGCAGATAGTGACCATCTGCTCGAGCTGACAGCCGACGAGCTTCGGTCGCTCAGGGAAGAGTACCTGGCGCTCGTGGGGCGCTATGAGGCCCCACGCGACGACAATCTGCCCCGGGAGCGGGTGTGGGCGATCTTCCACGCGGTGCCGGTGCGAGAGCTGCTGCGATGACTGTCGACACCGTTCGTCGCCGGTTCCTGTGGCTACTGTGGCTGCGATGGCTGCCTGTTGGGCTTGTCGCCCCCCTACTCGTCCTGGTCCTCATCGATCGAGGCCTGACACTGGCCCAGGTGGGTGTGATGATGGCGGTCTATGGAATCACGACCGCGGTACTTGAACTGCCTACGGGTGGCTTGGCCGACACGCTCGGCCGCCGTCCGGTCCTGCTCCTCTCCGCGCTCCTCGGCATGTGCTTCATCACCCTGGTTTTGGCTCTGCACGAGATCGTGGGGTTGTCCGTGGCCGCCTTCGTGGGGGGGGTCAGCCGGGCACTGGGCTCGGGGCCGCTCGAGGCATGGTTCGTCGACTCCACCCGCGCCATCGACCCGGACGCCAAGCTGGAGCGCGGCCTATCTCTCGGCAGCACCCTAGACGGCGTGGCGCTTGCCCTCGGTGCGATCGTCGGCGGCTTCCTCCCCCAGTTGTTCGGCGGCCGGCTTGCCATATCGTTGGTGGCCGCGCTCGTGCTTTCCGGCGTTTACTTCGGTGCAGTCGCCCTACTCATGACCGAACATCGGCAGCCGTCTCCCGACCGGCTTCGCATCGCCTTCGCACGGATTCCCCAGGTGGTCCGCGCCGGGACGGCGCTGACCGTGCGTCACCGTTACCTGCGAAGGCTGATGCTGGGCTACGTCGCCATCGGTATCGGCATTTCCGCGATCGAGGTACTGTGGCAACCCCGGTTCGCCACGCTCCTTGGTGACGCGGCAGGCAAGACCGGGTTCTTTGGCATTCTGCTGGCTGTGGCCTCCGGAGCGTCCGCTCTGGGGGCCCTCGCCGCCCCGTGGTTCCGCCGCCGCTTTCGCGGTCGCATCTCTCCGGCCCTGACTATTACCCAGGGACTCATGGGCGTGGCGATGCTCGCCCTAGCGGTCTCGGGGGCGTTGATCGCAGCGTCGATAGCCTTCGTCGCCGCCTACCTTTTCAGCGGACTCATATCCCCCTATCTGCAGGAGTTGCTCCACGAGCATGCACCCGCTGATCGCCGCACGACGATGGTGTCGATGACTTCGCTCAGCATGCAGTCCGGAGGTTTCGTGAGCGCGCTAACGCTTCCCACCATGGCGGCGGTGTATGGCGTCCCCGTGGCCTGGGTCGTCGGTGGGTCGATCCTCGGGTTGGCGGGGCTGCTGTACGTCGACATCCCGAACCGGGCGTCGGAGGGTGTCGTGCTGCGCGAATCCGTGGCGTTGTCAGCGACGGAGAATCCCTGACGAGCGACGCTGCTTCGCGGATCGCACTGCCGAAGGTCAAAGAGGCTCTTCCCAGCCGCACACCCCACGTGGTGGCTAGCCGGGGGGACCGGCCCCCCCGACCGAGCCGGCCGTCTCGGTGGGGGTGACAACCTGATGGTCGGGGGCGGTGGATCGCGTACGGCTCCTCAACCACGTGACGAACGAGAAGGCGTTTCGGCCAAGCGCCAGCCCCACGGCCACACCACCCGCGATGGCAAGCGAGATGGTGGCTGCGTCCTTCAACGGGCCCGCAGCGTTCCCGCTCCCTGCCGCGAGAGCCAACATCCCCTGGTAGATGCTGAACCCCGGGACCAACGGCAGGATCGCCACCCCGGTGTACACGCTGGCGGTCCCGCCCTGGAGGGAAGCGCCAATGACCCCCGCGAAGCCTACGAACATGGCTGCCAGAAGATAGGCGACCCAGGCCGACCCACTACCTTCTCGTGCCGGCAGCGCGACGATCAACCAGCCCATTGCGCCTATTACCACGGTCGGTATGACCCGGGTGCGCGGCATCCCCCAGGCCACCGCGATCCCCAGTACACCGACTCCCGCCGCGAGGACCGAGATCCACAAAGGCGCCGACGTAACGTCGGCTTGAAGCTCAACCCCGAGACCGGCACCGATCTCGCCGCCAACAAGGACGCCCAGCGCCAGCGCTCCCGCCGTGAGCAAGGCTTCAAAAGCCCGAGTGATGGCCGAGACCGGGGCGTTGCCAAGACTGTCGATGACGGCCGTGACGAAGGCGCGACCCGGCAGATAGATGAAGAGCCCGCCGACTACGGCCGCCGCGATGGAAAACGACAATCCGGCCGCAGCTAACAGATTGGGAACGGCCGCGAGGATGACTGCGGCGACAAATGTCCCTGATATGAGAGGCAGTCGGAGTCGACTGACGACGGAGTTGACCGGGAAGGTGAGCGCCGTGGCCAGAAGTGCAACGAGCACAGAGACGACGTCCAGGCCGTTCAGGAAGAGCACCCAGCCGATGACCGAGACCAGGATGGCTGTGCGTGCATAGCGCCGACGCATTCCCGGAGCCCGGGCGAGCGCCTGGAGTTGTTCGAAGGCCGCCGCAAGATCGATCTCCCTCCGTTCGACCCTCTCGAGCAGCGACACGGTCTCCGCCATTCTCTCCAACCGTGGTTCGGACGCCCTGACATCGCGCATCGTGGTCACCGGAAAAGGCATCCCCGGCCCCCAGTAGCTCAGAGTCAGGGTGCTGAGGTTGGCGTCGATCTCGCAGCCCTCGAGGCCGACCGCCGGCAGGAATCGGCGCAAACGATCCAGTACCTCGCTGATGGACGGGCTCGCCTCGAGCATCTGCTTGCCCGCCTCCGCGACGAACCTGATCGCAAGTGCCGTGTCCGGGCAAGGTACGGCGACCGGGACCTGCTTCGCGTTCCTGTGCCGGCGGCGCCAGAACATTGCCCGACTACCTTGATCGGTCTAGTTGCCGCCCCCAGCCTCGAAGGTCGTCGATGTGTTCGGCGCTGTGCTCGAGGTTCCGTAGTTCGTCCGGTTGCCGCAACCCACGGCGCCCGCCGCCAGTGCTAGTGACGCGAGAATGAGAATCGCGGCGATGAACTTCCGCATGACAGTCCCTCCTCTATTTGGACAGATCATCCAACACTCCCACCAGCAGGCGCCAGAACCGCTCGACCGTGGGGATGCTCACCCGCTCGTCGGGCGAGTGGGGGAACTCGATCTGGGGGCCGATGGACAGCATGTCGAGCCCGGCGACCTTCTCTCCGATGAGCGCGGTCTCGAGACCGGCATGCACAGCGGTGACGATCGGCTCTTCTCCGAAGATCCCCTTGTAAACTTTGACGGTAGCAGCCAAGAGCGGCGAGCCAAGCTCCGGCCGCCACCCCGCGTACCCATGCTTGACCTCGAGGGTTCCACCGGCGAGGGCAGCGATGCCCGCCAGGGCACCGACGACATCGGGGAGGGCCGACTCGTTGGACGTCCGGGTGAGGCTGTGCAGCTCGAGCTGTTCACCCTCGGTCGTGGCCACACCAAGCGACGTGCTCATCTCCACCAGGCCCTCGAAGTCGGGACTCAGGGTGCACGGACCGGCTGGGATGGGTGCGATAACGTCGAGCATCAGTCGGGTGGCGGCGTCCGACCAAGAATCATCGGGAAGTTCCGTGGACCCGGCGACCACCCGCACGTCCGGGTCGGTCTTCTTGAAGGCGTCCGCTATGCGCGCTGAGGCCTTCTCGATGGCCCCACCAAAAGCCCGCGCCTGGTCGGAGGCCACGACGCAGACTGCGGCCGCATCACGCGGAATGGCGTTCCTGCTCTTGCCCCCGTTCAAGACTACTAGACGGAAAGGCACCGCATCCAGCGTCTCACGCAAGGCCCGGGCCAGCACCTTGATGGCATTGGAGCGGCCTTCTTCGATGTTGGTGCCGGAGTGGCCACCCTTGCCGCCGCTCGCGGTGATGGTCATGGCCGTATAGCCGGCGGGAACCGGGATTCGCTCGCCTTTGACGCGGAGGAAGGTATCGGTGCTGCCCGCGCAGCCAACCGTGAGGCGCCCGTCCTCCTCGCTGTCGAGGTTGAGGAGCATGCGTCCCTTGAGGGTGGAACCATCTATGCTCTTGGCCCCTTCGAGGCCGACCTCCTCGGCCATGGTCATGAGCATCTCAAGAGGCCCGTGAGCCACCGACGTGTCTTCGGCGATCGCCATCATAGCGGCGATCGCAATGCCGTCGTCGGCGCCGAGGGTGGTGCCGTCAGCCGTCAGCCACTCACCGTCCCGCACGAGCTTGATACGCCCCTCCGCGGGATCGTAGGGGCTGTCGGGCTGCCGCTCGCAGACCATGTCCACATGGCCCTGCAGAATCACGATGGGCGCCGACTCACGACCTACCGTCGCGGGCATCCGCACCAGCACGTTCGTGCCCCCGGCCGAAACGAACTCGAACCCGTTCTTTTCCGCCCACCGGCGAATGTGAGCGACCGCCGCCTCTTCGTGGCGCGACGGGCGCGGGATGCCCGCCAACATCTCGAAATGCTTCCAAAGCAATGCAGGCTCGGCGCCCTCCAATGGCTCGGGCATCAGCTGCACCTCCTATTCCTGCTAGCAGTCAAGAAGTCCGTCCCTAGATCCCGACAATGAGAGCCATCCCCAAGCCGACGACCACCGAAACAATGGTCAAGACGAACAGAGGGCACGGTGAACGAGTGATAGACCACGAACTTCGTGAGCCGTGTGGAGCCGGTAAGGTCGGTCTCGACGGCGGCCAACTGGGTCCCGTTGGCGGGCAGGAAGTACACGCCGGCCAAGGCCTGCCACATCGCGACGATCTGGCCCATGCCGAGGGTGGGTATGGCCAGCCCGATAGGTACGACCGTGTTCGTCGTCGCCGACTGGCTGGTGGTCAGTGCCGCCACCACGAAGATAGCCACCGCGAACACCCACGGGGCGGCCGCCACCCAGACACCAAGCGTGTCCACGATCTGGGTGATATGGGCCTCGATGAAGGTGTTGGCCATCCAGGCAACGCCGAACAGGGCAAGCAAGGCGACGATGCCGGCAGTGAACGTCTGCTGCTTCACGACGTCCGCCGGTTTCACCTTCGCGACCACGATGATGATCGTCGCCACCAAGAGCATGAGGATCTCGATGGTCTGCGTCATGGATAGTTGGGTAACGGTGCCGTCCGGATTGGTCCAGCTCGGGACCATCCCCGGGACGAGCGCGATGAGGACCACGAAGACGACGCCGACGAGGAAGATGATGGCCGAGATCTTGGCCGTGCCGGGAAGCACGGGGGGAGCCTCGGCCTTCTGCGCGTCGGTCTTGGGAGGAGCGACCTTGTGCTCGGCGAGCCGCTTCTGATATTCCGGGTCATCTTCGAGTTTCTTGCCCCAGCGCATCATCACCAGCGAGCCGATGATGATTGCCACGATGGACGAGGGGATGGTGATGGCCAGGATCTGATTCAGCGACACTCCCTGGGGCTCCATGAGAGCCACCATCGCCGCCATGGCGGCCGCCACCGGGCTGGAGGTGATGCCCAGCGCCGTCGCGACGGTCGAGAGGGACAGCGGCCGCTCCGGCCGGATCCCCGCGTCGTAGGAGACCTCGTAGATGACCGGGATCAGGGGGTAGAAGATGTTGCTGGTCCCAGCACCGACGACGAACGCATAGGAGACCAACGGCGCGATCAGCGTGATCAGCCGTGGCCGCTTGCGTATGAGTTTTGCGGCCACCTGGACCAGCCAGTCGATACCGCCGGCCGCCTGCATGGCTCCGGCCGCGGTGACGACGGCCAGGATGATGAGCATGGCGCTTCCTGGTATGGACCCGGGTGGCAATCCAAAGATGAATATCAGGACGAAAACGCCGACGCCGCCCCAGATGCCGAGGCCGATGCCCCCCATCCGGACGCCCATGATCAGGCAGACGACGACCACCAGGAACTCAAGAATGAACTTGGCCATATCCATGGCATCCCCTCCTGTCTCTCAAGTTGCGCCGACTGAAACCTACCACGCCGCACACCGTTACGGAATCCCCTCCGGTCCCGGCGCGAGCGGCTCGGGCTCGACAGCCATCCGCCGCTTGCTGATGGCCCTCCAGATCGCCTCCACCACCCAGGCGAGGACGATCGTCACGGCCAGCACGACGAAGAGCTTCGGGTCGTTCTGGATGGTGTAGATGGAGAACAGCACGAAGGCCACTACCGTTCCCGCCAGAGCCAACCACAGGACGAATCGGTTCGCGCCGGTCTCTTTGCGAAGCCGCAGGTGGGCGATTGTCACCAGCCCGAATATGGCCAGGGCCACGGCGCTGCCCACGGACGCGATAGCGCTGACGTTGAAGAAGTTGGCCATCAGCAGGATCAGCACCGCCGAGAACAGCAGGCCGCGCGGAGCTCCCTTGCCGCCCCGCCGCCTCTCGCCGAAGGCCGGAGGGAGGGCTCCGTCTTTGGCCATCGTGTAGGTGGAACCGATGGAGCCGTAGAGTTGCGAGTTGACGGCGCCGACGCAGGCGAACAGGGCGGCGATGGAGGTCATGACGAAGCCGAACTGGCCGAAGACGCTCTGCGTGGCGACGGCAAGAGCGGTGTCGGCATTCTCGATCACCTCATCCACCGTCAGGCTGCCGAACACCCCGATGGACAGGGCGACATACAGGATCATGACGAACCCCAGGGCGATGTAGATGGCTCGGGGAAGGTTCCTTCTTGGCGTCCTTCAGGTCGCCGCCCGCGAAGGCGATGACCCCGAAGCCCAGATAGGCGAAGAAGGTCAGGGCCACGCTCGAGACGATGTCGCGGACCGGGGGATAGCCTGCCGGGTCCAGAAGTGACGGGTCGATCTGCGTGAGCATGCCGATGCCGAACGCGACCAGGATAACCAGGACGACGGATACGATCACCGTCTGTGCCTTCGACACCGCTTCGGCGCCCGACGATGTTGACGATCGTGAGGACCACGACGACAAGGCTGGCGAATATGTTCACCCAGATAGCCGCGGCGTCGGCGCCCAAGAACAGGCTGGTGGCGTAGTTGCCGAAGGACACAGCCACCATCGCGGTGACGAGGATGACCGAGAAGTATCCGAGCACGACCACTCCGCCGCTGAACAGGCCGGGGCCGAAACCGCGCACAAGCCAGGAGATCATTCCCCCCCTGGATGGATAGCGGGCGCCAAGCTTGGCGAAGGAATATCCCTGCAAAAGAGCGATGATGCCGCCGATGAGGAACGACACCCAGACCGCCGCACCGGCAATCGTCCCCGCCTCACCAAAGAGGGCAAAGATGCCGGCTCCGACCATGGCGCCAATGCCGATAAAGATGGCCCCGCGAAGCGAGAGAGTACCGGTGTTCGAGCCGCCTCCCGCATCACCGCCCGAGCCCGTCGCCGGAGCCCCGCCGCTATCGGCCATCACGCACCTCCCTTGTCGCCTGTAGGACCAGTATTCCTTAGCGTACCCATCCGGGTCAACAAGTACGTGCGACGGAATCCCGCGAAATGTCCCCTCCGACCAACAACACCCCCAGTCGCACTCTCAGTGGCGGACCACCCTCGGGAGGCTCACGGTCGCGTCATTCCAGATTTGTCGGGCCCGCGCAGCGGCATAGCACGGCTTCGCCATCTGGGCTGTACAGACCGACAACCTGTGAAGCCGACGGGGAAGGCTGGTCTTCCTTCTGCGGTGGGCGGGGGCCGTTTGTGAAGTAGGGAGGCGGGCGCGGAACTCGCAGTTGCGCGACAGAAAGTCTGGTGCCCCCGGCAGAACTCGAACCTACACACTGGGTTCGCGCGAACGGTTTACAGCTGCCAACTTGGGGCATTCTGTTTCCCATCTAGGCGAGTACCAAGAAGCGCGCGGCCAGAGCCATAATCATCCACCGAGAACCGAGGGAAATGAGCGCCAATCCCTTACTAGTAAGATTCAGCTCACTCCTCAAAGACAAGCATCTGGATGGTCCGGTCTTGGATCTGGCCTGCGGCACGGGGGAAAACGGGCTCTTCCTCGCTAGCTTGGGCTTGCCGGTCATTCTTGCGGATCAATCACGGCGGGCATTGGCGGTGGCCCGAAGCTCGGCGCAAGAGCGGAAACTCGATGCGCAATTTTGGGAGGTCGATCTGGAAGCCGGTGGAAACCCTCTCCAAGAGGAACACTACCGGGCGATCCTCGTCTTCCACTACCTCTATCGGCCGCTGGTCCCCCATATACGAAAGGGAATCCGCGGAGGAGGAATCCTCATCTATGAGACCTTCACCAGCGAGCAGGCCAAATACGGCCACCCTCACAACCCGGATTATCTGCTGCAACCCGGAGAGCTGGCCGACTGGTTTCAGGACTGGGAGATCATTCACTATTTTGAAGGTCTCTTAGAGGACCCGCGAAGAGCCATCGCACAGATCGCCTGTCGCAAGCCTCGGGAGCAACGGGAAGAGTCCTAAAGCGTAACGAAAGGCGGGCGACCCACTGGCGTAGTAGTGAGTATCACTGAGCGGTACCGGGGTAGGCGCGACGGTAGGCGTAGACCGATCACGACAGGGGGAGGGGCCGCAGCCCCTGAACGCTCGCCCGCGCCCCGGCATCTGGTGTCGCTCTCAGCCCTTGCTCGGCGCCTGTGTCTCGTGCGGGTCGTAGCAGATAGCGTCGTCGCTCCAGTAGGCCTGTGTGCAGTAGTGGCCGTACAGCTTGGCCTCGTACTCCCGGGTGATGGGCGCATGGGCATCGTAGCCCGGTGCCGCCTTGATAGCATCCCGGGTCAGTTCCACCGAAACGCTCGCATTCTCCCAGTCGACCTGCGTCCATTGCGGCGGCAGCAGCACATGCTTCCCAGGCAACCAGTCGCGAGTATCGACGACCAGGTAGCGGATGGCCCAATCCTCATCCGAAACCACGACGTCGGCGAGGTGGCCGATATCTCCGTCGCCGGCCGCCACAGCGTATCCAGTGAAGCCGGTGATGTCTCGCACGCTGTAGAGATGCGGGTCCCAGGAGTCCTTCTCTTCCAGCGGCGCTGCGTCCTGGGGCGGCAGGATCGGGGTGTAGGCTCCCTGGCCCAGGGGACCGATCCAATACGGGGAGTATCCGTAGTATTCGGTGTAGGCCAGCTCGAATTGGCGGGATACCGGTGCGTGTTCATCGGGCCTCGGGCTGTTCTCGACCTGCACCTTGGTCAGGCCGGTGGCCACCGATTTGGTGTCCCGCTCGATCCCGTTCACCGCCTGAGGGGAGATGAGGACGCGCTTCTGGACCAGCCAGCCGCCCGTGTCCAGGACCAGATAGCGGACGGTCCAGAGCTGATCGTCAAAATAGAGGTCATCTATCGTCCCCAGATCACCGTCGCTCGAGCGCAAGTTGTATTTGCGAAGTTCCTCGGCCTTGTACAACATGGCGTCTTCCTCTCTGGGTGACTCCGGACGGACAGGGTTGGATCCGGGATGGGCTTTCCCGTCAGGCATACCCGACGAAAGACGTGGGCAAACGGCAGGCGGGTCAGGTGCCGCTAGCGACGCGGCGCAGGAAGTCGAGGACCTTCGGTGTGACGATCTCCGGATACTCCACCTGAGGGTAGTGGCCGGCGTCAGGCACCATCAGCATCTCGGCGTCCAGCCGTCCTGCGATCAGTTCGGCTTCGGCCTTCGGATCCCGGAAATCGGGGTCGCGGCTGCCCATGACCACCAGGGTGGGGGCGCGAACTTCGCCCAGTCGGGCTTCCACGGGAGCGTGGGAAGTGTGGGTCGTCGCGGTGAACGCCCGCCAATGTCCCGGCATTTCCAGACTCCTGGCGATCCGGTCCTGATGCTGCTTCAGATCCAGTGGGCGCCGCCCGGGAAAGAGCGAGGTGTGATAGGCCAGCCATGCCCTCCGGCGCCAAGGTCGCAGCAATGCGAGGCGAAACGCGATCTTCATTATCAGACCGACGGGAGCGTTGCGGACGAACGGCCCGAGCAAGACGAGTCCGATAACACTACCCGGGTCCTCGGCTGCCGCCCAGGCCGCCGCCCCGGCTCCCATGGAATTGCCGACCAGTACTGCCGGCCGGCCGAGCTTCGCGACCAAGGCCAGGGCGTCCGTTCCGGCGGCGATGTCGTCATAGGCGGTGAAGGTGGCGTCGCTCTCCCCGTGACCGCGCAAATCCATGGTCGCTACTCGGAAACCGGCCGCGGCGAGGCTGGGGGTCAGCAGACGATAGGAAGAGCGAAGCTCTCCCATCCCAGGGATGCACACGACGAGAGGCCCCTTGCCGGCCACCTCGTACGCGATGCGGCCTTCCGGCCGGTCCAGATAACGTGTGGAAGCTGTCGCCACCTTTGCGCTCGGCATCTTTGCCTCCGAATCGACGCTCTTCTCTAAAGTGGACCAGCCAGCGTACCTCCGGCGAGATCCGCTAGGACAACCAGTCCCTAGACTGCATAAGTCTACTCTCGGTTCTCGTCGCTCCCCGACACACGATTCTTGGCTTTCCTAAGCGGAGAGGGTGGGATTCGAACCTCCGGTACCGTTTGCGTGGCACAACGGCTCATTCTGTTCATAGCGCGCTACCTCGTATCATCGCCTTAGGGGTACGCGAAGGGGGTGCGAGACTAGGTAACACCGGCAGGCGGGACGAACAGGCGCTTCACCTCGGCATCGCTGTCGCGGGTGGCGGGGTTGCGCTTGGCAATCCGGGAGATTGAGGGCCTATCATGGGTGAACCGGTTTCAAGGGCGAGCGGTGGAGGCCTCGATGGAGAACACTGAGCAGTACGACTGCCTACTGGACTTGGTGATGAAGAGACGCAGCGTCCGCCAGTTCAAGCCTGACCCCGTGCCGGATGAGTACATCGCCAAGATCATCGAGGCGGCGCGCTGGGCTCCTTCGGGCTTCCACACCCAGCCTTGGGAGTTCGTGATCATCAAGGACAAAGAGGTCAAGGCTAAGATCGTGGCCGCCCTGGACGAGCACGGTCCCGCGATCAAGGACCCCGCAAAGAAGGACGTCCGGCAGAGCAGCTTCCGGGATGCGCCGGTCTTCATCCTCGCTCTCTGCGATTGGCGGGCCAAGGTCGGTCTGCCGTATTCCCCCCGCACCAACGAGGAGGCGGCCCCTCTCTATCAGTCCAGCATGGCCAATGCCTTCCTGTACATGCATCTGGCGGCAACCTCCTTGGGACTGGCTTCCCAGTGGTACACGGCCGCTTCGCGTCCCGATGCCGAGCGCGCCATCAAAGAGGTAGTCGTCATCCCAGAGGCCCTCACGATCTACGACATGATGGTGGTCGGCTACCAAGCGGCTGCGCCCGGTCCCAGAATAGTCCGGGAGCTTGCCGAGATGGTGCACTACGACGTGTGTGGCGTGGATGACTTCCGCACCGACGACGAAGTGGAGGCGTACGCTCGAGTCACCAAGGCTTGGTGCATGGGAGAGCACTGAGGGGGCCGGAGTTGACGTAGGCCGTGCGCATATGCGGGCAAGCCGGGCGACACGAAGTGGCCCATCTGCAGGCCACTCTTCAGGTGCCCCCGGTAGGACTCGAACCTGCGCACGAGGCTTAGGAAGCCGCCGCTGAGCTGTCCACCACGTATCAGGGAGTGTTACAGAGTCCAATTGGACCGAACCGGAATCGTCCATATTGTCCACTGCGTCCACTAGATATCACCTCGGTAGGCGTGTCAGAAGGCGGGCGTTCGGAGGCTGAGGGATCGGATAACCGCCAAAGAGGGGGGAGGGGGTCTCAGCCCCAGACGCCCGCCCGCGCGCCCTACCTCCCTGAATCTGGTCACGACACGCGACTCGGGCGGGGCAGAATCGATGCCTCGGTAAAGGGGTGGGTAGCGGCTGTATCTCGCTACGGCTCCGAGGCCAAGACTCCAGCTAGGAAGTCGCTTCGACTGACCCCGTAATCTCCAGAATCATCTCCGCTGGCCCAGGCTCCTGGGACGACAAGAGCTCTGGGTACCTCCACGAAGAAGTGAGGTCGACGGTCATCCGGTCCACGGATGCCCGTTGCGGCCACCCGTCTGACGTCTGAACGAAGGCGATCCCCGAGCAATTGCTCGAACCAGACATCGTCACGGTCGCCTCCCGCTCGGCAGGGGTAAGGTCAGCAACTTCCGAGGGGTCCATACCCGACTGGAGCAGCTTGTCAGTCAGATCGACCTGCCTGGAACTCCAAAGGGGAGTGGCCGACGACCAGGCCAACTCCGCGAACTCACCTTCCCCCACCAGCCCCGCCACCTTTGCCTGCGTGGTTTCCCTGCCCTGGTCGTCAGTCGGACGTTTGGTCGTGTACATATACGTCATGAATTCGCCGGGGAATTCCTGGACCGTTGTCCACTCGCTTCCACTCTTCAACCGGCGGAGAGAATCGCGTAGCGGTTGGGCGAAGCACTTTCCGACGATTGTGTTCAGCAGCATGACACTTAGCGAGCCGTTCGGACCGGTCCTCGCAAGTTCGACGGAATCGTTGCCACCTCTCCACGCTGGCCCGGTGAAAGTGAGCAAACGGTCCTGCGACCCGTACAAGTGGAAGTAGGCTCTTGGGATTTGGTTCCCGCTGCTCTGGGCAGAGCCAGTCGTGCTGATCTTTGGCTCTTCATAATCAACGGTGACAAAACACGCACTCGGATGGACTTTGTCGATGTTGACGTCAGCGCGCAGCACCGCTTCAAGGGCGACCGTTCCCAACGTTTCCCCGGTCGGACCCTTTTCGGCGACAGACAGGCTCAGTCTGTAATCTCGGTGGTCGTCGTCGACGAAGACATAGGACAGTTTGGGATTGCCGCAGGCCGAAATGAGCGGCAAGAGTATTAACAGCGATAGCACCGCAGCGAGACTAGCTACGCGCTTCCCTCGGTTGCCCGCACTCGACGCTGTCTGGACACGCGGGACAAGCACCGCAAGCCTGCCGAGTTGCATCTTCGGCCTCCCGACTAGGCGACCCAGAAACCGCACCTCTTGAGTGTAGGCCGATCTGGACTTCAGTCAATGGGCATGAAAGGCACGCCCTCAGCTGGCAGGGCTTGGTGGCAGCCTGCACGGTACGCCAAAGCGCACAACGGCCTTCGAGTGCGTTCGCGTCCGTCCCCGTCCATTGGCTGGTGACGAGTTCGTCACCAGGATGTCACCGCAAGCCCGGAGACGCCAAAACCCGGCCACCTGGGCCGGGTCTCAGCTCGTCGTTCTCGGCTTTCCCGAGCGGAGAGGGGGGGATTCGAACCCCCAGTACCCTTTGCCCGCACAAGGGTTGTCTGTGGCTGGTTGCCCGTAGTTCCCGTGACGGGTGCTTGGCGACCAGAGTTGCTGTCTTTCCAGAAGCGGGTAAAAGGAGCCGTGTAGTTGGCCAAAGATCATTCTTGGCAAAGGGGTGAAGGGATGGGCGAGAAGAGCGAGCTTCACGAGCTGAACGTGACGGTAGGTGTGCGGAGTATCCACGCCGTCATCACGCGAGCTCTGCTCGTGACGATAGGGCAGGCGGCTCAGAAAGATGTGGGGCTTCGAGACGGACCGGCGCCACGCGAAGGGTTTGCAGAGTACGTGCTCGCGCTCGCCCGCGTGGTCAACGCCCATCACCTCACGGAGGACGAGCTCGCCTTCCCATACTTCAAAGAGAAGCTCCCCGACATGCCGGTGAAGAAGCTGGGAGCGGATCACCAGCTCATGCTGCCGCTGGTCGCGCGGCTGGATGCCGTGGCCTCGCTCGGCTCGGAGGGCGCCACCCCGCTTGGTGACCCAGTCCTCGCCGAGATCGAACAGGCGGCCAGAGAGCTAGACGCCATCTGGGGACCACACATCGAGACGGAGGAGACCTACCTAACCCGCGGGCGCCTGTCGGCGATCCTTGACCCCGCTGAGGAGGAGAGGATTACCCGGATGTTTGCCGAGCACAGCCAGAAGAACTCCCACCCCGAATTCCTTGTACTCCCGTTCTTGCTCTACAACGTGCCCAAAGGACAGCGGTGGGTGTTCCTTGACGGGCTTCCCGAGGTGGTGACTCAGGAGTTGCTTCCTAAAGCTTGGAAGCCGCAGTGGGCAGCGATGGCCCCGTTCCTGCTCGACCAATAGAGCCCCGGGCCCGGGCGGTTGAGAGCGGTCCTCGAACCGCGGTGTCCCGAGCTCCCCGCTCGTCCACAGAGTGTGACTGAGTGCTACCGAGTGTCGTGGAGTACCAGGTGGTTATGAGCCCGCCGGTCAGGCGTCCATGGCATGTTACAGAGTGCCTCTATGCAGGGAAAACGCCATCATCGATGTCCATATTGTCCACTGTGTTACCCCTGAAGCTACTTCGGTAGGGGTGGGTTCAGGGGTCAAGGGGTGCTTGCCTTCGACCGCGCAGTATGAGGTCTGGGAAACCGCCGTTCAGCGTTTCACCACTTATTAGGACGTGCAATAGCGTCTGTAATCAGGCAGCTGTTTTGGCTAATTCTGTCCATGGCGTGCTACCTCGTATCATCCTCATGGGGGTACGCGTGGGGGCAAGAGCGTGACTGTCAGGAGCCCGGCCGTGGCGCAAGACGCCGAAGACTAGGGCGCGCCCGCCGAAACCTGTAGATAGTCCAGAGCAATCACCTCCGCCAGCGAAAGCGGAGCGAACGTCGGGAAGCGGCGCATCGTCGCTGACGGCTCGAAGGTCATATCGGCAGTGTCCATGATGTAGGCCGCCCTGCTCTGCCACGCGCGCATAGGGTTGATCGGTCGGAGGACTCGTGACATCAGCCGCAGGGCCGTTCGCGGCACGTGCCTTACGCTGCCGGAGGCCCCTGTCGAGGATTGAAATGCCGCGAGGAGCTGGTTGAACGTGAGGTTCTGAGGGCCGCCAAGTTCGATCACCTGGCCCCGGAGCGCGGGGTCGCTGACAGCGAGGTCCAGGAGGTGGGCGACGTCGCGTATGGAGACGAAGTTGATGGGATTGTCGCCACGGCCAAAGATCATGGTCTTGCCCGTCCTGAGGAGTGGTTCGCAAACAACCATGAGCCAAGTCTCCAAGTACGCGTTGGGGCGAATGATCGTCCATGAGAGCCGGCTGGAGAGCAATTCCTGCTCGGCCCGATATTTCATGCGAAAGAGCTCGATCGGATGATCCGGGGCGGCCCCATGGATGGACACGAGGATGAAGTGCTCGACGCCGGCAGCTTCGGCCCCACGAATGAGGTTGGCGTTTCCCTTCCAGTCGACCGTCTCCGCGTTCCCTGCACCCCTGCCGAAAGACGTCATGGCTGCGATGACGGTGTTAATGCCAGCCATGGCTCGCTCGGCTGCGGCCGGGTCGCGCACGTCTCCTACGACCGTTTCGATCAGTTCTCCCTCAAGCTCGGCGGCCTTCGCCGAGTCGCGCACGAGGAGACACAGCCGATGACCGTGTCCGGCAAGAAGGGGGACCAGTCTGACGCCGAGACCGCCGGTGGCGCCCGCGATCAGGATCACTGTCCGCCTGCCTGCCGCTGGATGGAGGCATCGATGTCGGCGGCTTGCCGGTCGACCGGCTCCATGTAGAAGTGCGTCCACGCGATTGGGCCCCCGCTTACACCAGTGATGGTCACCCCGGCCATGTCAGCCGAAGAACCGTCCGACCGAGTGCCCTGCCAAGACCACTCCGCCCAGACCACGTGTCCATCGACGGCTGAGCGCAGAAGTGTAGCCTTGAGGTCGGGTATCCCGGCGAAGATCTGGGTCCAGTTGCGCCTGATCTGCTCTTGGCCCCGGAAGCTCCGCGCCGGATGAGCGGGTTGGTCACTTACCACATCCGTGCGGAAAGCAAGCGACCAGAGCATCCAGATCGTGGCCATTTATCGCCTGCTCAAGCCGCTTGAGGGTATCTCTCGCCTCGGATTCCTCTTGCTGGGCACCCACCGCAGACCCCTTTCTTGTGCAGGACTAGGAGCGGCGCACCGACGTGTCGTCGCCATGCCCAATCATTCCTGTTCAGACGGCGCCTCAAACAACGGACCGAAAGCTGATCCGTCCGTCTCCGTTCGTGGAATACCGCTACGGACCAGCGTGTACGGCCGCTTCAAGCGCGTCCTGAAAAGAGCAGGTCTCCCATCCCAGCGCTTCCATGACCTCAGGCACTGCACCGCCAGCCTGCTCCTGGTCCAGGGTGTACATCCCCCGAGTGGTCATGGAGACCCTCGGCCACTCCAATATCGGGGTGACCATGAACACCTACAGCCATGTGCTCGCGTCGCTGAAGCGGGAGTCGGCCGACCAGATGGACGCGCTACTAGCCAGCCCTTCGAAAAACTAGCGGGGGGGAGGGGGACCTCACCCCCTGATGCTCGCGCGCGCCTGCCATGACGTCACCCCAGGGTGTTCAAATCCAGTAGCGCCCACCTTCCTGCGTGCCAAACATCGGCCGTTACTGCTCGGGAGCCCCCCGCCCAGCCCCGGTTGAATCGTCCGCTTTGTCCACTGAATACCACCGGATACCATCGGGGTAGGCGGGAGGGAAGTCGGGCAATCGCTCTTTGCGGCCCTCTTCCAGTAATCACCCGATGGACGCAAACCCGCTGTTCAGGCGGAAAACCATCGTAGTGCCCCGGTAGGACTCGAACCTACGCACGAGGTTTAGGAAGCCGCCGCTCAGCTGTCCACCGCGTATCACGGAGTGTTACAGAGTCCAATTGGCCGAACCGGAATCGTCCATATTGTCCACTGCGTCCACTAGATATCACCTCGGTAGGCGTGCCAGAAGGCGGGGCTCGGAAGCTAGGGATGGGGGCACCGCCCAAGGGGTGAGGACCCCTCCCCCCTTCGCATCCATGCTTGACCCTACCGTTACCCCTATCCCCCGTACGCTTACCCCTACCGCTACCCCTACCCGGGTAACACTCGGTGATACTCAGTGGACGAAATCGGGCGATTTCCGAGACGTTTCTGAACTCAGTGATACTCGGTGATACTCAGCAGTACTCAATAGCACGCTGTGGACGGCCGACCGGGGGACCCATGACCCGAAGGTCGCAAATCCAAGGCCTGCTCCTGCTACCGCAGACCGTCCCATCAATGCCGCGTTGGGCGGCTAGCCGGACGCGCTGCTGGTCAACTCGGCCCGCCTGCCCAGGCTTCCACCACGTTCTCAAGCCTGGTACTCCCCACTAGCCGCCGCTCACCCGGTGCGTAGCCAAAGAGCTCAGGGTGGGTCTCCTCCATCAGGGCAGCCTCCACGAGATAGCCCAAGCTGGGGTTAAGGGGGCGGGCCACAACCTTCAGGGCCCTCATCATCGGAACCGGGACGTGAGTGCGTCGCGCCTTGACGCCGAGCGCCCCCTCGAGCAGGTCGATGGACTGCATGCGCGTCATCTCCTCCGGGCCCCCGATTCCGAGGGCGCGGAACCCGTCCTCGGGCCCATCTGCGATCGCGCGGGCCACGACATCCGCAACGTCGTCGGCGGCGACGAAGTTGATCTTGGTCTGCCCCCGCCCGAAGACACGCACTTTCCCGGTCGAACGGAGCGGTTCCCCGAACATCCAGATGACATGGGACTCCATGAAGGCCGTGGCTCGGACGACGGTAGCAGGAAGGCCGCTTCCGCGAAGCTGCTCCTCAGCAGCCGCCTTGGCCCGCGCGAACGCGTAGGGCGCCGACGGAGAAGCCATGGAGACCGACATAAGCACCACATGGCCGACGCCGGCTGCGCGCGCCGCATCGATCAGGTCCCCGTTGCCGTCCCGGTCGACGGTGAGGATCGTGTTGCGCCGGTCGAGCGGCAGAAGACCGTGAGCGCAGGCGAGCACAGTGTCTGCTCCGATCAGGGCCCTGTCGAGAGAGGTCCGGTCGCGAGATCCCCTTCGACCACCTGCACTCCGTTGGCCGTCAGACCTTCGAGCTTCGCACCCGGATCGCGCGACATCGCCCTAACCTCAAGCCCCCGGTCGAGCAGCTGCTTGACCACCCGGCTGCCAAGCGTGCCGCTCGCTCCGACCACAAGTATCATCGTGTCCCCCTTCCCCTAAGCGTATCCACACGATTCGGCGAGCCGGTGGGCGGCCAGGAGAGCGTCGCGGGCTTCGTTCGGTCGGCAGCGTTCCCACGCCTCGATGGAATCGGAGAGAGCCTGCGTCAGTGCAGACGGGAACTCCTGCTGAGATCGATCGAGTATGGCAGCAGCGTGCTCAATGGCCTCAGGCGTGTCACCTCGTTCAAGGAGAATCCCAAATAAGGGGCCAGCGGGCAAGCCAAGTGAATGGATACATCGCTGGTACGAGGTATACGAGAGAGTCTCGCGCCTCGCGCTCAGCAGCGG
>CAWJKE010000016.1:0-435126 GCA_963843455.1 uncultured Actinomycetota bacterium
GCAGGCGCATCTGGCCGCAGCCGACCACGTGCAAAGCTACGCCCAGATCGCTTTGGGAAGGGAGTACGACGTGGTCGTCACCCATGCTGGGCAGACAGGGGTCAATCACTACCAGGCGGAGAAGGCGGCAAACGTGGCCGCCAAGGCGGCTAGGGCGGGGGGCTACTTGGTGGTTATCGCGGATACCACGGACATCGATCCAGTCGGAACCGGCTCCTATCGCCGACTGCTCGAGCTTCTGTCCGACGTTGGCCCGAAGGCTTTCGTCCAAATGATCCAGGCGGAGGACTGGGAGTTCGTCCACGATCAGTGGGGGGTGCAGACCTGGGCGAAGTTGTTCGACAAGATCCCTCCAGGCCACGTGTTCTACCTCAGCCCTCAGACAACGATGAACGACTACCCCATACTCGGTTGTGCCGACCCGACTCCTTTGCTGATAGGCGCGTCGGGGCGTGAGACTGCCGAAATGGTCGCGCATTTCGTCACGGCGGCCGTCGCCCAAGCCTGCGAGGACTCCGAGGCGGTAACGGGGCGCAAGGCGATAATTGCTTATCTGGCCGACGGCCCACACGGCATCCCCCGAGGGCCGGGCACCCGCTGAGCGTAGAACTGGAGCCGGGATCGCGAGCCCGTTAGCTGGTTGTCCATGGTGTGTCACGGAGTGCTCCCAAGTATCACCACGTACCACCGGGTTATGAGCCCGGCGGTTGGCCGTCCATGGCGTATCACAGAGTGCTCTTATGCAGGCAAAACGGCCTCGTCGATGTCCATATTGTCCATGGTGTTACCCCTTCTATCATCTCGGTAGGGGTAAGTTCAGGGGTCAAGACTAGTGAACGTTAGGAGGTAGAGCGGTGCGGCTGCACGCTTGCCCTCTCATCGGGCGCTTCCTGAGCCGGTAAAGTGCCGTGACGCCCAAACACGCGAGCAAGAGCACCACAAGCCCGCCTGGCCTCCGCACAGATTGAACAAGGCCTCCGGCCAACGACGAAACCAGCACGACCCTTCCCAAGAGCTGAGTTGGCGATACCTCCAACGGGTCTGGCGTGGTGTTTGCGTCCCCTTGCGTGATGAAACGCGGACCAGAGGCATGGTTCTCGACGCTCTTCACGCGGTGAGTCAGATAAGGAGTGTCATAGCCCTCGGTATCGAAGCCCGACCGAGATGTAAGCCGATAGGTAACGACGTCGCCCACCCGGACGGTGTCAGGGTCCACATCTCTGATGACTACCAGGCTACCCACCGGTACGCTGGGCTCCATGCTTCCCGTGAGGACCAACAGCGGCCTGTAACTCCCGAGCAGGCAATCGACTTTCGGTACGAAGGAAGCGACGATGACGAGCAACGTTAGGCCAGCCAGCATCCAGAGACCCACGTTGCCCAGGCATATGATGGACTTTTTGAGCCGCTGCTGCGTCATCCGCAGGACTGCCTTTCGGAAGAGGGGCGGCACCATGCCGCAGATATGTTCCCCTTACCTCAATCGGCAGTGGCAAGAACATCCTAGAGACCGGTAGCGGATTCAGTGCGGTATGTCCGTCGCCGAAGTCGGCCACCCAGAGGGTGGGTAGCGTCACCTCCCCGGAGTAGTCGTCCCCGTCTCGGTCGACGCAGCGACCTGCTCCGTGGTGGTTGTTCCGGGCGGCGTCGGGGCCTGCTCCGTCGTTGTGGTGGTCTCCGGAGGCGCCGGCGGCGGCTCGGTCGTGGTGGTCGTCTCAGGAGGCGGGGGCGGCTGCTCCGTGGTGGTAGTTGTCTCGAGCGATGTCGGGAGCTCTTCCGTGGTAGCGGTCCCCAGAGGCATGAGTACCTGGACGTCGGTGTCCGTGGTTGTGGAGTCAGTCTCCCAAGTGCCCGCTTCGATGCTTCCTTTCACCCGCCGACCGTCCGAGAGACTCGCGTGAACCCCAAGAGCAAGACGACCTAGATACGGAACGTGGAAGCGCACGATGCCAAGAACGGTCGCGTTCTTGAAAGTATCGGGAGAACCGTTCGCATCGCCCTTCGTCACAAGACGGCCATTCTCACGCGCGATGATCCTATGCGCTATGAGTGTCCCGTCAACGGTCAGGACGACAATGTCGCCTACCTTGGGATCACCCGAAGTGACGTAGACCAAGTCCCCGACCTTCAAAGTGGGCGACATGCTGCCGCTCGCGATCGAATATGTCCGGTACCCGACAATGTCGGCTCGGCCTAGCAAGGCTGAGATAAAGAGGAGGCACAGCAGAGAAATGATGCCGATGCCTACCCAAGCGGCGATCTTCTTCCACATATGACGCTTCAACCTTCTCGGCGGATCAGCGAGGGAGCGGGCGGGATCGCCCGCTCCCTCACAGTTCCGTTCCTTACTGGATGGCCTTCTGGCCGAGTTCGAAGTCCAGTGAGAGCCTGACGCCATCGCCCTGGCCCATGTTGTCGTTGGCCGAGCTCCACCAATTCATCTGGAGCACCACGTAGACGGTGCCACCGGCCGGGACAAGGATGCTGGAGTCATAATCAGTCGGCATAACATCGAACATCCCGCTATATAGCGAAACGTCGTTCGGTCCCCCTGCCCAGTACGGGCTGTTGTTGGGGCTCACAAACAGGCGGCCACCGAGTAGGCTCGCGAGGTCGTTATTACCGTCGAGTCCCGCGGTGCCGGTCCAGATGACGTTCTGGAGATCCAAGTAACCGGGGATGGATCCGGTGTTAACGACGCGCCATATCTGGACACGCTGCCAGTCAGGCGCGATATTGGATACGGTGAAGGTGGCGCCGGCAGTTGCATTACCGTCCACGTCCACTTGCAGCGTAGCCGCTTGGATGTCATTCGGACCGACGTCGTTTGTGTCGCTAAGGTAGGCACCCGTCGTAGCCAAAGCGACCGTGGCGATGATCAAAGCCGCAAGCACTGCAGACGGGATGATCCATTTCATCTTCTTCTTCATATCGATCTTCCTCTCCAATTTCCTTTCGCGGGAGTGTGCCCCACTCGAACATCGGTGCGGGAGTCACTCAACAGAACAGGGACTCGAAGCCGTGAGCAAAGAAGAATCAGCCGTTCTGAAGCACCACCTCCCCCTCGGTCACCAGGCGTCCGCCCCTGCCCCCGGTCCAGCGCGTTGGCCTACGCTCGGGCACAAGAAAAGGCAGCCGCTCCCCGCTCCTCGGGAGCCCGGCTGCCCAGTAATCAACGAATGGGTCCGATGGCTTTGCGTCCCCGCCTTACGACGGGTTTGCTCTTGTCAAGAAGCGAAACTTGCGTTCCTCTACTCAACCTACCGGGCGACTGTAGTACCTGGTTCGCTATTTGTCAAATATTTTGTCGCACGGTGCATAACAACCAGTATTTGTCAAATCGCTATGGTCCCGATCACCTCTACGGCATCAAGGTTGATCCACCCACCGAGGCGCTCGATCACCACAACGTGTTCACCGCGAATGAGTACCGCCTGAGGTGTTAGGGTCTCCACGACATGTAAGGAAGACCCAAGAAGCACTAACCAGGCGAGATTCACCGAGACCCAGATCGTCGGCGTGCAAGAAGCGGACGCCTAAGGGGCGGGCGCGAGAGAGGTATGCAACCGCAACGGAGTCTGCGAGCGGACCTTCTGAACCGCAACGGCCTTCCTGGAGGCTCCAACCTTTGAGAGGTTCACGCTGACCAAAGCGTGACACCGCATCGCATTCTGTTAGGGGTACGGGAAGCGGCGTGGGCCTGACGAGTTGCTCATGGCGTACTACCACGTACTGGGACAACGACGATGCGACCTTCGGGCGTGCGGTGACCGAAGGTATGGACTCGTCCGACGGACTTCTTTGGCTCCGATGCCCCGGTGGGACTTGAGCACAGCGCATGTAGAGGCGCGCAACGCCGTTCTTGAGGACCGACGTGGCGACGAGCCCCTCCCCCGTTCCGTTGCCCGGGAAGAACACCAGCAATTATCAGTCTTCTCGGCAGGTGATTGGCCGTCCATAGTGTGCTACTGCGTACCATCAAGTATCACCGCGTACCACGGAGTTATGAGCCCGGCGGTCGGGCGTCCACGGCGTATCACAGAGTGCTTCTATGCAGGCAAAACCCCGTGTCGCTCGTCCATATTGTCCATTGTGTGACCCCTTCTGTTATCTCGGTAGGGGTAAGTTCAGGGGTCAAGCACTTTGAGAGATCAGCGAGCGCCCCGGTTCGCAAGGAGTGGACGTATGCCCCCGGTAGGACTCGAACCTACGCACGAGGTTTATGAGCCCGGCGGTTGGGCGTGAGTCAGGCCGTGACCCTTTCGACTTCTTCGATCGTCGTGGCACCCGCGAGGACCTTCAGACGGCCATCTTCGCGAAGCGTTCTCATGCCGGCGACAAGAGCCTGGGCCCGGATGTCGTCGGCACTGGCGTGATCCAGAATCAGCCGGCGGATGTCTCTGTCAACCGGAAGTGCTTCGAATAACCCGATCCGGCCACTGTACCCGGTGCCGAAGCAGCGGGCGCATCCAACGGCACGGGCAATAGTCGCTCCGGTGACCCCGAGAAATTCCTTCTCCTCGCGGGTCATGTTCTCGGGCGTGAGGGTGACGATCTTCTTGCAGCGCGGACACAGTAGCCGGGCAAGCCGCTGCGCGACCACACACTCGAGAGCCGACGCGATGAGGTAGGCCGGGAGATCCATCTCCATGAGCCTGGTGATGGCCGACGCGGCGTCGTTGGTGTGAAGGGTCGAGAGGACCATGTGTCCGGTTAGTGACGCCTCGGCCGCGATCAAAGCGGTCTCGCGGTCCCGGATCTCACCGATCATGATGATGTCCGGATCGCTCCGCACCAGCGACCGGAGCATGGAGGCGAAGGTGAGTCCGATGCTCGCTTTGATCTGGGACTGAACCATGCCCGGCATCTTGCGTTCCACGGGATCTTCGACAGTGTAGATCTTGACCGCCGGGTTGTTCAGTTCCTCGAGGCCGGCATAGAGAGTGGTCGATTTCCCGGACCCGGTGGGACCTGTGATAAGGATCTCCCCCCAAGGCCTCCTCAGCGCCTTTCGGAAAAGGTGCAGTTCGTTCTCGCCCATCCCCAGTCGCTCGAGCGTGATGTGGAACATCCTATCGTCGAGCAGCCGGATGGTTACGTTCTCCCCGAAGACGGTGGGGACTGTCGCGATACGGAGGTCCATCGAGCGCCCGTCGGCCTGGAAGGTAGTCCCTCCGTCCTGAGGGAGGCGCTTCTCGGCGATGTCCATGTCGGCCAGGATCTTGATCCTTGAGACCACCCCGTCCTTGATCTCCCTGCGGATCTCCATCAAGGGATGCAGGACGCCGTCCACCCTCACGCGCACGACCATCCTGTCGGCTTGCGGCTCGAAGTGGATGTCCGAAGCCTTCTGCCGCATTCCCGCGGCCAGGATTTCGTCCACCAGCGAAACGACGGTGGCGTACTCGGCCACCTCGCGATCACTTGGCCCTCGCTCCTTCTGCTCTTGCTTTGCCGGGCTGTCCAGCCGGCCTCTGCGTGAGTACACAAGGTCGAGAGCCTCGTTCAGGCCGGCGGAAGTCGTCACGACAGGCACGACGTCTAAACCGGTGACCAGTCGGACATCGTCGATGGTGGGCACATCGGACGGGTTGACCATCGCGAGCATTAGCGCGCCCACCCCGTTGAAGTCGAGGGGCAGCACCTGGCGAGTCCGCGCGAACCTCTCAGTGAGAAGCCCCATGGCGCTCGGGTTCGGAATCAGTTCGGTCAGGGCGGACAGCCCGTAGGTCCCCTGCCAGGCAAGGGCGGCGGCGATCTGATCCGTGGTGACGTACCCCAATTGGACAAGAGCCTCGCCCAGCCGCGCCCCGGTGGTCCACTGGTACTCGAGGCTGTTGTTCAGTTGAGCCTCGGTGATTACTCCTCGTTCGATGAGGACGTCACCGAGGCGAATGGTCCGCCGAATGTCGTTACTTACCATAAGTATGGCATCGGGCGGAAGGACGAACGCCTTTAGGGTCCGCGTGTCGCGCAAAACAACCGATGATATCGGCGAGCAGAGCCAAGACTCGTCTTCAGCCGTTTCGGCGCACCTGTGCGCCTGAGTTGGCAAGCGATTTGCGAGCACCTTGTATTGGCTAGGACAAGCCGTCCATATGGTCCGCTAAATACCGCTGAATACCACCATATTGCATCTGGGAAGGGGTCAATTCAGGGGTAAACCGCGCTGAAGGGGTACGGCGCCCCAGTCAGCCAAAAGAAAAAGGCCCGGAAAACCGGACCTTTTCTAGGTAGCGGGGACCCGACTTGAAACAACCACCGACATTGTCTTCCGCCTGGTGACGGCCTAGAACGCGCAAAACGCCTGCAATCGGAGGGGGTTCAAATCCCCCGTCGCCCGCAGTGCTACAGTGAGGCACCGATCGCAAGGGGGAGTAAGAGATGGGTTGGTGGGCCGGGTGGCTGGAGCGGCGGACCTGTCCGCATAACTGGGAGCTGATTGAGAAGCAGAAGATCCTGGGCGGGCCACCTCGGGAGATACCATGCGTGGAGTGGCATTACATCTATGTCTACCGTTGCCGCAACTGCGGCACTATCAAGAGAAAGAATGACCGCTGGTCGCCCATCCAGTAGAGACACACCCTTTCTCTATCCCGGGGATGTTCGAAGATGGATGAGAGGGCCAGCCTCCACCGAGTACCGTCAAGACGCTGATCTGCACGGGCTCTACTTCGCGCTGGAGACTTCCCAGATGGGGAAACGTCACAGGTTCAATTCGGGTATCAAAAGAAAAAGGCCCGGATTACCAGGCCTTTTTCTTCATATGGTAGCGGGGACAGGATTTGAACCTGTGACCTTCGGGTTATGAGCCCGACGAGCTACCGGACTGCTCCACCCCGCGCCGCTTGGAGACGGGAGTATAGCATAAGTGCAGTTTGGGAAACTATTTAGGGAGAGGCGATTCTTGGGACCCTTCGGTTGCAGAATGGTTAGCCGACCACTTGGGCGACCCGCAGCGTGCCGATCGAGCCCCCCCACGAATCACTGGCGTCGACACTCATGGAATGGTGAACGTGCCCGAGACAGCGATGCTCTCTTTCACAATCTTGGCGACGTCGGGGTCCTGGCCTCCGTGCGGTATCGCGTAGAACGCGTACCCGTATTCCCCAGGGGACAAGTCCCCGATGGTCAGCGTCATGCCGCGGGCAGAATTACCGTCCGACGCCAATTCACTATGGCCGTCCGGATAGGTGAGAAAGAGAGCGACGAACCTGGGTTCGCCGCCGAATGTGCCGATCTTGATGGTTGCCTCGCGGGTGTTGTTATCGACGGTCACACTCGTCGTGAGTGCCGTCTCCGAAGTGCACCCGCTCACCACTACCAGCAGTAGCGCCATGGCGAACCCGAGAACGACACACCTCTTGAACATCATGGTTCTCATCCCTGTCTTACCTTGTTTCTGGCAAGCTGGCTTGATGGTCGGTCGCCCGCGGAGTTCCGTCTAGACGATACCACTCATGCAAGCACTTCTCTGCCTACAGTCCCGGCCTCCGACACTCACGCAGCAGCACCGCACTCTGCAGCAAGCCTTCACCCGGCTCTGCCCAGCTTGGTTCTTCGCTGCCCCGCCTCACGCGGCGCGAGGCCGCCTCTTGAGGTTGTTATACTCCTCTCCGATGGATACCAACCCGCCCAGCCTTCCGAGCGGGCAGCCAGCGCGGCTGCATACGACTAGCCACGCCTCCCGTCGCAGACTGATCGTCCTCGTCGCGGCGATCGTTGTCGTCGTGGTGATCTCGCGCTTGTCATCTTCTTGCGTTTCTACGTCGACTGGCTCTGGTTCGGCGAGGTGGCTCTGCGCACGGTCTTCTGGACGCGGATCGTTACCGGCGTCATCGTCGGAGTGGTCTTTGCGGTCGTCTTCTTCGGCATCGTGTACGGCAATATGGAGATCGCCCGCCGGCTGGCCCCCAAGTACCGCCCCGTGGAGGGCGTCGACATCGTCGAGCCGGTGAACGAGAGGGCCGTGCGGCAACTCCGGCAAGTGGGGCTCGCGCTCTCGCTCTTGGTCGCCGTGATCGTCGGCTTCTCCACTGCCGGTTCGTGGCTGACGTTTTCCCAAGCGCTCAATGCCGTCCCGTTTGGGGTCAACGACCCCATCTTCAATCACGATCTGTCGTTCTACGTCTTTGTCCTGCCGGCCTGGCAGTATGTCTACTGGGTCCTGTTCGCCTCGCTGATCGTCGCTCTGGTCGCGTCGGTCGCCGCGCATCTCCTGCTCGGGGGCGTGCAGGTGGAGACGCGCCCCGTGCCTGCCTCCAGCCTGTCGGCGCAGGAGCAGGACCCGGTCAAGATGGCGCGCAGCGCGGCGCTGCAGGTGGCCGGCGTGCGCATCGATCGCGGCGCCGTGGCCCACATCTCGGCGCTCGTCGGCGCCCTGTTCATCTTGGCCGGGGCGGGCTACCTGCTCAAGGCCTGGAACCTCCTCTACTCCACCTCCGGCGCGGTCTTCGGCGCCGGCTACACCGACGTCCACGTGCGCCTGCCGCTCATCCGCGCGCTCATGGTGCTGGCGTTCCTGCTCGGCGGAGCGCTCATCTACAATGCCGTGCGGGGCCGGCGCAAGCTCTGGCCGCCGCTGGCTATCGGCGTGTGGGTCGTTGCCCTCATCGTCCTCCTGGCCATCGTGCCGGCGATCTGGCAGGCGCTCGCGGTGAATCCCAACCAGCTGACCAAGGAAGCCCCCTACATCGCCAACGACATCGCCGCCACCCGCGCGGCCTATGACCTCACGGCCATCAGCGAGACCCCGTATTCACTGGAGGGTGACCTCACCGCCAACCTTCTCCAGGTCAACAAGGTGACTATAAGCAACGTCCGTCTCTGGGACCCGGAGATACTGCTCACGAGCTACGGCCAACTCCAGGAACTCCGGCCGTACTACTCGTTCGGGAGCGTCAGCGTCGATCGATACCCTGTCAACGGCGTCTACACCCAGACCATGCTGGCTCCGCGCGAGCTGCGCGTCTCCGGTCTTCCGGCCCAGGCGCAGACCTGGGTGAACCAGCACATCACCTACACGCACGGCTACGGGGTGACCGTGTCGGCGGTCAACCAGGTGTCCTCCGGCGGGTCCCCCGACTTTCTCGTGCAAGACGTCCCGCTGAAGTCGTCCACCCCGGCTCTTGCCATCACCGAGCCGCGCATCTACTACGGGCGCTCCGGCACCGACTACCTGCTGGTCAAGACCACGGACCAGGAGTTCGATTACCCGGGCCCCACCGGCGACGTCTACACCACCTATACCGGCAGCGGCGGCATCCCCGTGGGCTCGTTCGTGAACAAGCTCGCCTTCATGGCGCGCTACGGCAGCCTCAAGTTCTTCACCACGTCCTCGATCACAAGTGACAGCCGCGTCATCATCAGGAACAAGATCACCGAGCGCCTTACCGCGGCGGCGCCGTTCCTGACGTTCGATGGCAACCCCTATATGGTGATCGCCGACGGCAAGCTCTACTGGATCGCCGACGCCTACACCACGACCAACCGCTACCCCTACTCGCAGCCGGACGGAACCATCAACTACATCCGCAATTCGGTGAAGGCCGTCATCGACGCCTACAACGGCACGATGAGCTTCTACGTGTTCGACCCCAGCGATCCGCTCATCCAGACCTACGAGAAGATCTTCCCCGGCATGTTCAAGCCTCAGGCCGAGATGCCGGCGAGCCTCAGTTCGCACGTGCGCTACCCCGAGGACTTCTTCATGTCGCAGGCCCGGATGTTCGCCACCTATCACGTGACCGATCCCGCCGTGTTCTACAGCAAGGGCAACCAGTGGGAGATCCCCAGCAACGTGTCGATCTCTCAGGGAGCTCCCATGAGCCCCTACTACATGATCATGCGGCTGCCCGGCCAGACCCACGAGGAGTTCGTCCTCATCCTGCCGTACGTGCCCAACAGCCGCAGCAACATGATCGCCTGGCTCGGAGCCCAGTCCGATCCGCCGGAGTACGGTAAGGCGGTGAGCTTCGAGTTCCCCTCCAGCCTGAGCGTCTACGGCCCGGCGCAGGTGGAGGCCGCCATCAACCAGGACCCGGCGATCTCGGCCCAGCGCACCCTGTGGGGACAGCAGGGTTCCACGGTGGTCTTCGGCAACCTGCTCACGGTGCCCATCGGCAACTCGCTCCTCTACGTGCAGCCGCTCTACCTGCAGTCATCGGAAACGAAGTTGCCGCAGATCCAGCGCATCATCGTCTTCTACCGGTCGCCGTCGGCGACTCCCAACCTGCCGTCGGGCCAGCAGCAGAACGTCGTCATGGCCCCCACTCTGGATGAGGCGCTCGCGCAGATCTTCGGGGGCGCAGGGGTTCAGCCCGGAACGGGAACCACGCCGCCGCCCAGCACAGGACCGACCAACCCGGCCGTGGCGCAGTTGATCGCTCAGGCCACCGCCAAGTACGCGGACGCCCAGGCGGCGCTGCGCACAGGCGACCTCGCCACCTTCGCCCAGCGTATCCAGGAGTTGGGCACGATTCTCACGCAGATCCAGGCTGCGGCTGGGACCGGCGGGTAGGAGAGACCGGCCAGCGCGCGCCGCGATGCGTCGGCCGCGGGCCTTTTCACGGGTGCCAATCCAAGTCCAAAGGCAGAGCTCGTCACGGGCCGCCGTCAGGGACGCTCATTCCGCCGGGAATCGCAAAAGTGTTTGCCGCTCCCTGCCGATACTAAGGGAGAAACCCGGGGAAAGGTCGTGTTTAGACTGATGGGCTCGCTGCATCGTTTTCGCTCTGCGACCTGGTTCGTATTCGCGCTGGTGTTCGGCGCCGGCATCTTCTGGTTTGTGGCGACGGCTCCCGCCCAGGCGGTGCCTCCGGCGGCCCCAGGTTCGACCACCACCACCGTCTTCACCCTCAAGGGCGGAGCCAAGGTCCAGGTGGACAACTTGACCGCTCAGGCGCAGGCAATCCAGGCGCAGATCGACACGCTTGACGATGAGCTGGAACAGAAGACCGAGGAATACAACAAGTGCATGGACGACCTTGACGCCGCCAACACCCGCATGTCGGAGTTGCGGCGAATGATCGCCGACGCCCAAGCCGACAAGGCATACCGTCAGACCATGCTGGCACGGCGCATCACGAGCGTTTACAAGTCCGGAGGGCGGGATCAGCTGCTACAGCTGTTGCTGCTCGCCAACGGCATCGAAGACCTGTACAAGCGGGTCCGGCTTGTGACCACTCTCGCCAATCAGGACCAGCGTCTTGTCGCCGACCTCAAGGAAAGCACGAGCCGGCTCGATCTCCTCTTGACTGCCAGCGACGATCAGAAACGTCAGGAATTGGCGCTGCGGAAAGAACTAACCCGGCGAGCCAGCGAGATCCAGGCGACGCTCGCCAACAGGGAAAAGACGCTGGCCGGACTGGACGCCAAGGTGAAGGCGGTCATCGAGCGGGAGCGGCTGCGCCAGAAGGCGGAGCAAGAGCGGCTGCAGCGGGAACTCGAGGCCAGGATCCAGGCAGCGCTGCTCGCCGCCCAAAATCGCGCGCTCAACGTTCTCAACGGCGGCCAGGTCTACCACGGTGCTCTTCCTCAGACCGAGGACGCGACCCTCAGCCAGGTCCTCGAGACCGCGGCCTCATACATGGGCATCCCCTATGTCTGGGGCGGCAGCCGGCCCTCCACCGGTATGGACTGCTCGGGTTTCGTGCGCTACGTGTTCAAGCAGCATGGCGTGAATCTGCCGCACTACTCCGGCTACCAGGCCCAGATGGGTGTCCCGGTGACCCTGGCCGACATACAGCCCGGTGATCTGGTGGCATTCGGCTTCCCGGTGCACCACGTGGGTATCTACATCGGCGACGGGCTCTTCATCCACACGCCGGGCGACTACGTAAAGATCCAGAAGCTGAGCACCCGCTCAAATCTGTCGGCCATCCGGCGCTTGCCTCTGGAGCTGAGGATAGGGGCGCCGTCGCTCGATTAGCGTAGCGCCGCCGGCCGTGGCGCGCCGCCACCGGACGGCGCGGCCTGATGCTACCCTCGGGCACGCCGCCACTGTTCGCGCAGTTTTCGGCTAGAATCGAGTCATGCCATTACCGGCGATCATCCTGATCTGCGTTGGTTGCGCCCTCATGCTCGGCGGGTTGGTTTTCGCCGGCCTGAAGGCGTACGCTCTCACGAAGGCCGCCAAGAAGGTGGGTATCAACAACGTGGCCGACGTGCAAGAAGTCATCGGCCGCGTGCAGCGGCTACAGCCGCGTTTCCAGGAGCTTGAGAAGAATCAAGCGGCCCTGGCCGAGAGCCTACAGAGACTCTCCGCCGAGACCCGGACGTTGAACTACCTGAGAGAAGAGTTGGACCGGGCGACCGGCGGCCTCTCCGACCTCAAATCGTAGGCGCCCGGCCTCCAGAAGGAGGCCGGGCGCCACTCGTAGCCGTTAGACCGCCGTCGCCCGTTGGATCGGCGCGACCTGCCTAGACCGGCACCACCTCTTTGACCGCCGGGACCTGCTCCTTGAGCACCCGCTCGACACCCATGCGCAGGGTCATCTGAGACATCGGACAGCTACCGCAGGCGCCGGTGAGCCTGACCTTGACCGTGCCGGTTTGTTCATCTACATCCACCAACTCGACGTCGCCACCGTCGTTCTGGAGGGCTGGACGGACGAGATCAAGCGCTTTCTGGACTTCTTCTTTCACCTGTAACTCCTTAGTTTCAGACCTTGACGATCGTGGCGACACCCTGGCCGCCACCGACACACATGGTCGCCAGACCGTACGTCCCACCCTCCTGCTTGAGAGCATGGATGAGGGTGGTGATGATACGCGCGCCCGAGGCACCGATGGGGTGACCCAGAGCAATGGCGCCGCCGTAGGGGTTGACCTTCTTCATGTCCAAGCCGAGTTCCTGGGCGACAGCGCCGGCCTGGGCCGCGAAGGCCTCGTTCGACTCGATGATGTCCATCTGGTCGACGGTCATGCCGGCGATATCCATGACCTTCTTGGTGGCGTAGTAGGGACCCATGCCCATGTACGCGGGGTCGAGGGCGGCGCTGGCGTAGGCGACGAGCGTGGCGAGCGGCTTGAGGCCTCTCGCGTCTGCCCACTCCTTCGACGCGACCACGAAAGCGGCACCGGCGTCGTTGATACCGGAGGCGTTGCCGGCAGTCACCGTTCCGTCTTTCTTGAATGCAGGCTTGAGTTTGGCCAGACCCTCGAGGGTCGTGTCGCCCCGCGGGTGCTCGTCGGTGTCGAAGACCTTCGGATCGCCCTTCTTCTGCGGGATGATGACCGGAACGATCTCGGCCTTGAACTTGCCGGCCTCAATTGCCTTGACGGCCTTCTGCTGGCTGTCGAAGCCGATCTGGTCCTGGACTTCGCGGGTGACCCCATACTTCTCGGCCACGTTTTCGGCGGTGATGCCCATGTGAATGTCACACGACGAACACCACAGACCGTCGAGGATCATCTCGTCTTGGAGGACGCCATCGCCCATCCGGTACCCTGTCCGCGCTTTGGGAATGAGGTAGGGAGCAAGGCTCATGTTCTCCATGCCGCCGGCCACGACGACCTCCGCGGCACCGGCCTTGATGGTGCTGGCGGCCACATGCAGCGCCTTGGCCCCGGAAGCACACACCATGTTGAGCGACCATGCATGGACTTCTTGCGGGATGCCGGCGATGAGGGACGCTTTGCGGGCCGGGTTCTGTCCCTGGCCGGCCTGCAGAACGTTGCCCATGATGACTTCTTCGACCTCGGTCGGCTCGACGCCGGCCCGCTTGAGAGCTTCGACCATGGCGATAGCGCCGAGCTGGCTTGCTGGTATCTCGGCCAGAGCGCCCAGGTAACGGCCGACGGGGGTACGAGCGGCGCTGAGGATCACGACCTCTCGAGACAACGGGACTCCTTTCTTTTCAGGCTGCTGCCCTGCGTCGCGATGATCCCCACGACACCGCCACGGCGGACACGACCCTGGTACTGATACGCGTGAAAGAAGATACCATCCCAGCGCCCCGCTGACCGCCACGGCCCCGCCCTGAAGCGCGGCGTCGGTGCCGCATAGCGGGATGGCGTGCCGCAAAAGGGCCAGGCGGCGCGGTGCCGTGGCCGTGCCGGCAGGCGGCACCGCCCCTCAGCGCGTGAGCTCCTCCAGATCGGCCGGATGGGGCCCCGCCCACGGCCGAGGGCCCGCCAAGGAGCGGGACACCTCGACGCCGTTGTTGCCCAGCAACTGGACGATCTCGGCCGTCATGGGCCAGTATTCCTGCTCGCGCTCACTGCCTGCAGAGTCCTCTGAGGCCACGTACATGACGGTGATCCGCAACTCGCCGTCGATATCATCGGCAAGGACCCGATACCCGGATGCAAGCCAGTGCGTGAGCCGCGCTTCGAACTCGCTGAGATCCCGAAGCTCCATGTCGCCTCCTTCATCACAGCGTCGGCCGCAGCGGCCTCGACAGAGAGGTTCTAACCGTTTGCGACGGCGGCCAAACCCTCCGACTCCCGCGGACGCCAACCGGCACTGAACAAGAAGAACAGCGCCGAGGTCCTCCCCAGGTGGGCGAACACCTGTGCCAGGCCGTCCGCGGCGGCGTCCAGATCGCTTCCCGCGCCGAGGTCCAGCAGGTAGGTGTGGAACAACGGCTGCCCTTCGGACGCCGCCTTCTTGGCGGCGCGGCCCTTGGACGCCGACTCCGGAGCGTCGCGACCCTCTATCTGCTCCAGGAACGTACCGGCATTCTTGACCACCGCCTCGATCTTGCGCCGGTTCCTGATGACCCCGGGGTCGCATAGCAGCCGGGCCACGTCCTGCTCACCCATCTGCGAGACCTTGGCCGGATCGAAGCCGTAGAAGGCCAGCCCCAACTCCTTCCAACGGGATTCGACGACCTTGGGGCCCAACCCGGCCGAGAACACCGCCCGGGCCAGCAAAGCGAAGTACTCCTGATCGGACTGCGGGTACTCACCGGCCCGCTGCATCCAGGGCTGTTTTTCGAACATCGCTCCTCCTTGCCTTCGCACCCATCGTTACGGGTTGATGCTAGGAGCAGAGGGCGGGATGGTATCTACATCAGAGGCTGGAACTTGGCGAGCCAGTCCCGGGCCAACGCGGGCCGGTCGCTCAGGTCGAGCTCGCGCAGGCTCTTGTCGGGCATCAGTTCGATGATGCGGTCGGCGAGTTGGAGGGCTTCGGTCAGATCGTGGGTGACATAGACCGCGGTGGTCGTCCGCTCCTTGAGGATCTTTCGAAGAGTGACCATCAAGTACGACTTGAGGGTCGCGTCCAGGTTGCTGAACGGCTCGTCCATGAGCAGTAGAGCCGGCTCCACCGACAGAGCCCGCGCCACCGACACCCGCTGGGCCATCCCGCCGCTCAGCTCGGCCGGGTGGTAGGTCTCGAATCCCGCCAGGTCCACCCTGGCGAGCCAGGCCGCGGCCTTCTCCCGAGCCTCGGCCTTGCCCATCCCCTGGGCCCGAAGCGGCGCGGCCACGTTGTCGAGGGCTGTGCGCCAAGGAAGCAACCGCGGCTCCTGGAACACATAGCCCACCGCGCCGTCCGCGACCCGCACTGCTCCCTCGTCCGGAGCGAGGATTCCGGTGATGAGCTTGAGGATGACGGTCTTCCCCACTCCCGACGGCCCCACCACCCCCATGATCTGCCTCGGAGCGATGTGGAACGAGAGATCGATCAAGACCTCGAGCGAATCGAACGACTTGCTCACGTGCTCGAAGGCGATCATTGCGGCGTCCTTCGCCAGCGCATGGCCCGTCTCTTGACCGGGCGCAGTACGCCGAACTCGATCACCGCCATCAGCACGAGCAGCACCAGGACCCAGGCAAAGAGCTGCGGGGTCTCGAGGAGACTGCTTGCTCGGGCGAACGCATGTCCGATACCGCTGGTCGCCGCCAGCACCTCCGCCAACACCACGGCGCGCACGGATATGCCGGTCGCAAGGGTGAGTCCGGCGATGGCGGGAGAAGCGACACCCGGCAGATAGATCTCTCTGAGCATGAGCCCGCGCGAGAAGCGGTAGACCCGGCCCATCTCCACCAAACGCTGGTCGATGGCGAGTACGCCTTCCACCGTGTTGACGTACATGGTGGGCATCACGATGAGGGCCACCACGAACATCACCGTGAAATCGCCGAGCCCGAACCAGGTCATCGCCAGGACGGCCAGTATGACCACGGGGATGGTCATGCCCACCCAGCGTAGCGGCTCGAGGAACGCGCGCAGCCGCCACTCGAGACCGGCGCCTATCCCCAGCAGCCAGCCGGCCGCGGCTCCCACCGCCAGACCGATCACCAGGCGCTTGAGCGTGATGAGGAGTTGTATCCAAAGAGTGGTCCCCCAGGCGAGGTCGCCCAGGGCCCGGATCGTGTCGGCGGGAGAGGCCACAAGCGCCGGATTGACGAAGAGAGAGAGCAGCTGCCATCCGATGAGGATGGCAGCTGCTCCCCCGAGCGTGTAGAGCAGGCGGGTGCGCCTAGGGGGTGTGGTTGAAGTAGAAACCATCGTCGGGCAGCTTGCCTCCGATAACCTCGGGCGATAGCTCCGACAGATCCTGATAGAACGCCTCCAGGCTCGCCCGGGCATCGACAGCCGTGGTGTACTTCCAGCGGATGCTCTTGAGGGAAGCGGTCATCACCGCGGCCTTGAGACCGAGCTGGGGCAGTTGCGTCTCCACCAGCGCGCCGGCGTCTTCGGGATTGTCCAACATCCATTGGACCGCCGCCTCGTATTCCCGCTCGAAGGCCCCGATGACCTCGGGCCTGCCGAGCATGGAGGCCGTGGCGACCGTCCCGGCTATGGGGCTATCGGATCCTCCGGACGCGTCCATCCAGGCCTGGTCGAAAGCGAGGGCCCTGTTGAGCGGTCTTTCGGCCTTTGCGGTCTGCAACACAACGGCGGTCGCCAGAGCCTCGCTGATGACGCCGTTGTCGGCCTGGCCGGACAGCAGCAACTGCGCGGCCTGCGTGGGATCGGCGGCATAGCGGAGCTTGAAGTCCTTTTGCGGATCGAGCCCTTGCGACTTGGCGATGTACTGGAACATCAGGTCCGGGACGCTGCCCTGAAACGGCACCACCAGCGTTTGCCCCTTGATGTCGGCGAAGCTGCCGGCCGTGGGGTCTTTGGCGATGAGGTAGGTGATGTTCCACACCGAGATGTCGAGCAACTGGAGCTTGAGCCCCTTGTTGTAGAAGATGGCCGAGTTGTTGGAGGGCATGGTGACGAAGTCGCCCTGGCCGCCGGCCACATATGCCTTGAGCTGATCGGGGTTCTCCCAGATCACCACTTCGGTCTTGTTCGCCACATCGGCCAGCTTGTTGTTGACCGCGATGTACGCCAGCGGGATGGCCATTGGCCCGGGCGGAGCCACCAGGGTGAGCTTGTCCAGTTTGGCCGCCGGCGACGACGAGGTAGTGGCGGCCCCAGAGGTGCTCGTCGATGGGGCTGTGGTCGCCGACCCGGCCGATGTGGCAGGGCCGGCAGTGGTACTGGGCGCCACGGTGGTTTCCGGCGAAGATGCGGTGGTGTCGGAGCCCGACGAGCCGCAACCGACCAGAGCGGCTACCAGTACCAACGCGGCGGCGAGGGCCCACATCGGGACGAAAATGGCGCCCCGCCCATTCCGGGAGTGGATCATTCTTCGAAATCCATCCTTTGTAGTCCGACGCCCTTCAGGGCTTTCAACTCGTTGTAGAAGTCATCTGCCTCGGGGCCGAAGACGTCGACCAGCACCAGACCGCTCGGCGAGCAACTGGTCATATCGGCGTCGTGGATGCCCAAACGAGTGCGGACGTTGCACCCGTATTTGGTCAGGGTCGCCTGTACCGCGGGAACGTTCTCGGTCCGGTGAGAGATATGGATGCCGAAGATCGTGTGTTTCATGAGAACTCCCTTCCGTGATCGTGTCTGCTGCGACTCGTGGCTCTGGTCCCACGCAAGTGTAACCCGCCCCTCCGCTGTCGACTTACTGGGCGGATCGTTGACTTGCCAGGTCCATGGTAGTAGATTGTGAAACATATAACAACGTTGTGAGTGACGTAACGTTGGGAGAAGATTGGCAACCGCCGGAAGACCTGTGATCTCGCGGAAGACGGTACAGCGGCTCAGCCGGTATCGGCGTCTGCTCAGCGACCTCCAAGAGACCGGGACCACCAGCATCTATTCTCACGAACTGGCCCACCTCGCCGGGGTGAGCGCGGCGCAGGTGCGACGGGACTTCATGGTGATCGGTTACTCGGGGAGCCCCAACCGCGGCTACCAGCTCGACACCTGCCTGGCCAGCATCGAGCACCTGCTCGATGGCACCACTCGGCAGGACGTGGCGTTGGTCGGCCTTGGTCGTTTGGGCCACTCGGTGTTGACGCATTTCGCCGGCCGGCGTCCGCTGCTGCGCATCGCCGCCGGCTTCGACACGGATCCTACCCTGATCGGGACTTCGGTAGAGGGCTGTCCGATACACGCGATGGCCGACCTGGAGCAGGTGGTCGAGCAGAAGGGCATCCGCGTTGCCATCATCGCGGTCCCGCCGGAGACCGCCCAGGCGGTCGCGGATTCGCTGGTCCGGGCCGGGGTGCGGAGCATCGTGGACTTCACCGCCGTCCCTCTGCGGGTGCCGGCGAACGTGTTCGTCCGGCACATGGATATCACCTCGGCACTCGAGACCGCGGCCTTCTTTGCTCGGCAGGACGGTGAGGCCGAGGCGGACACCGAGGCCGAGAACGGCGGCGAGTTGAGCATCGAGGCCGAGATGGAGCCCATCATCACCACCATCGATTCGCTCTTGGCGGGGGCCGACATGAAGCTGGACGAGCTCGCCCGCCGGATCGGCGCCCAGGTATTGACGCCGGGTCCCGCGGACGCGCAGATAACGAGGATCTACGCCGGCGACCGGGTCAGCGACCTTCTAAACGAGGCCTCGAACAAGACCCTGCTGGTGACCAACCTGGCCAATCTCCAGATGCTGCGTGTGGCGGAACTGATGGAAGTGCCGGGCATCTGCTTCGTCGATGGAGTGGAGCCCGACCAAGAGGTGATCGACTTGGCCTCGCTCAACCACACCATGCTCGTGGTCTCCCCTGTCGGGGTGTTCGAGACCTGCGGCCTTATCTACCAACTGCTGGCCGGAACACAGAACGGGACCGAGAAGTGAGGATGCTGGACCGCTGATGGAGTTCGTCTCCTACGACATCGAGAGCAACGACTTCCGCCGGGCGGGAGCAGCATCCCGCGCCATCAAGGAACACCTCAAGCGCATCGGCGCCGACGCGGAGGCCATACGCCGCACCATGATCGCGGCGTACGAGGCAGAGATGAACGTGGTGATCCACTCCTGTGGAGGCCGACTCGAGGCCTCGCTCACCGATTCGCGCATCGACGTCAACGTCGTCGACAGGGGGCCGGGCATCCCCGATATCGACCTGGCCATGACCGAGGGCTACTCCACCGCCAGCGCCGAGGCGCGGGCGCTGGGCTTCGGGGCCGGTATGGGCCTGCCGAACATCAAGCGGAGCAGCGACCGCCTGCGGGTGACCTCGCGGGTGGGTGAAGGCACCAGGGTGAGCTTCACGGTGTACCTCACGCCGGAGATCACGTGCGCGGCCCCCAGCGTCTCCCTCTACGCCTCTGCCGACCGCTGCCGCGACTGCCGGGCCTGCCTCTCCGCCTGTCCGACGCAGGCACTGCGGGTGAGAGACGGCAGACCGAGCGTGCTCGAGCATCTGTGCATCGACTGCAACCAGTGCATCGCGGCCTGCACTTCGGGCGCGCTGACCGTGCGCGACGTGCTGTCCTCGATGGACGACGTGGGCGCTCGGCGGGAAGCGACGCTGGTAGTGTCGCCGGCGCTGCTGGCCGGATGCGGGCCCGACTACCCGCCCGGCCCCGCGTTTGCCGCTCTGGGGCGTCTGGGCTTCGCCGAGGTGAAGACGACGGCCCCGTTGGAGGAAGCCCTTCGTGCGGCGACGCTCGGGGTCGCCGGCGGGAACGGCAGCGGTGGGGCGGCCGAGGGCAAGATTTCGGCCCCGGTCATCGTGCCGGTCTGCCCGGCCGTCACGAACCTCATCGAGCTTCGCTTCCCGTCGCTCGTCGGCCTGCTGGCGCCGTTCGATTCGCCCTGGGAGGCGGTCGAAGCATCGAGGGACGGAAAGCCCCTCGCCTGCGTCGTCTCCTGTCCCGGCCAACGCTCGGTCCTCGCCCAGGTGGAGACGGCCACGGCGGGGTGCGATACCACCGTCGTCGAGTGCCTCTTGCCCGAAGCCGTGCGCCAACCGCTCATGCGGGAACTGACCGGGGCCGGAACGGGGGGGTTGGTCTCGAGCGCCGAGAGCCGAGCGGTGCACGCATTTCCCGATGCGGCTTTGGCCGCAGACGCGGGTCTGCAGCATGACGATGGTCTCTTGGTGGTCAGCGGCATCCGCCACGTCATGACCGTGCTGGAGGAGCTCGAGAACGGGCTTCTGGAGGATGTGACTGCGCTGGAGGCGTACGCGTGCGAAGGGGGCTGCTTCGGCTCACCCTTGCTGGCCGAAGACCACCACGTCGCCCACCGCCGGTGGAGCCGCGGCAGAGCCGCCGTCGACGCGGCGGAGGCGGCCGGCGGCGCGGGGAGGCATCCGAGCGCAACGTCGCGCCGCCGTGCCCACGCGGCCCGACCCGGCATTCGGCTGGACCCCGACATGGGGCGCGCCATCCAGAAGCTCGGCCGACTTCAGGCCCTCACCCGCTCGTTGCCGGGCCGCGACTGCGGCGCCTGTGGAGCCCCTACGTGCGCTGCTTTGGCCGAAGACGTGGTCATGGAGCGCTCCGGCATCGAACTGTGCCCGTACATCGCCTGCGAAAAGGAGGACGCGGACTCATGAGACTGCATGAACTGGCTGAAACGCTGGATCTCCGTGAACTCACTCCTTCGATGGACGACGACGCGGAGATCACGCACGGCTACGTGTCGGATCTGCTGAGCGACATCTTGGCGCATGCTCCTGCCGGCAGCGTCCTGGTGACCCTCCAGGCAAACCCGGACGTCCTCGCGGTCGCGAGCCTTGCGGGGCTGCGGGCGGTCATCTTCTCGTCCGGCCGGACGCCCCGTGCTGACGTCATCGAAAGGTTCGCGGTGGATCGGATATCGCTGTTCGGATCGCCGGCGGACAGCTTTGAAGTCGTGGGGCAGTTGCACGACTTAGGACTCCAGGGCAGGCGAGGACCCCGAGAGGGGCAAGTCCCCTCGCTGCAAGGTCGCGGTGGAGGACATGCCGCTGAAGCCGCCTGGCCCGGCGCTCTGCCTCTGCCTCTTGAGACCGGAGAATAGAAAGTCATGACTCTCAAAGATATTGCCGAAGCCCTGGATCTCCGTCCCCTCACAGCCTCGATCGGAGCCGACGCCGAGATCACGCACGGCTACGCGTCGGATCTGCTGAGCGACGTCCTGGCGCACGCGCCCGCGGGCGGAGTGCTGATAACCCTCCAGGTTCACTTGAACGTGATTGCGGTGGCCAGTCATGCGGGACTGCAGGCCGTTATCTTCTCCTGCGGTCGCACTCCCGACGACGAGATCATCGAAAGGGCGACCGGAGAGGGGCTGTCCCTGTTTGGAAGCAAGGCCGATACGTTCGAGATCGTCGGGCGCCTCTACGAGTTGGGGCTCCGCGGGATCCCGGCGTGAAGGCCTGACGGAAGGAAGCCATGGTTGGACGACGAGAGCACATCGATGTCCGAAGACGGCACCGCGGGCCGGCCGAGCGCAGGGCCGGACGGCCCGGACCTCCGGCGATTCCTTGCGGACCTTCATATCCACACGGCGCTGTCGCCCTGCGGCTCGGACGAGATGACTCCCGCTGCAATAGTCGCCGCCGCCCTGGCGAGGGGGCTTGACATGATCGCCGTCTGCGACCACAACACGGCCGGCAACGTGAGGTCCGTGCAACGAGCGGGCGAGGCAGCCGGAGGCGGCCTCGCCGTCATCGCGGGCATGGAGCTGACCAGCGCCGAAGAGGTGCACGTGGTGGGCCTCTTTCCCGAAGCGGCCGCCGCGGAACGCGTGGCCGCCCAGGTGCGTTCCCTCCTCCCTCAAGCGGACGCCGGCTACCACTCGTTCTTTGGCGAGCAGCCCTTGCTCGCGAGCGACGGTCATCAAGAGGGGTCGGAGACGGCCGCGCTGGCGCTTGCCACCTCTCTCGACCTGACGGAGGCGGTGGATCTGATCCACCGCGAAGGCGGGCTGGCCGTGGCGGCGCACGTGGACCGCAGGTCGTTCGGTGTCTTTTCGCAACTCGGATTCTTCCCCGAAGATGCGGGCTTCGACGGGCTCGAGGTGTCCAAGTGGCTGCCCGCGGATTCGCCGCGCCTCGCTGACTTCGCCGCCCTGGGTCTCCCCCTGGTCTGCTCCTCCGACAGCCACTATCTAGAGGAGATCGGAGCCGGCTGCACCGAGCTCTGTCTCGCGGAGCCCAGCTTCGCCGAACTGGGTCTCGCCTTGGCGGGCGCCAGAGGACGGAGCGTGGCCGGCATGCGACGCGCAGCCGGCGAGGGTGCGAGTGGCGCACGCGCAGATGAGGATGAGGCCGCCGATGCATGACCTCTCCCTCTATCTGCTCGAAATACTCGAGAACTCCACCCGTGCGGGAGCGACCCGGGTGGACATAGAACTGGTGGTAGATCATGCGGCCGACGAGTTGCGCCTGGCCGTCGACGACGACGGCCACGGCCTTGCAGCCACGCCGGAACAGACGCTCGACCCCTTCTATACCACCAAGCCCGGCAAGAAGACCGGTCTGGGCCTGAGTCTACTCAAGGCCGACACGCAGGCGGCCGGAGGCGACCTCGGCATCGGGTCTTCGCCGAGCCTGGGTGGCGTCAGGGTGGAGGCATTCATGCGGCTGAGCCACGTGGATCGACCTCCGCTCGGGGATGTGGCCACCAGCATCATCGTCGCGGCGGCCACCAACCCCACGGTCAGGTTCACCGTGAGCCTGAAAGGGGACGAGTTCGATCCCCCTCTCGTGCATGCTCCTGGGCTGGAGGCCGCGGCGCGGCTCCAACGACTCACGGAGGAGCTGGTGACATGACGGGATATATGGCTCGGGCGGGCCCAAAGCGCCCATCGGCAGGACAGACGGACGCGATCGATGACAGGAAGAAAGGGAGTTGTGAGCATGACCGATGACGTAGGAAAAGCGGGCTGCGGCTGCTCGGGCTGCGAGGAGGCGTCCGAGGAGGAGCTTCTCGCCCGCCTGGACGAAGTGATACAGGCATACAAGAACAAGCCGGGGGCGCTCATCCCCGTGTTGCAGTTGGCCCAGGGCATCTTCGGCTATCTGCCGGAGGTCGCACTCAAGCACATCGCGAGGGGCATGAGCAAGCCTTACAGCGAGGTGGCCGGCGTGGTGGGCTTCTACTCGTTCTTCTCGACGGTGCCGCGCGGCCGCAACCTGGTCCGCGTGTGCCTGGGTACCGCCTGCTATGTGCGCGGCGGGATGCAGGTGCTGGAGGCTCTCAAGAAGTCGCTGGGCATCGACGTGGGCGAGACGACCGAGGACCGGGAGTTCTCCCTCGAGGTGGCGCGGTGCTTCGGCGCCTGCGGGTTGGCGCCGGTGATAACCATAAACGACGTGGTGCATCACCGCGTGAAGCCCGCCCGCATCGGTGAGGTGCTGGCTCAATACGCGCCGGAACCGGTAGCCGCCGGCGCCGGGGAAAGGGGCGCCTGATGGCCGACAAGATCAACAGCCCCGCAGACCTGCTGGCCATGGCCGACAAAGCCAAGGAGGACATCGACCTCCGCTCGGGCGCCAAGGAGATCAAGGTCACGGTCCACATGGGCACCTGCGGCATCGCCGCCGGGGCGCGTGACGTGGTCGTTTCCTTTCTCTCCGAGATCGGCGACGCGAAGCTCGACAACGTGACCATCCACCAGTCCGGCTGCGCCGGGCTGTGCGAGATGGAGCCCATGGCGACCGTGCAGTTCGCGGACGGGTCCGCGTACCGCTACGGACATCTGGAAGGCCGCGAGAAGGTGCACCAGATCGTCCAGTCCCACCTTGTGGAGGGCAAACCCGTAACCGAATACCTTGTCAAGTCGGCGTAGACCGCCGCTCATCGGACTAGCGAAGGAACAGATATGGATCAGATAAGCAATCACGTGCTCGTGTGCACCGGGGGCGGCTGCATCGCCTCGGGTGCCCTCGAGGTAAGCGCCGCATTCACCAAAGAGCTGGAGGACACCGGCATCGCTCAGAACACGCGGGTCATCGAGACCGGCTGTCTGGGACCGTGCGCGGTCGGCCCGGTAGTCCTGGTCTACCCCGACGGCGTCTTCTACCAGAACGTCCAGATCGCCGACGTCCACGAGATCGTCGAAGAACACCTGCTCAAGGGCCGGATAGTCGACCGGCTGGTGAGCCACGCCCCCGGCACCGACCGCTCGGTCGCCGAGATGGAGGATGTGGAGTTCTTCAACCGGCAGGTCAAGATAGTCCTGCGGAACTCGGGGATCATCGACCCCCTAAAGATCGAAGAGTACATCGCCCGCGAGGGATACCAGTCGCTGGCCAAGGTCCTCACCGAGATGACGCCCGACCAGGTGGTGAGCGAAGTGCTGCGCAGCGGCCTGCGTGGCCGCGGCGGGGCCGGCTTCCCCACCGGGCTCAAGTGGAAGTTCGCCCGGCAGACCGAGTCGGACGTCAAGTACATCCTCTGCAACGCCGATGAGGGCGACCCCGGGGCGTTCATGGATCGGTCGGTGCTGGAAGGCGACCCGCACAGCCTCATAGAGGGCATGGCCATCGGGGCGTACGCGATCGGAGCCAAGGAAGGCTTCGTCTACCTGCGGGCCGAGTATCCGCTGGCGGTCGAGCGGCTCCAGTACGCCATCGACCAAGCTCGGGACCTGGGCCTGCTGGGCACGAACATCATGGGCACGGAGTTCGAGTTCGACCTCGAGATCCGCATGGGCTCCGGCGCCTTCGTCTGCGGCGAAGAGACTGCCCTCATGCGCTCCATCGAGGGCGGCCGCGGCGAGCCGCGGCCCCGTCCCCCGTTCCCGGCCGTCAAAGGTCTGTGGGACAAGCCGAGCGTGCTCAACAACGTGGAGACGTTCGCCAATATCGCCCCCATCATCCTCAAAGGCGCCGAGTGGTACGCCAGCACCGGGACCGAGAAGAGCAAGGGCACCAAGGTCTTCGCGCTCGGCGGCGCCATCCAGCACGCCGGTTTGGTGGAAGTGCCCATCGGCGTCCAGCTTGGTGAGATCGTCTACGAGATCGGCGGCGGCATCCCCGGAGGCAAGGAACTCAAGGCCGTGCAGCTCGGTGGACCGTCCGGCGGCTGCATCCCCAAAGGTAATCTCAACGTCCCGGTGGACTACGAGACGCTCCAGGAACTGGGCGCCATCATGGGCTCCGGGGGCTGCATCGTCATGGACGACGACAGTTGCATGGTCGACGTGGCCCGGTACTTCCTGGACTTCATCCAGGACGAGAGTTGCGGCAAGTGCCCGCCCTGCCGGGTCGGTACCAAGCGGATGCTCGAGATCGTCACCCGCATTTGCAGCGGTGAAGGCCAAGAAGGCGATATCGAGGCGCTCGAAGACCTGGGCAACATCATCAAGGACACCGCCCTGTGCGGGCTTGGGCAGACCGCGGCCAACCCGGTGCTATCCACCATCCGTCACTTCCGGCACGAGTACGAGGCCCACATCAAGGACCACTACTGCGAAGCCGGCGTCTGCTCGAGCATGTTCGTGGCCAAGTGCACGAACGCCTGCCCGGCCAATGTGAACGTACCCGGGTTCGTGAGCCTCATCGGCGAGAAGCGCTTCGACGAGGCCCTGGTGCTCCACCGCGAGCGCAACCCGCTGGCCAGTATCTGCGGTCGCGTCTGCTTCCATCCGTGCGAGAGCAAGTGCCAGCGCGGCGGCCTCGACGAGGCGGTGGCCATCCGCAGCCTCAAGCGGTTCATGACCGAGCAGGAGACCGAGGTGCAGCTTCCGGCCGTGCATGAGAACGCCGAGAATGCGGCGCGCAAAGTGGCCGTCATCGGTAGCGGGCCGGCAGGTCTCTCCTGTGCGTACTTCCTCGCCCGCTTGGGCTACAAACCCATCGTCTTCGAGAAGGAGCCCAGCCCGGGCGGCATGCTGGTGCAGGCCATCCCGGCCTACCGGCTGCCCCGCGAGGAGCTGGGCCGAGAGATCAGCATGATCGAGGCCATGGGCGCCACCATCAGGACCGGCGCGGCTCTCGGCAAGGACTTCACCCTCGCCGGGCTCAAGGACGAAGGGTATGAAGCGGTGTTCCTCGGCGTGGGCGCCCCGGCCGGTACGGCTCTGGGCATCCCCGGTGAGAGAGGGCCAGGCGTGACCGAGGGGCTGACCTTCCTACGCGAGTTCAACGTACATGGGACGGCGGAGGTCGGCAGAGAGGTGGCGATCATCGGAGGCGGCAACTCGGCCATCGACGCCGCGCGTACCGCTCTCCGCCTCGGTGCCAAGCACGTGAACATCCTCTACCGCCGGCAACGGGAGCAGATGCCCGCCTGGGCCGAAGAGATCATCGCCGCCGACGAGGAGGGCATCACGGTCCTGCCTCTGACGGCACCCAAGCAGATCCTCCGCAATGCTGCCGGACAGGTGGTCGGCGTGCTGTGCCAGAAGATGGCCCTCGGCGACTACGACAAGAGCGGCCGACGCAGCCCGGTGGCCGGACGTAACCCCGACTTCACCGTGGAGTGTGACCAGGTGATCGCCGCCGTCGGGCAGTCGCTCGACGCGAAAGCCCTCGTCGGCGATCTGCCGGTGGAACTCAACCGGGGTTGGCTCAAGACCGACCGCGGCACCGGAGCGACCAGCGTGGACTGGCTCTTTGCGGGCGGCGATGCCGTCACCGGCCCGGCCTCGGTGGTCGAAGCGGTGGGCGCGGGCGAGCGGGCGGCCGTGGCCATCGACCAACACTTGACCGGCGCCAACCACGCCTTCTGGCGCAGGGAGGTCGCGATAGACGTCTTCTTCGACCCCGACGCCGATCCTGTCACAACCCCGCGGGCCGCGGTGCTATGCCTCGACCCGGAGGCGCGCTCCTGCACCTTCGACGAGGTCGAGCTGTCCTGGAACCTCGACACGGCTTGCGCCGAAGCCAGGCGCTGCCTGCGCTGCGACTACGGCAAGATCCCGGTCGCGGCCGCCGCTATCCAAGAAGAGGTGAAGTAATGCCAATCCTGACCGTTGACGACATCAAGGTCGAGGTGCCCGAAGGCACCTCCCTGCTCGACGCCTGCCGCCAGGCCGGCGCCAACATACCCACGCTCTGCTACCTGGAGGGCGTCCAGGCCATCGGCGCCTGCCGACTCTGCCTGGTGGAAGTCGAGGGCGCGAAGACTCTCATCGCTTCCTGCGTACAGCCGGCCACGGACGGCATGGTCGTCAAGACGACCTCCAGCAGGGCCCGGCGCGGGCGCCGGGCGGTCCTGGAGTTGCTCCTCTCCGAGCACGCCGGCGACTGCCAGACCTGCCTGCGCAGCGCCGACTGCGAGCTCCAAGCTCTGGCCGAGCAACTGAACATCGATGAGATCACTTACGAAGGTGAGAGGACCCACCGGATCATCGACAGCTCCACTCCCGCTCTGGTGCGCGACACGGGCAAGTGTGTGTCGTGCCGGCGGTGCGTGACTGTGTGCAACCAGACCCAGGGAGTAGGAGCCCTATTCCCTCAGGGCCGCGGTTTCAAGACGGTCATCGGGCCGGCATTCGCCATGGACCTGGCCGACGTGGTCTGCGTGCAGTGCGGCCAGTGCGCGGCGGTGTGCCCGGTGGGCGCCATCACCGAGAACAGCGTGGTCGAACAGGTATGGGCTGCGCTCGACGATCCCAAGAAGCACGTGATCGTCCAGACGGCTCCGGCCATCCGCGCCGCCCTTGGTGAGGAGTTCGGCTACGAGCCGGGCACCCTGGTCACCGGCAAGATGGTCTCGGCCCTGCGCCGCCTGGGCTTCGACGCCGTGTTCGACACGAACTTCACCGCCGACCTGACCATCATCGAGGAAGGCACCGAGTTGCTCACCCGGCTCAAGAAGGCCCTGGTGGACGGTGAACAAGTAGCGCTGCCGATGTTCACCAGTTGCTCTCCCGGGTGGATCAACTACATGGAGCATTACAACCCCGACATGCTCGCCAACCTGTCCAGCTGCAAGTCGCCTCAGCAGATGTTCGGCGCACTGGCCAAGACGTACTACCCCAAGAAACTCGGCATGGACCCGAAGAACGTGGTGGTCGTCTCGGTCATGCCCTGCACGGCCAAGAAGTTCGAATGCGCCCGTCCGGAGATGGGGCGCGACGGCCGGCAGGACGTGGACATGGTGCTCACCACCCGCGAGTTGGCCAGAATGGTCAAGCAGGCCGGTATCGACTTCCGCAGCCTGCCCGTGCAGAAGATGGACAAGCCGCTGGGAATCTCCACCGGTGCAGCCGATATCTTCGCCGCGACCGGTGGCGTCATGGAAGCGGCGCTCCGCACCGCCTACGAGATCGTCACCGGGAAGTCCTTCCCCTTCGCCAACCTGCACGTTACCCCCATCGCGGGGCTGGAAGGCATCAAGGAAGCGGCGGTTACCATCGACGAGACCGTGCCGGAGTGGTCCTTCCTCAAGGGGGCGACGCTCAAGGTCGCGGTCGCCCACGGCCTGGCGAACGCCCAGAAGGTGATAGACCGGATCCGCAGCGGCGAGGCTTCGTACCACTTCGTGGAGATCATGACCTGTCCCGGCGGCTGCATCGGTGGCGGCGGCCAGCCTCGGCTGACCTCCGACGCGGTGCGGCAGGCCCGCATCCGCGCCATCTATGCCGAGGACGAAGGCCGCGAACTGCGGAAATCGCACGAGAACCCCGAGATCCTGGCCCTCTACGACGAGTACCTGGGCGAGCCGCTGGGGCATCTGTCCCACGAGTTGCTCCATACCGAGTACACCGTAAAAGACAGGGTATAGTTGAGAAACTGCGGACCAGGATGTGCGGCGCGCCGCCCTTCGCGGCGGCGCCCGCGTCACCGGTAGAGGAGTTGCGACTACGGGTACGCCGGCACTGATACTGATCGTCGATGACGATTACGACTTCCTCGAGATCAACCGTATGATCCTCGAGCGGGCGGGCTACCGCGTGGTCACCGCTGCCGAGCCGCAGCAGGCCCTGACGAAGATGGCGAAGGAGAAGCCGGACCTGGTCATCACCGACTTGATGATGACCTCTCTGGATTCCGGCTTCTTCTTCGCACGCACTATCAGGGAGGATCCGCGGTACGCCGGCATCCCTGTGATCCTCTCCACCTCGGTCTCCAGTGCCATGGGCCTCGATTTCCGGCCGCGCTCGGAGGAGGAGACCGCGCAGATGAGCGTGGACGCTTATTTCGACAAGCCGCTCGTGCCCGCCAAGCTGCTCGCCAAGATCGAGGAGTTGCTCGCCGCCCGGGCCGCTCGGGCGGCGGACGGCGCTGGATCCCCGGACGGGACCGATCTTACCTGCGGCACAGAGACCGGCTGATGCCTACCTGGGACAACCCCCTCATCACCATCATCGGCGAGAAGTGCCGCATGTGCTACGCCTGCGTCCGCGAGTGCCCGGCCAAGGCCATCCAGGTGGTCGACGGGCAGGCGAGAGTGATCCAGCCGCGCTGCATCGGCTGCGGCAACTGTCTGCTGGTGTGCAGCCAGAACGCCAAACAGGTCCGCGACGACACGGCCAGAGCCTTCGGCCTGCTACAGTCCGGCGAACAGGTGGTAGCGATGCTCGCCCCGAGCTTCGCCGCCGAGTTCACCGACATGCCTTCCGGGACGCTGGTGGCAATGATCAGAGCGCTCGGGTTCGATTCGGTGCACGAGATCTCGCTCGGCGCCGATCTGGTCGCTCACGCGTATCGCAGACTCCTCGAGGAGGACCCGGAGGGACGCTACATCACCACTCCGTGTCCGGCGGCGGTTTCGTACGTGCGCAAGTATCACCCGCGCCTCATGCCCTATCTGGCTCCAGTCGTGTCGCCGATGGTGGCGATGGCCCGGGTGCTCCGCCACGAGCTGGGATCCGACATCAAAGTCGTCTTCATGGGCCCGTGCGTCGCCAAGAAGCGGGCATCGGTCGACGCCACGCACGTGGAGGTGGACGCTGTCCTCACCTTCGCCGAACTGCGAGACATGTTCAGAAGGCGAGGCATCAAGCCCGAGCGGTTTGCCGGGGACGATCAGTTCGACCCGCCATACGGCGGACTTGGCGCGGTGTTCCCTATCGCGGGGGGCCTTCTGCAGACGGCCGGGCTCACCGAGGATCTGCTGACCGGAGAGTTGGTCATCGCCGAGGGCCGGGGGGAGTTCATCGAGGCCATCACCGAGTTCGACCTTGCGCGCGCCGACACCCGGCTTCTCGACGTGCTCTCCTGCGCAGGCTGTTTCGCTGGCCCCGGGATGACCAGTAACGAGACCATGCTGCAGCGGCGCAGTCGTATCAGCGCCTATGCCCGCAACCGTCTGGCCGGACTCACCGCCGGGGAGGCGGCCGACGTGGCGGGCGCCGCCGAACGCTATGCCGCACTCGACCTGACCCGCGAATATCAGGCCGACGCCCAGACGTTGGGAGACAGCGCCACGCCGGAAGAGCTCGACGAGGTCCTGCACCGGATGGGCAAGTTCCGGGCCGAGGATCTGCTCAACTGCGGCGCCTGTGGCTATGACACGTGCATCGATCACGCTCACGCGGTCTACGCCGGCCTGGCCGACTCCGACATGTGTCTACCCCACACCATCGAGCAACTGCAGTCCGCCTACCAGGAGCTCGAGGTATCCCACAAGTCGCTCGAGGAAACGAAGGAAGCCCTCGAACGTTCGGGCAAGCTCGCGAGCATGGGCCAACTGGCCGCCGGCATCGCGCACGAGGTGAACAATCCGCTGGGCACCTTGCTCCTGCACGCCAATCTGTTGTTGGAGGAGTGCGAGGACGACACCGAGATCAAGACCGACCTGGAGACCATCGTCGACCAGGCCAACCGCTGCAAACGGATCATCTCAGGGTTGCTGAACTTCGCCCGGCAAAGCCGGGTGGTGCGGCAACCCACCAACGTCTCGGAACTGGTCGACAAGGTCATCCGCACCGCCCCTACCGCCGACAACGTCATGGTGGCGGTGCAGGACCTCCTCTCCGACCCTGTGGCCGAGATCGACGCCGATCAGATCGTGCAGGTGCTCACCAACCTGTTCACCAACGCCCAGCAGGCCATGCCCGACGGAGGCGACCTCACTATCGGGCTGGCCGATGATCCCGACATGGTGACCATCAGGGTCTCCGACACGGGCACGGGGATCCCCAAAGAGAACATGGCCCGGCTCTTCGACCCCTTTTTCACGACGAAACAGGTGGGGATGGGCACGGGGCTCGGCTTGGCGGTGACACACGGCATCGTCAAGATGCACCGCGGGCAGATCAACGTCGAGTCGAATGCCGACCCAGTTGCCGGTCCTACCGGGACAACCTTCACCATCGAGTTGCCTCGGCGCGAAGCGGGCACTCCGGGGACACCGGCGACCGCCGGTATGATCGGCGCCTTGGCGTGACCGGGGCGCCGGCATGATGGGGGCGCCAGCGTGACCCACAAGCAGGTGCTCAAGGTCGCTATGGTCGACGACGAGGAACCGCTGTGCCTGGCGGTCGCCCGCATCCTGAACAAGTACCAAGTGCATGTGGACGATGTGGGCGTCGACGTCTCCTATGTCTGCACTCACTTCGGCAGCGGCGAGCAGCTCTTTGAAGAGATCGATAGCGGAACGGATTTCGATCTACTGCTCGTAGACCTCAAGCTGCCCGGGATGAGCGGGCTGGACATCCTCGAGCAGTTGCGCCGGCAGGGCCGCGGCATCCTGGCCATCATGATCACCGCCTACGCTACCTTCGAGACCGCTGTGCAGGCGACCAAGCTGGGCGCGTACGACTTCCTGCCCAAGCCTTTCTCGCCGGAGGAACTCCGCTACGCGGTCCGCAAGGCCACCGACCAACTCATCATCAGCCGGGAGGCACGCCGGCTGGCCGAGGAAAAGCGGCAGGTGCGGTTCAACTTCATCTCTGTCCTTTCCCACGAGCTCAAGGCTCCCATCAACGCCATCGAGGGCTACCTCAAGATCCTCCAGGCCGACGAGCCGGCGGAGCGGCTGCCCATGATCGAGCGAAGCTTGGTGCGGTTGGACGGGATGAGGAAGCTCATCTTCGACCTGCTGGACCTCACCCGTATCGAGTCGGGGCAGAAGCAGCGGGAGTTGGCGCGGGTGGACATGCGCGCGGCCGCCCAAACGGCCATCGACATGTTCGCGGCGGAAGCGGGGGGGCGCGACATAGGCATAACGCTGCGGGCACCCGAGCCCGTCGAGATGGTCGCCGACTTGAGCGAGTTGGAGATCATCTTCAACAATCTGGTCTCGAACGCCGTGAAGTACAACAAGGACGGGGGCAGCGTGACGGTCGCCCTGGAGCGCAAGGACGGCTTGGTCAAGATCCAGGTGGCCGACACCGGCATCGGCATGACCCCCGAGGAGAGCGCAAAGCTGTTCACCGAGTTCACACGCATCAAGAACGAGGAGACGTACAAGATCCTGGGTAGTGGGCTGGGGCTGTCCACAGTGCGAAAGCTCGCCCAGCTCTACGGTGGCGATGCCTCGGTCAAGAGCGAGAAGGGTGAGGGCAGCGTCTTCACCGTCACCCTCCGCGACGCCGACCCGGCGTCGCCCTCCGACTCGGCGGCCGGCTGACCGAGCCTTCACGCCGGGGACCGACTCAGGTATGATTCATGGCCTCGGCGGAGCCCCGCCGAGGGTCCGGGGGGGCCGGACGTCCATTGGCTGTCTATCTAGTGAGGGAGAGCTGTGGCCAGAATACTTATCGTGGACGACGACCCCGACATGGTGGAGGCAGGGCGGTACGTGCTGGAGCGGGAGGGGCACACGGTCGCGAGTGCCTCGAACATCGAAACCGGCCTCAAGGCTCTGGACGAGAGCGCCCCCGACCTTCTCATTCTCGACGTGATGATGGAGGAGGCGGACGACGGTCTGGTGTTCGCCCGCAAGGTGCGGCGCAAGGGCCTCACCATCCCCATCCTCATGCTCACCAGCGTCAACCGGGCGATGGGCCTCTCCATAGGCAAAGACGAAGAGATGGTCCCGGTCGACGAGTTCGTGGAGAAGCCGGTGGACCCGGCCCTGCTCGTTGCGAAGGTCGCCAGCCTGCTCGCCGGGAAAGGGGCGTGATGCGGGTGATCGACTACGAACAGCTCCGGGCAGAGGTCATGGAGGTCGCGGCGCTCACCAACTACAACCGCGCCTCTCTCATCCCTGTGCTCCGGACCGTCAAGGAGAAGTATCGAGGCGTCGACAGCGAAGCGATGCAGATCATCGCCGACGTGCTCGGATGTCATCCGGTGGAGGTCGACGCGGTCGCAACCTTCTATGCCTTCCTGAATCCAAAGATGGAGGGGCGCTATATCTTCCGGTTGTGCCGCACCTACTCCTGTGAACTGGCCGGCAAGGAAGAGATAGCCCGGCAACTCGCCCGCGATTTGGGCGTCGACTTTGGAGAGACGTCGGCCGACGGCGCCTTCACTCTGGAATGGGCCAACTGCATGGGCATGTGCGACCAGGGCCCGGCGATGCTGGTGAACGAGGACATCTACACCAAGCTGACCCCCAACAAGGTCCATACCATCGTGCAGGACTACAAGACCAGGCCCGCGACCAGCGCGCCCGAACCGGCCGCCGTGCCCCTTCTCGGCGACGCTCCAGTGGAGTGTGGGCTATGAGCATAGACACCACCATCAAGACCCAGGGCAACGTGCTCACCTTCTCCACCATCCCGGCAGGTGAAGGCCTGGGCAAGGCGCTCGCCATGCCGCGCGTGGACATCATCGACATGATCCGCGACTCCAAACTAAAAGGGCGCGGCGGAGCCGGGTTCCCCACGGGCATCAAGTGGAACTTCGCCGCGGCCGAGAAGCGGACTCCCAAGTACATCATGTGCAACGCCGACGAGGGCGAACCGGGCACCTTCAAAGACCGGCTGATCCTGAGCGAGTATCCCGACTTGGTCATGGAGGGCATGACTATCGGCGCCCGGGCGATCGGCGCCTCTCTGGGGCTTATCTACCTGCGGGCCGAGTACGCTTACCTTCGCCGGCATCTGGAGAGCGTTGTCGACGAGCGCAAGGAGGCGGGACTACTCGGCCAGAACATCGGCGGGGTCGAGGGCTTCAATTTCAACATCATGGTGGCCATGGGCGCCGGCGCTTACGTCTGCGGCGAGGAGACGGCGCTCATCGAATCGCTCGAAGGGTTCCGGGGAGAGCCGCGCAACCGTCCGCCGTTCCCGGTGGTATCGGGCTTCCTCAACCGCCCGTCGGTGGTGAACAACGTGGAGACGCTCGCCTGGGTACCCTGTATCCTGACCAAAGGCGTCGACTGGTTCAAGAGTATCGGCACCAACAACTCTACCGGACACAAGCTGTTCAGCGTGTCCGGCGACTGCGAGAAGCCCGGAGTGTACGAGTTCCCCTTCGGGATCACCATCGCGGAGCTGCTCAAGGAAGTGGGTGGCAGCGATGCCAAAGCCGTGCAGATCGGTGGGGCCTCGGGCCGCTGCGTATCGAAGAAGGACTTCGAGCGCCGGCTGGCGTTCGAAGACATCCCCACTGGGGGTTCGGTCATCGTCATCGGCCCCGGGCGCGACATGCTCAGCCTCGCGCACAATCTGATGGACTTCTTCGTGGACGAATCATGTGGCCAGTGCACGCCATGCCGCGTGGGTAACGCCAAGTTGCTCGAGGGCGTAGAGATGCTCAAAGAGGGGATCTGCACCGACGAATACCTCGACGAGCTAAAAGGGCTCGCCAACACCATGCAGGTAGCCTCCAAGTGCGGCCTGGGTCAGACCAGCTCGGTGGCGCTGCTTTCCATCCTCGAGCATTTTGGAGACGAGATCCATGGCCGATAACACCTGTCTACCAAGGCGGCGTGCGCCGCTCAGCCAGCTTTTCCAGCCCGACCTACCGGCGGAACCGCCCTCGGCTGAGGCCATTGGGGCGACCGTTACCGCCAACATCGACGGCATGGAGACCAAGGTGCCCTTGGGCACTACCATTCTTGAAGCCGCCAAGAGCATCGGGGTCCGCATCCCCACGCTCTGCTACCATCCCGACCTCGAAGTGGCCGGCATTTGCCGTATCTGTGTGGTCGAGGTGGAAGGGCAGCGCACGCTCCAGGCAGCATGCGCCTATCCCATTACCGCCCCCATCAAGATTAAGACCTATTCGAAAGCGGTGCGCATCGCCCGCCGCCACGTCCTCGACTTGCTGCTCAGCGAGCACTGCGGCGACTGTTACTCCTGCATCAGGAACGGCATCTGCGAGCTCCAGCAGCTTGCTGAGGAGTACGGGGTCGACAGCTTCCGCTTTGGCCACGTGGAGATCCCAGTGGAGGTAGACAGCTCGAGCTTCTCGGTCGTCCGCGACATGAACAAGTGCATCCGCTGCCGGCGCTGTGTCCGCACCTGCATCGACATGCAAGAAGTGGGCGTACTCGAGGCGGTCAACCGCTCGAACAAGGTGGAGATCTCAACATTCCTCGGCAAACCCTTGGCCGACGTGGTCTGCATCAACTGCGGTCAGTGCATCAATCGGTGCCCCACCGCCGCCCTCTACGCCAATCCGGCGCTGGACCAGGTGTGGAAGGCGCTGGACGACCCCACCAAGCACGTGGTCATCCAGACCGCTCCCTCGCCAAGGGCCGCCATGGGCGAGGCGTTCGGCCTCGAGCCGGGCACCTCGGTCACCTACCAGATGAACACGGCGCTGCGGCGGATGGGCTTCGACCATGTGTTCGACACGAACTTCACCGCCGACCTCACCATCATCGAGGAAGGCACCGAGCTCATCATTCGGCTCTATAAAGCTCTGGTAGAGGGTGATACGGAGGTCGCGCTCCCGCAGCTCACCAGTTGCTCTCCGGGGTGGGTCAAGTATTGTGAGCACTTCTACCCGGAGTTCATCCCCAACCTTTCTAGCGCCAAGAGCCCGCAGCAGATGTTCGGTGCTCTTATCAAGACCTTCTACGCCGATAAGCTGGGTCTCGACCCGGCTAACATAGTCAGCGTGGCCCTGATGCCCTGCTCGGCCAAGAAGTTCGAGTGCAACCGGCCGGAGATGAACGACAGCGGCTACCAAGACGTGGACTTCGGGCTCACCACACGTGAGCTCGGCAAGATGTTCCATCAGGCGGGCCTCGACGTGCCCACCATGCCCAAGTCGGACTTCGACGATCCCTTCGGCGGAGCTACCGGCTCGGGTCTGATCTTCGGCGCCACGGGGGGCGTGATGGAATCCGCCCTGCGGACGGTCCTCGAGCTGGTGACCGGACGCAAACTGGAGACCATCTACGAGCACGGCGACATCCTGCCGGTCCGCGGCTTCGAAGGCGTCCGCTACGCTGAGCTGACCATCAGCGAGGTCGGTCCCGTACCGGACATCTTGAAGCACCTCGTCCCCGATTGGGATTGGCTCAAGGGAGCGACGCTCAAGGTAGCGGTCGCCCACGGCACGACCAATGCCAAGAAGGTCATGGAGGACATCAAGAACGGGGGCAAGTTCAGCCACTGCCACTTCATCGAGTTCATGGCCTGCCCCGGCGGTTGCCTCGGCGGCGGCGGCCAGCCCATCCCCACCAACAAGGATATCCGGGCGGCTCGGGCCAAGGCCATCTACGCCGAAGACCGCGAACTCACCGTGCGGAAGTCTTACGAGAACCCCGCCGTCCTGCGGGTGTACGAAGAATTCCTCACCGACGGACCGTGCGGCCACAAGAGCCACGAACTGCTGCATACGCATTACGTGGATCGCGGCAAGCATATCGAGTAGAAAGACCTGACATCGTGGCAGCGCCGCGCGGAGCGCGGCGCTGCCACGCAGCCGGACTGCAGACAAGAAGCCCCGTATTCGCGGGGCTTCTCTCTTCTTCCACCCCAGTCAGTCGTGTCGATCCGGATGCGCCCTGAGGTCTGTCACGCAGCCGCACTGCGAGGCAAAGAGTCGAAGCGGGGTGGCGCAACGCCTTAGGGCCGCTCCACCAGCCCGTATTGAACGGCAAGCATGGCGGCCGCAGTGCGATTGGGGACTTCCATCTTACGCAGGATATTGCTCACGTGCAGGCGCACCGTACCGACGCTAAGGAAGAGGCGTGCCCCGATCTCGCGGTTGCTGAGCCCGCCTGCGAGCAATGCGAGTACTTCACGCTCCCGCGGGGTCAGGTCTTCGCCGAGCAGCGGCGGCCGCGCGGCCGCTCGCCCTGGCAGAAGCGCCTGTACCGCGCTGGAGTCTATGGTGCCCCTGCCGTCGTGGGCCTGGCGGATGGCCTCCACCAGCCTCTCGGGGCCGGCGTCCTTCAAAAGATAGCTTATGGCACCCGCCTCGAGGGCCCGCGTCACCATCTCCGGCTCCACGAAGCTCGTGAGGACGACCACCTGCGTCCGCGCGCAGACCCCTTTGACGAGACCGGTGACCGCCGCCCCGTCCATGCCGGGCATCATCATATCCATCAGCACGACGTCGGGGCAGTCGACGCTGCAGCGATCGACCGCCTCATGGCCGCTCGCGGCTTCGCCGACCACCTCGATATCGGCGCACGTGGAGAGGAATGTCTTCAGTCCCTGCCGCACCATGGGATGATCATCGACAATCAGCACTCTGATCGGCTCAGTCTCGGCCACTACCCGCCTCCTCCCCGTTCGTCACCGGCCGAGCGACCTCAGCCGGCGGCGTCCATCTAACCGTGACCCGCGTGCCCGTGGGAACCACCCTATCGATCTCGAGCGCGGCTCCGATCTCGCGCGCCCGTTCGCGCATTATGTCCAAGCCCATGCCGCCTGCCACGGCCTGGTCTGCAGCGATGCTGAACCCCACCCCGTTGTCCTCTACGCTCAGCACGACGGCCTGGTCGACTCGCTCGGCGATCGTCACGACGTGGCTCGCGCGGGCGTGCTTGGCGATGTTGTTGAACGCCTCCTGGGCGATGCGGTACATCGCCACCTTTGCCTCCACCGACAGAGCGCTCTCTATGTCGGGCCGCGCGCGGACGTCGACCTCCACTTCAGACTGGCCCGCGAGGCTGTCGGCCAGACGCTCCAACAATTGAGATAGCTCCACGCCTACAAGAGTCGCAGGGCGCAGCTCGTAGAGTAGGATTCGCAACTCGGCCAGGGCGGACCGGACCAACCGCTGCAGCTGCGCTAGGCCGGCAAGGCCCTCCTCAGGAGCACGCTCCCAGATGGTGGGAAGCGCCTGGGCTATCAGGCTCGCCGAGTACACACTCTGCGTGACCGCGTCGTGCAGTTCGCGAGCGAGATGATCCCGCACCTGGCTCGCGGTCTTCAGATTCTCCTCCACGCGCAGGCGGGCGTGAACGATGGCCGCGGCGATGCTTCCTCCTGCCGCCTGGGCAAACTCGATCTCTCGTGCCTGGAATGCTTGTTCGTCCGGGCCACGCAACACAATGAGGGTCCCGATGATCTCGGCATGGAGGACGAGAGGGACGACCAGCACGCGCGAGAAGCCCAGCTCCCTTGCCTGCTTGCGCATCGCGGAGGGCACGGGACCCGACTCCAGGTCGTTGATCGCCACGGGCGCCCCGCCGCGGGCGATCTCCGAAAAGAGCGAGAAGTGGGCGATCGACCCCCTCATGAACAACAAGTCGTACCGGGTGCTTTCGGCAAGGTCGGCGGTGATGACGTGTCGCCCCTCGATCCCGTCCCCGAAGATGACAGCCATCGCGAGACGGGCGCGGAACAGGTCCGATATCTGCTGCATCACGGCGCTGAGGGCCCCGAAGAGGTCTTCCGGCCCCGCCACGGTCTCAGAGATACGCCAGAGCGTGTTCAGCTCGAGCACGCTCCTGCGCAGCGACTCCTCGTTGCGCGCGGCGGCGCTGATGTCCTTGTCGACGCCCCGGAATCCTGTGAGAGCGCCGGCGGAGTCAAAGATCGGCACGCACGACGTCAGCACCACTACTTCGTGCCCATCCCGGTGGAGATTGCGGTTGACAAGGTCGGAGCAGCCCACACCTTCCCGGCCCTCCTCCAGAGCGCGCGGCGCCAGCCTTTCCACTTCCTCAGGCACCATGAAGTCCCAGGGCGTCTTGCCGATGACCTCCTCCGGCGCGTAGCCGAGGATGTTCCGTACCCCGTCTGAGCACGAGACATAGACACGATCGGCGTCGGTCTCCCAAATCCAGTCTCCGACGACGAGCACCAGGTCTTCCAGCCGCTTGCGGCTTTCGCGCAGCGCCTCTTCGGCTATCACGCGCTTGGTGATGTCGCGTGCCGAGCAGTAGAAGAACTCACCCCCCGGCTGAGCGCGCCACTCGATCCACCGGTAGCTGCCGTCCCTGCTGCGGTACCGGTTGACGAATTGGGTCACCTCTTCGCCGGCCCGCAACCTTTCAAAGGCGTCCAGGGTCTTCGAGATGTCGTCGGGGTGGACAAAGTCGAGGAAAGGCCGACCCTCCAACTCCCCCAGCGGATACCCGAGCAGATCGGTCCACGCTGCGTTCAGGCGCAGGAAACGGCCCGAGACGTCGGCGATGCAAAGGAGATCGAGCGGCGCCTCGAAAAACCGGTCTAGATCGACGGCCACCTCTCCGCCGTGAACCCCTTTTCCGCCATCCCCTGTCGAGTTCGCATCCGTAGTCAAAAACCCCCTTCGCCACGAGAAATGTCGCCCGTGATTCTACTCCCGCTATGACTTTCGTCCAGGCGAAAGTTCGGCGTATCGGCCTATCCAAGGCAGTCTCTCCGTCCGATGGCAGCACGGATCCGACTCCGTAATCTGCCCGGCATGAAGCATATAGCGGTCATGATCGTCGACGACCACGCCAGGGTGAGGCAGGGACTGCGCACCTTTTTCTCCACGTGCCCCGATCTTCGTGTGGTCGCGGAGGCGGCCAACGGAGAAGAGGCGCTCGAGTGCTGCGTCCGAGCTCGACCCGACGTGGTCGTCATGGACATGATGATGCCGGCCATGGACGGGCCGACCGCTACCGGCCGGATCAGGGAGTTGTGCCCCGACAGCAAGGTCATCGCGCTAAGCAGCTTCGGGGATCCGGACGTGGTGAGACGAGCCATGGAAGCGGGTGCCGCAGCATACGTGCTCAAGGACTCAAGCCCAGAGACGCTCGTGGAGGCCATTCGCGACGCCGATCACGCGCGGGGCTCGACCGTCTCCAGTTCGGCTTACCCGGCGGGTGGCGGCCAGAAAGCGGCGAGGCGCCCATGAACGTAACCTGCAGCAATTGCGCCACTCCCTGGCTCGCGGGCGCGGTGTCTCGATACAGCAAGAAGTCAGACAGGATAGCGGCTACAAGCGACAAGACATTAAGGAGAATCCAATGAATTCGAGTGCGGTTCGACCCGGAAGCAGGAGAGCAAGGGCAAAGAGGACGGGCGCCAGGCGGGCACGCCGGTTCCTGATGCTCGGCGGCTCGCTCGTTGCGACATTGATCATCGCATCGGCCGTCCTCATCGGCAGCGGCGCGGTCTTCACCTCTACCTCCGCCAACCCGAGCAATGTCTTCACCGCGGGCGTGCTCACGCAGACAAACAGCAAGGCACCCGGGGCGATCCTGACAGCAAGCCTGATGAAACCGGGCGACGTCAAGACCGGTACGGTCGTCATCAAGAACACCGGTGATCTCAGCGGCGACTTCACCGCCACGATGGCCAAGACTGCGGACACTGCCGGGACCAACGGCGGCAGCCTGTTCAACGTGCTGAAGCTCAAGATCGAAGACGGGACGACCACGGTGTACAACGGCAATCTGAAGGACTTCACGTCCCAAGCGCTCGGCACATACGCGCCGAACGATACCCACACCTACACGTTCACGGTCACGTTCCCCGACGGTGGGACGCCGACAAGCAACACCACGGAAGACAACGCGTATCAGGGCAGTTCCACCACCGTTTCGTTCACCTGGACCGCGGTCCAACACTGAGAGGACGACAAGTCAGGCGGCAAGACGTTTGAGAGACGCCTTTGGGATCCGAAGCCGGGGACCGGTGGAGTTGGGAGACCACACCACCTGTGCCTGGCCTCGTTCTCTTGGCGCGCTTCTGGAGGCCAAGGGGTAGATCCCTGTGAAAGAGTGATGACAAGACGAACAGACATCGCACCCCGGCGGGGCAGATCCAGGCCCCGTCTGCTTCCGCGCCTGGTAGCGGCAACGGTGCTGCCCGCAGTCCTCATCTTCGTCCTGTCCACCGCGATCACGTCCTCCGACGCTCGCGATACGTCCGTCAAGGTCAATGCCGGAAATGTGTTTTCGGGGGGTTCGCTGTCGCTCGCCAACTCCAAGAGCGGGAGCGCGGTCATCTCCGCATCCGGATTGATGCCGGGTGGCTCGGCCACCGGGAGTCTCACCATAACGGTACAAGGCGGCCACACCGCGGCTGTCACTCTGGCCAACACCGGGATCTCCGATGCCCCCTCTTCGCCCGCCCTCTCCCAGGCGCTCACCCTCCTGGTGGAAGACGTGACCGGTACCGCCCAGACTCTGTGGAGTGGCACGATGAGCACCTTTGCCTCGGCATCTCTCGGCCAGATCGCGTCGGGCAGCGCTAGGACCTACCGCTTCACCGTGACCTTCCCGTCGGGTAACGCAGTCTCGAGTTTGCAGAACGCCAGCACGACGATGAGCTTGAGGTTCACGGGGGTGGCGCAGTGATGGCCGGCAGGCGGGAGTTCTTTTTCTACGGCGGGTTCACCGCCATCGTCGTGTGCGCCGTGTTCGCCGCGCACTTCCTCGGCATATCGTTCTACGTCATCACCGGGGGCTCCATGGAAGGGGCGATCCCCAAGGGGGCTGTCGCGATCGAGCGACGCGTCCCGACAAGCACCCTCCAGGTAGGCGACGTCATCACCTTCCAGCCGCCTAACACCGAGGGCAGCGTCACTCATCGGATAATCGGCATCGACGCCGACGAGGCCGGCCGGCGCGTATACGCTACTAAGGGCGACGCGAACGCGGCCGCCGATCCCTGGCGGTTCACCCTCGACCGCCCTGAGCAGGCGAAGTTCGCCATCGGCATTCCCTGGCTCGGCTACTTCCTGGCTTTCTTCACCCTACGCATCGTGCGGACCGTCCTCCTGGCCGGACTCGGTGTGGCCTTGCTCATTGCGCTCATCGTCTGGCTCAGGGAGTCTTCCGAGGACGCCGAAGATGAGTCGTTCGTCAACGATAGCGTCGCGCGGCAATGACCTGGCGGTTGGTGATGGGTCTTGCGGCGTTGCTGATCGTGGCGGCCTCGTTCAGCCCGGCCACCTCGGGCGCGTCGTTCACGAACGCGAGCACCTCAACAATAACGGCCGGCACCGCAGGCGCCCAGACACTGCTCCACCTCTACTCCCAGTCGAGCGATCCCGATGCCCAGACCGGGTACTACGTCCAGCCCGGGGCGTCAACACTGGCGGCCACCGGGATGGACGCCACGCTCGCCGTGAACCTGGGCAAACAGGGCAACGTCGCCACCACCTGCAACAGGGTATTCAGTATCAAAGCGGCTTCCTCGTTCCCAGCGGGAATCACTTCCATCACCGTGAGCGCTTCTTTGGTCGGCGATCCGACGACGGGCTTGCGGCCCATCACCGCGATCGGGTTCGCTACCTGGGGCGGCACTGGGCGGACCAACCCAGTGACCATTTCGGCGGGCGCAAGGAGGCAGGTCAACCTCGTGGTCAACGCCGCCAAACCTTCGAACACGGTCTACCATCCCACGGTGCTGATCACGGTCACCTACACCGGGTTCACCGGCACGTACTTCCGGTACTCGGTGCCGTTCACGGTGACTGCGAGCTAGGCGCGAGGAAGAGGGCGCGGCGCCGCAGCCGACTGCCCGATTCAACCCTCAGTCAACTCCCGGCCGTGCCACCGCAGAGCGTCCATGAGCCGGTCGAGATGAGCCGGCGTGGTGAGCGGGTTGATTATCGTCACCCGGAGGGCGCCGATGCCGTCGCGCTTGAACGGGACGATGTAGAAGTCGCCCGATTCGATGATGCGGCGCCGCAGTTCGAGCTGGAAATCGCCAAGGCGCTCGGCCGAAGCGTCGCGCAACGCGGCCGGAACGTGGCGGAACACCACGATGTTGCACTCCGGGTCGTTCAAGGCGACGAAGTCGTCGGCCGCCTGCAGCTTGTCGTAGAAGCTGCGGCCCAAGGCAAAGGTGACGTCCACCATGTCGGCGAAGAGTTGCCGCCCGAACAGCGACCACACCCCCCACAAGCCGAAGGCCGCGGCGCGCTTGGTGCACTCCACCGTCTTCATGCCGCTGTCGTATTCGGCGAGGCCCGGCGCAGCGGGGTCGAACAGGTAGGGCGCGTCCTGCTGGAAGGCCTCGAAGCGATTGGCTCTGTCGCGGTACAAGACGAAGGCGCAGAGACCTGGTACGAACAACATCTTGTGCGCGTCCCAGACGACGCTGTCCGCCCGTTCCAGACCGGCCACCAGGTGCCGGTGACGGTCGCTGAGTACGGCCGCTCCCCCATGCGCCGCGTCCACGTGCAGCCAGACCTCGTGCTTGGCGCAAACGTCGGCGATATCGTTCAGCGGGTCGAACGCTCCCGTGGGCGTGGCGCAGGCGCAGGCCACCACTCCGACGACCGGCTGTTTGCGGGCTCGGACCCGCGTCAGTTGCTCGTCCAGCAACCGGGGATCCATCCGGCCTCGGTCGTCCAGCCCCACCCGCACCACCTGGCGACTGCCAAGGCCAAGGATCCCCGCCGATCGGGCCACGCTGTAGTGGGCTTCGGCATGAGCCAGCAGAACGGGGCCGCCGTCGCTCTCGGCCCGGCCCGGGCCTCCGCCCTGGGACAGCCCATGCTCCCACACCCCTTCCAGCGCCACATTCCTGGCGGTGAGCAGTCCGGTGAGGTTGGCCAGCGAGCCGCCATGCGTGACGGCCCCTGCAAAGCTGTTGGGCTCCCAGCCGATAGCCTCTCCCAGCTCGGCGACCATCGCCTGCTCCACGGCTGTCGCCCACGGCCCCATCTCATAGACGGCCATGACCTGGTTGGTCACCGACCCGACCGCGTCGAACAACCCGCCGAGCGGCACCGGAGCCGGGACCTGGTGACCGATGTAGCGGGGATCGTGGAGATTGAGACCGCGCTCGAGCATCACCTGCACCAGGCGGCCGAAGTGGTCTGCCAGTTCCGGCCCGGAAGCGCTGGCAGCGGGCCCGTCCGTGACTGGAGGCCGGCGCAGAAAGCATGCCGCCTCGCGAACGCCTTCGGATGGTTCGACCCACGGCAGTACCGCACCCTGGGACGCCTCGGCACGAGCAAGATGGGCTGCAAGCAGGTCGGCCAGCCGGTGGCCGGCGTCCCGAAGCAGACGGGGATCGTAGGCCGCAGCAATGCGCTGCCTGGCTGTGGTGAGTTCGTCGAGATCGGTCACGGTGGGTGCCGCTTTCGTCCGGGTTCCATGAGCATCTTATTGTCTGATGCTCGACGCCGGGACGCAAGCGTCCGGCCCATGAACGTCCTATAGTGAGTGAAGGCGTCGCCAGTGTGTACGTGCGAACGACAGAGGCGAGTGCATGACGGGGCATAGGCTGATGGTCGTTACCGTTGCTCTTTTCTGCGGCTGCGTGTTTGTCGTGGCAGGGTGCAGCGCCCCTGAAGACCCATCCGAACCCAGTGCGGCCACGACCACGGCCGAGCAACCCACGACGACCACCAGCGGCGCGCAACTCTACCCCGTCTCCGTCGCCGGCAAGTGGGGCTTCATCGACAACACCGGCACCATCAAGATCGAGCCGCAGTTCGTCCAAGCCCACGACTTCTCCGAGGGTCTTGCAGCGGTGGAGGTCGCGACGAACGACGGCACGAAGTTCGGATATATCGACGCGTCGGGCGCCACGGTCATCGAGCCGCAGTTCGACCGGGCCGACGACTTCTCCGAGGGTCTCGCCGCCGTGGGAAACAAGACGGGGATGGACGGTGAACTGTCTATGGAGTTCGGCTACATCGACGCCTCAGGCATTCTCGTGATCCCCGTGGAGCGCGACACCGCCTCGTCTTTCTCCGAGGGTCTGGCCATGTTTACCGTCATGGGCGAGGGCTACCCTTCGTACTTCCTCGACAAGACCGGCGCCAGGGTGCTGGGACCCTTCGACTTCGCTCTCAACTTTTCCGAAGGCTTGGCCTACGTCGAAGGGGAGAACGGGTGCGGGTTTATCGGCGAGAGCGGCGCACGGGTCATAGAGCTACCACAGGGTTTTGGCCGTTGCCAACACTCCAGCTGCTGCTTCTCCGAGAGCCTCGCCCTCGTGGAGTCTTCGGATGGAGAAGTCGAGCGCCACGTCTTCGTCGATCGGTCCGGCGCCGTGGTCGCCGGCCTGCAGTTCGACTACGCTCAGGATTTCTCCGAGGGTCTGGCAGCGGCGGCGATCCAGGAGGGCGGCGAGCTGAAGTGGGGCTACGTCGACAAGACCGGCGCCTGGGTCATCGAGCCGCGGTTCGACTGGGCCGGAAGCTTCTCCGAGGGTTTCGCGGCCGTTTCGGAGGACTACGTGAGCGATGCTGTGACCTACGGCTACATAGACACGACCGGCACGATGAAGATCTCTCCGCGGCAGTGCAACGGGGCTGAGCCCTTCTCAGGCGGGGTGGCGGCGCTGACAGGCTTGGGGGACGGCGCGGACTTCCAGACGCCCAGCTACATAGACAAGACCGGCAAGGTGATCTGGCAGAGCCGGTAGGGCAGACGCGTCGAGGCCCTCGGCGGTGTCACCCCGGACCCGCCGGTCGGCGAGTGGGGGCTACTGTACGGTATTCGAACAAACAGCCTGGGAGAAGTGTAGCGACTGCTAGGGTTGAGAGACCTTACTGCTCTATAGTGAAGAGGTCCCGGGTGCGCGTGCGCAAAGCTCAGGGGGTGATGACCGTGCCGAACCTAATGCGCGTCGTCGCTACGGTCCTCGTCCTCAGCACCTGCGCCCTTCTCATGGCGGGCTGTGGGTCAACCGGTGCCTCGGGCTTGTATCCGATATCTGTCGGCGGCAAATGGGGCTACATCGACAAGACCGGCATCGTCAAGATTCAGCCCCAGTTCGGCATGGCTTCTGACTTCTCCGAGGGTCTCGCCCCCGTGTCTGCTCTAACGGGCAACCAGGAGTGGGGCTACATCGACACCTCCGGCGCCATGGTGATCCAGCCGCAGTTCTTCCTTGCGGCAGCCTTTTCGGAAGGGTTGGCGATGGTGGAAGCAAAGTCCGACCAAGACGTGCTCTGCGGCTTCATCGACAAGACCGGTCACCTCGTCATCCCTGCACGGTACCAGTGGACCTCGGCATTCTCCGAAGGTCTTTGCGCCGTCATGAACGGAGAGCAGGAATGGGGCTACATAGACAAGACCGGCACCATGGTGATCAAGCCGCAGCCGGGATGGGACGCGGATTTCTCCGAAGGCTTGGCCGCGGCGGGCGCGGGCAACGGTTTCATCGGCTTCATCGACAAGAACGGCGCCGAGGCCGTACAACTGCCGTCTACTCTGGTGCTTGAGGGACCCAGGTCGGGCTTCTCTGAAGGACTTGCCATCGTCCAAGAATTACCCACGATCGAGTCTGGGGTTTTTCCCCGCCTTCTCCAGGGGTACATCGACAAGACCGGCGCCGTGGTCATCAAACCGCAGTTTGGTTCTGCTACGGCCTTCCGCGAGGGACTGGCGGCCGTGGGGGTCATGGAGAACGACGTCACGAAGTGGGGCTACATCGATAAGACGGGGGCTTGGGTCATCCAACCCCAGTATGACGATGCTGGGTTTTTCTCCGAGGGCCTTGCCTCGGTAGGAGTACTGGTCTCCGAGAGGCAAGGCGGCTATCTCCCGCAGAACTACCGTTTCAGCTTCATCGACAAGACCGGCAAAGTTGTCTTCTCGCTGCAGCAGGGCCAAGTCCCTCATGCATTCTCCGGGGGCCTCGCAAAGGTGGATATCTACGCGGACGCGACGGAAGGCTCCGATTCGATGGCTTACGTCGACGCTACCGGGAAGGTGATTTGGCAGGGGAAGTAGCTGGGAACTCGTAGGTAGGCACGAACCTCAGCTGAGTCGCTTCTCCTGGTGCCCATGGCGGGCACTGCCTGGGGCAAAGATCCCGGCGAACGTGAGTGGGCGCTACTGTACGGTCTTCGAACAACCGCGTAGAGTTCAAAACCGTACGGTAAGGTGGGCGATACTGGATTTGAACCAGTGACCCCTGCAGTGTGAATGCAGTGCTCTCCCACTGAGCTAATCGCCCCTGTCAGGGCTGATGATGATATCAGCAGCCCCGCCGGACCGCCAAGCCTTAGCGCCACTCCCCCCGGGGGGCTGCGCTGTCTACTCCACCCTGAACCGCCGCAGCCGCAGCGAGTTGGTCAGCACGCTCACAGACGACAGAGCCATCGCGACGGCGGCAAACACCGGGTCGAGCAGGATGCCGAAGGCCGGGTAGAGAATCCCCGCGGCGATGGGGATCAGCGCGATGTTGTATCCGAAAGCCCACCCCAAATTCTGTTTGATCACCCTCATGGTGGCCCGGCTGAGCCGGATGGATGTGCCGATGGGAGTCAGATCCCCCCGGATGAGGGTGATATCGGAGGTCTCCATGGCCACGTCCGTCCCGGTGCCGATGGCGATCCCGATGTCGGCCTGCGCGAGCGCGGGGGCGTCGTTGATGCCGTCCCCCACCATGGCCACCACCTTGCCGGCAGCCTGTAGTTCCTTGACCGCCTGGGCCTTCCGCTCGGGAAGGACCTCGGCGAGCACGTTGCTGATGCCTACCTGGCGGGCGATCGCTTCGGCCGTCCGGCGGTTGTCCCCGGTGATCATGTAGACCTCAAGCCCCAGAGCCTGCAGGCCCCGCACTGCGTCGGCCGAATCGGGTTTGAGTACGTCCGCCACGCCGATGACGCCCGCAACCACGCCGTTCGCGACGACGAACATGGGGGTCTTGCCTTCTTCGGCAAGACGCTCGGCGATCGCCTCGAGGCCGTCCAGCGAGTAGCCCCGCTCGTCCAGTAGCCGGCGATTGCCCAGCAGGACCTCGGCTCCCTCGATGACCGCTTCCACGCCGCGCCCCGGTATGGCCGAGAAATGCGATGCATCGACGAGTCGGAGTTTTCGGCCCTTCGCCTCCTCGACGATGGCTTCCCCCAACGGGTGCTCGGAACCCCGTTCGGCCGACGCCGCCAAGCGCAGCAACTCGTCCTCGCCGCGCTCCACCGCGGCGCCGTCCGCAGCGCCGTCGCGCCCGCCCGTCTGCGCGAGGATGACGTCGGTCACTTCGGGCCTGCCACGCGTCAGTGTGCCGGTCTTGTCGAGCACGATCACGTCTAGCTTGTAGGCCCGCTCGAGAGCTTCTCCGGAGCGGATGAGGATGCCGTTCTCGGCGCCCTTGCCCGTACCGACGACGATGGCCGTGGGAGTCGCCAGTCCCATGGCGCAGGGGCAGGCGATGATGACCACGGCGACAAAGGACAGAAGGGCCAGGGTGAACGCCGGCTCCGGGCCGAAGAGGTACCAGATCAAGAACGTCAGAACGGCGATGCCCAACACCACCGGCACGAAGATGCTGGCGATGTAGTCGGCCAGGCGCTGTATGGACGCTTTGGAGCCCTGGGCCTCTTCGACGAGGCGGACGATCTGAGCCAGAGCGGTGTCGCGACCGACCTTGGTCGCGCTGAAGCGGAAGGAACCGGTGCGGTTGAGAGTGGCCCCTATCACTTCGTCGCCCGGTCCCTTCTCCACAGGGATGGACTCGCCGGTCAGCATGGATTCGTCGACCGCCGAGCGCCCTTCGACCACGACTCCGTCGACGGGGATCTTCTCGCCCGGCCGGACGACGATGACGTCGCCGACGAAGACTTCTTCCACCGGGATGTCGATCTCGACGGTTTCGCCGTTCGAGACCGCCATCGGACGGGCGGCGAGCGAACACGCCGAGTCGGCGGCGGCGGCGCATGCCGCCTGCACACCATTTCCGATCTCCCCCGCCTCGGTCGCGACCGACTCCCCGGCACCCGCAACCACCGGCGCCGGCCGCACCACCCGGGCCGTCTTTGCCTGCAACCCCACGAGACGGCGCATGGCCGCCGACGTCTGACCCTTCGCCCGCGCCTCCAGCCAACGGCCGAGCAGTATCAGGCCGATGATGATGACCGCCGAGTCATAGTAGACCGCTGCTTCGAAGCCGGCTCCGGCCGCGCGTTCGAAGGCACCGGGGAAGAAGGTCACGGCCGCCGAATAGAGGTACGCGGCCGACGTCCCCACCGCGATGAGGGTGTTCATGTCGGTGGTGTGATGACGCGCCGCGGCCCAGGCCCCGCGATAGAACTGCTGCCCGGCCCAAAACTGGACCGGGGTAGCCAGGGCGAACATGATGTACCACATGGTCTGCATGCTCATCCACGACTCGGGGATGAGCATCATGAGCATGAGGACTGCCCCCACTGCCAGCGACACGATGAACTTCAAGCGGATGAGCGAGACCTGCCGGCGGCGCTCCTCCTCGGCGGCCGCGCCCGGCTCCGCGGGGGCGGCGCCGTCCTCGGCCACAAGCATCCGGTAGCCCGCCTCCTGGACTGCCCGCGCAATGCCTGCCGGAGTGATGATCCCGGCCAGGTAGGTGACGGTGAGCCGCTCGGTCGCCAGATTCACCGCAGCCCGCACGACGCCCGAAAGCCCCTGGACGGTCTTCTCCACCCGGGAAGAACAGGCCGCACAACTCATCCCCGTCACCGGGAACGATGCGGTGACCGCCGGCACGTCGTACCCGGCGGCGCGGACGGTGTCCACGAGCGTCGCCACCGACGAACTCTGGGGGTCGAACGTGACCTGCGCCTTTTCAGTAGCGAAGTTGACCGCCGCCTTTTCCACCCCGGGCAGTTGGCTCAGGGCCTTCTCCACCCGCAGCGCGCAGGCAGCACAACTCATATTGCCGATGGGGATCTGAACGGTCTCGGTCACTGGTCCCCCACGAGGGTTCACGGGGTGAGGATGATACTCGTCGGCCGGGTGGGGGTTCAAGTGCGCCTCCGCGGGGGCCGATACCACCCATGATGGAAGTACGCAGGGCGCGCGGGCGCCGGGAGGGGCTAGTTGTCGCTTCGCCTGAAGATCTATCTCATCGTGGGACTCACTCTGTTGGTGGCTGTGGCGATCGTCTTCTTGGTCTCGCAGACGGTCTTCATGCGCGGATTCGCCAGTGTCGAGAATGCCGAGATGCAGGAGCAGATCAAGCGCGCCAAGGCCGCGGTGCAATGGGATCTCACGGAACTGAGCGCAGCCGCCCGGAGCTACTCCACGCGGGAAGACACCCTGGCGCTCCTGAAGGGGAAGGACCCGATACGCACCGACGCCGGCCTTCCGGCATCGTTCTTCACCGGGTTCAACGCGAGCGCAGCCGCCCTCCTCAGCCCAGACGGAACGATCCTCTGGGGCCGCGGCTTCGACCCCGGCAGCCCCCTCGTGACCTCCTTGCCGGGCGGCCTCGATGGCTACCTCACTCCCGGGGGGCCCTTGGCCCGGCGGCTCACTGCCGGGGGCGCGTCGTCCGGGATACTGATGCTCGATCGCGGGCCGATGCTTATAGACATAGAGCCAATCCTTGATGTGCCGGGGGGAGCGGTCCGAGGAGCCTTCGTGGTGGGACGGTGGTTTGACGCCAGCAGCGTGTCGGAGCTTGGAAACCGGACCAGGCTCGACCTGGCCGTGCTGCCGGCATCCGCGTCCACCCTTCCTCCGGAAGTGCGAGATGCCGCTGCATCGGGCCGCCCAAGCGCAGAGACCTTCGTGATGCCGAAGAGCCCGAACACGGTCGCCGGGTACACGGTGCTGGAGGATCTGCTGGGAAAATCGGCACTGGTGATGCAGGTGGAGACGCCCCGGGCCATATATGCCCAAGGGGCCGCTAGTGTGCGCAACTTCATGCTCTCGCTGTTCATTTTGGTCCTGGTCTTCGGCCTGGTACTGAACCAGTTGCTCGAACGTTCGCTTTTTGGGAGGCTCGCCGGTCTCACTGCCCAGGTGCGCCGCATGGGCCCCGGCCGGGGAAAGCTGACCCCCATCGCAGTCGCCGGCCATGACGAGCTCGATCTCCTGGCGGAGACGATCAACACCGGGTTCTCGCAGCTGGAGACGACCCGCACCCAGCAGGAGTCGCAGGCTCGGAGCCTGGCCTCGACGCTCGATGAACTGGAAGGGCGCCACCGGGACCTGGAGAAGGCCCACGCCCGCCTTCAGCACCTACAGCACGTCAGCGCGTCGCTGGGAAGCAGCCTGGAGATCCAGGATGCGCTGGCCCAGATCGAAACCACGGCACTCGACATCTTCGAGGCCGATGAGATCTGGCTCCTCCGGTCACAGCCGGACCAGCAGCAACTCACGGGGCTGGGAGCATTCTTCCGCGAGAAACCCGGCCACGCCAAGTTGCCCCGGCTTTTCGGCTGCGAACGCCCGGACGCGGGACTACCGCAACAGGCGAACCGGCTCCTCAGAGCTGTCTTCCAGGGTTCCGACGCCATCTTCATAGCCTCTCTCGCCGCCTTGACCAAGGACGAGCAACTGAGGCTCTTCCGCGGAGCGCTGCCCGACCTGGGAGGGTTCCAATCACTCGCGCTGGTCCCTCTAATCGCGGATGGTGCCCCTCTCGGTCTGGCGATATCGGCGTCGCGGGCATTGTCCGAGTTCACAGCCGACCGAAGGTCAACCATCCTCCTGTTCGCCGCCCAGGTGGCCCAGGCTCTCAAGAACACGCGGCTTGTTGGGGAGATCAAGGCTCTGGGCGAGATCGATTCGCTGAGCGGGCTGTTCAACCGAAGGCGGGCGCTCGAGCAACTCGAGATGGAGATCCGGCGGGCCCAACGCTACGAAGGCAAATTCGCGGTGCTGATCGCAGACATCGACAACTTCAAGTTCTTCAACGATACGTACGGCCACCCGCTCGGAGACGAGATCATCAGGCGCGTCGCCGAGATCCTGTGCCGCAGGAGCCGCAGCTCGGACTTCGTGGCCCGTTTCGGCGGTGACGAGTTCCTTCTTATCCTCCCTGAGGCCTATCGCGCCGACGCGAAGACGGTGGCGGACCAAATGCGTGCCTTGCTTTCCTCCCTTCCGTACGTCGCCCCCGACGGCGCCCGGATCCCCCTACGCATGAGCTTTGGCGCCTCCTCGTTTCCAGAGGACGGCCAGGACGCGGCGGCCCTCATCGCGGTGGCCGACGCCAACCTATACGAATCCAAGCGATGGGGCGGCGATACTGTCACCCTCCGGCCCGAGCCGATCAGCGGAGAGGCGATCGATTCGCGGGCCTTCAGCACCCTGGATTCCCTGGTGAGCGCGGTCGACAACAAGGACCACTACACCCGGCGGCACTCGGCCCAGGTGGCCGAGCTTACCGCCGTCATCGCCAAGGCGCTCGGTCTAGATGACGAGCAGCAGGAGGCACTGGCCGTCGCCTCCTTGCTTCACGACGTCGGCAAGATCGGGGTGCCCGACCGGATCCTCCGAAAACCGGGGTCGCTCACCGACAAGGAACTGGACTATATGAGGCAACACCCGCTCTTAGGCAGCATGATGATCTCGCAGCATCTGCCCGAGAGCGCCGAGGTGAAGGAAGCCGTGGCTTCGCACCACGAGCGCTGGGATGGGACCGGCTATCCGGCCCGTCTGCATGGCCGTGACATCCCCTTGCTGGCAAGGATCCTCGCCGTGGCGGACTCGTATTCGGCGATGACGACCGATCGCCCGTACCGAGCGGCCGCGGATGCACGCGAGGCTATGGAGAAGTTGCTGGAGGGAAGCGGGACCCAGTTCGACCCGGAGGTAGTGCGCGCTTTCGCCGCCTGCTCTACTGCGCCTTGCTCCGCAGATTCCGGGTCTTGTCAATAGCCTGTAGCTTAGCTAGAGCCTTAGCTTCTATCTGACGGATCCGCTCGCGGGTGACGCCAAAACGCTTCGCGACCTCTTCCAGCGTACGCGGATGCTCGCCCTTGAGTCCAAAGCGAAGCTCGATCACCTTGCGTTCGCGGTACGGCAGCATGGCGAGAGCGTCGTTGACTCCGTCGCGGTCGAGCTGAGAGGCCACCGCGTCGAACGACCGGACGGCGTCCTCGTCTTCGATGAAGTCACCCAACTCGGAATCCTCTTCTTCGCCGATGGGCGTCTCGAGCGACACCGTGGTCTGGCTGATGCGCAAGATCTCGCGGATCTCCCCATCGGTCATGCCCATCTCGGCGGCTATCTCCTCGGGCAAAGGCTCCCGGCCCATGTTCTGCAGCAACTGCCGCTGCACGCGGATGAGCTTGTTGATCTTCTCCACCATGTGGACAGGGATGCGGATGGTCCTCGCCTTGTCGGCGATGGCCCTGGTGATGGCCTGCCGGATCCACCAGGTGGCGTAGGTGGAGAACTTGTGGCCCTTGCGGTAGTCGAACTTCTCCACCGCCCGGATGAGCCCCAGGTTGCCCTCCTGGATGAGGTCCAGGAAACTCATGCCGTCAGTGTGATAACGCTTGGCGATGGACACCACCAGCCGCAGATTGGCCTCGGTAAGCTCGTGTTTGGCCCGGATATCGCCTCGCTCGATGCGCTTGGCGAGCGACACTTCCTGTTGAGCAGTGAGCAGCTTGACCCGGCCGATCTCCTTGAGATACATCCGGACCGGATCGGTAGTGGGAACATCCACACTCAGATCAAGCTCGTCCGACCCCCGAGGCCACTCCCGTTGTTCCTCCCGAGCATCGAGCTCGAGCTCCTCGTCGGAGTCCAAACCGGACTCGTCCACGACCTCGATACCCTGGTCGAGCAGGGTGGTGTACATGAGTTCGATCTGCTCGGTGGTCAGGTCGACCTCAGATAGCACTTCGGCTATGTCCTCGGCGGTGACGAAGCCCCGGCCGCGGCCGAGCTCCACCAGCCCGTCGACTTCCTCGATATTGACTATCCAGCCTTCCGGCGCAGGAGTCCCGGTCAACTTACCCCTCCCGAGTCGCGACGGTGGAAGATTACGTTACGCTCCGGGCGCAACTGAGCCCGGTGTCTCGGGCGCGGCCGGCCGGCCGTCGCTGAGCCATTTGCTGCCATACTCGCGCATGTGCTCGATGAGGGGGATGAGGTCCCAGCCCATCTCGGTGAGCGTGTACTCCACCCGCGGAGGAACTTCGGCGAAGCTCTTGCGGGTGACGATGGCCGACTTCTCGAGAGCCTTGAGCCGCTCGGAGAGAGTCTTTGGGCTGATGCCCACGAGCGAGCGTTCCAGCGCGCTGAACCGATTGATGCCGGCAGAGAGATCCCGAAGGATCAGGAGGGTCCACTTGCCGGAGATGATGTCGGCGGTCCTGAGAACCGGACAGGTCTCAGGGTGCACGCTAGACGATTGCACGATGCCGGCACCCCCGCTGGCTTGTCGAGCATTGTTCAAAAAGGTAAGGAAAGGTACCAGAGATATACGGCCTTTTCAACCCTTTGCAGGGCCTCTTAGGTGGCTGTGCAGAAGTTCGTTGACCAGTTGCGGGTTGGCCTGACCGCGGGTCTCCTTCATGACCTGGCCCACGAAGAAGCCAAGCACTTTGTCCCGGCCTTGTCTGAACTCCTCGGCAGGACCCGGGTTGGCTGCCACGATGCGGCTCACGATCGCGTCGAGCTCGCCGGCGTCGGAGATCTGACCGAGTCCCTTCTCCGCGACGATGGACCTGGCGTCCCCGCCGGTCTCGGCCATGGCCTCGAACACCTCTTTGGCCATCTTGCCGGAGAGCGTGCCGTCGAGCATGAGGCCCAGCAACTCCGCAAGCGCCTGCGGCGACACCGGGCAGTCGCGCGCGTCGAGCCCGGAAATGTTGAGATAGGCCGAGACGTCACCCAGCACCCAGTTGGCCGACATGCGCGGGTCTCCGGTGATGCCGGCGACGGCCTCGAAGTAATCGCCCAATGGCTTGTCGGCCGCCAGGACCGCCGCGTCCTTGGGCGGCAGGCCATACCGGCCCACCAGCCTCTCCTTGCGGGCCGCCGGCAGCTCGGGTAGCCCCGCCCGGACTCGCTCCACGTATTCCGCATCCAGTTCGATGGGTGGCAGATCGGGTTCTGGGAAATACCGGTAGTCGTGGGCTTCTTCCTTGCTGCGCAGGGTCGACACCCGTCCGGTCGCCGGATCGAAGTGGACCGTCTCCTGAACAATCCGCTCTCCGGCCTCCAGGCTATCAATCTGGCGCTCGATCTCGGCCTCCACCCCCCGGTGGAGAAACCGGAAGGAGTTCATGTTCTTGAGCTCGGTCTTGGTGCCGAACGGGTGTCCGGGGTGGCGCACCGACACGTTGGCGTCACAGCGGAGGGAGCCTTCTTCCATGTTGACGTCGGACACCTCGAGTTGCTGGACCAGGCTGCGAAGCTGGGTCAGGAAAGCGCGGGCCTGATCGGGCGTGGAGATATCGGGCTCGGAAACGATCTCGACGAGGGGCGTTCCGCCACGGTTGAAGTCCACCAGCGAGTAGTCGGCCCCGGCGATGCGTCCGGAAGCGCCGCCCGCGTGCACGAGCTTGCCGGCATCCTCTTCCAGGTGGACCCGGGTTATGCCGACACGCAAGATCGTGCCGTCCTCCAGTTCCACGTCCAGATGTCCGCCGATGCCCAGAGGCAGATCGTACTGCGAGATCTGGTAGGCCTTAGGCAGGTCCGGATAGAAGTAGTTCTTCCGGTGGAAGATGGTGCGATCCGCGATGCGGCAGTCGAGGGCCAGGGCGATACGCGTGGCGTATTCGATCGCCTTCTCGTTGGTCACCGGAAGCACGCCCGGATGGCCCAAGCATATCGGGCAGACATGGGTGTTCGGCGGCTCGCCGAATGTGACCTGGCACCCGCAGAACATCTTCGTCCGGGTGCTGAGCTGCACGTGGATCTCCAGACCGATGACCGCTTCCCAGGCGCGCCTCGGCCGCGGGAGTTCCGCCGCCCTGCGCGCTCATCGCGTCACCTCCCTTTCGGCGGCCTCCAGAGGCGCCACCGTCGGAACCTGGAGGCGCTGCTCGACGGCGTGAGCCGCATTGAGCAGCCCCGTCTCCGAGAAGTGGGGCCCGATGATCTGGAACCCCACCGGCAGACCCGCCGAGAACCCGGCCGGGATGCTGATGCCGGGCAGGGCGGCCAGGTTCACCGGGATGGTGCAGAGGTCGGACAGGTACATCGCCAACGGGTCGGCGATCCGCTCCCCGATCTTGAACGCCACGGTGGGCGACGTGGGCGAGATGAGGAAGTCGAAGCTCTGAAACGCCCGGGAGAAGTCCTGGATGATGAGAGTCCGGGTCCGCTGGGCCTGGGCGTAGTAGGCGTCGTAGTAGCCGGCGGAAAGGGCGTAGGTGCCGATCATGATCCGCCGCTTGACCTCGGTGCCGAAGCCTTCGCTGCGCGTCCGGGTATACATCTCGTACAGGTCTTCGGCGTGGGCCGTCCGGTGGCCGTAGCGGACCCCGTCAAAGCGGGCCAGGTTGGCACTGGCCTCGGAGGGGGCGATCAGGTAGTAGGCGGCGATGCCCCGCTCCACGCTCGGCAGGCTCACTTCTTCGCAGACCCCGCCCAGCGCGCCGATGGCGTCCACCGCGGAGTCGAACACTTCCCGCACGCCCGGCTCGATCGCGTCGCCGATGAATTCCTTGATGACCCCAAAGCGGAGCCCCTCGAGCGCGCTCCGGGCCGGCACCCCCGCAGGCTCCCTCAGCCCCAAGCTGGTGGAGTCGAGGGGATCGCGGCCGGCGATGAGGTCCAAAAGGGCGGCGTTGTCCTTGACGTCATGGGTGAGCGGGCCTATCTGGTCCAGCGAGCTGGCGAACGCCACCAAACCGTAGCGGCTGACCGCGCCGTAGGTCGGCTTGAGCCCCACCACGCCGCACAGCGAAGCCGGCTGGCGGATAGAGCCACCGGTGTCGGTGCCCAGGGCCCAGGGAGCCTCCGAGGCGGCGACGCACGCGGCCGAACCGCCGCTGGAGCCACCCGGCACACGGTCGAGGTCCCAGGGGTTCCGGGTAGTCTGGAAGGCGGAGTTCTCGGTGGAGCTGCCCATGGCGAACTCGTCCATGTTGAGCTTGCCCAGGAAGATGAGGCCCGCGGCCCTCAACTTGGCGATGATGGTGGCGTCGTACGGAGGAATATAGCCCTTGAGGATCTTGGAGCCGCAGGTGGTCTCCATGCCCTCGACCGCGAAGATGTCTTTGAGCGCTATCGGCACGCCCTCCCAGGGCAGCCGATCCGCGAGCGGCTTATCGTCCACCCGCGCCGCCGCCGCCATGGCCCCGGCCTCGTCGACCAGGAGAAAGGACTGCACTTGCCCGTCGACGGCCGCGATGCGGTCGAGGTAGGCCCGGGTGAGCTCGCGGGCCGACACTGCTCCCGACGCCAGAAGCTCCCGGCACTGCCAGGCGGTGAGCCCCACGACTTCCACCGGGCCGCCGCCCAGCGGATCTTCGCCCACGCCGGTCACCCTATCCGCGGGACCACGAACTGTCCGCGCTCGACGTCGGGACCGTTGGCCATCGCCGCCTCGTGGGAAAGCCCGGGCCGTGGTTCGTCGGGACGCAGCACGTTGTTGAGGGTCACCGCGTGCGACGTGGTCTCCAGCCCCGAGAGGTCCAGTTCGGCGAGTTGTTTGACGTACTCGATGATCTGGTCAAGCTCCGGCTGCAGCCGCGCGAGTTCCTCCTCGTCGAAGTGAAGACGCGCGAGCTTTGCCACATGCTCGACCTCGTGCCGGGAAATCATCGCGGGGTTCTCCTTGGAGAGCGGGATGGCGCGGGGATTATAGCCGAAAGTCGTTCCGAAACAGGCTCCAAGAAAAGGGCGCCCTGGAAGGCGCCCGAGAGGAGAAAGGAGAGCCCTTTGAATGGGAAGAACTCTCACTCTTTCTATCGGCGGGCACCCTCGAGACTTTAGGCGCACAAAAAAGGCCCCGCCGGAGCGGGGCCAAAAGAATGACGGGAAGAGACTATCTCTTCTTTTCGGTCTACACCGCTGTGACGTTCGCCGCCTGCAGACCTTTAGGACCTTGGACCACCTCGAACCGGACGGCCTGACCTTCCGCCAACGTGCGGAAGCCTTCTACCTGGATCTCACTGAAATGGACGAAGAGATCCTCACCCTCCGGCTGCTCAATGAATCCATAGCCCTTCTCGGGACTAAACCACTTGACAGTCCCCTCAGCCAACCCTGCAACCTCCATGTCTTCTGGAGCGACGCGGCACCCGCGCCCACCCCACTCTACTGCGTTGCCGACCCGCGAAACGGATCGGCTCCGCTACAGTACCGGAACCAGTGACCCTGGTCAAGCCTTTAGACGCTCGCAAGGTCAGCTATTAGAACGAAATATCGTCCCCGGAGGATACTCACTCGATATCGCGCAAGCGCTGGGCCGCGCGATAGTTCTTGAGACGATTGAGGGTCTTGGCCTCTATCTGACGGATGCGCTCGCGCGTCACTCCAAAGCGGTCTCCCACCTCTTCCAGCGTCCGGGGCCTCTCCCCTTTGAGGCCGTAGCGTAACTCTAGGACCTTCCGGTCACGGTCCGGCAGACTTTCGAGGACGCGGAACAGCTCCTCGCGCCTGATCTCCTTGAAGACCAGCTCCAGCGGTTGATCGGCGTCGAGATCCTCGATGAAATCGCCCAGCTTGGAATCCTCCTCGTCGCCCACCGGGGTCTCAAGCGACACCGGCTCCTGAGCCGTCTTCTGGATCTCCACCACCTTGGTCGGCGTGACTCCCAGCGCCTCGGCGATCTCCCCCACCGTGGGCTCCCGGCCGCTGGTCTGGAGCAACTGGCGCTGGATGCGGTTCAGCTTGTTCATCGTCTCGACAGCATGCACCGGCACCCGGATGGTACGCGCCTGGTCGGCGATGGCGCGGGTGATGGCCTGGCGTATCCACCAGGTAGCGTAGGTGGAGAACTTGTAGCCCAGACGATAGTCGAACTTCTCCACCGCCCGGATGAGGCCCAGGTTGCCCTCTTGGATGAGATCCAGGAAGACAAGGCCCCGGCCCATGTAGCGCTTGGCGATGGACACGACCAGACGCAGGTTGGCTTCGGTGAGCCGCCGCTTGGCCTCCACGTCCTTTTTCTCGATCAGCCGGGCGAGCTCTATCTCCTGCTGGGAAGTGAGCAAGGGGATCCGGCCGATCTCCCGTAGATACATCCGCACCGGGTCGTCGACCGTGTGGTCGATGGTGACGTCCAGCAGCTCGAGAAACTCCTCCTCCTCCGAGAAGTCTTCGAGGTCCTCCACCTCGAGATCTCCTACCTCCACCCCCATCTCGCCCAGAAGCGAGTAGACAAACTCCAGTTCCTCGGGGGACAGGTCGGCGTTCTGTACGAGCGCGCCCATCTCGTCCAGCGACAAGGACCCCAGCGCCCGAGCCTGCTCGACGATCTCGTGCAGCACCTCGTCGCTGATGCTGGACTCGCCGACCATCTAAACCCGCCCTTCTTCGGGGTCGAGATTGGTGAGGCCGGCTTTGACGCTCGCCAGCAGCTGCTCCAGATGGAACAGGTGGCGCTGGTCTTGCTGCATATCTCCCCCCTCGCCCAGACGGCCGCGAAGGGCAGCGATAGTCCGTCTGAAGTACTGCTCCTGCAGACGAAGGTAGAGCTCGTCGAGGACGGCCCCCGAATAGCGGTCCTGATCGGCTTCAATCACCAGGCGCACAAAGAGCCGGCCCGCCTCTGAATCTCCGTGTGCCTTCGCTTTGAGACCGGCCACGGCCGTACGGCCGTCGTCGCCGGCGCTCACCGCGGCGAAAGCCTCGCGGAGGCCTACGAAGACCTCGCGATTGTTCGGATCGGAAAAATGCTCCGGGGTAAGGGCCTGCAACATGCCGGCGGCGCGGGCAGGGTGGCATCCCGCCGCGACGAGGAACTCCCGCTCTATGGCGGTCTCGTTGCCCAGGAGCCTCTCGGCCATACCGGGCGTGCCTCCGACCGCGGGCCGGGCGGCAGGGGCCTGCCTTCTCCCCGAGGACGGGCGGAGCAGGAGCGCTACGCTGTCGGACGAGAGCCGTAGGCGGTCGGCGACGATCGGGATCTCCTCTTCCCGCTCCTTGTGAGAGCCCGCCCGATCCATGATGCGCCGCACCTCCTCGAACGCCCGTACCCGGCCGTCGGCAGTGACCGTGTCGCCCCGATCCAGCGCCTGGCGAAGTTCGAACCCCAGTAGCGACATCTTTCCAGCCATCACCCGGGAAACCTCCTCGCCGCCCCCCTGTACCGCGATATCGGCGGGATCCTTGCCCGCGGGGAGCACCGCGATCCGGGGCCGAAGCGAATGACCCCGGGCGAGTTCGCCCGAGCGAAGCATGGCTTCGGTCCCAGCGCGGTCGGCGTCGAACATGAAGGTGATGTTGCTGGTGAAGCGCATCATCAGCCCGATCTGAGCGTCGGTAAGGGAGGTGCCCATGGAGGCGACTACATTCTTGACCCCTGCCTGGGCCAGTCCCAGAACATCCGTGTACCCCTCCACTACCACTACCTCGTCGGCCTCCGCGATCGCGCGTCTCGCCTGGAATAGCCCATACAGCAGGTGGCCCTTCTGGTAGAGAGGACCCTCGGGCGAGTTCAGGTACTTCGGGTTCTCGTCTTTGAGAGTCCTTCCCCCGAAGCCCACCACCCTACCCCGGTGGTCCACCATCGGGAACATGAGGCGCCCGCGAAAGCGGTCGTATGTCTTGCCCGCCTGGCGCACCAGCAGACCCGCGTCCTCGAGTTCGCGCTCGGAGAACCCCTCTTTCGTCGCGCGCCGGTGCAGTCCCCTCCACTCGTCCGGTGACAGCCCCACCCGAAAGACCTCGCTGACCTCCCTGCCCAGGCCGCGCTTGTCGAGGTAGTCGCGAGCTCCCTGGCCGCTCTGTGATTCCCAGAGGTATCGCTGGTAAAACATCGCGGCCTTGTCGAGCACTTGAAGGAGTCTGGCATCCCGGTCTTTGCGGGCGGGATCGACTCCCGCCCCTTCTTCGTGCTCGACCGAGACGCCGTACCGCTCGCCCAGTTGCTCGATGACCTCCGCGAACGACAGGTTCTCCGTCCGCTCGAGAAAGCGCACGATGTCCCCGCCCTCGCCGCACCCGTGGCAGTAGTAGAGCCCTTTTTCCGCACTCACCGTGAAGGACGGAGTCTTCTCTTGATGGAAGGGGCAGAGGCCCGAATAGGTGGCGCCCCGCTTGCGCAGGCTCGTGTAGCCGGATATAACGTCGACGATGTTCGCCGCCTCCAACACGGCCTGCACGCTGCTGTCTTTGATCATGTGGCAGCCCACGATCGGGGCTCGAACAGTTCCCGGTAGCGGCTGATGGCGTAGCGGTCGGTCATCCCCGAAATGTAGTCGGTGACCACCTGCACGAGTTGCAGCCGGGCGGCCGCCGGGTCGGCGGCGCCCGCCGGGTCGACATCAACCCCATCGCGACCGCCCGCCGCGGACTCCTGCCCCATCTCCTCGGGGTGCTCCAAAAAGTACTGCATCAAGTTGGTGATCACGTGGCGGACACGCTGCTCCCCAGCGCGCCGCAGGGATTGGGGGTAGACGGTCTGGAACAGGAAGTCCCTCAACTCGTCCATCGTCTGTGCGATCTCGGGACTCTGGACTATGGTCCCGGTCTCGTAGCTCGCGTCGACAAGATCGTGGACCAGGACGTCGATACGGTCGCCGCCCGTCCCGCCGAGAAGGCTCAACGGCTCTTGAGGGAGACCGGCGGGCGTTATCAACTCCGCCCGCACCGCGTCGTCGATGTCGTGGTTGATGTATGCGATACGGTCGGCCAGGCGGACGATCTGCCCCTCCAGGGTGACCGGCTTCTGGTCGCCGGTGTGATGGCGGATGCCGTCGCGCACTTCCCAGGTAAGGTTGAGCCCCCGGCCGTCGTTCTCCACCACTTCGACCACCCGGGCGCTCTGCTCGTTGTGCTTGAACACACCGGCCCCGAGTTCCTCCAGAACCTCCCGCATGACCTTCTCGCCGGCATGCCCGAAAGGAGTGTGCCCAAGGTCGTGGCCCAGGGCGATGGCCTCGGTGAGGTCCTCGTTGAGACGAAGGGCCCGGGCGATACTGCGGGCGATACCGGCCACCTCCAGGGTGTGGGTCAACCGGGTGCGGTAGTGGTCGCCTTCCGGCGCGATGAACACCTGGGTCTTGTGCTCCAGCCTGCGGAACGCCTTACAGTGAACGATGCGTCCCCGGTCGCGCTGGTAAGGGGTACGGAGCGTGCAGGGCTCTTCCGGACGCTCGCGTCCCAGAGAATCGGCGGAGCGCTGCGCCCACCGGGAGAGGCCCGCCTCCAGTTCGTCGGCGGACAAGCGCACTTTACCGGCCTTCTCGTGGTCCACAGCGTCACCGGCCCCGTCGATACGGTCCTTTCAGTCGCCCACCTTGCCGGCCGTCTTCTCCTCAAGCACCGCCTGCGCGGCCGCGAGCCGGGCCAACGGGACCCGGTAAGGGCTGCAACTGACGTAGTTCAAGCCCGTCCGATGACAGAACTTGACGCTGCTCGGCTCGCCTCCGTGCTCCCCACAGATACCCGTCTTGAGATCCGGCTTGACCGAGCGCCCCTTCTGCACCGCCATGGCGACGAGTTGACCCACTCCGGCCTGATCGAGCTTCTCGAACGGATTGCTCCGCAGAAGGTCGGTCTTGAGGTAGTACGTGAGGAACTTGCCTTCGGCGTCGTCGCGGGAGAAGCCCAGGGTCATCTGGGTGAGGTCGTTCGTCCCGAAGCTGAAGAAGTCGGCCTGCTGGGCGATCTGGTCGGCGATGAGGGCCGCACGGGGCACCTCGATCATAGTACCGACGGTGTAGTCGACGTTCACGCCGCGCTCTTTGAGCACCGCGTCGGCCGTCTCGACGGTGAGGGTCCGCATCCGCTTGAGCTCCTCCTCGAAACCGACCAGCGGGATCATGATCTCCACATGCGGCATCTGGCCGGAAGAGGCGAGCACGTCGGCCGCCGCCTCCATGATGGCCCGTACCTGCATGGCGTAGATCTCGGGCCATTGGATGCCCAGGCGGCAACCGCGCGTGCCCAGCATCGGGTTCGCTTCGGACAGCGACTTCACCTTGGCGACCAAGGCTTCCTGCACGGCGATCTCGCCGGCCGCCGCCCCGGTAAGACGCATGTGTTCCAGCTCCACCATGACGTCGGTGTAGTTGGGCAGGAACTCGTGCAGCGGCGGGTCGAGTAGCCGGATAGTGACCGGCAGACCGGCCATTGCTTCAAAAATGCCCACGAAGTCCTCGCGCTGGAAGGGCAGCAGCTTGGCCAGATGGACTTCGCGCTCCTCGGTGGTCTCGGCCATGATCATATTCTGGACGTGCGGCAGCCGCTCCTGCTGCATGAACATGTGCTCGGTGCGGCACAGACCTATACCCTCGGCGCCGAAGCCCCGAGCGGTGCGGGCGTCCTCAGGCGTGTCGGCGTTGGTGCGCACGCGCAGGCGGCGCACTTCGTCGGCCCAGCCGAGGACTGTGTTGACGTTCTCATCCATGGCCGCGGGCACCAGGTCGGCTTTGCCGAGGATCACGCGGCCGGTGGCGCCATCCATGGAGATCCAGTCGCCGTCGGCGACAACGACGTCGCCCACAGTCATGCGCTTGGCCGCGGTGTCGATCTTGAGCTCCTGGGCGCCGGCGATGCAGGGCTTGCCCATGCCCCGGGCAACGACGGCGGCGTGCGACGTCATGCCGCCGTGGCTGGTTATGACACCCTGCGCCTGGATGAGTCCGTGGATGTCATCGGGGTTGGTCTCCCACCGCACCAGGATGACCTGCTCGCCGTTCGACCCGCGCTCCTCAGCCTCGTCGGCATCGAAGACCGCCTTGCCGACGGCGGCGCCGGGAGAGGCGCCCAGCCCGGTAGCCAGCACCTGGAACTTCGCCTTGGGATCGAGCCGCGGATGCAGGAGTTGGTCGAGCTGGCTCGGGTCGACCCGCATCAGGGCCTCTTCCTTGGTGATGAGCCCCTCGGCCACCATCTCGGCCGCGGTGCGCAGGGCGGCCGGCGCGGTACGCTTGCCGCTGCGCGTCTGCAGCATGTAGAGCTTCTTGTCCTCGATGGTGAACTCCACATCCTGCATGTCGCGGTAGTGCTTCTCGAGGGTCTCGCGGATGTCGTACAGCTGCTTGAGGGCCTCGGGCATGACGTCGCCCAGTTCTTCCAGCGGACGGGGATGGCGCACACCGGCCACCACGTCCTCGCCCTGGGCGTTCATGAGGAACTCGCCGTAGAAGAAGTTCTCGCCGGTGGAAGGATCGCGGGTGAACGCGACGCCGGTGCCCGATGTGTCGCCCTTGTTGCCGAACACCATGGTCTGAACGTTGACGGCGGTCCCCAGATCGTCGGGGATGCCCTGCGTGCGGCGGTACACCTTGGCCCGATGATTGTCCCAGCTCTTGAAGACGGCCTGGATGGCCAGGTGCAGCTGTTTCATGGGATCGGCCGGGAACTGCTCCCCGGCGTGTTGCGCCAAGAGCGCTTTGAGACGGACGGTGAGGTCGCGCAGGTCTTTGGCGCTCAGGTCGGTGTCGAGAGCAGCACCCACTTCGTCCTTCTTGGCCGTCAACGCGTCTTCGAAGGCCTGCGGATCGACCCCCATGACGACGTCGCCGAACATGGAGATGAACCGCCGGTAGGAGTCGTACGCGAAGCGCGGATTGCCCGTCCCCCGGGCCAGCCCTTCGACCGTCTCGTCGTTGAGCCCCAGGTTGAGAACGGTATCCATCATGCCCGGCATGGAGAAGACGGCGCCTGAGCGGATGGAGAGCAGCAGCGGGTTCTTGGGATCGCCCAAGGTCTTGCCGGTCAACTTCTCCAGGGCTTTCAGGTGGTCCTTGATCTCGGCTTCGAGCCCTTGGGGGTACGCGCCGTGGGCGGAGTAGTACACGCAGGCCGCCGTGGTGACTATGAAGCCGGGAGGCACCGGGATGCCAAGTCCCGTCATCTCCGCGAGGTTGGCCCCCTTGCCACCCAGCAGCGGCTTCATGGAGGCGTTGCCCTCCGAAAAATCGTAGACGTACTTGGTGGCGCCCATCAGACCCTTACTCCCTTCGACTAAGACTGGAGACCCCCCGCAGCTTCCCTGGTCGCTTCCAGGACCAAGTATTCTAGCTAAGCAGGCGGACGTTTGAAAGCGGACTCCCCGCCCCAATTGGTGCTTTGGGTGGGACCTTTCACGTGTTATCGTGGATGGGTTACAGAATCCCATCAGCACGAAGGGAGGTTGTTGATGCCCGAGCAGTCAACGGCAAAAGCTCGGGAGCGACGCGACTACGAACGGACCGCCTCTATCATCTCTGGGGCCCTTACCGTGGTCGGCAGTTCGGATCTAGCAATGCGTGGCCTCACCACCGCGGTGAAGCGAACAGCCAAGTCGGCGCAACAAGAAATAATCGCCGAATGGCTCAAGGAGTACACGGCCCCCGGTCATCCAGGCAACACGTTCTTCAAGAACATTCGTCATCTTCATCCTAATGTACGTAAACGTTTCGTTGCCGGGATGATGGCCAACTTCTTCATGCGTGATCCGGAATACACACAGTCGCTCCTCGAGGAGAGAGGCATCTCCTCGCCGACGGCGATCCTTATCAGTCCCTCCATGCGCTGCAACCTACGCTGCGTCGGCTGCTACGCGGCCGAGTACGACGACGAGGACGAGCTCAGCGAAGCCGAGGTCGAGAGCATCATCGACCAAGGCGAAGAGATCGGCTCCCGTGTCTTCGTCATCCTGGGCGGCGAGCCTTTTGTGTGGCGGCCGCTCCTCGACGTCATCGAACGTCATCCCCAGTCGGTGTTCATGGTGTTCACCAACGGCACTATGATCAACGACCGCGTCGCCGACCGGATCGTCGAACTGGGCAACATCTGCCCCACGATCAGCATCGAAGGCGGCCGCGAGGCCACCGACGCCCGCAGAGGTGCCGGCACCTACGACCGCATCATGGCGGCCATGGACCGGCTTCGCGAGCGCGGTGCCATGGTGGCGTTCTCCGCCACGGCCACCAGTCAGAACGTCGCCGAGATCACTTCTGACGAGTTCGCGGATCTCATGGTCGAAAAGGGCTGCTTCTACGGCTGGTACTTCTCGTACATGCCCGTGGGACGCGACCCCGATCTGACTCTCATGCCGAATGCCGACCAGCGGGATCAGCTGAGGCGCGGTGTGGTGCACATCCGGAACACGCGGCCCCTCATGGTCGCCGACTTCTGGGGCGATGGCACCCTCACCGGTGGTTGCCTGTCGGGCGGGCGCAAGTACATCCATATCAACAACAAAGGCGACGTGGAGCCCTGCATCTTCGCCCACTTCGCCGTCGACAACATCAAGGAGACTCCGCTGCTGGACTGCCTCTGCTCGGACTTCTTCAAAGATCTCCGGCGCATGCAGCCCTTCGGCAAGAACCTGTTGCGGCCCTGCCCCATCATCGACCATCCGGCTGTGATGAAACGGGCTGTGGAGCGGAACAAGGCCTATCCCACGCACGAAGGCGCCGAGTCGCTGCTTACCGACCTTCAGCCCGGCCTGCACGAGTACGCCGCGGAGGTCCGCCACAAACTCGACCCCATCTGGCAGAACGAGATGGCCTGGGCGCACGCCTGGTTGGATGCGGATACCGAGTATCAGCGCCGCAAGAAGCGTGGCGCCGACGCCGCGCAGCTGGCCGACGAGGCCGGCGACGAAGTGGAGGAGCAGAAGGCTTCCTGAACCGGCTTGCTCTAAGGCGGGAATAGGAGAGGGGCGGCGCCCAGCGGGCGCCGCCCCTCTCGTCGTTTCGGTGAGCCCTGCGGCCCCCAGACGCGGCACCCCGATGCAGCGCGTCCCCTGACGTCAGCCTTGTACGAGCTCCAGCCAGGCGATCATCTTGACGGTCCCGGCCACCGCGGCCAGTTGTCGCAGCCGGTTGAGCCGGACGGCCTCGTCTTCGGCCATCACCAGCACATCGTCGAAGTACTTGTCCACAAACGGGCGCAGCCGGGCCAACAGGCCGAGAGCCTTGGAGTAGTCCCGCTTCTCCACAGCCACACCCGCCTCGCCGGCGGCCTGCCACCACTCGCCCATCAACACCCGTTCCGCCTCGGTCTGGAAGAGCGACGGCTGCACGCCTCCCAGGGCCTCGCCGGCCGCCGGCGCGGCGCCGGCCGGCAACTTCTTGGCGAGATTGGCGGGCCGGCTATACACCGTCACCAGGTCGTCCCATAGAGGACCGGAGCGGAAACGCTGGAGGGCCTCGGCCCGGGCGCGCAGATCGAGAAAGTCCCGGGAGGTCGGCAGCACCGCGTCCACGGTGTCACGAACAATGCCGTCATCGGTGAGCGCCTTGGCCAGCCGCTCGAGGATGAAGGTGGTCGCTTCAGACACCACCACGCCTCTCGCGACCAGTCCGGGGAACTTCTCCAAGCCGTCGTACGCTCGTTGGGCCAGCTTCTCGACGTCGTAGCGCAGACCGTGTTTGGCCGCGATGGCCACCATCCCCGCCGCGGCCCGTCGCAGGCCGTAGGGGTCCTTGGAGCCCGAGGGAGGTTCCCCGCAGGCGAACGCCGCGATGATGTTATCCACCTTCTCGGCTGTGGCCAGCAGGGCTCCAGGGAACGTCTCGGGCACCACGCCACCTGCCGCGTCGGGGAGGAACTGCTCCCGCAGCGCCTTGGCCACCTCGGGGTGATGCCCTTCCATGAGCGCGTACTTCTCGCCCATGACCCCCTCGAGGTCGGCAAACTCCCTCACCATGACCGACACCTGGTCGGCCTTGGCCAGCTTCGCCGCTTCCACCGCACGCTCCCGGGCTACGCCGGGGGCCCTTGTCGCCTCGCCCAGATATCGCACCAACGCGACCAGCCGCTCGGTCTTGTCGCGCATGGTGCCGGCCTTGACGTGGAACACGATCTTGTCGAGTTGCGCGGCCATGGCTTCCAGGCCGGTGACCCTGTCCTTCTCAAACGAGAACTCGGCGTCCTCCATCCTCCCCTGCAGCACCCGCTCGTTCCCGGCGGTGATCTGCTTGGTCCAGGCCGGGTCTCCGTTGCTCACGTAGAGAAAGCGGTTAGAGAGCGTCCCAGCCTCATCGACCAGAGGGAAGTACCTCTGGTGCGACTGCATGGCCGTGACCAGTACCTCGGGCGGCAGCGCAAGATGATGGTGGGCGAAGAGCCCCTGCGCGATCGTGGGTTTCTCGACAAGGAACAGCACCTCTTCGAGCTTGCCGTTCGGATCGATCACGTCCAGGCTCTGCTCGCCGGCCACGCGTTCCAGCTCGTCCCAGATCAGTCGCTCGCGCTCCCGATGATCCACCAAGACACCGGCCCGTCTCATCGCCTCCTGGTAATCGCGCGGCTTGCCGATCTGCACAGACCCGCCCAGCCAACGGTGTCCCTTGCTGGCGCGTCCGGACGTAAGCCCGGCTATGCCGAAGGGGATGACGGTCTCCCCCCACAAAGCCACCAACCAGCGGATGGGCCGCGAGAAGCGGATGTCGCGATAACCCCACCGCATGTTCTTGGGGAAGTACATGTCGCGGACGATCTTGAGGCAGATATCGGGGAGCAGCGCCGAGGTTGGGCGGCTCTCGCTGCGTGTGACGTAGTAGACGAACGGGCGGCCGGCTTCCTCGCGCACTTCCAGGTCGGCCGGCGAAACGCCCTTTGCCCGGGCGAAGCCCTCGCACGCCTTGGTCGGCCTGCCCTCATCGTCGTAGGCGGCCTCGTAAGCCGGGCCTCGCTGGACGATCTCCCTGGGAGCCTGCTCTCCCGGGACGCCGGTGAGCAACACCGCGATCCGGCGGGGCGACACCATGACGTTCACATCCTCCGGCGCGACGGCGATGCCCTCGGTGGCGAACATGCCCGCCACCCGGTCGGGCAGCAAGTCGATGGCGGCTCGGCACGCGGAGGCCGGTATCTCCTCCACGCCTATCTCGAGCAGGAGATCGCGGCTGCCGCGGTCCTTTGGCGAGATCCATTCCTTCGCGGCGCCGGCCGCCGCACGCCTCGTTGAAGCGCCGCCGGCTGCTGCGGTTGCGTCGTCCGGCAGATCCTCTGCCGGCTGCTCCACCTCGAACTGATCGACATAAGCCTCGGCCACCTTCCGCGCCAGGTTCCGCACCCGGGCGATGTAGCCGGTCCGCTCGGTGACGCTGATCGCGCCGCGGGCATCGAGCAGGTTGAACGTGTGCGAAGCCTTGAGCACGAAGTCGTAGGCCGGGCGGGACAGCCCGCGGTCCAGGCACCTCTGGCACTCGCGCTCGTGGTCGGAGAACGACCGCTGCAGCAAAGGGATGTCGGCCAGGTCGAAGTTATAGACCGACCATTGGGCCTCGTTGGCCTTGTAGACGTCACCGTACGTGACTCCCGGCACCCATTCGAGATCGAACACGTTGTCGATACCCTGCAGGTACATCGTGAGCCGCTCGGTGCCGTAGGTCAGTTCCACACTGGGAGGATCGAGGTCGATGCCGCCTACCTGCTGGAAGTAGGTGAACTGAGTACACTCCATCCCGTCGATCCACACCTCCCAACCCAAGCCCCAGGCGCCCAGGGTGGGCGATTCCCAGTCGTCCTCCACGAATCGCACATCGTGCTTGCCGAGGTCGATGCCCAGGTGCTGGAGCGAGGCCAGATACAGGTCCTGGACGTTGTCCGGGCAGGGCTTGAGGATCACCTGGTACTGATAGTAGTGGCCCAGGCGGTAGGGGTTCTCCCCGTAGCGCCCATCGGTGGGTCTGATGGACGGCTCGACGTAGGCGACCTTCCAGGGATCGGGACCCAGCACCTTGAGGAACGTCGCCGGGTTGAAGGTGCCCGCCCCCACCTCGGTGTGGTGAGGCTGCCATATGATGCAGCCCTGCTTTGCCCAGAACTCCTGTAGACCCAGGAGCACATCCTGGAATGTGGGTTTCTCAGCGGTCACAGCAGACTCCTACGTGGCCGGTGGCGTGGTAGTGGTCGTGGGGGGCGGCGCCGTGGTAGTGGTCGTGGGCGGCGCCGTGGTAGTGGTCGTGGTGACCGGCACCCGCGCGATGAAGATCTGGACCACGCTGCCGATCTTGACCTCGACTCCGGCGGCCGGGTCCTGATAGATGCAGAGGCCCGGCTTGAAGTCCGGCGTCTCCTGATCGACAACCCTGGCCTTGAGCTGGTACAGGGCGAGCTTCGCCTTGGCCTGGGCCTCGGTCAGCCCTAGCGCGGCCACGGCCGGCACCTTGACCGTCGTCGGTGCGGGGGCGTTGCTCACGAAGACCTTCACGACGGAGTTGGGTTGGACCTCGACCCCCGCTTTGGGGTCCTGGTCGACCACGGTGCCGCCGGGAAGCTGGGAATCGATCGCCTCCACGGTGGCCTTGAGTGTCATGCTGTTCAGCGAAGCAACGGCGGCGACCTGGGTCATCCCGGTGAGCAAGGGCACTTTGACGGTGTTCGTCGCGGCAGCTACTGTGATCGTCACCGTCGTCCCGGCGTCCACCTTCTTGTTGGCTTCCGGGTTCTGCCGCAGCACGGTGCCCACTGGCTGGTCAGGGTTGACCTCGGGCTTGGAAGCGACCTCCAGACCGGCCGCGCCGATCTTGGCAGCAGCTTGGGCCTCGCTCAATCCAACCACGTTCGGCACATCGACCTTGCCCTCGCCGGAGGAGATCCAGATGGATATGACCTTGCCCTTTTCCAGCTTGTCGTTCTCTTGGGGGTCCTGGCGGGCCACATCGCCCTCAGCCACGTCGGCCGAGGGCTGTACGCCCTCTTTCTCGTAGTTGAAACCGGCCGCCTTGATCTTCACTATGGCCTCGGCTTCGCTCAGCCCGACGACCCCCGGTACGGTGGCAAGTGCTACTTGGCCGGTGTCCCAATTGGATAGGATCACGTAGGCGGCGCCGGCCAGGGCGAGTATCAGGATGATGACGAGCACCCAGGGCCACGCGCTCCGCGGACGGCCGGGCTCCTCATCGGGCTCGATGATGGGCGCCGGCAGATCGGGCGGGCGCCGCCGCACCTGCGTCGGCTGGGCCATCCCGGCCACGCCGGCGGCGGCCACCGGAGCCATCACTCGGGTCATTTCTTCGGCGAAACCGTTGGGCGCGACCACCGGCTCGCCCTCTTGGACACGCTTCAGGTCGTCCAGCATGGCCTGCGCGGTGAGATAGCGGTCAACGGGCCGCTTGCCGAGCGAGCGTAGGATGACGGCCTCGAGGTTCTCGGGAATGAGTGAATTGATGCTTCGCGGCGCGGCCGGGAACTCATGCACGTGCTTCATGGCGATGCTCACCGGGTTCTCTCCGTCGAACGGGAGACTGCCGGTGGCCATCTCGTACATGACGACGCCCAGTGAGTAGAGGTCCGAAGCGGCCTCCACCGGCTGTCCCTGCGCCTGTTCTGGGGAGAAGTAGTGGGCGGTGCCCAGGATCGAGCCGGCTTCGGTCATGGTCGACGCGCTGCCCGCCCGGGCAATCCCGAAGTCGGTGACCTTCACTCGGCCGTCATTGTCGATGATGATGTTCTGCGGTTTGATGTCGCGGTGGATGACGTCCCGCCGGTGTGCGAAGCGGAGCGCCTCGAGGATCTGTACCGCCACCGAGACCAGCAGTTCTGGGCTCAGCGGCGCGTACTTGACGATGACCTCCTTGAGGGAGCGGCCCTCGAGGTATTCCATCGCTATATAGTAGGTGCCCTCCGCCTCGCCGCGGTCGTAGATCTGGACGATATTGGGATGGTTGAGGCCGGCCGCGCTGCTCGCTTCGCGGCGGAAGCGCTCCACGAACTGCTCGTCGTGTGCGTAGCGGGAGGAGAGGACTTTGAGAGCGACCTGCCTGCCGAGCAAGCGGTCGTTGGCGAGGTAGACATCGGCAAAGCCGCCGCTACCCAGTTTCCGGACGACCTCGTAGCGGTCGTCGAACACCCGTCCTATCAAGACTCTACCGTCCCCCGGCGCCCTGCGGCGCCATTCGAAACGCGTCACGCACGCGAAATACTACCGTATCAGTTAGCCTCACAGCCCGAGAGCCGCCGCGATGACCTGTTTCGCGATCGGGGCTGCGACGCTGCCGCCCGTCCCTGAGTTCTCCACCAGAACGACCACGGCAACTTGCGGGTCCCCTGCGGGCGCGAAGCCGGCGAACCAGGCGTGCGGTTCGGCGCCGGCCACTTCGGCGGTCCCTGTCTTACCTGCAACCTGGACGCCGGGAATCGCTGCGGCGGTTCCCGTCCCGCTCTTGACCGCCTGGATCATCATGTCGCGCACGGTCGCCGCCGTGGCCGCGGTGATCGGCCGCAGCCACAGGCTCGGAGAGGTGGTGTCGACTATGGCCCCGTTATAGCTGACGACCTGATCGACGATGTAAGGCTTCATGATCTGGCCCCCATTCGCCACGGCCGCCGCCGCGAACCCCATGAGAAGAGGGGTGGAGAGGACCCCGCCCTGGCCGATGGAGGCCTGAGCCACCTGAGCGGTGTCCATGCCGGCGGGATCGGGGAAGATACTCTTGACTCCGCCCAGGCGCCAGGGGAACGACTTACCGAACCCGAATGCGTCGGCATAGAGAGCAAGCGTGTCGGCTCCCAACTGCACGCCGAGTTTGGCGAAGGTGGTGTTGATGCTGCTCGCGAACGCCTGGCTGAAGGGATGGGCCCCGTAGGACTTGCCTCCGTAGTTGTTGATCTCGTAGCCTCCCAGCCGCACCGATCCGGTGTCGTTGAACTGCGTATCGGGCGTCACCGTGCCCGTCTGCAGGCCGGCCGACGCGACGATGATCTTGAACACCGACCCGGGCGGATAGAGACCCTGGATGGCCCGGTTGACGAGCGGCCTATCAGGGTCGGCGATGAGATTCTTCCATTCAGCGTTGAGCTCATTGGGATCGTATCGGGGGTACGACACCATGGCCAGGATGGCACCCGTACGCGGGTCGAGCGCCACAACCGCACCTTTGCGGTTGCCCAGCGCCTTCGCGGCAACCCGCTGCACCTTCATCTGGATGGTGAGCTTGAGATCGGCGCCCCGCTTATTCTGGCCGAGTATTTGGCTCCAGGAACCCGTCACACCCAGGAGGCCGGTCTGGCCGGTGAGTTCCTCGTTGTAGACGCGCTCTATGCCCGCCCGGCCGTAGCGGAGGTCGTTATAGCCCAGCCAAGGCTCGGTGAGGTCGCCGGACGGATAATCGCGTAGGTAGTACTGCCCCTGCTGGTTGTTCTTGGCCAGTTGCTCGCCATCGGCGGACAGGATGAGGCCCCGCTCGATCTTCATCTCGTCCTCGACCGCCCGGGTGTTGGCCGCGTTCACCTTCAGGCTCGGCGCCGCCCACACCTGGACGTAGGTGAGCATGAGGATCAGACCCACGAACAGGGCCACAAAGAAGTAGAAGAGCCTGCGGATGGACCTATCCACGAACGCCGGCCTTGCCGCGCGCGGCACTGTCGCTTACCCGCAGAAGCAGCGCCAGTAGCACGAAGTTGGCCACCACCGAGCTGCCGCCGTAACTCACAAAGGGCAAGGTGATGCCGGTGAGAGGGATGAGCTTGATCACCCCGCCGATGATGATGAAGGCCTGCAGGGCGAAGATGCTGGTGAGGCCGGTGGCCAGTAACCGGGAGAAGTCGTCGCGGCTTTGCATGGCCACGCGCAGTCCCCTATACGTGAAGATGAGGTAGAGAAGGATGATCCCGGTGCCTCCCACGAGCCCCAACTCTTCCCCTATGGCCGAGAAGATGAAGTCGGACTCCAAGTGCGGGATGATCGGATTACCCGACTGCAGGATGAGATACCCCTGCCCCAGCCCCCGGCCGAAGAGCCCGCCCGAGGCGAGCGAAAAGAGGGACTGAACGATCTGATATCCCTTGCCGCTGGGGTCGGCCCAAGGATTGAGCCAGATATCGACCCGGGTCTGAACGTGAGCGAAGACGAAGTACAGCGCGGTCGCCCCGATCAGGAACAGGACCATCCCCAGGACCACATAGAAGAACCTGCCCGTGGCCACGTAGATCAGTGCGAGCAGAGCTCCGAAGAAGAGCAGGCTGGTGCCGAGATCCTTCATGAAGATCATGAGGAGTAGGGAGAATCCCCAGACGGTTAGGAGCGGAGCCAGATAGCGGAACGGGGGGAACGGGACGCCCAGGACCCGGCGGGTGCTGACGGTGAGCACTTCGCGCACGTCGACGAGATAGGCCGCGAAGAAGGCTATCAGCAGCACCTTGCCGAACTCGGCCGGCTGGAAGTGGACGGGGCCGACGGACGAGCCACAGCCGGGAGCCGTTTATCTCCCGGCCCACTCCGGCGGTGACGAGCAGGAGCAGGAGACCGGCGATCCCCAGCCAGTACTTGTGCCGGGCGAGCGGTCTGAGGTCCCGTACGATCACCAGCACAAGCAGAAACGCCACCAGGCCGACCACCAACCACATCGCCTGTTTCAGAGCGAGGTCCTGGTCGATGCGATACAGCAGCAGAAGGCCCAGGGTCGAGAGGAGCGCGGTCACCGGCAGCAGGTAGGGATCGGCGCGAGGGACCAGCACCCTCCGGCCGATGTGGGCGATGGCGAAGAGGGCGAGAAAGAGGGCGCCATAGGTCAGCGACGACCAGGAGAGGGTCGCCGACTTGACCGTGTACACCAGGGCGAACCCCAGAGTGGTCAGGATCAGCGCAGGAAGGAGAAACAGCAGCTCGCGGTTGCGGACACTCACTGTAGCGCAGCCAGCCCCCGCAAAAAGGCCTGACCTTCTTCCCTTCCGATTAGGTCGTGGGCATCTACCCGCTCACGCTGGTAGTCGGCCAGCGAACTGTAGCTGACCGTCCCTGACTCGACGACCGACGAGAGATGTATCCCCAGCAGGGTTGCCGGCAGCCCCTGGTAGAGGGCTACCATGCCGTCGGCGGTGCCCACGTAGTACACGCTGGAGTTGAACACCACGAAAGCTGCGAGCCCCAGAGCGAGCACGACCACGACGACGGCCGCGGTGACTATCCACCTGCGGCGCGACCAGCGTGCTGCGCCGCCCGAGCGGGCGGTCGCCGGCCCGGCGCCCCCCGCTTGGCGGGCCCATATGGGAGGACGCCGCCCCAGCCTGGCGCCCATCCCCAAAGCGGGGCGCATGAAGCCGGGCACCGAAGAGATCCTTTCCTCTCCCCGGTCCGCCGGCCCCAGGGTGACGGCGTCGTCTTCCGCGAGGCCGTCCGGAGCGGCGCTCGGCAGGTCATCGGCGACAATATCCACGACTACCACGGTGACGTTGTCCTCCCCGCCACCTTCAAGGGCCGCCTGCACCAGGGCGTCCGCGGCCGCTTGAGGTCCATCCGGCAGCCGGAGCACCTCAGCGATCTTGTCGTCGGGCACCATCCCGCTCAGACCGTCACTGCACAGAAGCAGGCGATCCCCCGGCTCCAGATCGATCTCAAGCAGGTCTGGCACCGCGTCGCCTTCGGTCCCCAATGCCCGCGTGATGACGCTGCGATGGGGATGGGCGGCGGCCTGGGCCGGGGTCAGTTCGCCCCTGCGGACCATCTCGCCCACCCAGGAGTGGTCGTCCGTCAACTGACGGAGCGCTCCCTCGCGCAGCAGATAGGCCCGCGAATCTCCAATGTGGCCCAGAGTCGCCGTGCTCTCGTGGATGAGGGCCGAGGTCAGCGTGGTGCCCATGCCCAGAAGATAAGGCTCCGCCACGCTACGCGCCGCAATGGCGCCGTTGGCTTCCACGATCGTGTCGCGCAACTCGTCCTTGCCCGCCAGAAGGGGGTCGATGGCGACCATTCTCTCGCACGCCATCTGGGAGGCTACCTCCCCGCCGCGCGCCCCGCCCATCCCGTCGCAGACGACATAAAGGCCCTTGCGGACCAGAAAGGAATCCTCGTTGGTCTGTCTCACCAGTCCGCGGTGAGTCGCGAATCCTGCCACCAGCCCCACTACCGCACCTCGACTCTGAAGGTAGTGTCACCCACCTCGACACGGTCGCCCGGCGACAACAGTGTCGGTTGAGAGATGTCGGTACCGTTGACTTGGGTTCCATTCGTGCTGAGCAGATCCTCTGCCAACAGGCCGGAAGGGGTGGCCTCGAAGAGAACGTGCTTGGAGGAGACGAAGGTGTCGTCTAGATGGATGTCCATGTCGGAGGAGCGACCGGCAAGCGCCGGGACGCCGGATACGAGATCGAAGGAGTCGCCCGGTCTGAGCACGGGGCTCTTCACCACCACGAGGCTCCACGCGCCCCCGGCGGCGGGAGCCGCGGCCGAAGACACGGGCGGTACAAACGCAGCCGTGGCCCGAGGAGGCGCCGGGTACGATTGTCTGGCCGGGCCGGGAGCCGATGCGCGCAGCTCGCGGGTGGTGGAGCGGATCACCCTGTAGAGAAACAGGTACAGGATGATAAGGAAGACGAACTTCCCCGCGAGCAGCACTATCTGGAGCATCGTTGCTCCTTCGATAGCAGGCGCACAGGCACCGGCCTACTTGCTCTCCACTGTCAGCCGGCTGTCGCCGACCGCGACCACATCCCGAGGCCGCAACACCGTGCTCGTGACCGGATACCCATTCACCAGGGTCCCATTGGTCGATCCCAGGTCGTCGATCACGAGCCGGTCGTGGTTCCAGTAGATGGCAGCATGCTTGCGCGAGACGTTGGGATCGTCGATGCGGAGATCGGCCTCCTTGCTGCGGCCAAGCACCACGCGGCTTTGAGTGAACTCCTGGACTTTGTCACCGGTCGTGATGACTATCACTCGCCGGGCGAGACCCATCTCTTCGGCCTGCTTGGCAGCCAGGATCTCGGTTCCGGCCGGAATGCTCATCTCCGTGGCCGCTCCTGCGGTCGCTGCCGCCGTTGCCGCAGCCGCTCCCGGCACGGACGGCACTTCGTCCGGCGCCGGCAGTCCGTCGGCCTGCACCCCCGGCTGTTGCGGATATACACTCTGAGCAAGGATGCCGAAGTATCCCAGTTCGAGATCGTGGTCAAGCGCCATCTCCACGGTGAGACCGGTCTGCAGCAGGTAGCCCGCGTCCTGCACGTGCTTGGCCAGCTTGAGCGTGAAATCGGCAATGAGTGGCTCCCGGCGGGGAGCGAGATTCTCGTAATCATCGGCACACAGGTAGATGACGTACCGGTTACGCACCCACACCCGGCCACCTCGAGTGACCGCGTGGTCGTCCATCTCCTTGATGAGTTTGCTGGCTAACTCGGCCGGTTCGACGTGCAGCCTCTTGGGGCTCTTGTCGGCTGGCGCCCCGGCCTTTCGGATGAACCTCATCAATGATTCCTCCTAGAGGGACCCCGCACCCTTGGCCGGGGCGAAAAGGGCAGATAGGAGAGCGATTATAGCGCACGGAATATACGCCGCCAGGAAGAGGCCGAAGTCCACCGGCACGTCCAGGGCGAGGACGGGCAGCAGGACAAACGCCGCGAGCAGCACGATGAGATAGGCAGAGGCGCCCCACATGCGCCGCTCGCGCGAGGCTCCCAGCAGCAGGTAGAGCGGGAGCGAGAAGAGCGCGAAGAGCAATATCTGCAGGCTCATCTCGGGATGGGAGTCGAGAAACCGCGCGATCGCCGTGAGCACCGTCCACGGGGATGAGGCGTGCTCGGCGCTCTGGAGCACGGGCCCGGGACCTGGGGTGAAGGCGTAGGGCAACTTGCTCCAGCCTACCAGGCCTGCGGTGACGGCCAGTACGAGGCCGCTGAAGAAGCCGACAAGGGGACCCCAGCGCCGGATAAGGACCCCCGCCAGCGGCAGCAACGCCAATCCCACCCAGGCGGTCACCGCAAGCGGGATGGCCCCCGGCAGCAGCGCGGCCCATTCGAGCCGCCTCCACCGGAGCAGGGCCATGACCGCGATCGCCGGTACCGCGTAGACGACGCCCCAGCCCGCCCCGTAGGCGAATATCGGGGGGGCGAGGACGGCCAGCGTCAACACGCCTCCGGCGAACGGCCAGACAAGAGCGAGGAAGGCGGGCACCGCGATGAGCGGCAGTATCGCCACCTGGGGGTAGAAGGGCGCCCGCGGCAGTAGATAGATGAGAGAGCAAAGCGCGAACGCTCCGGCCGCAACGTGGCTGCCGAGGTACGAGAGCCGGTCCCGGTCGGCCCGGGGACCGGTGAAGCGCCGGCGTACCCGGGTGGCCAGGGTCTCGTAGGCCGAGGGCTCGGGCATGAGCTTGGCCGTCTGTGCCAGTTGGCGTCCAAGTGTGGCCGCGTCTGGGCGCGAGTACCGGTCGAGGGCCATCGCCCGGCCGAGAGCGTCGCTGAGGACCGGAGGCAGATCGGGGCGACCGGTAGACAGGGGCGGGATGTCGGGCCGCGATACGTCGTGCAGCAGTTCCTGCAGCTTCTTGCCGCGGAACGGGCTCTTCCCGGTGAAGCCCTCGTAGAGGGTCAGGGCCAGCGAGTAGACGTCGCTGCGGGAGTCGACCGGTTTTCCCTCGCCCTGTTCCGGAGACATGTACGCGAGCGTTCCCACCAGGTCGCCGTCGAGCGTTATGGAGGCCCGGTCCTCGAGTTGGGCCACGCCGAAGTCCATGAGCCTCACGTCGATGGAATCCCCGTCGACGAGCATGATGTTCTCCGGTTTGATGTCCCGGTGGACCACGCCGCGCTTGTGGGCGTGCTCGAGGGCGCGGCAGAGCTGGACGCCCGCTTCGAGGATATCGCTGTCGCTCAGACTCCGGTCCTGAAAGTGCTCGCGGAGGGTCCTCCCCTGGATGTATTCCGTCACGAGCAGGGTCTGGTCGGACTCCTCAAGGATCTCGTAGACCGTGAGGATGTTGTGGTGGCTGAGCTTGGCGGCCGCCTGGGCCTCGCGCACCACCCGGCCCTCCTCGTCGACCGAGCGGGTGACGATCTTGATAGCCACCGGCCTCCCCATGATCTCGTCATCGGCGAGATACACGGTCGCGAACGCCCCGCTGCCCAGCTTGCGGACGATCCGGTAGCGATCGTAGAGGAGGGTGGGGTCGGCCATGCGGCCAGTATATCGCCCGCCCTCACCGCGGCCCTCCTCCCTCCCGCTTGCCTGCGCGGCTACGCACGTCTCCGCTCCGGCTGCGTTTCACGACTCCTCCCCCGGAGATGTGCGTAGCCGCGCAGGGGACCAGCATGCAAGGGGGGCCTCGCCGCACGCTGGCCCCACTCCTTCACGGCCCGGTGAGTCGCCCCTGCTGAATATGGGCCACGGCCTCACCGAGAACCGAGCGAAGCGTCTACCATGACCCTATGGGAGCAGAGAGCCACAACGCCAGCCGGGGGACGATGGCCCTGTGCGCGGCGACCGTATCGATACCCGTTGAAGCGTTCAAACAAGCTGGCCACAAGTGCCCCCGGCACGGCGACCAGCGCGACTCGCCCAAGCGAGAGCGCGGAGAGCGCGAGCGGGCATCCACCCACCTGTGAAGCCCTTGCGGGGCGGATGTGACAGGGAGGGATGCCCAGGCGCGATGCGTCTCCGGAGGAGGAGTCGTGAAACGCAGCCGGGGCGGAGATGCATCGCGCCTGGGCCTACTTTGGTGCCAGAAGGGACCCGCAAAACCCTGTGTTATACTCGGCGGGCTCCGGGCGAGTGGCGGAATTGGCAGACGCGCTAGGTTCAGGGTCTAGTGAGCTTACGCTCATGGGGGTTCAAGTCCCCCCTCGCCCACCATCATCTTTCATGTCTTGGCGCCTGCATATATGCCTGAAGTGAACAACGGCGACAGCTACGAGGACGGTACCCAGGGGGAGCGGAGACGGCGGCAGAAGAAGCTGCCCAAACCGTTACTCCGGCTGCTCATCGTCCTGGCCGCGGTCATCGTCGTGGTCGTGGTGATCGTCGTCGCGGTCACCAGCGCCAGGCAGACGGGAGAGACGGCCGATTATCAGCGGTACATGACCTCGGTCGACGACATTCTGAAACAATCGGACGCCATTGGCGGCGAACTCACGAAGCTCCTCACGAACCCCGGCGACACCAGCCGCAAAGACATCCAGACCAAGCTCGACCAGTTCGTCACCAAGTCGGCGCAGTTGGAGACCCAGGCCAAGGCACTGGAGGTGCCGAAAGACCTCCTCAACCAGAACGTGCACCAATTCTTCGTCATGGCCATGACGTTCCGCCACACCGGATTGGCCGATCTCGAGCCTTCGCTCATGAACGCCCTGGAGGTGCAGGACACGAACGTGGCGGCGGAGCAGATCTCACGGGCTCTCTACTACCTGACCAACTCCGACTTCCTCTACAAAGAGGTCTTCGTCGCCAAGGCGACAGAGATCGTCAAAGAGAAGAACCTCACCGGAGTCACCGTTCCCACTTCCCAGTTCCTGGAAGATCCCGATCTGGCCTCCCAGTCCCAGGCGCAGGAGATAATCGCGCAACTGAAGAGCACCGGAAACCTCCAGGCCGTGCATGGGGTAGCCGTCGCCAAGGTGGTGGAACAGCCCGACGAGCAAGAGATCAAGAAGGGTCAGACCTACAACCTGACAGCGAGTGACGCGCTCGCCTTCCTCGTCACAGTAGAAAACCAGGGGAACATGGCCGAGAAGGACGTCCCCGTGGTGGTCACGCTGGCGACCCAGAGCGGAGAGCCGCAGAAGGTCACGGTGACCATCCCGGAGCTGAAGCCCGGAGCCCAGGTGACCGCGCCGGTGCAGGGTCTCAACCCTACGCAGTACGGTGAAGTGGCTACGCTCACGGTAGACGTCGGACCGGTCCCCGGCGAGAAGGTCAAGACCAATAACACGATCAAAGCCAACGTCATCTTCAAACTCTAGGGGTACGGCTTGAGTCTTGTACAGGGGTTCGAAGTCCTTGCTGTGCTGGCCCTGGCGGTCGCCGTCGCGGCCGCGGTGGGCCTGTTCCTGGTCTTTCGGCGCCTGCAGCGCTACCACCGCAACCAGTACGTCATCATGGGGTCCCGAGGTAACGTGGACATCGTCGAGCACGTCGCGGCCATCGACGACAAACTCGCGAACATGCGAGTCGCGCTCGAAGACCTCACCCTGGTGGCCCGTGATCACGACGTCCGCATCGACGGGACTCTCGCGCGCATAGGCGTGGTGAGGTTCGACGCGTACCAGGACCTGGGAGGCAGGCAGAGCTCCGCGGTAGCGTTTCTCAACAGTCTCGGCAACGGGGTGGTCATCACCACCGTGGTGAGCCGCGACTTCGCCCGCATGTACGTGAAGCTGCTCAAGGACGGGGCACCCGACATCCCTCTGGCTCCAGAGGAGAACGAGGCCGTGGAGCAGGCGCGCGGCGCGGGACCCTTCACCATCCGTCCGCGGGTGGGAGCATCCGCCAACGGCCAGACGGCCGACACCGAGATAGATGCCCAAACGGCTGCGCTGCTCGCTGCCGGCCTACCCGGACGGCGACCCCCTTCGGACAGAGAGGTGGCGCGCGAGAACCGGCGTCGCAAGCGCCACGGGTTACCCCCGGTGGTGGAGACCGTGACGCCCTCGGCCACCGGCTGGGAGGACCCGGCCACGCCATCGCCCGACGCCGATACCCTGGCTGCACTGTACGTGCGCCAGCGCAAGACCGGGACGGGCGGCGCGGCCCTGGAGCCTGGGGGCCCGGGCGGCGAAGGGAGCGGCGACGACTATGACCTGTAACGAAAGCAGCCCATCGCCTGCCCTCTGGCCGGTCTCGTCACTGAGCGAGCCCCTGCCCGTGGCGGCGACGACCATCGGCTTCCTCGGTCCGCCGGGCACGTTCACCGAGGTGGCGCTTCGGGCGACCCTTGAAGGACACACAGCGGACGGACGGGTCCGCCGCTTCGTGCCGTTCCCGTCGATGCAGGATACGATCGAGGCCGCGGCCTCCGGCGAGGTCGATTGTTCGATAGTCCCCATCGAGAATTCCATCGAAGGCTCCGTCTCGGCCACCGTGGACATCCTCGCGCACGAGATCGACAACCTCCAGATAGTCCGCGAGGTCAGGATCCCGGTGCGCCACCAACTCCTCGCGCGGCCTGGTGTGACCCTGGACCAGGTGACCAAGGTGGTCTCCCACCCGCATGCGAACGCTCAGTGCCGCATATGGTTGCGCAACAACCTGCCGGGATGCGAGATAGAGGCGGCGAACTCCACCGCCAACGCGGTCGAAAGCGTGGCCAAGAGCGACCAGCCGTATGCAGCCATCGGCAATCAGTTGGCCGGAACGACTTACGGATGCGTGGTCCTCGCGCCCGACATCGAGGACCACAAGGACAACGAGACCCGGTTCGTCTTCTTGGCCCGCCAGCGGGAGCGGCAGGACTGGTTCGAGCCGTACAAGACCTCGATCGTCTGCGAGATCGTCAAGGACCAGCCGGGCGCCCTGCTCCTCATCCTGCAGGAGTTCGCGTTCAGGCGCATCAACCTCACCAAGATCGAGTCCCGGCCGTCCAAGCGGCGACTGGGCGACTACATCTTCCTCGTCGATATGGAGGGCAAGGTGGACGACGGCCCGGTGGCCGACGCCCTTCGCTGCCTGAGCTGCAAGCAGCCCCGCCTGATGGTCTTGGGCAGCTATCCTGTGGGTAAGCCACTCAGGGCCGCTGCGCGTCCGTAACCGAGGAGAGTGCCGGTGCTCGATATCAGACTCATCCGGAACGAGCCGGACATGGTCCGCGCCGCCCTCCGCCGCCGGGGCCCGCACGCCGAAGCCGCGCTGGACACACTACTCGCATTGGACCGTACACGACGCGAGATACTGACTGCGGTCGAGGACAAGCGGGCCCTGCGTAATGTCGTGAGCGCAGAGATCGCGCAGGCGAAGCGCAACAAAGAGGACGCCTCGGTCAAGATCGAAGCGATGCGGGCCGTCGGCGAGCAGATCAAGGAGCTCGAGGCCCGGCTCAAGGACACCGAAGCGGCTCTCGAAGCCGAGCTTCTACAGGTCCCCAACCTGCCCGAGGCATCGGCGCCGGCCGGAGGCGAGGAAGACTCCGTTGTCATGTACACGCGGGGAGAGCCACGTAGGTTCTCCTTTTCTCCCAAGGATCACCTTGATCTGGCGGCCCAGTTCGACATGATCGACATGGAACGCGGCGCCCGCACCTCCGGCAGTCGGTTCGCATACCTCAAAGGCGACCTGGTGTTCCTCCAGTTCGCCCTGGTGCAGTACGCGCTGCAGAAGCTGGCCGGCAAGGGATTTCGCCCTGTGGTCGTGCCGGTGCTGGTGCGCGACGAGGCCATGTATGGCACCGGCTTCTTCCCCACCGACATGCAGCAGGTCTACCGGATCGAGGCGGACGGCCTCAACCTGGTGGGGACTTCGGAGGTGCCACTCGCGGCGCTTCACATGAACGAGATCCTGGACGAAGCGGAACTGCCGGTCCGTTACGTCGGCTATTCGAGTTGCTTCCGCAGAGAGGCCGGGGCGGCGGGCAAGGACACCCGGGGCATCTTCCGCGTACACCAGTTCGACAAGGTGGAGATGTTCAGCTTCTGCACTCCGGACAGGTCTCCGGAGGAGCACGACTTCATGCGCTCGGTGGAGGAGGAGGTGCTGCAGGAACTGGGTCTCCCCTACCGCGCGGTCAATATCGCCGCGGGCGACCTCGGCGCTCCGGCCGCCAAGAAGTACGACCTGGAAGCGTGGTTGCCCACGCAGGAGCGCTACCGGGAGGTCACCTCCTGCTCCAACTGCACCGACTACCAGGCGCGGCGTCTGAAGGTGCGGGCCAAGGGCGAGCGTGGCGGACCGTATCTGCTCCACACGCTCAACGGTACGGTGGTGGCTGTGGGGCGCACCATGATCGCCATCATGGAGAACTACCAGACCGAGGATGGAAAGATCGAGACACCCGCCGTGCTCAGACCCTTCCTGCCCGCCGGCAAAGAGGTACTCGGCGGATGAGCACGGGGCGGCGCTATGGCGCGACCTGGGCGAGGGCCGGCAGCGGCGCGGACACTGTCCGCACCGGGGCTCACGACGTCTTCATGGTGGTCGACGTGCAGCGGGACTTCTGCCCGGGAGGGGCGCTGGCCGTTGCTGGGGGCGATGAGGTCATTCCCGTCATCAACCGGCTGCTGCCGCTCTTCGGGCGCTGGGTGTACACGAGAGACTGGCACCCCACCCGCCACATCAGCTTCTCCGAGCAGCCTGAGTTTCGCGACGGCTCGTGGCCCCGGCATGCCGTGCAGGGCACTCCCGGAGCAGCCTGGTGCCGGGGGCTGGAAGTCCCGAGGAACGCCCTTGTAATGAGCAAGGGCGACGATCCCAGCCACGAGGTCTACAGCGCCTTCCAGGTGGAGAGACTCCATCTGGCGGAGTTTCTGCGTCTGCGGATGGTGGAGCGGGTCTTCGTAGCGGGGTTGGCGACAGACTACTGCGTGAGGCAGACCGCGCTCGACGCCCAAGCGGCTGGGTTCGCCGTGTTCGTCGTCGAGGACGCGGTGCGCGGCGTAGCGCCGGATACCACCGCGGCGGCTTTTGCAGAACTCGACGCGGCAGGCGTGAGCCGCGTCCGCTCCGACCAGGTCCGCCATGACGCCTGACGGCCAGGGCGACGTCGCCCGACGCTGGGCGCGCCGGGAAGACCTGGCGCTCCTTACCGACTACTACCAGTTGACCATGATGGGCGGCTACTGGAAGACCGGCCGCCGGGAGCTGCGGGCCTGCTTCAACTACACCTTTCGCGACCTGCCGCCCCACACCGGCTTCGCCATCACCGCGGGCTTGGAGCAACTGCTCGACCAGGTGCAGAACCTGCGGTTCAGCGACCATGACCTGGACTATCTCTCCGGACTTGGCGCCTTCGAGGACCCGTTTCTCGACTACCTCAGGTCGTTCCGCCAACGCTGCAGCATCTACGCCGTGCCCGAAGGCACAGTCGTGTTCCCTCACGAGCCCGTGCTGCAGATCGACGGCCCCCTCATCGAAGCCCAGTTGCTCGAGACCGTCGTGTTGAACACCCTGAACTTCCAGACCCTGATCGCGACTAAAGCGGCGAGGATCCGCCTGGCATGCGGCAGCGACGATCTCGTCGAGTTCGGTCTACGCCGGGCGCAAGGCCCGGACGGCGGCCTCAGCGGCAGCCGCGCCGCCTACATCGGGGGTGCCGATAGCACGTCCAACGTCCTGGCCGGCAAAGTGTTCGGCATACCGGTCAAGGGGACCCACGCCCATTCCTGGGTGATGAGCTTTGACAGCGAACTGGAAGCTTTCCGGGCTTATGCCGCCTGCTACCCCGACCCGATCCTGCTCGTGGACACGTACGACACACTGACGTCCGGCCTCCCGAACGCGGTCACGGTGTTCAAAGAGCTGCGCGCCGCCGGACGTCCGGTGCGCGCCGCGGTGCGGCTCGACTCCGGGGACCTGGCCCGGTTGAGCAAGGCCGCCTACCGCATTTTCACCGAGGCGGGATTCCCCGACCCTCTGATCGTGGCGTCGAACGAGCTCGACGAGGACCTGATCGCCGACCTCAAGCGGCAGGGAGCGCGCATCAACTCCTGGGGCGTGGGGACGCATCTGATCACATCTTCCGGGCATCCGGCGTTGAGCGGTGTGTACAAACTGGTGGCCGTGCAGGAGGATGGCGGGGCGTGGGAACCGCGTATCAAGCTCTCCTCGAATCCCGCCAAGATGACCGACCCGGGTCGCAAGCGGCTGGTCCGCTACTACGACGAGGCCGGGCATCCTCTCGCCGATCTCATCCGATTGGATGGTGAGCCTGCTGACTCCATCGACCCGGGACAGCCGGCGGCACCGGTCCCGTTCGCGGAGCGCCAGGACCTTTCCTTCCTACACGCCGTCTGGGACGCCTCGCGCTGCGAAGATCTGCTCGTGCCCGTAATGCTGGACGGGGAACGTACGGGGCAACGGCCCGCACTCGCCGACATCCGCGCCCGCGCGCAGCAACAGGTGGCGTCGTTGCCCGAAGAAGTGCGCAGGCTCCGGAACCCCGAGATCTACGCGGTGGGTCTGTCGCCGCGGTTGGCATCCGAGAAGGTGCGCATGATCCGGCGGACTCCAGGGGTGCTGCCCGGCGCCCCGGACTCCTAGCAGCGTCTCTCCACCGTCGCCGCCTCACCCACCGGGATCGCCGAGGCCTGCCCCTTGGCGATCACCCTTCCTTCGGTCCCGGTCACCACAAGATCGACCACCATCAGCCGGCGTCCTCCGTGCAACAGCCGACACTCGGCCGTAAGCCTCTCCCCCAGGGCGCCCGACCGGAACTGACTGATGCTCCACTGCACCGCGACCGCGTCGACCCTGGCGTTCACGTTCAAGGCGAAGGCGATGTCGATCAGCGCGAAGACGAAGGCGCCGTGGGCCAGCCCGTGGACCTGGAGGAAGTCCTCCGTCACCACCGCGGAGACCCTGGCGAGGCTTTCCGATGCCTCCTCCACCTCTATGCCTAAAAGCGGAATCAGCCGGTCGCCGGCCACAAGCCGCTCGATTCGCTCGCTCATTTCCGATCCGGACACGCCCACCTCCCTGCCGCTTTGTGATAAACCTAGCATTCAGAGACGAAAGAAGCACGGGAAGAGAGGCCGGAATGTATTGCCCGCAATGCGGCACCGCCAACGACGACGCGGCAAGCTTCTGCACCAAGTGCGGCATGGACCTCCAGAACTACCGGGAGCAGTGGGCGGCCGCGCCCGCGGTCCCCGGTGACCCGGCGGCAGGTCAGCAGCCGGACGGGATCGCGCAGCCGGACGGCGGTCAGCAGCCTGCGACTCCCCCCGCGGCCTACCCTCCCCCCTACCAGCAGCAGTACCAGCCCGCCGGTTACCAGCCAGGCTACGGGACGATCCCCAACATCCCCAGCTACATGGCTTGGGCCATCATCACGCTGATCCTCTGCTTCTGGCCCACGGGTATCGTAGCCGTGGTTTATGCCAGCAAGGTTGGGAACCGGCTGGTCCTAGGCGACGTGCCGGGCGCACAGGAGGCCTCGCGCAAGGCCAAGATGTGGTGCTGGATCACCTTCGGCATCGCGGTCGCGGGGGTCGTCATCGCCATCATCGGGGTCATAATCGCCGCCGTCGCAGCCACCAGCATCACGGTGCAGTAGCGGCTATACTCCGCCGCGGCGGCGCGTGGGCGCCGCCGCGGCCGTACCCGGAGGGGTGGCGGAGTCTGGTTGATCGCACCGGTCTTGAAAACCGGCAGGCCGCAAGGTCTCAAGGGTTCGAATCCCTTCCCCTCCGCCTGCTTTGCAGGGATGTTCGGGACCGACAGGGGGCGCATCGGCAGTCCTGTGTAGTCGCCGCTCGGTTCTGCCGACATACCCCGCCTGGGCAGCCTCAGCTCAGCCTCTTCAGCTTACTGTCGACGTGCTTTTCGGCTGACTTTGATCCGGTCCGTCTTTGCGTCGATAGGCGGCCGTACTTCCGATCAAAGAGAGTTCGAGCAAGCGGTTACCGGACGGCTTGAGAGTCTGTCGGGCGTCCCCGACCGTGCAGTGGTCGACTGCACCCTGCTTGCACATACAGGTGGGCCCCTGCGGCGGGGTCACCGCCGCAGGGGCCCACCCCCGGACTTGCTTAGCTCAGGCGTTGATCACCTTGTCATGGGGCAATAGTCCCCCGGATGTCGAAGGCGTCGACGCCGATGTTAGTAGCGGCCGCCAAAGCGTTCTTGGTGCCGGTCCAGGTGATGGTGACCGTGTGGGCACCGTTGGAGAGGCCGGTCGCGCTCCACACCTTCTGCTGCCAGGAGGTGGTGGCGCTGTAGAGGTCGACGTCGACGGCAGCGCCGCCGTCGAGGCTCACCTGGGCGATACCGTAGTTGGGGCTCTTGACATTGATCCAGCTGATCGCGGTCCCGGTGAAGTCAACCGTCACCGAACCGGCGGAGTTGAGGTACTTCCAGGCACTTGCGGAGGCTCCGGAGTTGCCGGCGCTGGACCACGAGCCGGTGAAGGCCAGGTTGGCGTTGGTCTCCTCGTAGTGGTTAAGCGCCACCAGGGTCCCGGTCACATCGAAGGCGTCGACGCCGATGTTAGTAGCGGCCGCCAAGGCGTTCTTGGTGCCGGTCCAGGTGATGGTGACCGTGTGGGCACCGTTCGAGAGGCCGGTCGCGCTCCACACCTTCTGCTGCCAGGAGGTGGTGGCGCTGTAGAGGTCGACGTCGACGGCAGCGCCGCCGTCGAGGCTCACCTGGGCGATACCGTAGTTGGGGCTCTTGACATTGATCCAGCTGATCGCGGTCCCGGTGAAGTCAACCGTCACCGAACCGGCGGAGTTGAGGTACTTCCAGGCACTTGCGGAGGCTCCGGAGTTGCCGGCGCTGGACCACGAGCCGGTGAAGGCCAGGTTGGCGTTGGTCTCCTCGTAGTGGTTAAGCGCCACCAGGGTCCCGGTCACATCGAAGGCGTCGACGCCGATGTAGGCGGCGAGAGCGGCGGCGTTCTTGGTGTTGGTCCACTCGATCTTGACGGTATGGATACCGCTGCCCGAGAGGCCGGTCGCGCTCCAGACCGCCTGCTGCCAGGAGACGGTCGGGCTGTAGAGGTCGACGAAGACGGCAGCGCCGCCGTCGAGGGTCACTTTGGCGATGCCGTAGTAGGGGCTCTTGACATTGATCCAGCTGATCGCGGTCCCGGTGAAGTTCACCGTCACCGAACCGGTGGCGTTGATGTTCGTCCAGGAGCCGCCAGAGGCTCCGGCGTTACTGGGCATGCCCCAGGTGCCGGCGTAGGTCAGGCTGGGGTCGGTCTGCTCATAGCGGGTGGTTACTACCGGGGCGGTGTAGGTGAACTGGTCACCGGCGACGATGGCGCTGGTGCCGCCCGGGGTGGTGACGGTCACGTCTACGGTCCCGGCTGAGCCGGCCGGGCTGGTGGCGGTGACCGTGGTGGCATCGACCGGGGTGAAGCTGGCAGCCGCAGTGCCGCCGAAGCTCACAGCCGAGACTCCGGTGAGGTTGGTGCCGGTGATGGTGACGATCGTGCCCCCGGCGGTGGTGCCGCTCGTGGGATCAAGGGCGGTGACGGTGGGGGCAGGTGTCGGAGCCACGTAGGTGAACTGGTCACCGGCGACGATGGCGCTGGTGCCGCCCGGGGTGGTGACGGTCACGTCTACGGTCCCGGCTGAGCCGGCCGGGCTGGTGGCGGTGACCGTGGTGGCATCGACCGGGGTGAAGCTGGCAGCCGCAGTGCCGCCGAAGCTCACAGCCGAGACTCCGGTGAGGTTGGTGCCGGTGATGGTGACGATCGTGCCCCCGGCGGTGGTGCCGCTCGTGGGATCAAGGGCGGTGACGGTGGGGGCAGGTGTCGGAGCCACGTAGGTGAACTGGTCACCGGCGACGATGGCGCTGGTGCCGCCCGGGGTGGTGACGGTCACGTCTACGGTCCCGGCTGAGCCGGCCGGGCTGGTGGCGGTGACCGTGGTGGCATCGACCGGGGTGAAGCTGGCAGCCGCAGTGCCGCCGAAGCTCACAGCCGAGACTCCGGTGAGGTTGGTGCCGGTGATGGTGACGATCGTGCCCCCGGCGGTGGTGCCGCTCGTGGGATCAAGGGCGGTGACGGTGGGGGCAGGGACGGGCCTGATGGCCGCCGCGACGACATTCCAATAGGACGAGCTGGCCGCGGTCGAGCTCATGGTGACCGAACTGCCGCCGGCCTGCTCGGTGCTGGCCGCGGATCGGGTGTTGCCGGCAAAGCCGGTCCACAGTTGCGTCTGGCCGGCCCCGGCCGTGAGGGTCTGCGAAGAATCGCTGGCGCCCTGGAAAGTGTTATCGATCACCAACTCGTTGCTTGTCAGGCCGTTCAGCGTCACGCTGGGATTGGTGTTCTGGGCGCTGCCGCTGTCGGCAGAGTTGGTGACCCCGAAGGGGGTGGTCTGATCGACCCCGGTGAAGTTGGCCGCGCCAGCCACGGCGCCACTGGCCACTGCACTGGAGAAGGTGACGGTCACCGTGCCGGCAGTCCCGCTCGCTGGGCCGACCAGTTTGTAGAGAGCGGAATCGCGGTTCTGCGTCGAGTGCTTGTGGGTCACCACCAGGCTGAGAGCCTGCGCCGACCCACCACTCGGAGTGAAAGTGACCGACGATATGGTCCGCTCAGCTGTATTGCTGTTCCAGGACACCCCGACCACCAGGAGCCGGTTGGCGCCCGTGCCGGTGGTGTGGGAGAAGCTGAGGCTGGACCCGCTTGCAGTCGTGCCGGAGTGGACCGTTCCGTCCAACGTGACCGGCGCCGCCAAGGCCCCGGCTGCCGGCAATACCAAAATCAACACCATCACCAAAGCGGCCAAGACAGCAACCCACGTGGCGGCTTTGCGGCCACGATCGGAGTTGCGAGGGCGCGCTTCGGTCGGGCCGGTGTTCAGAGCCTTGCCTGCTGTTCTCATGTCCGCCTCCAGTTTGATTGCTCCCATCCTAGGTTCGCCGCCCTCCGGGCGCACGGAACCAAGGTTGTTCATGTACACCATGATAGGCCAGTCAGGACGGGCAGCGGTAGCCTCACAATGGAGCGGACAAACAAGTACCTGTCCAAGAGGCCAAGTCAGCACCCAGACAGCCTTCGGTCCCGCGGTCTCGGTGCATTCGTTTCCTCCCAAGGGAGTCCGCGAACGGCAGACGATTCTTTGCCCCAGGATCAGTCACGGGGCTTCCCACACACATACAGGTGGGCCCCTGCGGCGGGGTCACCGCCGCAGGGGCCCACCCCCGGACTTGCTTAGCTCAGGCGTTGATCACCTTGTCATGGGGCAATAGTCCCCCGGATGTCGAAGGCGTCGACGCCGATGTTAGTAGCGGCCGCCAAGGCGTTCTTGGTGCCGGTCCAGGTGATGGTGACCGTGTGGGCACCGTTCGAGAGGCCGGTCGCGCTCCACACCTTCTGCTGCCAGGAGGTGGTGGCGCTGTAGAGGTCGACGTCGACGGCAGCGCCGCCGTCGAGGCTCACCTGGGCGATACCGTAGTTGGGGCTCTTGACATTGATCCAGCTGATCGCGGTCCCGGTGAAGTCAACCGTCACCGAACCGGCGGAGTTGAGGTACTTCCAGGCACTTGCGGAGGCTCCGGAGTTGCCGGCGCTGGACCACGAGCCGGTGAAGGCCAGGTTGGCGTTGGTCTCCTCGTAGTGGTTAAGCGCCACCAGGGTCCCGGTCACATCGAAGGCGTCGACGCCGATGTTAGTAGCGGCCGCCAAGGCGTTCTTGGTGCCGGTCCAGGTGATGGTGACCGTGTGGGCACCGTTCGAGAGGCCGGTCGCGCTCCACACCTTCTGCTGCCAGGAGGTGGTGGCGCTGTAGAGGTCGACGTCGACGGCAGCGCCGCCGTCGAGGCTCACCTGGGCGATACCGTAGTTGGGGCTCTTGACATTGATCCAGCTGATCGCGGTCCCGGTGAAGTCAACCGTCACCGAACCGGCGGAGTTGAGGTACTTCCAGGCACTTGCGGAGGCTCCGGAGTTGCCGGCGCTGGACCACGAGCCGGTGAAGGCCAGGTTGGCGTTGGTCTCCTCGTAGTGGTTAAGCGCCACCAGGGTCCCGGTCACATCGAAGGCGTCGACGCCGATGTAGGCGGCGAGAGCGGCGGCGTTCTTGGTGTTGGTCCACTCGATCTTGACGGTATGGATACCGCTGCCCGAGAGGCCGGTCGCGCTCCAGACCGCCTGCTGCCAGGAGACGGTCGGGCTGTAGAGGTCGACGAAGACGGCAGCGCCGCCGTCGAGGGTCACTTTGGCGATGCCGTAGTAGGGGCTCTTGACATTGATCCAGCTGATCGCGGTCCCGGTGAAGTTCACCGTCACCGAACCGGTGGCGTTGATGTTCGTCCAGGAGCCGCCAGAGGCTCCGGCGTTACTGGGCATGCCCCAGGTGCCGGCGTAGGTCAGGCTGGGGTCGGTCTGCTCATAGCGGGTGGTTACTACCGGGGCCACGTAGGTGAAGCCGTTAGTGGAGGTCGCCGTGCCACCGGAGGTGGTCACCACCACGTTCACCGCACCAGCGGCATGAGCCGGGGTGGTGCAGGTGATCGAGGTGGCGCTGGCCACGTTGATGCTGGTGGCCGCGGTGCCGCCGAAGGTGACCGTGGCCCCGGCGATGAAGTTGGTACCGGTGATGGTCACGTTCGTGCCGCCGACGGTCGAGCCGGAGGTCGGGGCGATGGTGGTGATGGTGGGTGCGGCCTGGTTGTAGGTGAAGCCGTTAGTGGAGGTCGCCGTGCCACCGGAGGTGGTCACCACCACGTTCACCGCACCAGCGGCATGAGCCGGGGTGGTGCAGGTGATCGAGGTGGCGCTGGCCACGTTGATGCTGGTGGCCGCGGTGCCGCCGAAGGTGACCGTGGCCCCGGCGATGAAGTTGGTACCGGTGATGGTCACGTTCGTGCCGCCGACGGTCGAGCCGGAGGTCGGGGCGATGGTGGTGATGGTGGGTGCGGCCTGGTTGTAGGTGTAGTCGTTACCGGTACCGCTGGTCGAGCTGGTACCACCCGGGGTGGTCACGGTCACGTCCACCGTGCCTGCAGCGTGGGCCGGGCTGGTGCAGTTGACGGTGGTCGCGTTAACGACCGACACGCCGGTGGCGGCGGTGCCGCCGAAGCTGACGGCGGTAGCGCCGGTGAGGTTGGTACCGGTGATGGTCACCGCGGTGCCGCCGGCAGTAGAGCCGCTCGTCGGGTTGAGAGCGGTGACGGTCGGGACCGGCGGTGTTACGTAGGTGAAGCCGTTATTGGAGGTCGCCGTGCCAACGGAGGTGGTCACTACCACGTTCACCGCGCCAGCGGCATGAGCCGGGGTGGTGCAGGTGATCGAGGTGGCGCTGGCCACGTTGATGCTGGTGGCTGCGGTGCCGCCGAAGGTGACCGTGGCCCCAGCGATGAAGTTGGTGCCGGTGATGGTCACGTTGGTGCCGCCGGCGGTCGAGCCCGAGTTCGGGTTGACGTTGCTGATCGTCGGAGGATCGGCAAAGGTGAAGTCGTTGGCGGTGCCGGCGGTAGGACTAGTGCCGCCAGGACCGACGGCGGTCACGTCCACTTTCCCAGCAGCATGCGCCGGGACAGTGGCAACGATCTCGGTGTCGCCGGTGTGGGACCCGAACGGGGACGCGGTTGTGCCGAAATAGACGTCAGTGACCGTGGCGAGACCGGTACCGGTGATGGTCACGGTGTAGCCACCGGCAGTGTTGCCGCTGTTCGGCACGATGCTGGTGATCTCGGGCAACAACTGCCCCGTGTACGTGTAATCGTTACCGGTGCCGCTGGTGGAGCTGGTGCCACCCGGGGTGGTGACCGTGACGTCCACCGTTGCGGCACTATGCGGCGGAGTGCTGACGGTGATCGTGGTGTCGTTGACTATGGTCCCAGAAAGGACCTGGGCGTCGCCGAAGAAGATGTCATAGGCCCCGGTGAAACCGGTGCCGGTGATGGTCACCGAGGTGCCACCGATCGCAGGGCCGGTATTCGGATTGACGTTGGTGACGGTCGGGACCGCCGGCGCTGCGTAGGCGTAGTTGTTACCCGTGCCGCTCGTGGAGCTGGTGCCACCCGGAGTGGTGACGGTCACGTCAATCGTGCCGGCGGCATGGGCCGGGCTCTTGCAGGTGATCGTCGTCGCGTTGACCACGGCCACGTTGGTAGCCCCGGTCCCGCCGAAGCTGACCGCGGTAGCGCCGGTGAGGTTGGTGCCGGTGATGGTCACCACGGTGCCGCCATTGACGGTGCCGCCCGTCGGGTTGAGAGCGGTGACGGTGGGAGCGGCTACAGCGGTGTAGGTGTAGTCGTTACCGGTGCCGCTCGCGGAGCTGGTGCCACCCGGAGTGGTGACCGTCACGTCCACCGTGCCGGCGGCATGGGCCGGGCTGGTGCAGGTGACGGTGGTCGCGTTCACGACCGACACGCCGGTGGCCGCTGTGCCGCCGAAGCTGACGGCGGTGGCGCCCGTGAGGTTGGTGCCGGTGATGGTCACCGCGGTGCCGCCAGCGATCGGGCCGCCAGTCGGATTGAGGCCGGTGACGGTGGGCGCCGGGGTGGTGTAGGTGAAGCCGTTCGCGGAAGTAGCCGTGCCTCCGTCGGTGGTGACCACTACGTTCACCGCGCCAGCGGCATGCGCCGGGGTGGTGCAGGTGAGGCTGGTCGCACTGGCCACGTTGACGCTGGTGGCCGCGGTGCCGCCGAAGGTGACGGTGGTGTTCCCGGCCCCGGTAACGAAGTTAGTGCCGGTGATGGTCACGTTCGTGCCGCCGGCGGTCGAGCCGGTGTTCGGGTTGATGTTGGTGATGGTGGGCGCCGGCGGGGGCGTGTAGTTCGGCAGCAGGTGCTCGAACGGCAACGGAGGCTGCTGACCTTCGTCAAGTGGAAGTCTGCGATCCCCTCCCCGGAAGAGCCAAAGTTCAGGAAACTGCACTCCACGCTCGTCTTGTCGTACGCCCCGTACTGCGTCACGCTGAGGTGATTGGTGGCCGATCCGGTCACGTCAACGATGCTGCCGATCGCCAGACCTGTGCCATGGAACGAGCTCACGTTGATCGTGTAGTTGCCGCCCGAATCCGTTGTGGCCTGTCCGACCAGGTTGACGCCGGTGCCGTTCGGGTCGCTCGGGTTGTAGTTCGGGTCGACCGCGTCCAGAACGACCTTCACGGTCGCTCCGGAAAGAACTCCTATGTCATTGTCCTGAACGACACCGAAGATCTGAGCGCCGCCACTGCTCGTGTAGGTGTAGTCGTTACCGGTGCCGCTGGTGGCACTGGTGCCACCCGGAGTGGTGACCGTCACGTCGATCGTGCCGGCGGCATGGGCCGGGCTGGTGGCGGTGACCGTGGTCGCGTTGACCGGGGTGAAGCTGGTGGCCGCCGTGCCGCCGAAGCTGACAGCGGTAGCGCCGGTGAGGTTGGTACCGGTGATGGTCACGCTCGTGCCGCCCGCCGTAGTGCCGGAGGTCGGGCTGAGGCCGGTGACCGTGGGAGCGGGTACGGTCACGTAGGTGTAGTCGTTACCGGTGCCGCTGGTGGCACTGGTGCCACCCGGAGTGGTGACCGTCACGTCGATCGTGCCGGCGGCATGGGCCGGGCTGGTGGCGGTGACCGTGGTCGCGTTGACCGGGGTGAAGCTGGTGGCCGCCGTGCCGCCGAAGCTGACAGCGGTAGCGCCGGTGAGGTTGGTGCCGGTGATGGTCACGCTCGTGCCGCCCGCCGTAGTGCCGGAGGTCGGGCTGAGGCCGGTGACGGTGGGAGCAGGGGTCACGTAGGTGTAGTCGTTACCGGTGCCGCTGGTGGCACTGGTGCCACCCGGAGTGGTGACCGTCACGTCGATCGTGCCGGCGGCATGGGCCGGGCTGGTGGCGGTGACCGTGGTCGCGTTGACCGGGGTGAAGCTGGTGGCCGCCGTGCCGCCGAAGCTGACAGCGGTAGCGCCGGTGAGGTTGGTACCGGTGATGGTCACGCTCGTGCCGCCCGCCGTAGTGCCGGAGGTCGGGCTGAGGCCGGTGACCGTGGGAGCGGGTACGGTCGTGTAGGTGTAGTCGTTACCGGTGCCGCTGGTGGCACTGGTGCCACCCGGAGTGGTGACCGTCACGTCGATCGTGCCGGCGGCATGGGCCGGGCTGGTGGCGGTGACCGTGGTCGCGTTGACCGGGGTGAAGCTGGTGGCCGCCGTGCCGCCGAAGCTGACAGCGGTAGCGCCGGTGAGGTTGGTGCCGGTGATGGTCACGGAGGTGCCCCCGGCGTCGGTCCCACTGCTCGGGCTGAGGCCGGTGACCGTGGGAGCAGGGGTCACGTAGGTGTAGTCGTTACCGGTGCCGCTGGTGGCACTGGTGCCACCCGGAGTGGTGACCGTCACGTCGATCGTGCCGGCGGCATGGGCCGGGCTGGTGGCGGTGACCGTGGTCGCGTTGACCGGGGTGAAGCTGGTGGCCGCCGTGCCGCCGAAGCTGACAGCGGTGGCGCCGGTGAGGTTGGTGCCGGTGATGGTCACGCTCGTGCCGCCCGCCGTAGTGCCGGAGGTCGGGCTGAGGCCGGTGACGGTGGGAACGGCCCCACCCGTGTAGGTGAACTGGTCGGCGGACGAGGTGGCAGTAATACCGGCCTGGGTGGTCACCGTCACGTCCACGGTGCCTGACGCATGGGCTGGGCTGTCACAGGTGATCGAAGTGGAGTTGACCACGACCACGTTCGTCGCGGCCGTGCCCCCAAAGCTGACTGTCGGGGCGGGGGTGCCGATGAAGTTGGTGCCCGTGATGGTCACCGCCGTGCCGCCCGCCGGGACCCCGCTGCTCGGGCTGATACCAGTCAGCGTGGGCCGGAGATAGTTCGGAAGCAGATTCTCGTAAGGCAGAGGGGGCTGCTGCCCCTCGTCAATCGGAACCCTCCTATCTCCCCACGTAGAACCGAATATCTGGCTAAAGCGTAGGAAGCTGACAGTAATGCTTGCCTGGTCAAAGGTCCCAAACTGGGTCACGCTCAGATAGCCGGTCTTCAGGGCGCTGATGTCCACGATGCTTCCGATTTGGAGCCCAGCACCACTACGGAACCCGGTCACATTGATGGTGTAGTTTCCGCTGACATCCGTTGTCGTCTGGCCAACCAGGTTGTTGGCGGGGGTGACCGCGTCGTAAAGCGGGTCGAGCGCATTCAAGACAACCTTGACCGTGGCGCCGGAAAGAGGCCCAGGATCGTTGCTCTGAACGACACCGCTGATCTGGGTGCCGGACACAGCTAGGGCCGGGCCGGCGAGCGCCACTGTTAGAAGGAGCATGGCCGCGATCACACAGATCGCGAGACCGGTCTTAGCGAATACCTTTCTCACTTCCCCTCCAGTCTTTGTAGACGATGACTCACGCGCAATCGTGCGGCCACTCATGGCTTGATCAACGTGACCGCAGACCAAGCCATGAAGGCCGCAAATGACTCCATGTCCTGCCCGGCGGTGCCGGGCCCCTGAAGAATCTGCGCTCACTTTGTCCTCCCCGTTGTTGTGACCATCGGTGTTTCCATGACTCCTAGTCTGGTAGCAGGCCTTCGAACGGGAGCGGCGGCATCACATCACCGACAGGCATGCGCCTGTCTCCGCCCGCCTTCCCGAAGTTGTCAAGATCCACCTGTTCCTGCTTCTCTTGGTATTTGCCGTAGACCAGCACCGACGTATGACCCTCCGCTACCGTCGACACATCGACTATCGTACCAAGAGCCAAGGATCCCACCGGAATCTGGAAGCTGCCCTGGGCATCTGTCTTCGCCGTGCCGATCGTATTGTCGCCCGACGCACGGTAGTTCTTGTCTGCGGCGTTGTAGACGACCTTGACGGTCGCTCCCGCTACGGGATCACCGTCCGTGTCAAGGACTTTGCCGAATATCTTCGCCCCGCCCCCCGTTGTCCCGCTCGTAGAAGTCGAACTCGCGGAGGTCGAACTCGTCGAGCCGGAGGTCGTGGTCTGACTCGCCGTAGTCGTCGAGGTAGCACTTGACGCGGCGGTCGTAGTGGAGCCGGCAGACGCTGTCGAGCCGGTCGACTCTGTGCCCTGCACGGTGGTCGACGTAGGTGCAGAGGTGCTCTGCGAGCTACTTTGTGAGGTCTGTGGGGAGGACGTATCGTCCCCCCCACATCCCCACAGCAGTATCCCGGCTACGGTCACGACCACCATCAGAGCGATCAGGACCGAGAGCGACCTTCTTTTCGGCAGCGTTCGATGCATCACAGAGTTCCCATCTTTGACGTTGACTTCATCCGCACCTCCACCCTACGAGCCCGCGGTGAGGACGACGCTCTGGCCCGAGATCCCTTTCACCCAAGCCCCCTGGCCGGGTTGGAGCGTGGTCGTGGACGCGTAGCCCTGGGTGGCCGGGTTGTAGACGAAGGCCGGCACACCTCCAGGGAGGGTCAGATTCGCCACGGTGTTCATGGAGTTACCGATCAGGTTCCAGCCCGTGGTCAGGTTCACCGTATGGGGACCGGTGACACCGGTCACGGTCACCGACGAGGCAGAGGTGGCCTTGATCCAGTAGCCCTGCCAGGCGGTGGCGCTCGTCCCGCTCACATAGGAAGACCCGTTCCAGGCGAAGAGCTGGCTCGGGGAAGGTCGCCCCCGGGGTGGCAGCGATCAGGTTCCAGCCTATCTGGAGGTTGAGGTTGTAGGTGGCGGAAGCAGCAGGCGTTATGTTGTAGTCATATGCCGCGCTTGAGCCATTGTACCGGATGAACTCCACGTGGGTCTGCGACGGGCCGACGGTCACCCTCAGGTAGCCTGCTCCCTCCGTGGAATCGGCCCAGATCGTGTTGCCCGAGTTGCCCCCGGTGCTGTACATACCGAAGTTGCCGCTGAAGCTTCCGGACGGGACAGACTGGTAGACGACGTCGTCGTAATCCTCGTAGGCCATCTGGTGGTCATGCCCGTGGAAGAAGGCGCTCGCGCCGTTTGCTTTCATCATCTGGCGGATGGGCTGGCTTCCCCAACTGGCGCGGTTGGTGGCCCAACCGGACGTGGTGGTGCCTACGTTGTAGCCGCCCCACTCGCAGAAGTCGGCCGCATCCACACCGCCGTGGCCGTAGTTCACCTGGCCGCTCTCCGAGTTGCTGCCGGTTATCTGGTGGGAGAACACGAACTTGTACTTGGCGTTGCTGTTCTGCAGGGTCGTCTTCAGCCAGTTGAACTGAGTCTGCCCGAGCGTCCAGTCCCAACGGTTGTCCGAGCCGGTGGAGTCAGTCTCCCCGCCGCCGGTGGAGGTGGTATAGGGCTTGGTGGTCGTGGTCCAGTAGGGGCTAATGACCACGAACAGGGCGTCGCCCCAGGTCCAAGCGTAGTAGTCCTGTTTGAGCTGATCGCCCGCGAGGTTGGGATGGGTGCTGGTGTCACCGGTATAAAAGCTGTTCGGCACCGGGTTGAGATAGAACTTCTTCTCAGCGTTCTTGGCCATCACAGGCAGGCTGTTGGCCAGGGTGCCCTGTAGGTGCCAGGCCTCTTGCTGCTCGTGGTTCCCCGGTGTGAAGAAGGTCGGAGAATTGGCGCTCACGAGGTTGAAGTACTGGAGCCCATCCTTGTACTTCTGTTCGGCCGCTGCCGTGTCCCCGAGGGCGACGCTGGAGCTGCCATTGTCCATAGCGAAGGTGTCGCCCAGGTCGATGAGGAAGTCGGGGGCGTCCGCGGCCACCTTGTTCAGGGTGTTCGTCCAGTTGCCCGTGTTCCCCAGCTGGATGTTGATGTGCGAGTCGGTGGTGATGTCGAAGGTGAAGGTGCTGCCTGCCGCCCGCTGGGTCCAGAAGGAGTGCTCACTGCGGCTCGTCCAAGTGGACCCGCCATCGGAGCTGTACTGCACCCGGTAGTAGTACTTGGTGTTCGCGGTCAGTCCGCTCATGGTCACCGTCGCAGGCGTGCCCGCGGTAGCGGCCACATTGGAGGACGTGCCGGCATACGGTTCTCCGGAGTTCGTGTCGTACTGGCAGCGCAGCGTGACCGCGGCGTCGGGCATGACCTTGACGCTCATGGAGTTGTTGGTGGGCTGGCCCAAGAGTTCGGCCTCACTGAAGGTGACCGGAGGCGGTGGGGGCGGTGCGCTGCCTACCGGCCTGATAGCCATGGCTACAGTCGCCCACCAAGCCGAGGCGCTCGCGGTCCAACTCATGGTCACCGTGCTACCTGTGGCCTGCTCGGTGCTGGCGCCGGCCATGGTGTTGAAGCTGGTGGCCGAGCTGGTGTAGCCACGTACAAACCACCGTTGCGTCTGGCCGCTCCCGGCCGTCAGAGTCGTCGTGTCGCTGCTCACGCCCATGAATACGTTGTCGAACACCAGTTCGGTGCCGAGCAGCCCGGTAACGTCCACTGTCACGGCCGTGCCGCTGTTGTTGGCTGACGCTGCGCCCACGATAGAGGCGAGCGGGGTAGTCTGGTCGACGTTGGCGAAGTTGGCCGCGCCGGCTATGGCGCCGTTGGTAACCCCGCCGGAGAAGGTGACAACCACGTTACCGGTGACCCCGCTGGCAGGATTGACCAGCTTGTAGACGGCCGAATAGCGCGGGTCGCTGGTCGTGTCGGTCAGCTGGGTCTTCACCTCAGTCAAAGCTGTGCCGTTCCAAGCTACCGAGGAGATCGTGCGGGGGGTCGACCCGCAGTTCCACGAGATGCCCACCAAGAGCAGCCGGTTGGCACTGGTACCCGAAGTGTGCGAGAAGGTGATGCTGGAGCCGGTTGCAGTCGTGCCGGTGGGTGAGCTGCCCTCGTAGGTGACCGGCGCCGCTAGTGCGCTGGCTGTCGGAACCACCAGGATCAACGCCACCACCAGAGCAGCCACGATAGCTGCCCATATCAACGCTCTGCGGCCGCGCTTGGAGTAGCCCGCGCGGGTGTGGCTAGTTTGTAGAGCCTCGCCTTCCGTTCTCATGTCCGCCCCCTGTCTGATAGCTCGCCAATGATGTTCGTGGACCTGCCTGACAGTATCCTGGCTACGGTCGTGGCCGCCGCTGGAGCGGTCAGGACCGGGTGCAACCTTTGTTGACTTCATCCGCACCTCCACCCTACGAGCCCGCGGTGAGGACGACGCTCTGGCCCGAGATCCCTTTCACCCAAGCCCCCTGGCCGGGTTGGAGCGTGGTCGTGGACGCGTAGCCCTGGGTGGCCGGGTTGTAGACGAAGGCCGGCACACCTCCAGGGAGGGTCAGATTCGCCACGGTGTTCATGGAGTTACCGATCAGGTTCCAGCCCGTGGTCAGGTTCACCGTATGGGGACCGGTGACACCGGTCACGGTCACCGACGAGGCAGAGGTGGCCTTGATCCAGTAGCCCTGCCAGGCGGTGGCGCTCGTCCCGCTCACATAGGAAGACCCGTTCCAGGCGAAGAGCTGGCTCGGGAAGGTGGCTCCCGGGGTGGCAGCGATCAGGTTCCAGCCTATCTGGAGGTTGAGGTTGTAGGTGGATCCGCTCGAAGCTGGCCTGATGGCCGCCGCCACGATGTCCCAGTAGGCGTTGCTGGCGGCGGTCCAGCTCATGGTGACCGAGCTGCTGCCGGCCTGCTCGGTACTCCCGCCGGCCCGGGTGTTGCCGGTGAAATCGTTCCACCGTTCCGACTGGCCAGAGCCGACGGTGACGGTCTGCGACGAGCTGGTGCCCCCTTGGAAGAGATTGTCGATCACCAGTTCGTTGCCGGTCAGACCGTTCAAAGTCACGCTAGGGGTCGTGTTCTGGTTGCTACCGCTGTCGGCGAAGCCGGTGACCCCGATGGGAGTGACCTGATCGACGCCGGCGAAGTTGACTGCCCCGGCCACGATGCCGTTGGCCACTGTGCTGGACATGGTGATGGCCACCGTGCCGGTGACCCCGCTCCCCGGATTGACCAGGTAGTAGAGGGCAGAGTCACGGTTCTGCGTCGAGTGGGTGTGGCCCACAGCCCGCGTGAGGTTCTGGACCGAACCCCCGCTCGGGGTGAAGGTGACCGAGGAGACGGTGCGAACGTCGTCGCCGCTGTTCCAAGACACTCCCACCACCAGCAAGCGGTCCGTGTTGGTGCCGGTGGTGTGGGAGAAGCTCAAGTTGGCGACGTCATCGCTCGTGCCCTTGGAAACGGCGCCGTCAACGACGACAGTGCCGGGGGGGATGGCAGTGAAATTGGCTGTGACTGTCTTGTTCCCGTCAACGGTCACAGTGGTGCTGGCGCTGTTCGGGTTGGCCACGCCCGTGCCGGTCCAATTACTGAACAGGTAGCCCGAGGCGGGGGTAGCGGCGATGTTGACCACCGTATTGCCCGGATAGCTGTGCGGCCCCACCGCCGGCGTGGTAGTGCCGCCGCCGGACGGACTGACCGCCATGGTGAGGTTGTAGTTCGGGGCGGCGACAAAGTTGGCCGTGACCGTCTTGGTCGGCGTCCATGGTGACGGTGGTGCTGGCGCTGCTGGAGTCGGTCACGTCCCCGGTCCAGTGAGTCGAACACGTAGCCCGCGGCCGGAGTGGCGGTGATGTTGACGACCGTGTTCTCGGCGTAGCTGTGCGTGCCCACCGCGGGATTGGTGGTGCCGCCGCCGCCCGGGCTCACCGCCATGGTCAGATCGTGGGTGGGACCGGTGACGTAGGGCGCGATGGTGCGCGTGTCGCTGACGGAGCCCCCGCTCGAGATAAGCTCGAGGGTCGCCTGGCTCGGAGCCACGGTGACCCGAATATGGCCGCCCTGGGAACTCGACTGGGCCAGGGTCTGATAGTCGCCGCCCACATCGGTGTGGCTGCCCACAGAGTAGAGGTTGAATGCGGCCCATGCTGCCGGCAGATGGCACTTCCACGTAGGCCATGTTGTCACGGGTCTCATAGACGTACTGGTGATCGTGACCATGGAAGTAGGCGCTGACGCCGTTCTCGATGAACAACTGACGGATGGTCTTGGTCATGCCGGGACGTTTGGTGGCGAAATCATAGGCGCTGGCCGTGTTGCTGGTGTAGCCGCCCCACTCGAAATAGGGCGCTCCCTCGGCCCCGCCCCGTACGTAGCCGACGTTCACGTCAGCGTGCAGCATCCCTCCGACCATCTGGTGGGAGAAGACGAACTTGTATTTGGCGGTGCTGGCCTCGAGGGTGTCCCTGAGCCAGTTGTATTGGGTCTGACCCAGGGTCCAGTTCCATTGGTCGCCGGTCTGTGGGTCGTTGCTTCCCTCGCCGGCAACGTTCCCGTACGGGTTCTGCGACGTGTATTCGAACGTGTCGATGACCATGAACAGGGCGTCGCCCCAGGTCCAGGCGAAGTAGTCCTCGCGATACTCGTTACCGTAGGTGCCCTCATCGATGGCGGAGAGGGGATCGCTGTTGGCGGAGTAGAACGGGCCGTCTAGTGGACTCGGCGTGGGGAAGAACGCCTTGCGGGCCTGGATGCTCCCGATGCCGACGGCTTCGTCGAGGTTCCAGCCCTCTTCCTGCTCGTGGTTGCCGGGCGTCGAGAAGATCGGCACCGAGACAGCCGCGAGCCCATGCGATTGCTGGCCCGCACGGCCAGGTACGCGGTGTTGACGGCGCTCTGCGACGTGGCGCTGTCCAGCATGAACGTGTCACCCAGGTCGACGTGGAAGTCGGGGAGTTCGTTCAGGATGTTGGTGAACGCACTCTGGGTGTTCCCGGCATGTCCGTCGGAGGTGACCGAGAACGTGAAGGTCGAGCCCTACCGGCCCTGCGCGGTGTGGAAGCTGTGCTGCGTCGACGGTCGAAGTCCCCGTCGGTGACGCTCCCGTCACCGTCGTACACCAGGTGGTAGTAGTACTTGGTGTTCGGCGGAGAGGCCGGTGATCGTCAGTTCGCTCGGCTGCCCGCCGGTGGCATCGACGGACTGCTCTGGCCTGCGTACGGGCCGCCGTCAGCTGGTCCCGTACCGTAGTAGTACTGGATGGTGGCGGCAGGCACGATATTGATGGTGATGGAGTTGTTCGTCGGTTTGCCGAGAAGCGAGTCCGCGGTGAACGTGACGGTGGTGGCATACGCGTGCCCCCGAAGGGCCACCAGGCCGGCAAGGAGCACGATCGCCGCCAGCACCACCACGATGAGAACATCGGTGCGACTCGGCTTCCAGCAGGTCCGCTGCCGAGGTCGTCTCCGTCGGTCGATCATGTGTGCTGCACTCGTGGTTTTGCCCTCGGTAGTCAATTCCGCCCCCTCAGTCTTGCCTAGTCGTCAGTCATCACGTCAGCGGAACCGCTCTCTGCGGTCCATCAGTTACATCGTACTGGTAGACATTCCGCCCATCAAGCTAGAAAGCCAATGCAAGACGCGCTACTCCCTTCGTCTGGGAGTGATCTGCACCCCTACAGCCCCGCTTCCCGCTTCTATCCGTACTACTCTGCCCTGCAGAGTGAGCTCCAGGGGGCCGGGTTCTCGGCTGTGTCGGGATCCGGAATGAAGAGGGAGACCGTCATACGATCACCGATCTCGAGAAGCTGCTCGGTGATCAGACAAAGTCCCGACACAGAAACATCCCGGGTCACCCCGGGACCTTTGTTCGTCTGGACCGGCAAGGTAATTAAGAACCTTTGGGCCGAGCGGCGTTCGGGACGCGAGCCATCTCTCTGTGCCATAGGTGAAGTCTATGGGGGTGGCGCTGGCTTCACAATCGAGCGAACGATAGAAGTATCTACACCCTGGGGATAGAAGCGAGTCTAGCGAGTCCGCGCCAAGACCCCGAAGCAGCGTCGGGTAAATACGCCCCCGTCGTCTCGGCTAGACTAAGCCGTTCTCGTGGGCGAATCGAGTCAGATCCGAGCGTCCCCGGAGGTTGAGCTTACTGTACGCCCGGTGCAGGTGAGACTTCACCGTCCCCTCGACGAGCGAGAGGGCGTCGGCAATCTCCACGTTGCTCATGCCCTGGGCGCAAAGTCTCACCACTTGAATCTCCCGTGGGCTGAGCTTGCCACCGATCTGCTGCACCGCGGCTTCCCGCCGCAGCAGGTGTTCCATGACCCGGCTGAAGGAACGCTTTTCCACCCACACGTCGCCCGCTGCCACCTTCTGCACGCACTGCAGCACCTGGCTGGGGTCCATGTCTTTAAGGACAACGCCGGCCACGCCCAACCGAAGACACTCGAGGGCCTCCCTCTCGCTCAGTTCGCCGGTGAGAATCACCACCCGAGTGGGATGCCGCTCGCGATTGAGTGCTAGGACCACGGAAAGGCCGTCCATCTTGGGCATGTGGAGGTCGAGGAGGAGCACGTCAGGTTGCTCGCGTCTCACCGCCGCCAAGGCATCTTCGCCATTCAGACAGCGAGCGCGGATCTCGAAGCCTTCCCGGCCCGCAAACAGGCGCTCCAGTCCGTCCAGGATCAGGGGGTGGTCATCCGCCAATACCAGACGAATGGTCTTCACCGGGGTGATACCTCAGTCAGCAACGCGACCCCTTCAAGTACCCTGCTCGCACGACAGTGAGAGATTCACTCTGAAGCGATTTGATTCTACCATAAGATATAGCTTTCGTCTACAACGCCAAAGTGACCAGCGGACGGAATCTCGGACCGATCCCGGGTCGAGTACTCCTCTGGGATATAGGTTCTTGTATCGTCCGCTGCATTGTGAAGAGTCTACAGCCCGCCTAGACTGGCGTATATATGGTGTATGGGTGCGGCCTTGGTCCAGTGTATCGGAATGCCGGCGGACCAAGGATGTGTTCGCGCACCGAGAGCGGCAGGGACGTGGGCTCACCGTATCCTCGTGCCGGGTCTCGGTCGCGTCACACTATATAGCGCACGGCTTACCGCCCACAGGACACCGGCAGGACACACCCGGACCGTGACGAAGAGGTCCATGAACGTCAGAGGCGAGATATGAGACTGGGGGCGGAAATGAATGCAGAAGGAAGGCCTGAGCACAGACGGCCTGACCTGGGGGGACGCAGCTCGGAAGCCGAGCCAGAGGAAGACGATCATGGGGCCGTCCTGGTCGTTCTGGTAGTGGCGGCAATCGTTCTCGTATCTGGGGTGGGAGCCTTTGGGCGGACGGTACGCCGCCGCTGAAGTGGACGGCACACCTGCCGTCTTCACGGTGGCTAGCGGCGCACCCCCTTCACCACCGCTCGGCCTCTCCACCGGCACAGGAAGCGACCGACTTCTGCTTGGTCGGCGTCTCCTATAACGTCCACCGCCTCGCGACAGTCTCTTCGGTTACCTTCACCCCCAGCGTCGGTTCGCCTGTTGCTTTGACCCTGGTTGTAAGAAGGACGCTGCGAAGCGGGTCGCGTGGCCGCGATCTACAGCATTGGCGCCCTGGATTAACCGCAGCTCCCCAGTGGTCAGTCAGGGACAGTGACGGTTGATCTTCTCAGGCGCGTCGGCAGTGGCATTGTGATCGGTGTTGCCAATTTCAAGGGGGTCGATCGACCACTCCCATCGACCAGAGTGCGGCCATCAGCGCTTTCGCAACAGTGGCACGGCTATCACCGTGGCGGTGACGACCACCGGCAACAACGAATTGGTGTTCGACACTGTGTTCGCCGGTGGCTCCAGCCCCCCGACCCTGACCTTTCCTACCGGCGCCAATCAAACCTCCGCATGGAATACGGGGATAGGTAATTTGAGTGGTGCGAGCCAGCACCGAGCAGTCCACCGGAAGCTCGGTCACGATGAGCTGGACACGGAATTCCAGTGGCTACTGGGCGACCGTTGCAGTGCCAATTAACCCAGCGCCGTGGTAGCAGGGCCCACGGTAACGATTAATCAAGCCGCCGGGCAGACTGATCCAACCGACGCCTCACCTATCAACTACACGGCTGTGTTTAGCGAAGCGGTGACAGACTTCGCAACCGGAGATGTGACATTGACCGGAACGGCAGGCGCAACCACCGGCACCGTGACCGAGATCGCCCCCAATGACGGCACTGCCTACAACGTAGCCGTGAGCGGCATGACCGGCTCGGGAACGGTTATCGCCAGCATCGCCGCCGGCGTAGCGCAGAACGGGTCTGCACAGACGAACGCGGCCAGCACGAGTACCGATAAGACTGTCACCTACGACATCACTGGTCCCTCGGTGACTATCAACAAGGCGGCCGCGCAGGGCGATCCGACCACCGTTTCGCCCATCAACTTCACCGTGGTCTTCGATGACACTGTGACGGACTTCGCCACTGGTGATGTGGACCTCTCTGCCAGTACCGCCCTCGGTACGCTCGTCGGCACCGTCACCGGCAGCGGCGCCACCTACAACGTTGCCGTCACCGGAATGACTGGTTCCGGCGACGTCGTCGCCAGACTGACTGCTGGAGTGGCGCATGATGCACTCGGCAACCCCAGCGCCGCGAGCACCAGCACCGACAGCACCGTTGCGTACGAATACGACGTGACGCCACCCGGCGTCACCATCAATCAGGCAGCCGGACAAGGCGACCCGACCGGGGCTGCGGTCACGAACTTCACGGTGGTCTTTACCGAGCCGGTGACGGACTTCGCCACTGGTGATGTGGACCTCTCTGCCAGTACCGCCCTCGGTACGCTCGTCGGCACCGTCACCGGCAGCGGCGCCACCTACAACGTTGCCGTCACCGGCATGACTGCTTCCGGCGACGTCGTCGCTAGCCTGGCTGCTGGGGTGGCGCACGATGCGGCCGGCAATCCGAGTGCCGTGAGCACCAGTACCGACGACACGGTCACCTACAGCCCTGGTCCGCCTCCCGGGTCGGACGGCACGGTTTCTTTCAAGGCGTTTGACTTGACCAGCACCACAAGCCCATACATCGTCACCACTGATACGTTCGAGACCGGTTCGGGCGAGAACCGCCTCATGATGGTCGGTATCTCCTGGAATGCCTCTGCGAGCGGCGCTCCCACCGCTACGATCTCTTCGGTCACCTTCAGTGGGTCAGGTACCCCCCTGACCCTGGTTGATACGTCTGATGCCGGAAGTAGTCGCGCTGCGGCGATCTACTATCTGGTCAACCCCCCGAAGAGCACAAGCGGAACCGTCACCGTCACCTTCTCGAAGACTTTCACCACTGGCATCGTCGTGGGTGTTGCCAATTTCCAGGGGGTTGATCAAACGACTCCTCTAGATCTGGCTGCGAAGAAGAAGGCGGCCACGAGCAACACTGTCAGCAGTGTAAGCGTAGACGTGACGACCGCCGGTGGGAACGAACTGGTGTTCGACACGGTGTTTGGCGGGGGTACGACAGCTCCAACGCTGACTCCCGGCACCGGGCAGACTCCTGCCCTATGGAACTTGGGTTCAGCCAACGCAAGTAGTGGTGCCGCGGCTGGTGGGGGCAGCACCGAGTCGGCGGCCGCCCCCGGCGGCACGGTCACCATGAGCTGGACACGCGGCAACACCGGCTACATGGCGATTATTGCCGTGCCGATCAACCCGGCGCCTGCGGACGTCGCGCCTCCCGAGGTGACCATCAACCAGGCCGGCACTCAGGCCGATCCCACCACCGCCCACACCATCAGCTTCACTGCGGTGTTCAGCGAGGCGGTCAGCGGCTTTGAGACCGGGGACGTGACCCTCGGCGGCACGGCCGGGGCCAGCACCGCCACCGTCACCGAGATCGCTCCTTTTGACGCCACCACCTACAGGGTGGATGTGAGCGGCATGACCGGCTCGGGCACGGTCATCGCCACGATCGCCGCCGGGGTGGCCGTGGACGGAGACAGCAACCTTAACCTCGCCTCCACCTCGACCGACAACTCGGTCACCTATGACGTCGCGCCTCCCGAGGTGACCATCAACCAGGCCGGCACTCAGGCCGATCCCACCACCGCCCACACCATCAGCTTCACTGCGGTGTTCAGCGAGGCGGTCAGCGGCTTTGAGACCGGGGACGTGACCCTCGGCGGCACGGCCGGGGCCAGCACCGCCACCGTCACCGAGATCGCTCCTTTGACGCCACCACCTACAGGGTGGATGTGAGCGGCATGACCGGCTCGGGCACGGTCATCGCCACGATCGCCGCCGGGGTGGCCCATGGACGGAGACAGCAACGCCTAACTCGGCCTCCACCTCGACCGACAACTCGGTCACCTATGACGTCGCCGCCTCCCGACGGTCGACCATCAACCAGGCCGGCGACCCAGGCCGATCCCGACCAGCGCCGATCACCATCAACTTCACCGTCGGTCTTCAGCGAGGCGGTCAGCGGCTTCGCCACCGGGGACGTGACCCTCGGCGGCACGGCCGGGGCGACCACCGCCGACCGTCACCGGATCGTCCGGCACCACCTACAACGTGGCCGTGAGCGGCATGACCGGCTCCGGCACGGTCGATCGCCACCATCGCCGCCGGGGTGGCCGTGGACGCGAGACAGCAACCTTAACCTCGCCTCCACCTCGACCGACAACACGGTCACCTATGACGTCACCGCTCCCACGGTCACCGTGGAGCAGGCGGGCGGCCAGGCCGATCCCACCAACACCGGTCCTATCCACTTCACCGTCACCTTCAGCGAAGCGGTCACCGGGTTTGCCACCGGGGACGTGACCCTCACCGCCGGCACGGCTCCGGGCACCCTGGTGGGCACCGTCACCGGATCGGGCACCACCTATGACGTGGCTGTGTCCGGCATGACCGGTTCCGGCACCGTCATCGCGAGCGTGGCCGCGGACCAGGCCACCGACGCCGCTGGTAACGGGAACGCCGGCAGCACCAGCGCCGACCACACCGTGACCTATGACGTCACCGCTCCCACGGTCACCGTGGAGCAGGCGGGCGGCCAGGCCGATCCCACCAACACCGGTCCTATCCACTTCACCGTCACCTTCAGCGAAGCGGTCACCGGGTTTGCCACCGGGGACGTGACCCTCACCGCCGGCACGGCTCCGGGCACCCTGGTGGGCACCGTCACCGGATCGGGCACCACCTATGACGTGGCTGTGTCCGGCATGACCGGTTCCGGCACCGTCATCGCGAGCGTGGCCGCGGACCAGGCCACCGACGCCGCTGGTAACGGGAACGCCGGCAGCACCAGCGCCGACCACACCGTGACCTATGACGTCACCGCTCCCACGGTCACCGTGGAGCAGGCGGGCGGCCAGGCCGATCCCACCAACACCGGTCCTATCCACTTCACCGTCACCTTCAGCGAAGCGGTCACCGGGTTTGCCACCGGGGACGTGACCCTCACCGCCGGCACGGCTCCGGGCACCCTGGTGGGCACCGTCACCGGATCGGGCACCACCTATGACGTGGCTGTGTCCGGCATGACCGGTTCCGGCACCGTCATCGCGAGCGTGGCCGCGGACCAGGCCACCGACGCCGCCGGTAACGGGAACGCCGGCAGCACCAGCGCCGACCACACCGTGACCTATGACGTCACCGCTCCCACGGTCACCGTGGAGCAGGCGGGCGGCCAGGCCGATCCCACCAACACCGGTCCTATCCACTTCACCGTCACCTTCAGCGAAGCGGTCACCGGGTTTGCCACCGGGGACGTGACCCTCACCGCCGGCACGGCTCCGGGCACCCTGGTGGGCACCGTCACCGGATCGGGCACCACCTATGACGTGGCTGTGTCCGGCATGACCGGTTCCGGCACCGTCATCGCGAGCGTGGCCGCGGACCAGGCCACCGACGCCGCTGGTAACGGGAACGCCGGCAGCAGCTCGAGCGACAACTCAGTCACCTACAACGCCCCGTACACCCTCACTCTGAAAGTGGGCTGGAACCTGGTCGCCGCCGCTCCGGGCACTGCCGCCTTCCCGAACGTACTGTGGGGCTGGACCGGTTCGGACTACGCGAGCACTACGAACCCGGTGTCCTGGCGCGGCTACTTCTGCAAGGTGGATTCCGGGCAGACCCACGAGATACAGACCGTCTTGGGTCCCCACACCATCGAGCTGGTGGACGGTTGGAACCTCATCGGTAACTCCATGTCCTCCGGGGCTACCCTGACGCTGCCCACCGGGGCGGTGGCCTGGGTCTGGGACGCCGATACCGGCTACGAGTCTAAGACCACCCTCCAGCCCGGTCAGGGCGCCTGGGTGAAGGGGACCTCCGGGCAGCAGGTGATCCTTACAGCTTCAGGAGGATGAGCCCTTCGGGGGACTAGATAAGCGTGCAAGGGCGACCTTGGTCGAATCCCCGGAAGACTCCGCCGGCACAAAACCGGGCCGCCGAGCTAGGAACACGAACGTCACGCACGAGCTATCGGACAGGGGGCGGACATGAGAACTGAAGGCGAGGCTCTGAACACCGGACTGACCCGCGCGCGCTGCCCGCATCGCGGCCGCGGAGCTGTGACGTGGGTCGCCATCTTGGCCAGTCTGGTGACGGCGTTGGTCTTGGTGCTACCGGCATCCGGGGCCCTCGCGGCGGTTACGAGTATCTACTACAACAGCGCCACTGTCGCCGGGGCGGCGGCTGCCACCAGCATCAGTGTCACCTATACCGCCGCCAACACCGGCCCAGACCGCCTGATGCTGGTCGGCGTGGCGTGGAACTGTGGGACTGGTACCGACAACGAGACCATAAACACAGCCACCTACACGCCTTCGGGCGGTAGCGCCGCGGCTATGACCTTGCTCTATGACTACGATCTGTTCCCGAGTTCGGGGACCGTCACTCACCGCCACAACGCCGTCTACTACGTGGTCAACCCCCCCAGTGGCGCGGGACAGGTGGACGTCGCTTTCAACAGCAGCGGCAGCGACGGGGTGGATAGTGGCATCGTGGCCGGCGTCGCGTTCTTCACCGGGGTCAATCAGTCGACTCCGCTCGGGACCTACGGCACGGCAACTGGGGGTTCGACATCAGGATCCACGGTTGCCACTGTGACTCTGAGCGGGCTCAACGGCGATGAGTTGGTGTTCGACAGTCTGTTCAGAGGTGGGGCCTCCGCCCAGACGGTAGGGGCGGGCCAGACGGCGCTGTGGAATACAGGCGTGACCAACGCGCGGGGTGCGGCCAGCTACGAGCAGGCTACCTCGAGCTCCGTCGAGATGAGCTGGGCTACAACAACCGGTATGTGGATTTCCATCGCAGTGCCGATCAAGCCGACGCCCGCCGGTCCCACCCATGATCTGACCATGGCGGCCAACCCCGGCGGCGGCGGCATTACCAGTCCGACGGCGGGCATTCACACCTACCCCGAGGGGACGGTCGTCGACATCAGCGCCACCCCAAACGTGGGATATGTGTTCAGCTCCTGGACTGGAGACGTGAGCGGATCCGTCAACCCCACCACCGTCAGCATGAACGCGAACAAGTCGGTCACGGCCAACTTCACCGCTCAGAACTACGATCTCACCATGGCGGTCAGCCCCTCCGGCGGCGGCACCACCACGCCGGCGGTCGGTGCTCATAGCTACGGCGTCAACACCGTGGTCGACATCACCGCCACCCCGGCCACAGGCTATGTGTTCGACCGCTGGACCGGGGATGTGGCCAGCACCACCTCGGCCAGCACTACCGTCACCGTGACCGCGGCCAAGACGGTCACCGCCCTCTTCACCGCCATCCCCCCCGGCACCGTCATCATGGAGGGCACCCCCTCCTCCGGCACCGCTGCCCCGGCGGCGACTAGCGCCACCTTCTCCCACACCAGCGGCACGGGGACCAACCGGCTGCTTCTGGTGGGGGTCTCCTGGAACTGCGGCACGACCGACCGCACCATCTCTTCTATCACCTGGAACGGCACCCCTCTTACCGAGGTGAAGACCCAACTCGGTTACAACAGCGGCAACCCCCGTTACTCGGCTATCTACAGGCTGCTGGCTCCGGCGAGCGGGGTCACCGGTGACGTGGTCGTCACCTTCTCCGGGACGGTGACCAACGGCGCCATAGCCGGGGCCGCGAACTTCGCCGGCGTCGATCAGACGACGCCTCTCGGTACTCCGGTAGGGGCCGGTTCGGCCACCAGTGACCCGACCGCCACCGTGGACGCCACCGGTCTCACGGGGAACGAACTCGTGTTCGAGAACGTGTTCATGGGCTCGAGCAACGCCTCGACGACGTTCACCCCCGGAGGCGGCCAGACCCAACTGTGGCTGGTCAACGGCTACGCGTCGAGCAGCAGCTTCAACTCCATGGGCGGGGCGAGCACAAAGCAGGCCACCGGCAGTACCGTGACCATGAGCTGGACCACGACCACCGCGGCTCGGTGGGCGATCGCGGCTGTGCCCATCAGGCCTACCGCCGACACCGGGAACCCTGCGGTCACCATCAACCAGGCCGGCGGGCAGAACGATCCCACCAATGCCGGGCCCATTCACTTCACCGCCTTGTTTAGTGAGCCGGTCACCGGCTTCACCACCGGTGACGTGACCCTCACCGGCCCCGGCAGCCCCGTGGCCGCTGTGACCGAGATTGCTCCCAACGATGGAACCACCTATGACGTGGCGGTTACCGGCATGACCGGCTCCGGTGCGGTGACGGCGAGCGTCCCGGCCGGCGTGGCCGTAGACGGAAGCAGCAACCCCAACCAGGCTTCCACCTCCTCCGACAACTCGGTCACCTTCGACAACGTGGCTCCCACGGTCACCATAAACCAGGCGGGCGGCCAGGCCGACCCCACCAACGCAAGCCCCATCCAGTTCACCGTGGTGTTCAGTGAGGCGGTCACCGGCTTCGCCGCCAACGACGTGACCCTCACCGGCCCCGGCAGCCCCGTGGCCGGCATCAGCGGCTCCGGTCCCACCTATACCGTGAACGTCACGGGCATGAGCGGATCGGGTGCGACGACGGCGACGATCGCTGCCTCCAGGGTCACGGACGCCGCCGGCAACAACAACACCGCTTCCACCTCCGCCGACAACTCGGTGGCCTTCGACAACGTGGCTCCCACGGTCGGCGTGGAGCAGGCCGTCACCCAGAGCGATCCCACCAACGCGGGCACCATCCACTTCACCGTCGTCTTCAGCGAAGTGGTGACCGACTTCATCACCGGTGATGTGACCCTCACAGCCGGCACGGCCCCCGGCACTCTCGTGGGCACCGTCACTGGGTCGGGCGCCACCTACGACATAGCCGTCTCCGGCATGACCGGTTCTGGTACGGTGATCGCGAGCGTGGCCGCGGGTAAAGCCCACGACGCCGCCATCAACGCCAACACCGTCTCCTCCTCGACCGACAATACTGTCACCTACAACGCCCCGTACACCCTCACTCTGAAAGTAGGCTGGAACCTGGTCGCCGCCGCTCCGGGCACCGCCGCCTTCCCCAACGTACTGTGGGGCTGGACCGGTTCGGGCTACGAGAGCACTCCGAACCCGGTGTCCTGGCACGGCTACTTCTGCCAGGTGGATTCAGGGCAGACCCACGAGATACAGACCGTCTTGGGTCCCCACACCATCGACCTGGTGGACGGCTGGAACCTCATCGGTAACTCCATGTCCTCCACGGCTACCCTGACGCTGCCAGCCGGGGCGGTGGCCTGGGTCTGGGACGCCGATACCGGCTACGAGTCTAAGACCGCGCTCCAGCCCGGCCAGGGGGCCTGGGTGAAGGGGACCGCCGGGGAGCAAGTGACCCTTGCGAGTTCTGGCGGGATGAGGCCCTATGGGGGACTGAGTGGTTGATGCCACAACACGGCCGCAACAGGGCAGCAGAGACCATAAGCGAAGGCAGGCGGTGCCAGCAGCACCGCCTGCTCGGAGGTGGCCCCAGAACCAGATCTGCCGGAAGCCGGACCGCGCCGGGGTCTTCAGGTGGTGGTGGTGGCAGCCGCGCTGGCGGTGCTCGTGCTCCTGTCCGGGCTTACGGCTCCGGGGGACAAAGCCTACGCCACGACCGTCACGTTCACCGCAGGCGAGCTCCTGGGCAAGCCGACGAACAACTCCATCGCCATCAATGTCGTCCCTGCCGCCGCCATCCAGTACTACTACAAGTACGGCACCAGTTCGGGCGACCTGACGCAACAGACCAGCCCGGTCGATGCCACCGGCGGGCAGCCGAGCGAGGTGACCCTCACCGGCCTCACCGCCAACACGAAGTACTACTACCAGATGATCTACGACGGTGACGCCAGCGTGACCGACGGTGACTTCGAGACACGGACTGAGCGCAGCTTCTGGACACAAAGAGCGCCAGGCAGCACTTTCAAATTCACGATCATTTCTGATTCGCATGCGAACTATTCCAACACGCAAACCCAACAGGCTGCCGCGAACATCATCACCGACCAGCCTGATTTCCATCTCGACCTGGGCGACACCTTCATGACAGATGGTGACACCAACCAAAGCCTGGTCGATGCGGAGTATCTTGCCCAGCGCGGTCCATTGTTCATGGGGGGGATCGGTCAGTCATCTCCCATCTTTCTCGCCTCTGGAAATCACGAGAACGAGGAGGGCTGGAACCTAGACGATACTTTTAGTATCGCCCGAGCGAGCATCCAGGCCCGGAAGTTGTATTTCCCCACCCCGATCGATGAGGGCCCGGGAGGATTCTATTCGGGGAACACCGATACTCTGGCCGCCATAAACGCGACGACCTACGGTGACCAGTACCGCGAGGACTACTACGCTTGGACATGGGGAGACGCCCTGTTTATCGTCTTCGATCCCTTCCAATACACGATGGCCAATCCATATGGCGCCTCGGCAGGGGAAGGTGGCGACGATCCGGCCAGCGGCGATAGGTGGAACTGGACCCTAGGGCAAGAACAATACAACTGGCTCAAACAGACGCTCGAGAACAGCAACGCCAAATACAAGTTCATGTTCGCGCACCACATGCTCGGTGGCACGCAGAACTACGTGCGAGGTGGTGCCGTACCGGCGCACATGTTCGAGTGGGGCGGATACAACGCGGACGGCACGACCTGGGGATGGAATACGAAGCGACCCGGCTGGGGCGATGATCCCATACGCCAGTTGATGATAGACAACGGCGTCAGCGCCTTCTTCCACGGTCATGATCACCAATACGCCTATGAGGTGCGAGACGGCATCGTCTATCAAAGCACGCCTCAGCCCAACTCCACTCTTAACTTCAACTACTACAATGAAAGCGATCCGTATACGGAGCGCGTCTTGCCCAACCCGGGCCACCTACGCGTTACCGTGACGCCGAGCCAGGCAACGGTTGAATACATCACGTCAAGTGGCTCGTCCGGGGCGGTCCAACATTCCTATGCGATTCTGCCCAGGACGACCGAGCCGACCCACAACCTGACCATGGCCGCAAGCCCCGTGGGGGGCGGCACCACCATCCCGGCGGTGGGCATCCACACCTATGCCGAGGGCACGGTGGTCAACCTCACCGCCACCCCGGCCGCCGGCTATGTGTTCAGTTCCTGGAGCGCCGGGGTGGCCGATCCCAGTAGCGCCTCCACCACGGTGACCATGAGCGCCGACAAGACGGTGACCGCCACCTTCACGCCCATCACCCACAACCTGACCATGGCCGCAAGCCCCGTGGGGGGCGGCACCACCATCCCGGCGGTGGGCATCCACACCTATGCCGAGGGCACGGTGGTCAACCTCACCGCCACCCCGGCCGCCGGCTATGTGTTCAGTTCCTGGAGCGCCGGGGTGGCCGATCCCAGTAGCGCCTCCACCACGGTGACCATGAGCGCCGACAAGACGGTGACCGCCACCTTCACGCCCATCACCCACAACCTGACCATGGCCGCAAGCCCCGTGGGGGGCGGCACCACCAGCCCGGCGGTGGGCATCCACACCTATGCCGAGGGCACGGTGGTCAACCTCACCGCCACCCCGGCCGCCGGCTATGTGTTCAGTTCCTGGAGCGCCGGGGTGGCCGATCCCAGTAGCGCCTCCACCACGGTGACCATGAGCGCCGACAAGACGGTGACCGCCACCTTCACGCCCATCACCCACAACCTGACCATGGCCGCAAGCCCCGTGGGGGGCGGCACCACCAGCCCGGCGGTGGGCATCCACACCTATGCCGAGGGCACGGTGGTCAACCTCACCGCCACCCCGGCCGCCGGCTATGTGTTCAGTTCCTGGAGCGCCGGGGTGGCCGATCCCAGTAGCGCCTCCACCACGGTGACCATGAGCGCCGACAAGACGGTGACCGCCACCTTCACGCCCATCACCCACAACCTGACCATGGCCGCAAGCCCCGTGGGGGGCGGCACCACCAGCCCGGCGGTGGGCATCCACACCTATGCCGAGGGCACGGTGGTCAACCTCACCGCCACCCCGGCCGCCGGCTATGTGTTCAGTTCCTGGAGCGCCGGGGTGGCCGATCCCAGTAGCGCCTCCACCACGGTGACCATGAGCGCCGACAAGACGGTGACCGCCACCTTCACGCCCATCACCCACAACCTGACCATGGCCGCAAGCCCCGTGGGGGGCGGCACCACCATCCCGGCGGTGGGCATCCACACCTATGCCGAGGGCACGGTGGTCAACCTCACCGCCACCCCGGCCGCCGGCTATGTGTTCAGTTCCTGGAGCGCCGGGGTGGCCGATCCCAGTAGCGCCTCCACCACGGTGACCATGAGCGCCGACAAGACGGTGACCGCCACCTTCACCGCCCAGACCTATGCCCTCCCCCTCCAACCGGGCTGGAACTTGGTCGCCGCCGCTCCGGGGACGACCTTCCCGAGTGGACTCTTTGGCTGGGACGGGTCTGCCTATCAGAGCACTGCGAGCGTGGTGGCCTGGCAAGGCTACTGGTGCAAGGTCAGCCAGCAGTCGTCGCTCATTGTCACTGGTGTCGCCGGTCCCAGGACCATTGCCTTGACCACGGGCTGGAACCTCATCGGTAACTCGATGAACTCGGCCGCCGCCCTGGGCCTTCCCAACGGCGTGACCGCTTTCGTCTACGATACCGGCGCGCAGAGCTACTCGTCCGTTCTCAGCCTCCTACCAGGCCAAGGGGCCTGGGTAAACGGGACCTCGGGGGGGAGCGTCACGCTTGCTCCTGCGGGATCTTGACGCGACGCAGCCGCGGTCTTGTCCGGCGCGCTCTCAGCGGTAGCTTCCGTCGGAGCCGCCCGACCATCCTCTGATCGGGGACCGGGCAAGGACTTGGGAAAACGGGAACCTGTTATTAACCCTGATGTAGCGTCATGACGCGGCGTGCGTGGCACCCACCTAGCTTGAAGACCGGCAGGCCGCAGGGTCTCAAGGGTTCGAATCCCTCCCCCTGCGCCTGATCTCGACCGCAACCAAGCCGCGTTTCGGTGGTCGATGGCGCTCCGCGGCAGGTTCTCCTTGGGCTCCGCCCAATTAGGTCAGTCATGGCCGAAGAACGCATCCAGCCCATCCCCTATCTCAGGCTGCTCTTGCTCGCGGCGCTCGTCGGCTTGTCAGCGCAGTCATTACCTTCGCCTTCATGTGGGCGACCAGGCACGCGGCGGAGTTGATCTGGGCCAGCACCGAGGACGCGGGCAATGTTTGGCGGCCGATATTCACCGTGCTGCTGTGTGCCTTCGGCGGCCTCGTGGTGGGCATCCTGGTGAAGATATTCGGCGACCACTCCGGCATATTCGCCGAACTGATGCAGAACTTCGGCCGGACCGGCCGCTTCAACTACCGGCAGGCGCCGGGGATGGTCATCACCGCGTTCGTCTCGCTGACCATGGGCGGCAGTCTGGGTCCCGAAGCACCCATGGCAGACGCCTGCGGCAGCCTGGGCACCTTGCTGTCCGACCGGCTCAAGAAGGACGAGCGGTCCACGCGTTCGCTGGGCTTTTCCGGCATCAGCGGGATGCTCGGCTCCTTCGTCACCTCCCCCTTCAGCGGGGCGCTTCTTGGGCTAGAGTCCGCTCGCTCGGCCATCTCGCTGCCGTGGTTGCTGTTCCCCAGCCTTGTCTCGTCGGCAGTGGCCACCGTCGCGTTCGTGCTCCTGTCCGGCGAGTTGTTCGGCAGCCTGTACGTCTTCCCCGAGTACAGCGCACACCTGACGGATCTTCTGTGGGCGGTGCCTCTTGGCCTCGCGGGGGCGGCAGCGGGCGGAGTGTTCATCATCCTCTTCCGGTTCCTTCGGAAAGCGACGGGACGCCTGGGCAAGCGCTTCGTCGTCAGGGGGCTCCTTGGGGGCCTTGGACTTGGCATCGCGGGAGCGATCTTCCCACTGGTCCTGTTCTCCGGCGAGGAGCAGACGCACACCCTCATCGTCGAGGTGGGCAAGTACAGTGTGCTCACGCTGATTGCGATGGCCCTGGTGAAGCTCGTCGTCACGTCGCTTCTCCTGTCCACAGGGTGGAAGGGCGGCTATATCTTCCCGACCATGTTCGCGGGCGTGGCGCTGGGTATCGCCGCTCATCAGATCTTCCCGAGCATCCCTCTGGCGGTCGCCGTCGCCGCGACCATGGCGGGGGCGATGGTCGCAACCATGAAGGCACCGCTGTTTGCGGCCCTCTTTACGGCGATGCTGGTGCAGCGGGAGGCGGCTCCGGTGATAGCCATCGCCGTCATTGTCGGCATGCTTGCGACTGCAAGGCTCTCCATGGTGTCACCTCCCGAGGACCCGGCGGCGGAGGCAAACGAGGCCGGATCCGCCCCTTCGGGGACGGGGTGACATGCCGCACCCGTGGCCGCTCCTGAGATATCCCGAAATCCCGGCCGGGGTCCTTCCCTGATAAAATGCCGGAACGCGGCTGCCCCGAGCGGCCTTACGCTGGAGAGAGCGGGCCTCACATCATAGATCCATATCAGCGCTCAATCTACTCGTCCACAAGGCGCAAACGGAGGGCCGTCGCCCGCCGCCGCATAGTCTTCGCTGCTGCTGGCCTGGCGGTGATCGCCCTCGTCGTCGTGGCGGTCCTCTTCCTCTTTGGCGGCGACTCTCCCAGCCCCACCACAAGCGGGAGCAACACTTCCGCGTCGGGTTCGCAGACAACGGGCAGCTCAGGCTCGGGCACCACCTCCGAGTCCACCGGCGGTACGGACGCCACGACTCCTACCACCGCCGGGTTCGCGATGACGGTCGCCCCGGTGGAGGGCACGAAGCCCAGCAACTTCGCCATAACCACCCACCTCTACGACGGCGTCACCCGGGTCGCGACCTACAACCGGCCCGACCCCATCGATTTCGGTCCAGGCAAGGAGTACACGGCTCTCGAGGGCATCATCACCTTCAGAGGCAACAACTACCGCGAAGGCGCCAGCTACGGCACCGCCGACGTGAAGACCGCCAAGCTGCAGGTCCTCTGGAGCGTGCCCACGGGGTCCGTGGCCAAGACGGGCGGCGGTGCCTGGACGGGGAGCGGGTGGACCGGCCAGCCGTTGATCGTCAAGTGGCCGGAAGACATCAAACAGATCATGAACATCAAAGAAGCGAAAAAGGCCAACCCGGATCTCACAGAGATCATCTATCCGTGCCTCGACGGGAAGATCTACTTCCTCGACCTCAAGGACGGCACCTACACCCGGTCGCCCATAGCGTCGGGCGGCGGCCCCTTCAAAGGGACGGGGAGCATCTATCCCGACGGGACCCCGATCCTGTTCGTCGGCCACGGCGACAACTCCCCGGGCAAGCAGGCGGTCAGAGCGAGGCTCTACAGTCTCATCGACCAGAAGCAACTCTACACGTTCGGCACCAAGCCCGATGCCAACTCATACCGCAAGTTCCACGCGTACGACTCGAGCGCGCTGTTCGACGTGGGCTCGGACACCATCATCGAACCGGGTGAGAACGGCGTCCTCTATACCATCAAGCTGAACACGAAGTTCGACAAGGCGGCGGGCACGCTTTCCATAGCTCCGGACGACCCTGTCAAGATCAACTACACCAATCCGACCTATAAGGATGTCGGTTTCCCGACCACCAACGCGCGCTGGTGGGGCATGGAAGACTCGGCCGTCGCCTGGAAGAACTACCTGTATGTGGCCGACAATGGCGGCAAGCTGTTCTGCTGGAATCTCAACACCATGAAGCTCGTCTGGGTGCAGAACGTGCTCGACGACACCAACACCTCGCCGGTGTTCGAGGAGGAGGACGGCCACGGCTACATCTACATCTCGACCTCGCTGCACATCACCGCTCCCGGCACGGCCAACACCCGCAAGGGCGGCATCCCCATCTGGAAGATCGACGCCGCGACGGGCGAGGTGGTGTGGGAGACCGAGAAGTATCAGTGCTACACGGTGACGGGTGTCTCAGGCGGGGTACAGGATACCCCCGTGCTGGGCCAGAAGGACATCTCCAATCTGGTCATCTACGCGGTCGCCCGGACACCCGCTCCGGGCAGCGGCATCCTGGTGGCTCTCGATAAGAAGACCGGCGCCGAGGTGTGGAAGACGAGCTTCAACCACTACGCGTGGAGCTCGCCGGTGGCCGTCTACACCCCGGAGGGCAAGTCATACATCGTGCAGTGCGACACCATCGGAAACATGTTCCTTGTGGAAGGAAAGACCGGCGAGGTTGTCGACTACATCAATCTGGGTACGAACATCGAAGCTTCGCCGGCCGTGTTCGGCAACACCATCGTGGTGGGCACGCGCGGGCAGAAGATCTACGCGGTCAAGATCAACTAGCGGCCCACAACTGGCGCCCGCAACCGGCGCCTCGGGCAACGACGAACGGGGGGAAGACGATGCCGACCAGGAAGATCATCGAGATAGACCGTGACCTCTGCAACGGGTGCGGACTCTGCACCACGGCCTGCGACGAGGGCGCGCTGGAACTTGATGACGAGGACAAGGCCGTCCTGGTCCGGGAGATCTTCTGCGACGGCATGGGCATGTGCCTCAACGTCTGCCCCACCGGCGCGCTGACGATCGTCGAGCGGGAGAGCCCGGCGTACGACTACAAGGCGACGGTCCAGCACGTCGAGCGGGTACGAGGCACCGATGCGGTCGCCGCTGTGCACCGCGACCCCGACGAGGACGCCGAGCCCGATGCGGCAGCGGCCCCGGCGGTGTCGGAGCTGAGCCAGTGGCCCATCCAGCTTCATCTGATCACGCCGGCCGCCCCTTACTTCCATGGCGCCGATCTGCTGGTGGCGGCTGACTGCACCGCTTTCGCTCTGGGGAGCTTCCATTCGGAGCTGCTCAAGGGCCGCAAGATGGTCATCGCCTGTCCCAAGCTGGACGAGACCGGGCCGTATGTGGACAAGCTCGCCGCTCTCGTCCGCGACGCCGAGTTGAGGTCGTTGACGGTGGCCATCATGACGGTGCCCTGCTGCACCGGGCTCGAGAAGATGGTGGAGCGCGCGGTGGCCGATTCCGGCGTCGACATGCCCATGCGCACGGTCGTCATCGGCATCGACGGGCAGATCGCCGGCGAACGCTGAGCCGCCGGCCCACGGCCCGCGGCGCGACACAGGCCGCATAGCGAGGAAGCTCTTGTTCCAAGAAGACCGCAGGACGAAGCTCTTCACGCTCGGAGCGATCTGCTTCGGCTTGTTCATGGTCATGCTCGACAACACGGTGGTCAACCTCGCCCTGCCGACCATCCAGAGGGAGCTGAACGCCGGTTTCAGCGAACTGCAGTGGATCGTCGACGCTTTTACCCTGGTACTCGCCTCCATGATGCTCACGGGCGGCACTCTGGGTGACCTCTACGGGCGCAAACGGGCCTTTCTCTCCGGTCTTGCCATCTTCACAGCCGGCTCGCTGCTCTGCGCCCTGTCACCGTCCATCGAGGTCCTGATCGGGGCGAGGGCCATCCAAGGGTTGGGCGCGGCTGTCATGATGCCGGCCACTCTCGCCATCCTGACCAACACGTTCCGTGATCCGAAGGAGAGGGCTCAGGCGATCGGCATCTGGGCCGGAGTGTCGGGGATCTCGCTGGCGCTGGGACCGGCTTTGGGCGGCGTCATGGTGGATGCCTTCGGATGGCAGAGCATCTTCTACATCAACGTGCCCATAGGATTGATCGCCTTTTTCGCGGCTTTCCGGCTCGTCCCAGAGTCGAAGAACCCCGAGGGACGGAGTCTCGACATCTTCGGACAGATCCTGGCCATCGTCGGCCTCGGGACGCTCACCTACGCCTTCATCGAAGCGAACAGCTACGGCTGGGGTTCCGCGACCATCATCGCCCTCATTGCGGTGGGGCTGGCGGCGCTGATCGCCTTCGGCTTCTGGGAATCCCGGGTCAAGAGCCCCATGCTGCAACTGCGGTTCTTTAGAAACCAGACCTTTCTTGGCTCGAACCTTGTCGGCCTGACGGTCAGCTTCGGCTTCATGGGAATGATCTTCTTTCTGGCCCTCTTCATGCAGAACGTACAGGGATACTCACCCACCCAAGCCGGCGTCCGGCAGTTGGCCGCCACCCTGGCGGTGATGGTGTCGGCCGTGCTTTCCGGGCGCATCGTGGGCCGGATCGGTGCGAGGATCCCCATCGTTGTCGGTATGGCCATGGTCGGGGGCGTCATCCTGGCGTTCACCCAGGTCCAGGCGGATAGTCTCTACTCGGCTTACTGGCCCCTTCTGACCATCATGGGCATCGGCGCTGGTCTGGTCATGAGCCCGATGACCACCGCGGTGATGAGCACCGTTCCGGTGGCCCGCGCGGGCATGGCCTCGGCCACTCTGAACACCACGCGCCAGGTCGGCGGCGTCTTTGGGATCGCCGTTCTCGGCTCGATCGTGACCGGACGCTTCCTCTCCGAGGTGCGGATCGCCCTCACCGCGATGGACCTTCCTCCCGCGGTGACCCAGAAGATCCTCGAGGTGGCCCAGCAGGGGCGCGGAGCAGGCGGGAGCGGGGTGACGTCGGTGCCGGGCATCGATGTGAACGCCATCCAGCAGGCGGTCCGCGTCTCGTTCACCAACGGAATGCACCACGCGCTCTGGTTCGCCGGCGTGGTGGTGCTGGCGGGAGCCGTGATCGCGGCTATCATGATCCGAGGCACCGCGCCTCACGAGCAGATGGCCCGCCACGCCGCGGCGGATGCGAGCCCCGCGCCCGTGGCGGCCGACGCCGCGGACTGACCTAATCGACCAGCGAGGGGAGGACCCACATGGCCAGAAAGAACATCGGAAAGCATTTTGACATCTTTCCCATGCCGGTGGTGTTGGTCGGCACCGTGACCGACGGAAAGCCGAACTTCATGACAGCCGCCTGGATAACCAAACTCAACTCCGACCCGCCCATGGTCGGCGTCTCGATCGGCACGAGGCAGCACACCGCCAAGGGTATCCAGCAGACGGGCGAATTCAGCCTCAGCTATCCCAGCGTTGACCAAGCGATCCTCGCGGACTACTGCGGGCTGGTGCACGGCTATGAAGAGGACAAGAGCGAGCACCTGGAGATCTTCAGCGGGGCGCTTGAATCGGCGCCGATGGTGCGGCAGTGCCCGGTTGGTCTCGAATGCCGACTCAAACAGACCGTGGAGTTGCCGCACGACTTCTTGTTCATCGGGGAAGTCATCAACGTCTACGCCAGCGAGAACGTCCTTACCGACGGCAAGATCGACGTTGCTAAGCTGCGGCCTTTCGTGCTGACCATGCCGGGCAACGCCTATTGGGCCTTGGGCGAGTATGTTGGCCCGGCCTGGGAGATAGGCAAGACCCTTCGCAAGTCCTAGGAGGACCGGCGCCGCCTCTGCCGGCCCCGACGCGCGCGGCGCTACCGGGCGCGGCCGCTGCCTGCCACGCCCGCGTCGGAAGACCGCGGGCGCGGAGCTTTGAAGAAGACAGCCCCGAGAGCCCCCGCCGCTCCGAAAGCCGCCAGCACGAGGTAGCCGGCCGGATAGCCAAGCCCCTTATCGAGAGCCAGCCCGAAGAGCCAGGGCGCCGGCATCGAGATCACAAACCCCAGGGCGTTTATCAGACCGGAGGCCGGACCGACGTGCTCCGGTCTGGACACCACTTCGGGGATCATGGCAAAACGCGGTGAGAAGTAGGCCAGGCTGAACAGGCCTACCAGCATGACCATGATGAAGACGATCGCCTCCGTCGGCACCAACGGGATGAGAGCCGTGGCGATAGTCATGGCCACCATGCACCCGATGATCACCCGCATGCGGCCCCAGCGGACCGCGCCGATCGCTCCGGCGGGTGCGCCCATCGTCTGGGCGATCGCCAGTCCAGCCGTGAGGTAGGCGGCCACTCCCACGCTCGTGCCGTACTCCGCGCGGAGAAAATCAGGCGTCCAGATAAGGACCCCGGTTCCGACGGCCAGAGAGGCTGCGTTGAAGAGTCCGAGAAGCAGCACGCGCCGGTTGACGGCCACCGCGCCCAACGCGCGCCCGAGGGCCGGCAACGAGGTAGCCTCCCCCGTTTCGGCGGGTTTGGCTCTCACCGGCTTCTGAGTCAGGGCGAACGCGCCAACCACCAGCGCCAACCCGGCCGTCAGCAGATAGACCGCCCGGAAACCCCCATAGGCCGCGACACTCGGCATGGCAAGCAGAGCCACGAGGGCACCCAGGCCCTTGCCGGTCGCGAACAGCCCCCAGCCCCGGTTGCGCGCCTCCGGTCGCAGGAAGCGGGCCATTATCGGGCTACTGACCGGAACCACCATCCCCCCTCCGACTCCCTGTAACAACCGCCCCACCATGAACGCTGCGTAGGAGGAACTGAGAGCGAACACCAGCGAGCCCAGGACGAAGAAGGCGCAACTGATAGCGAGCACGCGGCCGCCCCAGCGAGCGGCCGCCACGCCGGCCGGTATGCCGATGGCGCCGTAGGCGAACATGAACACCGAGGTCAGCAGACCGAGTTGTGACGCGGAGAAGCCGAACTTCTCCTGAAGCTCGGGAGTCACCACGGCCATGAGGGCCAGAGTCAGGGTCGACATCAGGTAGAAGACCATGAGGGAGAGCACCAGGGTGTCGCCGGCCCGCGACCCCGCCGGCGAGCCTGCTTCGGCCGGCCCTCCGGCTTTCGTTACCTGCCGGGTCATCCGGGCTGCTTCTTGCTCCTCTTGAAGAAGGCCATACTGGCGACGGCAAGCGTACCGAAGGCCGCGAGCATCAGGTAGCCGGCGACATACGCGGCCCGGGAGCTGTCACCCGCGTCGAGTAACAGGCCGAAGAACCATGGGAACAGCATAGAGCCGGCAAAGCCCAACGCTGTGTTGAGGCCTGTCGCCGGTCCGACCTGCCACGGCTTGGCCACTACCTCGGGCAGGTAGCTGATCATCGGGGGGAAGTAGCTCATGCTGAAGAACCCGGCGAGCAGCACCATGACGAACACGAGGGGTACTCCGGGCATGAAACCTACGAGGGCCGTCGCGGCTACCATCGGGACCATCGACGCGATGATGACCGCGAATTTCCCCCACCGTCCGCACGCGATCGCGCCGAGCGGATTACCGACGAGTTGGGCCACCCCGAGCCCGGCCAGCAGGTACAGCGAGATCGTCTCGGGTGAACCGTGGATGTCCTGCAGGAACTGCGGCGTCCACACGAGGATGCCGACGCCGATAGCCAGGGCGGCGGCGTTGATCAGGCTCAGAAGAAGGACCTTGCGGTTGGTGACGACCGACCCCAGAGCGGAGGCCAGACCGCGGACTGTGGTCGCCCCCTCGGGATGGGAGGGTAGCATCCGGATCGCTTTTTGAGACAGGACCGCCACGCCCAAGATCAGGCCCAGCCCCGCGGTGGTGAGAAAGACGGCCCGATACCCCCCGGCGATCTGGATACTGGGCATGGCCAGCAGGGCCACCATCTCCCCGATGCCCCAGCCGGCTCCCAGGATGCCCCAGGCTCTACCCAACCATCTGGGGGGGAGCGCGTGAGCCAGGACCGGGCTGCAGGTGGCCACCACCATCCCGCCGCCGAGGCCTTGGATGGCCCGGCCGACGAGGAAGCCGGGCATGCTCGAACTCAGCCCGAAGATGAGCGAGCCCAGAAAGAAACAGCCGCAGCAGACGACGAGGAGCCGCCCGCCCCAGCGGGCGGCACCGATCCCCGACGAGATCCCGGACACTCCATAGAACGCCATGAAGACCGTGGTCAAGAGCCCGAACTGCGCCTTCGTCAGTCCGAGGTCCTCGAGTTCGTTCTGGACGACCGGCATGAGCGAGAGGGTGATGGCTCCGGTGGCAAACACGAACATGAGGATCACGGCCAGGACGTCCGCCCTCGGGCGAGTGGTGACAATCAGGGCACCGGCTTCCATCGACTCTGGGCTATGAGGATCCTGGGGCATCGTGCCTCTTCGCGCCGGTCATCCCCGGAGCGGGGATGTCTCAACGGCCATAGTATCGAAAGCCTCCCCGAGCGTGTTACTCTCCAGAGTAATGGTATCCGGGGCGACTCTCATTATCATCGGGAACGGCGCGGCGGCGGCCGAAGCGGTGCTGGCCGCGCGCGCCAATGGGTACGAGGGCGAGATCCGGATGTTCGCCGACAACCGGCACGCCCCCTACAATCCGATGCTCGGCACGTACCTGGTCGCCGGCAGGATCCCGCTGGAACAGGCTTTCCCGTTCGGCGACGAGGCAGCCTTCTACGGATTCAACCGGGTGGTCGCTCACTTAGGTGAGCCCGTGACCCGCCTCGATGCGGAGGCGCGGGTCGTCACCACTGCCGCAGGGACAGCCCACGAATACGACCGCTGCCTGGTCGCCACCGGCGCGAGGCCGGCCGTACCGCCCATACCGGGGCTCCGAGAGGCGCTCGCGAGCTCCGACCGGCGGCGGGTGTTCACCATCCAGACACTGGACGACGTTCTGGCACTGAAGCGGGCCGTCGACGAGTTGCGGGCCGGCGGCGAGGAGGCGGGGGCGTCCGGCGAGCCTGCGCGCGCAGCGGTCATCGGCGCCTCGTTCGCCGGGGTGAAGATCGCGGCGGTTCTGCACGACGCGGGCCTGCGGGTCTCGCTTGTGGAGCGCGAGACGTCCATCCTCCCCCTTTCGGCCCATCCCGATTGCGCTCATATCATGGAGGCCCACCTCCTAGATGAGGGCTACGAGTTGCGGCTAGGCGCGGCGCTGGCGGGAGTCGAAACGATCGCCTCGGGAGCAGGCGTCGGCCCTGGCTCCGGCAAGATACGCCTGAATTTCGGCGCCCTTCCGGGCGCAGCCGATCCGGGCGGCGCCGGGGGGACCGCGTGCGAAGAATCGGCCACGCAAGAAGATGTCGACATTGTGGTCGTCTGCACCGGCACTCGTCCCGCGCTGAGCTTCCTCACCCCCGGTCAGGTCGACATCGGTGTGGGCATCCTGGTCGACGAGCAGATGCGCTCGAACGTCCCCACCCTCTACGCAGCCGGCGATGCAGCTCAGGGTAAGAATGTGTTGTCGGGCCGCTACGAGACGATAGGATTATGGTCGAGCGCCCGCTGCCAGGGCCGCGCCGCGGGCCGCAGCCTCGCCGGCGTCCCGACCGGATATCGCGGCGGCGTGCCTCACAACATCACCCACGTGGGCCGCATGCTCTTCGCCAGCGTGGGCTGCATGAACGACTACGACAGGATGGCTGTCTGTAGCGAAGCCGACTCCCACCAGTTCCGCGTCTGGCAGGACGGGCGCTTGGCGGGAGTCAATCTACTCAATTGCTGCCTCTCGGCCGGGGTCGCCAAACAGGCCCTACTCAGAGCGGCGATAGGCTCGACGACCGAGACGGAGGCGACGTGGACAAGCTTCAGCGGATGATCAAGGGCAAGATCCCCGGCGAGGCCACCGGGATCGAGGTACGCAAGTCGGTCTGCACCATCTGCGACCCGCAGACCCAGTGCGGCCTCGACTGCTACATCAAGGACGGCCGCATCATCAAGGTGGAAGGCTCTCTCGAGAATCCTCACAGCGGGGGAACCCTCTGCTCCAAAGGCGCGGCTCAGCGACAGTGGATCTACCACGAGGACCGGCTTCGCACCCCCCTCAAGCGGGTCGGGCCCCGCGGCTCGGGGGAAATGGTCCCCATTTCCTGGACCGAGGCGCTCGATACCGTCACCGAGAACCTGCAAAAGCTCAAGACCGAGAGCGGGCCGGAATCGGTCGTCTTCTATTGCGGCTATCCCAAGCAGATGCGTCCGTTCGTCCAGCGTCTCGCCTTCCTGTACGGTTCACCCAACTATTGCACCGAGTCGAGCACCTGCTTCACGGCCATGGCGATGGGTTGGCGCCTGGACTACGGACAGATGGCCGGCCCCGACCTTGCTCACACCAAGCTGCTCTTCGTGTGGACGGGCAATCCCTTCTACGCCGGTACTCCCAACGCCCGCAAGCTCATGGACGCCAAGGAGCGAGGAGTCAAGTTCATCGTCGTCGACCCGCGCAACTCGCCCATCGCAAGTCTGGCCGACCTGCATCTGAAGATCCGCCCCGGCACCGACGGTGCCCTTGCACTCGCCATGGCCAACGTGATCATCTCCGAAGGGCTGTACGACCGGGATTTTGTCTCGGAATGGACCCGCGGCTTCGACGAGTACCGCGCCTACGCGGCCACCTTCACTCTGGAGCGGGCCGAGGAGATCACCGGCGTGCCTGCCGCCCTCATCCGCGAGGCGGCCCTGCTCTACGCCACCACCAAACCGGCGGCGATGATGCCCAGTTCGACCCCGGTGGTGCATCACACCAACGGTGTGCAGAACCAGCGCGCGGCGGCCATGCTCGTGGGGCTCACCGGCAACTTCGATGTCCCCGGGGGCAATGTGTCCCAGCCGGCCGGCTGGCTCGAGGTCGGCGGCGCCGGCTTCCCGTCGCGTGACCAGGCCTTCAAGATGCCGCGCAAATGGAGCGACTTGCCGCCTCGCGTCGGGGGCGAACGCTTCCCCGTCTGGACCGAGATGATCGACCAGGGCCAGGCCATGGACATCCCTCGCCAGATCAACACGGGCGATCCCTATCCGCTGCGCGGCTTCGTGGGATTCGGTGTGAACTACCGCATGTTCCCCGGATCCACGGACTGGCTGGAAGCGGTGCAAAAGCTGGACTTCATCTGTATCACCGACCTGTTCGCCACCGATACCTCCAAGTACGCCGATATCGTGCTGCCGGCCTGCGGCTCGGTGGAGCGGAGCGAGGTGCGCGGCTACCCGCAGAAGTACGTCATCGCCACCCAGCCGGCCATCGAGCCGATAGGCGAGTCTCGTTCCGACACGGATATCATCTTTGGCCTTGCCCAGAAACTGGGACTGGATTACCAGAACTATGACGGAGCTCCCGACGCCGCGACGGCCGAACTCGGGCGGCTTCCTGGCCAACGGCGCCCCAGACTTCGGCCAGGCTTTCGATGCGGCCATGGACTGGATCCTCCAGCCCAGCGGGCTGACGATGGCCGAACTCAAGAAGCATCCCGGCGGGATGCCGGTGCCGAACCCCATCCCCGTCGCCTACAAGAAGTACGAGAAGAACGGTTTCCCCACGCCCAGCGGCAAGATGGAGTTCGTGTCGTCCATCACGCAGAAGTACGCCGACCGGGAAGGCATCGACGGCCTCCCCGTTTATCACGAGCCCAAGCTCAGCCCCGTCTCGACGCCCGACGTGGCCGCCGACTATCCGCTCGTGCTCGGCACCGGCACGCGGCTGCCCATGTTCATCCACTCGAGGACGTTCCGTCTCCCCTGGACCCGCAGCCTGCGCCGCGACGCCATGGTCGACCTCAACCCGGCCGACGCGGCGCACTACGGGATCGCTCAGGGAGACTTGGTGGAGCTGTCCACCCCCAAGGGCGCTATCCGGGTCAAGGCCAACGTTACCGAACTCGCCCGGGCGGGGGTCGCCCACATGTACCACGACTACCCGGAGGCCGACGTGAACTCGCTGCTGCCCGGCGACTACCTCGATCCCATCTCCGGCTTCCCCGGGTTCAAATCGTCGCTCTGCGCGGTCAAGAAGATAGAGCCCGAAGCCACGGGGGCGCCGACCCACGTGGGAGCGCAGGGGGTGAACCGATGAGCCATGCCTTCTATCTGGACGTCGACCGCTGCACCGGATGCTTCACCTGCGCCGTGGCGTGCATGGATCAGAACGACCTGGAGATCGGCACCGAGCCGACCGCTTGGCGCCAGGTGTTCACAGTGGAGACGGGGTCGGGCGCCGACGCCCGCCTGCGCTACATCTCGCTGGCCTGCATGCACTGCGAGGATGCGCCCTGCCTCATGGCCTGCCCCACCGGAGCGATCGCCCGCGAAATGGGGACGAGAGTGGTCAAAGTCGACTCCGAGCTCTGCATCGGCTGTCATAGCTGCTCCATCGCCTGCCCCTTTGGGGTCCCCCGCTTCGGTAAGGACGGCACCATGCAGAAATGCGACCTGTGCAGCGTCAGGCTGGAGTACGGCATGGAGCCGGCCTGTGTCCGTGCCTGCCCGACCAAGGCTTTGCGCCAAGGCGACCCGAACGCGCTCACTCAAGAGGTGGAGAAGAAGGCGGCGGCGCGACTGGCCGCGGGGTCGTAGCGGAGACGCAGCCCCAGCGGGGGGCGGGGTGGGGGCAGGTCCAGCGAGCGGGGTGCTAGCCGGCGCGGGCTTTCGCAGCGGCGACCAAGGCCCGCAGGTTGCGGCCTAGAACGGTCGAGTATTCCTCCAGGTCCAGAGCGACCAGTTTCGCCCGGACCCCAGGCGGAAGTCGCTCGGCGGGCAAGTCGCGGAGGATCCAGCCGGTCTCTTCCGCGTCGAACTCGGCGATGACCTTCGGGATGCGCAGAGGCACCTGGTTCGCCGAGCACATCTCCTGGCACAGCATGCATCCCACCAGGCTGTTGTGCCCGCGCGGGTCCACCCATTCGGGCCAGTCACCCTCATGCTCGTTGATGTACGTGAGGCAGCGTCCGGCATCGATGACTTTGCCGTCGTAGGGGATGCACCCGGTCGGACAGACGTGGTGACAGTTGCGGCAGGGCGGGCAGCAACTCAGCCGCCGGCTCCCCTTACTCCGGTAGTCCTCCACCTGCAAAGGCGCGTCGGTGCAGAAGGCGTCCAGGCGCACAAGAGAGCCCAGATTCCGGACGTAGGCGATGTTGTTGCGGCCGTACTGAGCCAGACCGGTGCGAACGGCGAGGAGCTTCACCGGTATCCGCGCCTGCCCCACCTTGAACCCGGCGGGTCCCAGGACAGAGTGCATCGCCTCCAGCGCGCGCTCTTTCGCGTCGCTGGAAACGTATGTCGGGGGGATCGTCGCCTCGAAAGGCCCACTCTCCAGGTGGAACCGGACCTTCACCACCGGCGACCGCGACGCGACGACGATCAGCGCGCGCGGCTCCCCCACTTCCTCGACGCACGAGAAGGTCAGGCTGTCGGCGTACTCTGCCAGCAGGCTCTCGGTCACCTGTCCGGTGCCCCGGAGGTCCTCGAGGACGGCGGCCAACTCGCCCGCCACGGCCACGTCGGCGAGCCGGTGTACGAACCCGGCGGCGTCAAGGGCCTTATGGAGCGCGGCGGTGAGCGCGGCGTCGCCGGCGATGGGGCTGCCCCCGCGGGCGGGCTGGGCAGCCGTCACGGAGCGGTCGGGAGCAACTGCTCCCCGCGATCCTTGCCGCTCACGCCGTACGAGATGATCATGCGATCGGTTATCCACTCGACCGGGCAGCGGTCGTCCGTCCAGAAGTCCTTCATGGGCGCCACCTGGGTCCACTCCTTGGTGAGCAGGTCGGTGAGGGGCAGGATATCCTTTGGCGCTTGGGCGGCACTCTGGGCCAACAGCGACTGGTCGGTGTCTTGGGCGAACCCGAGCACGAGCTGGTTGAAATGCAGTGCCGGCCACTTCATGACCAGAGGGAACTGGGTGGCCAGCGTTCCCGAGACGGCGCGCGAAAGCCGGTCATCGCCAGGGACGGTGGAGACGTTGAGGGCCACGATGCCGTCGGGCGTCAGACGGTCCCGGCACAGCTTGAAGAAGTCCGCCGTCGCCAGATAGAAAGGCACGTACGGCTGGCGGTAGGCGTCGATGAAGATGAGGTCGTACTTCTCCTTGGCGGTCTGCAGGAACGGGCGCGCGTCGGCCGTCACCACGTTGAGCCGGACGTTCTCGATCTCTCCGAAGTACTTCTTGGCGACGGCGTTCACCTCAGGGTCGATCTCGACCCCGTCGATGGAGATATCCGGGTAGTAGACGCCGAACGAGCGGGCGGTCGTCCCCCCGGCGTTCCCGAGGATGGCGATCCGTTTGACCGGGCGCTGCATCAGGGGCGGCACGGCCAGGAACATGTCCCACTCCCCGCCGGTGAGCACGGTGCCCGGTCGCCAGAGAGAGTGCACGGCGAAGCCTTCGTTCAGATAGAGCAAATGGGCATCATCCCGCTCGACGACCTGGACGAACTGGTACCGCGATTCCTTCTCGTAGATGAGGCCGGCGGTGGCCTTGACCGCACCCGGCGGGATGGCCATGAGAGCGGCGAGCAGCACCGGCACGATCAGCCAACGCCGGCCCAGAAGGAGACACGCCGCCGCGGCGATGATCGTGGCCGCCCCGATGAGCGTGCGCTGGGTCCCAAGCAAGGGGATCGTCACGAGCGGCGGGAGGAAGGTGCCGACGAGACTACCCGCCGTCGAAAGGGCGAAGATACGCCCAGCCGTCGATCCGGCTTTGTCCACGTCGCTGATGCCGAGGCGGATGGCGAACGGGGTGACCATCCCCAGCAGCAGGACCGAGGGCACGAACAGGATCACGCAGGCGAAGAACGACCCGAGCACCGCCCCGGTAGACACCGAGTCGATGCCATTGATGGTCACGTTTAGGAACGGCCGGGCCACGAACGGGATGATGGCCGTCAAGACGGCCCCGGACAGCACGATGAAGCCCAGCAGCCGGGCGCTCGGCCACCTGTCGGCCAGCCGCCCGCCGATGACGTACCCAAGTGACAGGGCGATGAGGATGAGGCCGATGATGTTGGCCCATATCATGGTGGACGAGCCGAAATAGGGAGCGAGCAGCCGCGACGCGCACATCTCGGTGGCCATGGTGCCGATGCCGGCGAAGAAGACGAGCCCATACAGCGCGGCCGGCCGCACTAGGGGTACCGGGGTGGCCGCCGGCACGACTGCCGCCGGCGCGGCTGCGCGAGGCCCCTCAACGGTCACGACGCCTCCCGAGGGTTCACGCCCGTCTCCGCGGCCGCTTGACGCAACGCTTTGGCCACAGCCGTGTCGGCGGCCTCGTCCGCCCGAGCAGCCTCTTCGGCCTCTTCTTCAAGGTATATGCGGCGATACGAGAACGCTGCCACCAGCACGACGTACTCCAGGGCGATGCCAATGAGGGCCTTGGCCTGATCCTGGTAGAAGACCAGGAGATTGACCACGGTCAGGTCGACGATGAGCGCGGCGATGGCGATACTGAGTCCTCGCCATTCCCGGCGCAACCCGATGAGTATCCCTGCCGCGATCATGGCCAAGCCGACGCTCCCTTCCAGCACCGCACGCACCGAGAACCAGATCTTGTCGTTTAGCGCCGCCAACTCTCCAGGAGAGACGAGTGAACGGAGGAATTCGGTTGCACCCGAGGATGGTGAGACCGCGAGAAACGCCAAGAGAGCCATATCCAGGATCGCATAGATTCCTCCGGCGACCAGGGTGACTACGAGAAACGCCCGCAACCGCCACGGGGTGAACACCCTCCGCGCGCAGGCCCGGGTGGTCGTGAGGGCGCACTGCATGCGTCCGGGCTGAGGCTCTACTATGCGCGGGCGCTCGCCCTCCACATAGCCCAGCATCGCCTTGGCCAGTTCCCGCGTGGCCGGGTCCTTGGCCGAGGAAGTCGCTAGTTCGAGGCTGCGAGACAGCGCGTTCAGGTCGTGCCGGCCCACCTCGTGATCGAGCACACGCGGCATCTGCTCGAAGGCCCTGTACATCTCTCCCCGCACGTCGCGCCCCGGGGGGCGGCGCACACGCAGATACACGAGGACGGTCGCCAGGAAGAGGGCATAGATGATAGGTGCCGCGACGGGCGTGAAGTAGTTGTTGCTCTGGGTGATGAACTTGCCCACTTCGTCGATAAAGAGGCCCACGCCAACGCCGCTGAGCACGGAACCAACGAAGAGTGCCCATCGGTTCGCAAACACCAGGAGGACCAGACAGCCGGCGAAAAGGCCCAGCCCACCCCATAGCACGTGGGCTATGTGGATGGAATCGTTGCCTATCTGCGCATAGCCGGTGAGCTTCAGGATCACGCGAAGCAGGACCACCGTGAGCGCGAACGTCACCAGGGATATGAGGACGTACTGCTCCGAGCGGTAGCGCTTGACCGGGCGGAGATTCCTGATGCGTTCAAAAGCCATGCGAGACCCTGACTATCGCGGTCCTGTGAGCCCGGCAATTATCCGGGAGGCCCCAAGGACATTCAAGCAGCGCGGGCCTGTATGCTAAGGTCCAGAACAGTGCCCAGCGATGACGGAGGTGTACCGTGCAGCAAACTGTGGAGCCATACTCCCCGATGCCCGTCTTCCCGCTGACGTTCTCCGTGGAGTATCCCGACCGTCCGCTCAATAGGCTCTCGAGCGCGCTGCGTTTCTTGTGGATCATCCCTATCGGGATCATCGCGTCGCTCCTCACCTCGGGGCAGATCTCCATGAACGGGCAGGATTACACCTATGCGTGGGTGGCCATCGGCTTCTTGTCCCTGCCTGTGCTTCTCATGGTCCTCTTTCGCCAGAAGTACCCGCGCTGGTGGTTCGACTGGAACCTCAACCTCACCAAGTTCCTGGTCCGGGTGGGCACGTACGCCGAGTTGCTCCGCGACGAGTACCCCTCGACCGACGAGGAGCAGGCCGCCTTCGTCGACTTTCCCTACCCCGACGCCCTGCGGCTGAACCGCTGGTTACCGCTGGTCAAATGGTTCCTGGCCATCCCCCACTACATCGTGCTCGCGTTCCTCTGGCTGGGCGTGGCCGTCTGCGTGTTCATCGCTTGGTGGGCCATCCTGTTCACAGGCAGGTACCCGCTCGCCCTCTTCATGTACGTGGTGGGAGTGAACCGCTGGTCGCTGAGGGTCTTCGCCTACTCGGTGCTGCTGGTCACCGACCAGTACCCGCCGTTCAGCCTGGACTAGGTAGCATGCCGGCCCCGCCCGCCCTGCATCCGGCGGCGCGGCGAGGCGGGGCGCTCTGCCCTAGCGATCTTCGAGTTCGGTGATCGCCAGAGTGTCGATTATGTCGATGCAGCCGATCACGCTCATCGCCGCCGGGCACCCCATGAGGTAGTCGGCGAAGACTTCCCGCGCCTCGCCGGCCTTGCCGGCCGGGACCTTCAGCTCGTAGTCCACTCGGATCCGGCTGATGCGCAGCACGCCGTTGACGTCCTCGATGTCACCTTCAACCCGCGCCGTGTAGCGGTCGGTGTGAGTGGGGATCTTGCGGCCGGCCAGCCCCGTGGCCAGTGTCCCCATCATTCAGCCGCCCACCGCCCCCACGATGTGGTCGAGCGTAGCCGCGTGCTCGACCTCGGGGTCCACCCGGTAGAACTTCTTGATGCCGCCGTGGACCCCGTAGTAGATGGGATCTTTGAAGCCCTCGATGACGGCCTTCCTGGTGGGGCCGTTCTCCCGGACTATCGTGATCCGCGAGGTGTGGACTATCTCACCCATGGTGCGTCCCTTCTCATTCTTCAGGCCGCTGCTCAAGCCACCGGCTGGCCGAGTTGCAGCTCCTCGTCCGAGCCCTGGCGTACATCGAGTACTTCCACGTCGAAATGGAGGGTGATTCCCGCGAGCGGATGATTCGCGTCGACCACCACCGAGTGGTCTCTGACCTCCGTCACCGTGATTGCCATCTCGCCGCCCTCCGTCTCGGCACAGAACTGCATGCCTTCCTCGAGAGGCATCTCGTCGGGGAACTCGTCGCGCGAGAGTTCGAATATCTTTTCTCCGTCGACCTCCCCGTACGCGTCGGCGGGCTGCACGTCCACCTTCAGCCGATCGCCCGCCGAGGCTCCCTCCAGCCCGCTTTCGAGCCCGGGGATGATGTTGTCGTAGCCGTGAAGATAGACGAGGGCCGGCCGGCCGACGTTCGAGTCGATGACGATGTCGTCATCGTCGGTGAGCGTGTACGCGATGCTGACGACGGCGCCGCTGGAAACCTGCATGTCAGTTGTCCCTTCGGGTAGATTCGGCCGGTGATCGACCGGATGCCGAAGCTTACTATACGCGGCCGCCGCCGCCCGCCTCGCCACCGGTACCAACCTCGCTGACGGCACCAACCTCGCCTGGGGCCTCGGTCTCCTCGGCCCCTCCCGTCTCCTCTTGCCACCAACGAAGATGTCGCTCTCGGGCCAACTCTTCGGGCACCCAGCCCGTCACCATCGCGGCGAGATAGGTGCGGCCGTGCCTGATCAGGAACACATGGGCCAGATGACCCAGCAAGAGCGCCACGGCGACCACCGAAATGAAGTCGTGCAGCCAGAGCGACCGGGACACCAGCCAGGCAGGCACGTCCTCCTTGTGCATCAAGATGCCACCCGTAACCGAAAAGCCGACGGCCATGGCGGCTACCAGAACGACATTGACCTTCTCTCCGGCGTTGAGGCGTCCCTGCGGGGGCATCTCCTTGCCCCGCAGCGTGTACCCCCGGAGCGCGAGCCAGAACCAGCGCCGGTCGTCGCCGTTCCACTTGTCCACCTCGCGAAGATCGCGGACCAGGCGCCGACGGTCGAGCACGATGATGACCAGCAGGGGAAGAATGATCATCGCCGCGCCGACGTACCCGTGATCCAGCGTGACGGTGCGGCGCGCACCCGCCATCCACTCCCGGGTCGACGGGATCCACATGAGCAGTCCGGTGATGAGGGCCACCAGGAAGAAGAAGGCGTAAAGCCAGTGGAACAACCTCTCGGCCACGACGAAGCGCAGCAGCCCACGCGGCGGCGCCGGAGATGCGGCGGCACCGGAGTTCCCCTCGTGGTTACTGGGCAGCGCCGGGGATGGTGGCGTCGGCCGAGTATCCATAACCCTCCCAATAACCGGTGAAGTCCGTCTGTTTGGAGTCTATCGCTTCCACGCGCTCTACCCACTTGACGTACTTGTATCCGTAATGGCCGGGATAGATGAGTCTGACGGGTTGGCCCATTTTCGGTGGGAGCGGGGCCCCGTTGAGTTCGTACACCAGTAGGACGTCGTCGAGAGCGGCCTGCTCCAGGGTCAGGGAGTCTGCGTAGATCCCGTCGCCCGAGTGAAAGACGAGGTCGGTCGCCTGGGGATCCACGCCGGCGCGCTGCACCAACTCCTTCACTGCGACCCCCTTCCACTCGCACCCGGGGACGCCCCAGCCCTCCACACACAGGAAATCGCGAGTGAGTTTGACTTGCGGAAGGTCCGTGAACTCGGAGTAGGTGAGAGTGAAGGGCTTAGCCACAAGGCCGTCCACGGTCATGCGCCAGGTGGCTTCGACGAACGGCGGACCGTCCTTGACCGAGTTGATGCGGAAACTCGAAGTGCCTCCGGCAGAACCGCCACCGGCGGTGACGCGAGGGAGTATGTCCTTACCCAAGAACAGCGCGAGGACACCTGCGAGCACCAGGCCGATGAAGGCGCGGCGGCCGATGTTCTTTTCGTCGCTGCTCATGCCCTCTATTATCGCAGCATGCGGGTAAAGCGTCAGGGGAGGGCAGACGATGACCACGGACGAAAGCGGACAGTGGCCGTTCTCGCCGCCCCGTGCCCCCATGGAGGCCGAAGTGGCCGACGATCTACCCGCACCCCCCGGGTGGGGATACGAACCCAAGTGGGATGGCTTCCGGGTGCTGATGTGGAGCGGCCCCGACCCGCGGCTCGACAGCCGCAACGGCAAGCCTCTCCTCCGGTATTTTCCGGAGTTGCGGGCGGCGCTGGACCAACTCCCGGCCGGGACCGTCACCGATGGGGAAGTAGTCGTGGTGGCCGGGGGCAGGCTGGATTTTGACGCGCTGCAGAACCGCATCCATCCCGCGGAGAGCCGTATCCGCCGCTTGGCCCAGGAGACCCCCGCTTGCCTCGCTCTGTTCGACCTCCTCGCGGTCGCCGGCCACGACCTGCGGGGAACGCCGTTGCGCGAGCGCAGACAGCTGCTGGAAGAACTTGCCGACCTGCTCGGCGCGGGGAGCGGACCGGCCGCCGGCGACGCGGGCGCGGCCGTAGCCGGAAACTCGCCGTGGCTCCTCTCCCCTCAGACGCTCGACGTCGAGGTGGCCCGCCGCTGGTTCGATGAATTCGAACCGGCCGGGTTCGACGGCATCGTAGCCAAAGGACTGGAACGCCCGTACGGCGAGGGACGGCGCGAGATGATCAAGGTCAAGCACCGACGCACGGTGGACTGCGTCGTCGGTGGGTACCGGCTTCACAAGGACGGCGCCCGGGTGGGATCGATCCTGCTCGGGCTCTACGACGATCGCGGGGAGCTTCACTTCATCGGTCATTGCTCGTCGTTTGGCGAAAGCCAAGCTCGGGATCTTCTCGCCGCGCTCCTGCAGTTGCGGCCCGCGACGGGCAGCGGCGGCGAGACTGGCTTCGGGGAGCACGCCCGCCACCCCGGAGGGTCGAGCCGCTGGAGCGGAGACAGGGACCTCGAATACCAGCCTGTCCCTCCCGTCTTGGTGGTGGAGGTGAGCTACGACCAGCTCACGGGCGACCGCTTCAGGCACGCCACGCGTTTCGAGCGCTGGCGCCCGGACAAAGAGCCGCGAGATTGCACCATGGACCAGCTCGAGCGGCCGGTGGGACCGGCGCTGATGGAGGTGCTGCGCAGGGCGGAGGGCGGCGCCGGCCGCCCGGTGAGTCCGGCGTAGAATCGGCGTAGTATCCTGATCGGGCACTGCGCCCTCTTGGGGAAGGGCGCCATCAGGCGCCGCCGACTCAAGAAAGGGCAACATGGAAGCGAAGGCAGGTCCAAGCCCCAGCTATAGATGGGCGATCTTGGCGATGGCCTTGTTCGTCGTGTTCGGTGCGCTCGGCCTGTCGCGGTTCAGCTACACCTCCATTCTGCCGTCGATGCAGGAGGGCCTCGGTCTGACGAACACCCAGGCCGGCTCCCTGGCCACGGCGAACCTAGCGGGCTATATGGCCATGGCCATCGTCGGAGGCGCGCTCGCGTCACGCTTCGGTCCCCGGCGGGTGGTGACGGTGGGGCTGCTGCTGGCCTGCGTCGGCATGGTGGTCACGGGGCTCTCCGTGGGGTACTCGATGGCGCTCGGGGGCCGCTTCCTATCCGGTGTGGGTGCGGCGGGCTCGAACATCCCCGCCCATACCATGATCGCGCTGTGGTTCTCGCAGCGGCGACGGGGCGTGGCGACGGGGACAGCAGCGACGGGGGCTTCGGTCGGCCTGGTCCTTGTGGCGCTGCTCGTCCCACTCATCATCGACAAGTACGGGGAGAGCGGGTGGCGCATGGCCTGGCTGATCTTGGCGGCGGTAGTCGGTTTCCTCGCCATCGTCAGCTACCTCGTCATCCGCGACCGGCCCGGCTACCGCCCTGATGACCATGGCCCGGTGGTCGCGAAGAAGGCCGGTGACTGGAAGAAGATATACCTCTCCGGCAAGGTGTGGCACCTGGGCATCGTCTACTTCATGTTCGGCTTCGCCTACATGGCCTACATGACGTTCTTCACCAAGCGCCTCATCGCCGACGTCGGCTATACGCAGCAGAGCGCCGGCACCATGTTCATGATCCTCGGCTGGTCGAGCCTGGTCTGCGGCCTCTTGTGGGGTTTCATCGCCGACGCGATCGGACGCAAATGGGCCATGATGATCATCCTCTTCATCCAGTCCGTCTCGTACGCCATCTTCGCGCTCTGGACCGGCACGGGAGGGATCGTCATCTCCGCCGTTCTCTTCGGGATCACCGCCTGGGGCGTCCCGGCCATCATGGCCGTCGCCTGCGGGGACATCGTAGGGCCGCTGATGGCCCCGGCGGCATATGGATTCCTCACTGCCTTCCATGGTTTCGGGCAGGCGGCCGGTCCATACGTTGCAGGCCGATTGGCGGACGCCCTACCCACCTTCACCGCCAGCTACCTCATGGCCGCGGGCGTCGCCTTCCTCGGAGGGATTGGGATGCTGCTGCTTCGCTGGGCTCCTGGGCGACCGGGGCAGGGGACCCTAGGAGTCGCCTGCGAGACCGGGACCATGGATCTCGCCCCGCCCCTGTAGGAGGCGCCGGCGCCCCACCACCGCCCCGTCCGCTCCTCCCTGTATCCTTAGTCCACGATGTCACCGCTCCCCATCCAGAATGTCCTGGCCGAGTTGAACGAGCAGCAACGGCTGGCGGTCGAGCACGGAGACGACCCGTTGCTCATCGTCGCCGGAGCCGGCACAGGCAAGACCGCCACCCTCGCTCACCGGGTCGCCTTCCGGATAGCCGGGGGAACCGACCCCGGCCGCATCCTGCTTCTCACGTTCACCAGACGGGCCGCCGCGGAGATGGTGCGCCGTGTCGAGGGCATCCTGCGGCGCCTCGAGGCCGAGACCCGGGCTCAGGCGGCCGGCCTGGGCGGCTATGGGCCGGAGGATGGCACCGCCACGGGCGCCGTCCCGACCCTTCGCAGCGCGGGCAAGGTCTGGGGCGGCACGTTTCACGCGACCGCCACGCGGCTACTCCGCCTTCATGGCCGAAGTATCGGGCTCGATCCCTCGTTCACCATCCTCGATAGAGGGGACGCGGAGGATCTCATGGGCGTCCTGCGCGCCGACCTCGGCCTGGCCAAGAGCGACAGGCGTTTCCCGCTCAAGGGAACCTGCATGGACATCTACAGCCGGTGTGTCAACGCCCGGGAGACCGTTGAGGAGGCCGTCGAGGTCCATTTTCCCTGGTGTAAAGACGAGATCGACGACCTGCGAAGGCTGTTCGAGGCGTATGTAGATCGCAAGGGCGAGCAGAGCGTCCTCGACTACGACGACCTGCTGCTCTTCTGGCACGGTCTGCTCACCGACCGCCGGGCCGCCCGCTCCATCCGGGGGCGCTTCGACTGCGTTCTGGTCGACGAGTATCAGGACACGAACGTCCTGCAGGCGGAGATCCTCGAGATGCTTTGCCCGGGGGGCAAGAATCTCACGGTGGTGGGCGACGACGCCCAGGCGATCTACTCGTTCCGGGCCGCCACCGTCCGGAACATCCTCGATTTCCCCGCGCACTTCCCCGGCACCACCACCGTCACGCTCGAACAGAACTACCGCAGCACGCAGCCCATCCTCGACGCGACCAATGACGTGATCGCCGGAGCCGCCGAGCGTCACGCCAAGAACCTCTGGTCCCGGCGGCCGGAGGGCGGCAAGCCCCAATTGGTGTGCTGCGAAGACGAGGACGAGCAGAGTGAGTTCCTTATCCAACGCATCCTGGAGCACCGGGAAGCCGGCATCCCTCTCCGCCGCCAGGCGGTATTGTTCCGGGCCTCGCATCACAGTCTGGCGCTGGAGCTGGAGCTCTCTCGCCGGAACATCCCCTTCCACAAGTACGGGGGCCTGCGCTTCGTCGAGACCGCGCACGTCAAAGACCTGCTGGCCTTCCTGCGGCTTGCGGAGAACCCGCGGGACCTCATGGCGGGCACCCGAGTGCTCATGCTCCTGCCGGGAGTCGGGCCAAAGAAGGCCCGCGCACTCATGGACGATCTGGCCGCAGGGTCGCCGGGCACGGTGACACCGCCCGCCGACCCAGGTGCAGCCGGCGCGGCCGGCGTCTCCGGCTTCGCCGCCTGGGCCGGGCGACCAGCCCCTTCGGCGGCAGCTTCCTCCGCCTGGCAGGGGCTGGTATCGCTCATGGCCGGCATCGGGAGTCGCGACCCGGGGGATCTCGCCTCCCAAATCAAACGGATCAGGCTCTTCTATGCGCCTCTTCTGGAACGCTTGTACGACAACGCCCGCGCCCGGATCCTCGATCTGGAGCAGCTCGAAGGACTGGCTGCGCGCTCCCCCGACCGGGCCCGCTTCCTCGCCGAGATCGCGCTCGATCCTCCCAGCTACACCGAGGACCTCGCCGGTCCGCCCGTGCTCGACGAAGACTTTCTCATCCTCTCCACCATACACTCGGCCAAGGGTCTGGAGTGGGATTCCGTCTACGTGATCCACGCAGCTGATGGCAACATCCCCTCCGATATGGCTACCGGCAGGCTGGAAGAGATAGAAGAAGAGCGCCGGCTCTTCTACGTCGCCTTGACCCGCGCCAAAGACTGGCTGTACGTCTGCTACCCCCTCCGGTATTACTCCTATCCCCGCACGTTCAGCGACGTCCACGGCTATGCGCAACTCACACGATTCCTGCCCGAGAGCGTGCGCCGCCTGTTCGAAGAGACCCAGGCATCGAACCTCACTTCCCCCGATGAGACCTCGGCGGACACCTCTCCGCCGGCCCCCGGAATAGAGCAGACTGTGACCACCGAGGACATCCGCAGACGCCTCAAGGGCTTGTTCTAGTCAGGTTCCAATAAGACGGCCCGGCGGCAAGCGTGCGATAATCACCTCCTGCTCCGGAAGTGCTCATGAGGAGAGTGTTTGGATGCCTAGTTGGATAGGACCTTGGGAAATCGCCATAGTCCTGGTCATCGCGCTGCTCATCTTCGGACCGAAGAAGCTGCCTGACCTCGGCTCGTCTCTGGGCAAGTCGATCAGAGGCTTCAAGTCGGGCCTCAAGGACACGCAGGACGAGTTCAAGACGGCCATGAGCGAAGATGGGACGGCTGAAGCACCGGCCTCCGCCGAAGCCACAATGGCCAGCACCACTGCTGCCAGCACCACCGCTTCAACCGCCGCTCCCGCCGCCGAGGCAACCGAGCCTGCCGAGGCGACCGAGCCAGCCGCGACCACCGAGACGAAGACCGAACAGAGCTGACTGGCGCCGCTGGCCGAAGGCTAGCGGCCTCTCACCTCGTTGTAGGCCCAGTCGAGCCACGGGAACAGGGCCTCCAGATCGGCCCTCTCCACCGTCGCCCCTCCCCACAGGCGCAGACCTGGGGGGGCTTCGCGGTACGGCGCGATGTCGTACGCCACTCCTTCGGACTCCAATAGCGCGGCGATCGCTTTCGCGGCCCGAGCCTGCGCCTGGGCTTCCTGGCCGGTGAACCAGGGGTCGACGATCTTGAGGCATATCGACGTGCACGACCTCGTCCTCGGGTCCTCCGCCAGGAACGCCACCCAGTCGGCCCGCTCCACCCACGCAGCGACCGCGGCCAGGTTCTCCTCGCTACGCCGGATCAACCCGGGGAGCCCGCCGATCGCCTCCGCCCATCGCAGTCCGTCCAGCGCATCCTCCACACACAGCATCGAGGGAGTGTTGATGGTGTCGGCCTGGAAGATGGCCTCCATGAACGCGCCGCCCTTGGTCATGCGGAACAGCTTCGGGAGCGGCCAAGGCGGCTGATAGGTCTCGAGTCGCTCCACCGCCCGGGGGCTGAGGATGAGCATACCGTGCTGCCCCTCGCCTCCCAGCACCTTCTGCCAGGAGTACGTCACCACGTCGAGCTCGGCGATGGGGACGTCCGTGGCGAAAACGGCCGAGGTGGCGTCGCAGATGGCCAGCCCTTGCCGGTCGCCGGCTATCCAGTCGGCGCCGGGAACCCGCACCCCGGACGTGGTCCCGTTCCAGGTGAAGACTACGTCCCGGCTCCAGTCGACCGCGCTCAGGTCGGGCAGCCGGCCGTAGTCGGCTGCCAGCACTCGCACGTCGGCAAGCTTGAGTTGCTTTGTGATGTCGGTGACCCAGCCCTGGCCGAACGACTCCCAAGCCAGAACGTCCACTCCGCGCGGCCCGAGCAGCGACCACAGGGCCATCTCCATGGCGCCGGTGTCGGAGGCAGGCACGATACCGATGCGATAGTCGTCGGGCACTCCGAGCAGAGCGCGAGATCGGTCGAGCACCTCCTGGATGCGCGCCCGGCCGGCCTTCGAGCGGTGCGAACGCCCGACGAGGGCATCCGCCAAGGCCGAAGGGGTCCAGCCGGGTCGCTTGGCACAGGGCCCTGAGGAGAAGCAGGCATTCTGAGGGCGCTCGGCCGGTCGGGGCGCACTAGACATCGATCAGGTCCTCCAGGTGGGAGTCGGGGGCTGAGCCGTCAGTCGACGGCAATCATGACGTTGCTGGCCTTGACGACCGCGTAGGCTTCGGATCCTACTTGAAGCCCGAGACTCTCCGCCGAATGCTTGGTGATTATAGAAACCAGCTCCGCGCCACCCGGGAGTTCCAGGACGATCTCGCTGTTGACCGCTCCGTGGGTGATGCTCTTCACTGTGCCCTTGATCATGTTCCGCGCGCTCAATTTCATGACTGCCTCCTGTCGTGGCTTTCCCTATAACATACCCTGAAACACCGGCGGGTGCGACGCGGGACGGGCGGCAGCCGCTCGCCGCCGGTGACGAGCCAGGAATCGCTCTGCTAGAATAAGCGCTCGCTGAGGCGGCGAGCCTCGCCGCCATTAGGAGAAGTGGCCGAGAGGCTGAAGGCGCTCGCCTGCTAAGCGAGTGAAGGAGTGAATGCTCCTTTCGAGGGTTCGAATCCCTCCTTCTCCGCCAGCATGCGCCTGTAGCTCAGTTGGATAGAGCGTTGGTCTACGAAACCAAAGGTCACGCGTTCGAGTCGCGTCAGGCGCGCTAAGAAAGCCCCGCTATTGGCGGGGCTTTTGTCTAGCCGGACAGCGAGAAGCCGAGCGCCCCCTCGAGGGAGGTGCGGGCGGCCGACCCTTGTTGCCAAGCCGCTGCTATCGCCGCCACCGCCCCCAGCGCCGGTAGGCTCTGTCCCTGCTCCAGGGCCTGGGCGAGGTTGTGGATACCTGTCGCCATCTTCTCGAGCGAGGCCAGGAAGTCGGCGTGAGCCGATGCCAGGTCCGGAGGCGCTTGGATGGCCGCTAGGTCGGAGACCATCGGGCCCATTGCGGCATCCAGGTCTTTGGCGGCCTGCACCTGCGCGGGGGTGGGACTTGTGAAGTTCGCACCGCTCATGACCGTATACGCTTGAGCCAGACCGGGGCCGTATGTGTCGGACCACGTCCTCATGGCCGCCCGATAGGCTTCCAGAGCGGTGAGCGTAGTGGACGTGGTCGATGTGGTGGTCGTCGACGAAGTGGTGGTGGTCGGGGCCAGGGTAGTGGTGGTGGTCGCGAGAGTCGTGGCGACGGTCTCGGCGGTCGTCCCCGGGGAAGCGTCGGAACACGACAGACCGCTGCAGCCGGCGGCCGCGAAGGCGACCAGGAGCAAAACGAGCACCATCCCGACGGGCTTCATCTTCATTTCGCCGACCCTCCCTGCATAGCTACGCTGGGCGTCAGGATACAGCACGAGCAGAGAGTCCGGGGACTTACGGCCGGCCATGAGGTTCCTTTGCCCCGCTATCAAGCGTACTATTGTTAGTGGCCGCTCACTTATTGAGCCGGCGGGCATACCGGCACGGCCGACAGGGTTGCTCAGGCCAACGAAGGAGGTAGGGAAGCGATGTCAGACGACAGGTTCGACGAGCTGACCAAGAAGACCGTCAGCAGGCGTGACTTCCTCAAGATAGCCGGCGTTGCGGGCGCCACTATCAGCGTAGGAGCAGGACTAGGTGGCCTGGTTGCGGCTTGCGGCGGCACCGAAGAGAGCACCACGACCACCGCGGCAGCGACCACCACGACCGCCGGTTCGACCACCACGACAGCAGGCGCTACGACGACTTCCGCTTCCGCCGGGGTCGAGACCGGCGACGAGATCAAGATGGGCTTCGTCTCTCCGCTCACCGGCCCGCTTGCCTCGTTCGGGGTTCCCGACAAGTATTGCGCCGACCGCTGGAGAGAGGCGTGTGGGGACGGCATAGTCTGCGGCGACGGCAAGAAGCACCCCGTCAGCATCGAGGTGACCGACAGCCAGTCCGACTCTAACAGGGCCGCCCAGGTCGCCGGTGACCTCATCAACAACACCAAAGTCGACGTCATGATGGTCGCCTCCACTCCCGACACGGTGACGCCGGTCGTGGAGCAGTGCGAAGCCGGCGGTTGCCCGGTCGTCTCCACCGACTGTCCGTGGCAGACGTACATGGGGGCGAACAAAGAATACAAGTGGTCGTATCACTCGTTCTTCGGCGCAGAAGACTTCTTCACGATCAACGAGTCCTGCTACTCGAAGATACCCAGCAACAAGATCATCGGCGCCTTGTACGACAACACCGCCGACGGCAACTTCTTCAGCGCGAATGCGCCGCAATACATGGAGGCCAAGGGCTACAAGGTCATCATGCCCTCGAACTACCAGGTGGGGAGCGAAGACTTCACCGCGCAGATCACCGCGTTCAAGAACGGCGGGGTGGAACTCATCATGGGCAACATGATCCCGCCGGACTTCACGAACTTCTGGAAGCAAGCTGCCCAGCAAGGGCTGAGTCCCAAAGCCTGCCTGGTCGGCAAGGCCATCCTGTTCCCGCAGTCGGTGGAGGCCCTGGGCGACGTCGCCAACGGCCTCATGACCGAGCTCTGGTGGCACCGCACCTTCCCGTGGAAGTCGTCCCTCACCGGGGAGACCTGTGCTCAACTCGCCGACGATTTCGAGGCGAAGACCGGGCAGGAGCAGACCGCTCCGCTCCTCCATTACGTGTGCGGCGAGATGGCCATTTACGGCCTCAAGAACGCCACCGATCCCAAGAGCAAGGATGCCGTTCTGGCCGCCATTGAGACCCTGAAACTCGACACCATCATCGGCAACATCGACTTCACGGCGCCCATCATCCCGGCCACCGGTACCGGTCCCGCCGATTGGCCGGCCGGCCCCGGACACAAGACCAAGAACGTCTACGACCATGGCCTTGGTGGCTCCCAGTGGCTCATGCAGGGCGGCAAGTGGAAGTTCGATTCGGTGCCGATCGACAAGGCGGCCGCTCCGTACATGCTCGACAGCACTCTCCAGCCGCCCAAGCCACTGCCGATACCTGTCGCCTAAGATCCGCTGAGCGCAGGGTGCGCGGGCTCAGGTCGCGCGCCAGAGACACAATGCAAAGGGGCGCCGCAAGGCGCCCCTTCCGTCGTTCTGAGAGGGTGACCCGGCCTTGCGGCCCGCTCCGAGGCGGGTGCCGGCCGGTCAGGCCCCCACTACTGCTGGTCCGGTCGATCCGGTCGGTTCGGGTCCTTGGTGCGGAAGGTCCGGGCCATCGCCAACCCCACGACCACCAAGACAAGGCCGAGCGCCAGGCCGCTGATCTGAACCCAGGTGGCCAGACCCCGGACGGCCGACACTCCCATGGCGATCACTACCCCGCTGATGAGCAGGACTATCCCGATCTGGTCTAACGCCTTGCGCGATGGCCGTTTCGTTGTTCCTCCTAGCTCAAGATCGCCGGCGGCCTCGAGTGCGACGGGTGGCCGCAGAAGTCTAGCAGCCTCAGGGCGCGTTCAAGTCCGTGTTGGCGAGACCTCGGCTCCAGCGGGCCCGGCCACCATTGCCACTTCTGGCTCGGCGCCTTCTGAGTGGGTCTGCCGAAGCGGCACCTCCTTGAGGAAGAGAACCACCACCAGCCCCGCCACCGAGATGAGGAACGCCAGGAAGAAGACCTCGCTGATGGCGGACTCCAGACTGTGCCGGACCGCGGCCATGAACAAGTCGAACAGCTTCTGAGCGTTGTCGCCGAACTGGCCGAAGAGCTGGAGCAACTGCGTCTTCGCGCCCGGCGATAGCAGTACCTGAGGGTTGTCCAGCTTACCGGCAGTAGCGGGGTCGGTCGCCAGCCCCTTGAGTTGGTCGGGCAGGGCGGCGCCCAGCGACTCCGCGAACCGGCTGTTGAGGATGGTCCCGAACACAGCCAGCCCTATGGTCGTCCCGATGGAGCGGAAGAATTGCAGGCCTCCGCTGACCTCCCCCAGACGGTGGCTGGGGTACTGGTTCTGCACGATCACCGTGAAGGTACTCAGGGCCACGCCGAGTCCCAGTCCCATGATGATCATATAGCCGAGGAGCTGGGCCGATGTAGTGGCGACGGTCATGCGCGAGAAGAAGAACGCTCCCGTAGCGACGCAGATGAATCCCCCTATGACCACGGCTTTGTAGCGCCCGGTCTTCGCCAGCAGTTGCCCCGCGCCGATGCTGCTCACGATCGCGGCAAGCATCATGGGCATCATGATCGTTCCGGAGTTGGTGGCCGTCTTGCCCATGACGCCCTGGACGAAGAGGGGCAGGAACATGATGGCGCCGAACAGTGCCGCGGATTGTATGGCGCTGGCGATGGTGGACACCGTGAAGATGCTGTTCTGGAAGAGGCGCGGGTTGAGGACCGGCTCGTTGACCCGCATTTCGCGCAGGTAGAAGGCTCCCCACATGGCGACCGAAAACACGAACAGGCCGATGATCTCCGGCGACGACCACGCGTATTTGTTCCCGGCCCAACTGAGGCCGAGCAGCAGGGGCACCGCCGCCAAGACGAGGAATGCCGCCCCCAGCCAGTCGATGGAGTGCTTCCGCAACTGTACGTGGTTCGGAAGTGCGTAGGCCGCGAAGACCAGGGCGACGATCCCCACCGGCAGGTTGACCCAGAATGTCCAGCGCCAGCCGATGTTGTCGGTTATCCAGCCGCCCAGCAGCGGCCCGACGATTGTGGCAAAGCCCCAGACGCTCATGAGTATGCCGGTCCATTTGGCCCTTTGGGCGGGCGGGAAGATGTCGCCGATGATGGCCTGGTTGATAGGCAGCATGGCTCCTGCCCCCAGTCCCTGCAGGGCGCGAAAAGCGATGAGCTGGAGCATCGACTGGCTGAAGCCGCACAAGACCGAGCCCACCACGAAGATAGCCATCCCGACGATGAAGAACCGCTTGCGGCCGTAGGCGTCGGAGAGCTTGCCCCAGATAGGCATCGAGACGGCCGAAGCCAGCATGTAGGCGGTGGCCACCCAGGCGTAGTGCGATAGTCCGTTGAGGTCGGCGATGACGCGCGGCATGGCCGTGCCCACGACGGTCTGATCGAGAGCGCTCAGGAGCATGCCCAGCATGACGCTGATGAGCACGAAGGCCACACGCCGCCGGCTGAGAGTTTCGCCCCAGGGTGCGGCCGCGGGTACGGCCGCGGAAGACGGCCCGTCGGCCGCGACCTCCGCCGCGACCTCTGTCGAGCGTGAAGATCTTTTGGCGCTCATGTGGCGCTCCCTTGCTCTATGACGGCCGCCAGGGCGTCCAGGCCCCGGGTGAGCGCGCGCAGGTCGTCTCCCTCCATGAGGGCCAGCCATTGGGCCAACTGTTCCTGGCGGCTGCGGCGCAGACGCTCCACCAACAGGTCTCCCTGTTCGGAAGCCACGACGAGGGTCCGCCTCCGGTCGGCCAGATCGGTCTCCCGCGCCACGAGGCCGCGGGCCACGAGCTTGTCCACCAGCAGGCTCGCCGACGGTTCGGATATGTCGAGCGCCCGAGCCAGCCCGCCGACGGTGAGTTGGCGATGCTTGACGAGGACCACCACCGCCTTCAATTGGCCCATCCCCATGTCCAGGGAGAGCCATTCGGAATCATGCGGCTTGGTCAGGCCCGCGACCCGGTCAAAAGAACGGCCACACTGCTCTCTCAGTTCGGTGAGACCCGACCCGCGCGCTCGTATCCGTCCTTCATCGGTCATGTGTTCACTCCGGAGCCCGGTGCGGGCACAGGGCCCAACCGGCCGGTGGGCCGGTGGGCCGTTGGCTTATGGTTCATGAAATCGTATTTATTATAACAAACTATTTGCCCCGGCCGATGCGGATCGAGTTTCCTGTCCGGCCCCTCAGCTATGCTTCAAACACAAGAGTGATTGCCGGAAACGGAGGAAGCCATGCTGTTAGCAGCCGTCATCGCGTTCGTCATACTCATGGCGGCCATCGCTTATGTCGTCTTTCACAAGTTCTCGGTCGTCCGGCAGGAGATCGAGTTCACCGCTCCACAGGACGGCGTCGCGGCGATCCATCTCGACATCCACGAGGACAGCGTCAGGAGTCTCCGCATCTACTTCGCCGACGGCAGCGTCAGCGAGTTGCGGCATCTCGACGCCGCGTGATCTGGGTGCAGGCCGAGCTTGACGGCGCCTGACCTCGACACGACCTGAGTCCCATCCTTCTGACCCCGGCGCGGCCCGCTGTATCATTAGACAGATCAGCAGGTGTAGAGGACCGCACTAGTGGAAGGAAGGCATCATGCAGAAGAAGCGCTGGGGCGATCTCTCGCCCATTCAGAAGGTCTTGATCATCATCGGTGCGACGATACAGTTCGGCTTGCTCGCGGGGGGCTTGTGGGATCTCGCGCATCGCACTCCCGATGAAGTGCGCGGCGACCGCCGCTTCTGGGCGGGCTTCATGTTCGTCAACTGGATAGGACCTATCGCCTATTTCTGCTACGGGCGCAAGAACTGCCCCATACGGTCATGCTGCCGCCGGACGCAAGAACTCGAACCGGTTGAGGAGGTCGAGGCCGTTTGACGGCGTCGCCGCCATCTGAACCGGGCGAGGATCGCCGCTTGATGGGGCTTGCCCTCGATGAAGCCCGCCGGGCGGGGGAGCAGGGAGAGGTGCCCATTGGGGCAGTAGTGGCCATCGGAGGAGAGGTGGTGGCGGCCCGGGGCAACGAGCGCGAGCGCCGGCATGATCCAACCGCTCACGCCGAGATGCTCGTCCTCCGCGATGCTGCGGCGATCGTCGGCGGGTGGCGGCTGTCCGAGGCAACGCTCTACGTGACGCTCGAGCCGTGCGCCATGTGCGCGGGAGCCGTGGTCCTGGCTCGCGTCAAGCGCCTGGTGTTTGGAGCCGACGACCCCAAGGCGGGGGCGGCCGGAAGCATCCTCAACATCGTCGATCATCCCGCGCTCAATCACCAGCCGCAGGTCCGGACGGGCCTTATGGCGAGCGAGGCCTCGCAGTTGTTGCGCGACTTCTTCGCCGCCCGGCGGTGATCGCCGGGATAGTCGTGGCTTGATGGACGACGGTCGGCCGACCAGCCCGGCGCCCGAGGCCCCCCGGGAAGTGGCAATCCCTGCCGCCCCCGACACCCGCCTCATCGTCAGCCTCGGGCTCAATCTGCTCATAACGATTCTTCAGGTGGTCGGCGGCATCCTGGCGAACAGCCTCGGGCTGCTGTCCGACGCGGCCCACAACCTGAGCGACGTCGTCGCCCTGGGCCTGAGTCTGTGGGCGGTCCGCCTGGGCCGTCGGCCCGCCACCCCGCACCGCACCTTCGCATACAAGCGCGCGGAGATCCTGGTGGCGATGTTCAATTCCGCGGTGCTGGTCGCCATCTCGGTCTACATCATCGTGGAGGCGGTGCGGCCGGATACTGTCACCGCAGCCCGTCGAAGGGCTGCTGGTGGTCGCCTTCGCCGCGGCCGGCCTCGTCATCAACGGGATCGCCGCCCTGCTGCTCCGCTCCCACGGCGGCGACCTCAACCTGCGGAGCGCCTTTCTGCACCTGGTGGGCGACGCGGTCACCAGCCTGGGAGTCATGCTCAGCGGCCTCATCGTCTATCTGACCGACTGGAGCTACGCGGACGCCATCGTGTCCATCCTCGTCTCACTCTGGATCGCCCGAGAAGCGTTCGTGATCGTCAGGAAGACGGTGAACGTGCTGATGGAGGGGACGCCGGAGGGCGTCGAGTTCGGCGATGTCGACCGGGCGATGCTTGCCATCCACGGCGTCAAGGGGGTTCACGACCTGCACATCTGGTCTATCTCCTCCAGCGACCTGGCTCTGTCGGCGCATGTGGTAGTGGAGGACGCTGCGCTTTCCGAGCTGGGGGATATCAACACCCGCCTCAAAGATATGCTCGCTCGGGAGTTCAGCGTGGGGCATGTCACCATAGAACTGGAGAATGAGGGCGGCCAGTGCGCCGGCAGCAGTTGCGATATCGTCCCTGCGGGTCTGGGGCAGAACGGGTCACACCTCGGGCACCACCACTAATGACGCGCGTGGAGCACGCTCCGGCCGAAGCCCGTCACTGCGATCTTCCTGTGAGCGGGACGGCGACGTTCGGGAACGCCCGCAGCACCTGCTTGTCCATGGTGACCAGATTGGTCCCCAGGTGTATAGCCAGGGCGACGTACTCACAATCGTAAGCCGAGCAGGGGCTATCGTGGATTAGGTCGAGCACGCTGCGCGAGTCCACATCAAACTCCGCGCCGCCTATGAATTCTTCGTCCGCCCCTACCAGGGGAAGCGCGCCCGCCGCTCGGTGAAACCGCGATACCGGCTTTCGTCCTGATCGGCACTCTCTTGCGTAGCGAAGGCCACCGCGTGCAGTACCGCACCGTCGACGGCCAAGGCCGCACCGACCACTCCGCGGCCGGTGAACCGGTAACTAAGACCATTCCCCGGCGACTCATGCTCCGTGCATTCGACCCGGTTGAGGGCAGCCAACCAGTCTTCGGCGATGCGGCGATCGTGACCGGCGGGAGAGGGCGAACCGATGGGAGCATCGAGCGCGTAGGACCGCACCAGCCGGCCGTGCAATTTGGCGTAGGCCTTGTCGTTGGCGACCACATCGAGCCCGGCCACCCGTCCCGACCAAAGCGCCAGCACACCCGTCTGGCCGGGTAGGCATGTGAACGAAGCTTCGCGCCGACGCATAGCATCGTGCTGCTTCTCGTAGACGTCGCGCGCTGCCGATGTGGGGGACGACATCTTGTGCCGCGCCTGCAGCAGCGAGACCTCGCTCCACACGCGACCCTGGTCGGAGCGATAGTCGCCGCTCAGCCTGACGCTCGCCGTGACCGATTCGTTCGCCGCCAGCCGGATGGCCGGGGCGGCTAGATAGCCGGAATCGCCGAAGCTGCTGGTGCGGTAGCTCCAACGGCCCGCTTCGGTGCAACTGACCGGGATGACGATCTCCTGCTCCGGCTTGATGTAGACAGACGTGTTCAGTACCCGGTTCTGCTTGGCCCCGGCGAGTTCCTCGCCATCGAGGATCAGCACACCTGTGGCGCCGATGTTGTGTGCCTTCAACAGGGGTACCGCCCCGCCCTCCGAGATCTCCGTCACCACCAGCGACCGCGAGGCTATCGCCTCCTCCAGAGTGACGAAATCGGGGACACCCTCGAATAGCCCAAACACGGGCACCAGGGTGAGACCTCCGTCGCATGCCGGGTCGCCGAGTTGCAGGCGGCTCACCAATGCGGACATCACCGTGCTCATGCTTACCCCTCCTGATTGTCGCGACCGACGGCCGGTTGCTCTCGGTTCGTCGGAGCGCTGTCACGCTTGGCCTTGTGCTCTTCCCACGACTCTTTGCCCAGACCCTCCATCTCGTCCGAGAAGAACGCTTGGCTCGCGAGCGTCTTTTCTCCCAGGCGCCGGTAGGACTTGACGTTCCACGAGAGCTTTTCCATGGTCGCGCGGGCCTCTTCCGGCGAGGCTGCGTAGTCGAGGGTGCGTCCGCCCCTGATGCCCATACCGTCACCCACGCTGTACGCATCCTGGTTGGCCCCCAGGTAGATGAACTCGTAGTCGGCGGTCCTCTGCCGATCTTCGATCATCTCCATGATCCGCTGTCGGTCGCACTCGCGGCTGGCATTTTCCTGCCCGTCGGTCATGATCACAAACAGCACCTGGTCGGGCCTATTGGCGGCCACGTACTGATCGGTGATGGTCATGGTGCGCGCGATGGCGTCGTAGAGAGCGGTCCCGCCCCCCGGGACGTAGGTGCGACCGTCGAGGGGTCGGACCTCGGCGAGGGGTGTCGCGCGGGCGACGGTCACGAAGCCGGTGTCGAACAGCGTGAGCGTCATGGCCGCCGAGCCCCCCTCCTGCTGCTGATCGAGCAGGAACTGGTTGAACCCCGCGATGGTCGTCTCCCGGATCATCTCCATGGAGCCCGACTTGTCGAGCAAGAAGTTGATGAGGATGCTGCGCTCCTCCTGCCTCTTGTCCTGTGCTTGATGATCCTCCATCGGAAAACCCCCTTGTTCCCAGTCCTCTCTCTAGTCTAGCCACCGCTCCGGACAGGAAAGGCGAGTTGTTTGCCACAGTTGGCAAATACCAATATACCATCTTTGACAGTGATGTCAATCGACTTGCCAAGGGTGTAGAATGGAGCCCGGAGGTACGACGATGGCCAGGATCAACTTCGGCTACGTGCTAAGAAAGCTACGCCACAACCGGGACGAGACCCTGGAGCAGGTCTCGGAGGCGACCGGTCTGTCGGTGGCCATGCTGTCCCGCGTGGAGCGTGGAGAACGTCTCCCCTCCCCCGATTCGGTGGAGGCCCTTGCCCGGCACTTCGAGATCCCCGTCGATTACCTTATGAGTGAGACCATCGCCAACCGCATGGTCAACCGCTACGGGGAGAAAAGCAGCAGATCAGCGGCTGAGCACATGTCGAGAGAGCCCGAGACGCTTGGGCTCTTCGGTCTTAAGGCCGGCGCTACAGCAGATGTGGACGCCGAGACGGCGCGGCCGGTGTCAGAGCGGCGTCAGACGCAGCGTAGCTACGGGGTCTTCAAGGAGATGGACATCCTCGCGGCACTCCGGGATACGGACGAAGAAGGCGCCGCACCGCTCGCGAACGAGGAGCGCGCAGGATCGCCACCACCGGCCGACGAGCAACGGCCGCTCATCGACCCCGCCACACAACACGTACTGATGGCCGCGCGCCGATCATCGGAGGCGGCCACGATGCTTGCCCTGCGGGAGGCTGGAAGTCTCTCGCGCGAGGCTCGAGTCGAGATCATCAACCAGCTGGCATCTTTGGCAGGCCAGACGGCCGACGTCCTTCGCGGCCTGGCGAAGACCGATCCCGATCAGCAAGTCCGGGAAGCCGCCAGGCGGGCGCTCGGCCGGCTCGGCCGCCCCTAGACTCTGCCCCTTCGCTGGTACATCGGCTACAATCGCCACTGCTGTTCCCGGCGCCGGCAACCGGCGGCCTCAGAGACAGCGCCATCTGGAGAGGTGGCAGAGCTGGCTTAATGCGGCGGTCTCGAAAACCGTTGTGCCGCGCAAACGGTACCGGGGGTTCGAATCCCCCCCTCTCCGCTTAGGAAAGCCAAAAACGGCTTGTCGGAACCCGCCCGTGAGGCCGGGTTTTCGCGTCTTTCGGCCGAGTTCGGTGGCAATTCGGGGGCAAACTAGCCACCATCAGACGGACCGAGATGGACGCGAAGAGACCGGAAGACAGATGAGCCCGACCCTAGTCCCAGCAGGATCCGCGAACTCCCTTCGATAGCTGCCAAGCTCGACCGTGTGGGGCTCTCGTATCACCTGATCCAGCCGGGCTAGACTTGCAGCGGTACCTCGAACACCTCAAGGGAGACGAGTTCTGCACCGAACTTGTCCGTGTATTGGGCTCTCACAGCCTTTGTGGCCTCGAAAGACGAATCGAGAGCTTCCCGGGTGTCCCAGTAAGCAATTACCCGAAGGATTCCCGTCTCCCGGCCCACAAGGACTACCGCCCCCTTGAAGCCCGCAAGCTTCTGTAGTTGGGGCAGGCTCGTCTCTTCAAAGTGCCTGACCGACTCGTCCAAGTGCTGGACGTCAATCTTGAAAGTAGGAACTCGGGCGTACATGAGAACCTCCTAATCCGCATTGGCCACGCAGCGCTGAAAAGTCGACACCCTACCGCGGGTAAGTGTCCAGAAGAGAGGTGGACCAAACCTGGGGAGAACTGCCCGCCGATTCCAACCGTCGTGCCGTGCAAACGGTACCGGGGGCTCGAATCCCCCCCTCTCTGCTTTGGAAAGCCAAGAATGGCGTGCTACAACCCGGCTCAGATGTCCGGGTTTTCTCGTCCTTGGGGCGAGTTCGGTGGCAACTCGGTGGCAAGCTCGGCAACAGCTAGCGGACCGAGACGGACGAATCAGCCCTTCGGTCCGTTGTTTGAGGCGCAGTCTGAACAGGAATGATTGGGCATGGCGACGACACGTCGGTGCGCCGCTCCTAGTCCTGCACAAGAAAGGGGTCTGCGGTGAGTGCCCAGCAAGAGGAATCCGAGGCAAGAGATACCCTCAAGCGGCTTGAGCAGGCGATAAATGGCCACGATCTGGAGGCTCTGGTCACTTGCTTTCGCACGGATGTGGTAAGTGACCAACCCGCTCATCCGGCGCGGAGCTTTCGGGGCCAGGAGCAGATCAGGCGCAACTGGACGCAGATCTTCGCCGGGATACCCGACCTCAAGGCTACACTTGCCCGCTCAGCCGTCGAGGGAGACGTGGTCTGGGCGGAGTGGTCTTGGCAGGGCACTCGGCCGGATGGTTCTTCGGCTGACATGGCCGGGGTGACCATCAGTGGCGTAGGTGGCGGCCAAATCGCGTGGACGCACTTCTACATGGAGCCGGTCGACCGGCAAGGCGCCGACATCGATGCCTCCATCGGGCAGCAGGCGGGCGGACAGTGATCCTGATCACCGGCGCCACCGGCGGTCTCGGCGTCAAGCTGGTCCCCCTTCTTAGCGGGCACGGCCATCGGCTACGCCTCCTGGTGCGCGACCCGGCGAAGAGCCGCCGAGCTTAAGGGAGAACTGATCGAGACGGTCGCAGGAGACGTCCGCGACCCGACCGCAGTCGACCGGGCCATAGCTGGCATTAGCACAGTCGTCTCGGCCATGACGTCTTTCGGCAGGGGTGCAGGGAACGCGGAGACGGTCGACTGGAAGGGAAACGCCAACCTCATTCGTGGGGCAGAAGCTGCCGGCGTCGAGCACTTCATCCTCGTGTCCATCCACGGGGCCGCCCAGGATCATCCGATGGAGCTCTTTCGCATGAAGTATCGGGCCGAGCAGGAATTGCTCTCCAGCCGGCTCTCATGGACGATCATTCGCCCCAACGCGTACTTGGAGACTTGGCTCATGGTTGTTTGCGAACCACTCCTCAGGACGGGCAAGACCATGATCTTTGGTCGAGGCGACAATCCCATCAACTTCGTCTCGGTCCGCGATGTCGCCCACTTCGTAGACCTCGCGGTCAGCGACCCCGCGCTCCGGGGCCAGGTGATCGAACTTGGCGGCCCTCAGAACCTCACGTTCAACCAGCTCCTCGCGGCATTTCAATCCTCGACAGGGGCCTCCGGCAGCGTAAGGCACGTGCCGCGAACGGCCCTGCGGCTGATGTCACGGGTCCTCCGACCGATCAACCCTATGCGCGCATGGCAGAGCAGGGCGGCCTACATCATGGACACCGCCGATATGACCTTCGAGCCGTCAGAGACTGTGCGCCGCTTCCCGACGTTCGCTCCGCTTTCGCTGGCGGAGGTGATTGCTGGCGAATACCCGACGCACACGCCGCTCACGAAATAAGTACCGGGGGTTCGAATCCCCCCCTCTCCGCTTAGGAAAGCCAAAAACGGCTTGTCATAACCCGGTCGGTAAGATCGGGTCTTCGCGTCTCTTGGGCGTTTTGGTGACATTCTGGTGACGAACTCCCCGGACTCCGCCGGACTCGACGGACGCACCAACAGCAAAGCGGTATTCCCGCCGCACAGAACGGTATTCATGCACATCCGATAACTGCCAACGGACCTACGCCCGAGCCCTCGAAAACCGTTGTGCCGCGCAAACGGTACCGGGGGTTCGAATCCCGCCCTCTCCGCTTCAGAAAGCCAACCATCGACTGTTGAGACCCGGTCGCCGAGACCGGGTCTTGGCGCCTCCAGGGGCCTCTTGGTGACATTTCGGGTATAGGCGGAAACACATACACGTTTGCAGCACAACTAGACGGAGGTCCTTCGGGGCCTCCGTTCTTTCTGTCGGGTCGAGACTCGCCGCGTTTCCCGCGATCGAGATCCAGGAGTAAGGCCACCATTTCGCGCGGTCGTGCGCGGAGACAGCTACTCCGCGCTTCGCCTCACGAGGTACGTCTCCTCCCCTCGCTGCGCCATCTTCACATCCTCGTTGCCTTTGAGCGCCCTTCGCAGCCCGGCCCCTAGAGTCGTGGGCTTACTGCCCTCGATGGTGACCGTCCGTTGCTCGGCCTAGTGGGATAGCCCGAGGGCAACCCTGACGCTTGGCCGGGGTCTCCGCGATATCTCAGGCCGGCCTTACGCTGTAGTCGCTGATCGGCACGGGGCGTGTCGAGAGACCGACCTGATCGCCATCTCGTTTCAGAGTGATCCATTTGAGCCAGTGCTCGTTATCGGGCTCCGGATAGTCTTCGCGGAAGTGGAACCCGCGACTCTCTCTCCTCAGCAGCGCCGCCCGGAGCGTCAGCTCGGCGCACAGGGTCATGCTTCTCACCTCGTGACACGCGGCAAGATAGTGCGGATCGACCGCCCGGAGCTCGGGCAGCATCCCCTTCGTCGATTCAAGCCGGCCGAGAGCTTCCTCCAGCCGCCGGCCGGTGCGGCGAAGGCTGTATCTCATCGGGGCGGTCACGTCCTGGAGAATGGAGACGGCCTCCTTGGGCGACAGGCCGCTACCCCGCTGCAGAGGAGCGAACGCTTCGTCCCTGAGTTGCTTGACCTGGTCGTAGCCCACCTCAGCCGCCGGAGTCTCCGCGGCGAACCGCGCGGCAGACGGTCCTCCCCACGAGGCGCTTACCACCGCGAACATGATCCCGGAGCCGGGCGCCACCCCCGGAGGCGAGGGCACAGCCCCTGCCACCGCCGAGCCCGCATAGCTCGTGTCACCGACGGCCCACAGCCCTTCGAGGGTCGTCCTCATGTCGCTGTCGACCTTGATGCACGAGGTCTCACCATGCAGCGGCACGCCGATCTCGCGTCTGGCCCCTTGGGGCAGCCCGTACTTGCGTTCCTTGGCCGCCAGGCGCCCCATCCACTCCGATAGCTTGGGCAGGTCTATCGGTGGCAACTCGGGTGCCGACTCCGGCGGGGCGAAGAAGAAAGGCGCACGGCCCTCGGCGGCCTCCTTGTCGATGCCCACGGCCAGCTGTATGGGCAGGAACACTCCGGCAGGACCTGACCCCGGCAGATACTTCTCCGCCAGATTCTCACCACGTGCATTCACCAGGTACTCGAAGGGCACGAGTCCACTGTCAGTGTCCTGATAGACGGTATGGCCATAGAGATTCCCGAACTCCGCGTTACGCATCTCGGCTCCGGCGCGGAATGCCGCGGCAATGCCGTCGCCGGCGCCGGCCACCCAGAACCTCCTCACCTTGTAGCCGCAACTGCCGTTCGCCAGTATCGTGGCCTTGGCTTTGAAGATATGAAAGCGACCACGGAGGATGTCGAAGCCCACGGCTCCCACCACCCGGTCTTGCTCCGCCAGCAGGTCGACCACGTGGATCTTGTTCAGGATCCGAGTCCCCAACCGGCGGGCTCTCGCTCGGATGGGCAGCATCAGGTCGATGTCGATAAAGCCCAGCGTGTAGTCGGGAGCCCAAAAAGCGGGGACGCCCATCACGTTGCCGTCGGGGGTCCGTGCCAATCTCGCGCCCCACCTACCTAGTGTCTCTATGGCCCCTGGGGTGCTGTTGACATATCGTGAGAGCGCGAACTGATCGTTGAGGTAGCCACCGGCGGTGCGCACCTGAAAATCCATGAACCGGTCCGCGTTGTCGTTCGGCCCGAGGAACGTGAGGACGCCGCCGATCTTGGCCCCTTTGCCGGCCCAACCCGCGGTGTGTTTCTCGACGACCAGAACGTCCAGCTGAGGGCACTCTTCCTTCGCCGCCACGGCTGCCGCCAGCCCCCCGACGCCACCGCCGATGACCAGAAGGTCGGTCGTTACTACTTCGCCCAGTTCCCCAAGTGAAGCCAAAGGAGTCCCCATTCCTACGTTTGACGTCGGAGCTTCGACTAGTACGACGGCCGCAGAGGCGCCGGTATGTGCGGAATCACGTCGATCACCTGCTCTGTGCACACGCTTTCACACGCCAGGCACCAGACGCAGTCTTCCGGATACGCGACCACCGGCCTTTTGGCCTGCTCGTCCCAGCGGATCACGTCGGCGAAGCAGGCGTTCATGCAGGCCTTGCAGCCGCTGCAGCCGGCGAGATCGATCTTGATCTCCTTGATCCACTGTTCGGGTGCTTGATCCGTCATTGGTCGGCCTACTCCTCGACGTAGACGATGCGCGAGCCTTCCTTCTTGATCTTGAACGACGACCGGCGGTTGATCGCCGGGTCGGAGACCGCCTGCCACATGCCCCAGAGTGCAGGGAGAAAGCCCGTGAACGTGTTGATCTCCGCAACGTTATGCGCAGGCCAGCCCCCGCCCGTGGGCGTCTTGCCGCTCGGATGCGGCGGGAGAGCGTCCTGCGGAGTCGCCGGATCAGGTCCGAGCAACATGCCCGGAGGCACGTGCATGCAGGAACGGAGTTTGCAGCCGCCGGGGATGGCCTCATACTGATGAGACAGCATCACCCACGGAGGCATGTCCGGCTGATCCCCGGTGGAGCCGGCGGTGAGCAGATGGTCATACGTCCAGAAGTCCACGTGGGCCGGAGTGCCGAGATTGGGATCGACCCACTCGATGCGGAGGTCCATCACCGGACCGTAGTCGATGCTCTCGCTGGCGATCTGGACGGCGCCGATGTGTCCGCCCAGCGGTGGCTTGACTTCCCAGCAGAACCCTTTGTGCTCGTCGGGGCACCAGAGTTCGTAGCCCTTCTCCATGTTGACCCACCACCAGTCCAGCATCTCGACGGTCACTCCGGGAATGGTGTGGTCGACCACGAGCCAGCCCGCCGGGTACGTCCCTTCCTCCACTGCGTGCCTCCTTCCAGCTGGGAGATCCTGGGCCCACCCATACTACACGGATGAACAGGCCACGATGCGCGTGAGTTTGTCTATCGGGGCCGTCGGTTCACGCCGGGCGCTGGGACCTTTCGTAGGGAATACATTGACCTTCATTCGTTATCTGGATGACTTCGCGTACAAGCCCTCTTCCTGCTAGGCGTTTGCCAGACAGCGGGTCGTCAGAGGCAGTCAGAGCGCGGCAGGTCAGGTTCCCTCCGAATCGGAACATTGCCTGCATATGCGCACTGTATGACATCTGCCGACAGTCCGCATCAAGGTCTTGACTGGTCTCGAAAACCGTTGTGCCGTGCAAACGGTACCGGGGTTCGAATCCCCCCCTCTCCGCTTGGGAAAGCCAAGAACAGCTCGTCAGAACCCGGCCCCAGCGGTCGGCTTTTCGCGTCTTTCGGACGAGTTCGGTGGCAATTCGGGGGCAAACACGACAACTGCCAGCTAGTAGAACGAGACGGGCCCGCGCAGGCGCGAGCCGGCCGAAGGCGACTCGTCTCGCTCCTTTAGAGCCTCATTACCATTTGGATCTCGCGGAGGTGGTCCCGCGGCGGTGGCAGTGCACCTATTTCCCCGGTGGGAACGAAACCCTTTCGGGTGTACAGCGCGAGGGCGGGCGTGTTCTTCTCCCCCACGTCTAGGAGCAGGCGATCCCACCCCTGAGTCCCGGCCCACTCCGCCAGGACGTCGATCAAGGCCGAGCCCACGCCCTGACGCCGTGCCTCTCGTGCCACCCACATGGAGATCAGGTAGCCGGCGTCCCGACACCGCTCGTGGGACATGCCGCGAACCAGGCCCGCGTCGAACCCGTTGGTCGTCGCCACAAAGGTAGCCAGCTGCTCCAGCTGGAGTTCCCAGCTCTCCGGAGGTTGGGCTGCGGCCTCCCCGAAAGTCGTCCCGAAGGCATCTGGGGAGTCACTAAGGGCGCGAAGCCGGATAGCGCGTAGCCGCTCTCCGGATCCGGCGGCTAGACGCTCGATGGTAGCGAACTGCGGTTTTCGAATCAGTGTCCGATCTTTCTGGTTCCGCGAAGAAGGCCACTCCCGTGTGGACCATTGCCGGTCGTGCCCCGAATGTATACGCCGCCAGTCCTACTGTCCAGGGGGTCCGCCGCTCCTGCCGTTGAAGCTAGCGACAGTACTTGCCATGGCCGTCGCATGCGGTGCTGCGAGTGGACCCGGTCCCAGTGGCCGGGTTTTCGCGTCTTTCGGGCGAGTTCGGGGCAGGTCGGGGCTCTCACCGTCGGCCACGGGCTCCCTTGCCCGAAGTGCCTTTTGTGAGCCTCGAGTCTCTAGCTCATGATAGTCCAGCGCGGCGTCGCCGCGCCGACCGTGTCGCTGAGGCCAGGTTTCGCGTCTGTCGGGCGAGTTCGGGGACAAGTCGGGGCAATTCCGGGGCAAACTCGCCACCACGGAACACGTGTCGTCCTCATCTCGGCCTGGGTACATACTCAAGACACCGGCCGCTGTTAACGAGATAGAAGGGGAGTGAGATGGCCGCTTCATTGGACCCAGTGACCAAAGTGAGTGACGAGTTGAAGTCACTGCTGAACAGTGCGATTGCCAGGGAGATCCAGGTAAGCGTCCAGTACATGTGGCAGCATGTCCAGGTCGTGGGCGTGAAGGGCGTGGCCGTCAGGGATGTGTTCCAAGAGACCGCCATCGCGGAGATGAAGCATGCTGAGAAAATCGCTGAGAGGCTCTGGTACCTCGGCGGCACGCCCACGACCAAGCCGGCGCCGATCGAGGTTGGGAATACGCTGAAGGAGTTCCTCGAACTCGATGCAAAGGCAGAGGTGGAAGCCGTTGAGATGTATCGCCAAATCATCGAGCTGGCGACGAAGGAGCATGACGTAACGACGGCCTTCATGTTCAAAGAGATTCTCGAAGACGAGGAAGAACATCACGATCTGTTCACCACCATGCTCGAAGAGGTGTGACCCTCGGTCCACCGCGCACGGTGGCGACGCGCATCACTTCCTCACCGCTTCGGCGACGCTTGGCCCATCGACGGGCATGGTCGGCCTATACTCGATGTACGCGGGAGCGAACGAATAGTCCCGTGACCTGCTCCAAGAGGAAGGAGACGAACCGTGTCAGAACAAGACAACGTTCGCATCGCCGACGAGTACCTTGAGGCACTGAACTCTCACGACTATGACCAAGTGAAGGCTTACCACGCCGACTCGTTCCGGTCTCTGCTGCCCGGGCTCCCCGGCCCGGTCGACGAGGCGGGGCACCGGGCCTTCCTCCAAGGAAACTGGAGTGCTTTCCCCGACCTGTCCTTCCAGGTCACCCAGAGGATCGCCAGCGGTGATCATGTAGTGGACACCTGGGTGGGGACAGGCACACATAGCGGCCCGATGATCACGCCCACGGGTGCCAGCGTGCCCCCGACGGGGCGTAAAGGGAGCATCCCGGGCGTCGACATAATCGAGATCAAGAACGGGAAGATCGTCCGCGCCGACGTGTACTTCGACACGATGACACTCTTGGCGCAACTTGGCCTTGTGCCGGGGATGTAGGCGCCGGCACCTGCAGCGAATCTGGCGGTGCGTGGGGAGCAGGAGCGGAGGTCCTTCGGGACGTTCGCTGCTCTTCACCTCTGGAAAGCCCGGACGAGAGTGCGCTGGGCTGATCGTGCGCCCCTGAATTGCCTGGGAAGCGGCGCGCCCTGGAACTCTGTCAACGTGGTCAGGCGGCGGACATGACAGGCTCTTGCCGCGGTCAACGGGAACGAGTTTCATATGGCGCTCCGCGGGTACAGAGCAAAGAATATCCTAGGATAGGGGAGTCGAAATGCCGCGCTATATACACTTCGAGCACTATATGGATGACGCCCAGAAGGGAATCGACTTCTACGAGAAGGTTTTCGGCTGGAAGGCCGAGAAATTCGGCGATATGGCCTATTGGACCATCGTTAGCGGCGAGGAAAACACGCCGGGCATCAACGGCGGGTTTAGCCAAGCCGCGGCCCCGGGGGGCCAGCGGGTGGTGAACACCATGGGAGTGGAGGACATCGACGGTGCGATCAAACGCGCCGAGGAGGCAGGCGCCAGCGTCCTCTTGCCGAAGCAGGCGATTCCGGGCATGGCTTGGATCGCCTACCTCACAGATCCCACGGGCGTTGTTTTCGGCCTATTCATGGAGGACCAGACGGCCGCGTAGCCTTTGGGCCGGCGGGGAATGAGCCGTTGAGGCTATTGATACGAACGGCTAGTACGAAGACATGCGCCGGCCGCCGAGTGCTACCTAGAAGCTGAAGGCCGGACATGAGGGGGGACGATGCAGCAGTTCCTCATCGGGATTTCTGGTGCCCTCCTGGGGGTCATCGGCTGGCTCCTCGTGGGGATGTACATCCAGCGGCGGCTCCACGACCGCCAGGCCCGCGATGCCGCTCGCGCCGTGTATTTCGAGGTGGGGGCGAACCACCTCACCGTCTTTACCGCACTGGAATATCGCGCGTTCGGGCCGCTAGGCCGCTCGACGTTCGACCGCCTACTCCCGGAGCTTGCCACCTGGCTGCCGGCCGCGGAGCTCCAAGCTCTCGCCCTGGCGTACCTGGGACACGCCGGCTACGACCAGATGTCCCAGGATTCCAGCCTACCCGACGAAACGCGCCGCTCGGCGCTCAGCGCCCTCCTCGAGACGCACCGGGTTGCGGTGGACCTCCTTCGCCGGCGCGCGTTCAGCCAGCGGGAGATCGAGTCGCTAGGTAAGTATGTGAGCGCCGAGAGTGCTGAACTGATGCTGGCGGCGGAATCGCCCATGCCGGGTCCTGATCGATAGGAGGCAGTATGTTCGAGAATGGACGTAGGGACGCGGGCGCCGGGCAAACCGGGACCACCACGGGACAGAGCGGCCGGAACTCGAGGATCCTGGCCGGATTCGTCGCGCCTCCTCGACGCTGAGGATCTCGGGAGACTCAATGAGTACCTGACAGACGACGTGGTCATGGATTGGCCCCAATCCGGCGAGCGTGTGCGCGGCATCGACAACTTCCGAGAGATCATCTCGGGATACCCGGGACGGGATGGGACCGGCTTCAAGTCCGAGCCCATTCTGGTTGCCGGCGAGGAGCCCCATTACGTCATGACCCCCACGTTCAATCTGGTGCGCGTCCAGGGCTCGGGCGACAACCCGGTCTTCGTGGCCAAGCTGCACTACCCCGACGGATCGACCTGGTACATGATCGGCTTCTGCTCGATACGCGAGGACAAGATCGCCCGACAGACGGCCTATTTCGCCCCGGAATACCCGGCACCCGACTGGCGTACCCCGTGGGTCGAGCCGCTGGCGTAGGACCAGAGCTGGGAGTGTCGGGATCCGGCCCAGTTGATCGGGTTCTCGCGCCTTTGAGGCGAGTTCGGTCACGGTCCCCGCATCCAGGGCCCCTCCTCGTCGCCCAGCGCCAGGGCGGCGTTTGTGGCCAGCGATAGTGGGGTAAGCCAGTCGCGACAGTCAACTCTCTCAGGGGGACCCAAGTGAACATCGTTGTATGGGCCGACATACCGGTGACCGACCTCAACCGAGCGTCGAAGTTCTACTCCCATGTCCTCGGCATGCCGGTCAACGAGATGCCCGGCGCCGAAGGAGTCGCGATACCCGGATCCCCGCCGCCCGAGGGCCAGCCGGCTCCAGAGACTATGACGGTAGCCTTCGACCTCTACCTGGGTGGCAAGCCAAGCACCGACGGGGTGACGGTGTATCTGTCGGCGATGGGGGACCTTCCGGGCGTGATGGCACGCATCCGGGAGGCGGGCGGCGAGATCCTTCAGGAGCCTCAGGACATGGGGCCGATGATCGGCACGCTGGCTTTCTTCAAAGATACCGAGGGCAACCGCATAGGCATACACCATGCGCCCGCCGGGATGTGATGCCGGAGGCCAAGATGGTCCAGAAACTGGTCCGTAGCAGGGAGGAGTGGCGGCGCATCCTACCGTCCGACCACTATCGGGTGTTGTTCGAGGACGGGACGGAGCCCGCCTTCAACAACGAGTACGACGACTTTTGGGAACAAGGCACGTACGCCTGCTACGCGTGTGACCTGCCCTTGTTCAGTTCGGAAGCGAAGTTTCATTCCGGCACGGGATGGCCCAGTTTTTGGCGACCGATCTCGCCTGATGCGGTGGAGGAGCACGTGGATCGTTCCCTTTGGATGAGACGAACAGCAGTAAGCTGCGCCCGCTGCGAGGGCCACTTGGGCCACGTGTTCGATGACGGACCGCCGCCCACGGGTCTGCGATACTGCATGAACTCCGCCTCGCTCAAGTTCGTACCGGAGTAGCACGCCAGTAACCTCGACGGCCTCGGCGGCGAGCGTTTGCAGTTCTGAAGTAGGGGTAGCTTCAGCTGTGATTCAGCTCGTATCCGATCGGCATCCCGCGGAAGGAGTTCCCGATGAGCGTCGAACAAGTCGCCGGTGATTTCGTGAAGAATATGAATGATCCCGAAAAGCTGAAGCAACTCGTCACCCCGGATGCCATGGCGAGTGGTGGAGTCCTGCCTCAGGCCATCCCGGTGATGCAAGCCATGGGAATGGTGAGCGCGCTGGTCACTGCTATGCCCGATCTGAGCTTTGCCATAGAGCAGACCACGGTGAGCGGGGACCAGGCAACCGTGAGAGTGCATTGGAGCGGCACCCAGTCTGGTCCATTGAATCTGCCGGTGGAGGGAATACCGACCCTTCCGCCGACCGGGAAGAAGGTATCGGTAAAGGATGCCTATGTCGTTACTGTCCAAGGCGACAAGGTCTCTCACATGCACGTCGAGTCGCCTTCCGATGGCGGCATCCCTGCGGCACTCAAACAGCTGGGAGTCGATGTCCCGGTCATGTAGCGCCATCTTGCCATCCTTGTCGCCCGAGCTGACTCCGGCCGTGGCGCCGGTGGGATTGGCCTCACCGGGGGGCATGCCCATCTCCTCCGCGAGCACCGCTTAGCCGAGAGTTCGCCGGGCGGTCTTCGCGTCCCCACCACCGCCGGCACAGAGACACCGGCTGTTGGGGAGGAGGTTGCGGTAGAGGAGGTACCCACATCTCCGCATGACGGGGACTGGGGCGCGTACATCTCGGGGCTCAGGGAACAGGGAGACCATACTCCGGCGGCCGTTCTCATGGGAAAGACCGTCCCGGGTTGGGAGAAGAAGCAGCCGCCCACCACTGAGACGCCCACAACCGAGGAGCCCGCCACCGAGGAGGCCACCAGCGTGGCGACCATCGGTCACGGACACGGACACGGCAAGAAGTAACGCCGGCGGGTGAAGAAGCGAGAGTAAACACGAGGCTGAGAGCCTACCGTGGAAACGGCAAGGGGCCGCCCGACAGCGGCCCCTTGCCAGCGTTCCCCATGGACCCTTCGCGCTAGCGCATGCGTTCGAACTTCAGTTGACCTTGACGAGCGCCGCCGGGATGAGCTTCACGGGGCCGATCAGGCCGGACGCCGCCGCAACCAGAGGCTGGTTGGGGAATCCGGGCGATGGACCGGGGATGGCGACACTTGCCGTGGAGACGCCTGCGCGATGCCGCAGTGGTGTCGCAGTGCGCGGCAACCCCATTCCCAGTCGCCGCAGTCGGGACTATCATCCTCACATGAACACGATCATCAGTCGCCTACTTCATCCACTCAAAGGAGAGTGCCCCAGATGAGAGCAGCGTTTGTGGTGGCCCCCCGCAAGTACGAGATACGCGAGATCCCCACCCCGCAGATCACCGACAGCGAGATGCTGGTCAAGATAGAGGCCTGCGGCGTCTGCTCCAGCGACATGTCCGGGTACAAGGACTCGTGGGGCGCGGAGATGAAGCAGGCCAATCCCTTCCCGAGGCGCGCCGGGCACGAACCGGCGGGAACGGTGGTGGAAGTCGGCAATCTGGTGAAGGGCTTCAACGTGGGTGACCGGATAACCGGCTACTTCGCCGACGACGCTTATTGCGAGTACGTGGCCGTCGATCCCGCCAGATTCGCCGCCCATCGCGCCCACGGCATGATCATCGAGAAGATCCCGGACGGCGTCCCTTTCGAATATGCTCTCGGCGAGCCCCTCATGAGCTGCATGTCCATCGCACGCACGACGACACCCGAGTTCGGGGATTTCGTCTTCCAGATAGGCGCCGGCTTCATGGGCCTGGGGATCGTCGCCGGGGTCTCCTCTCCCAAGCTGCGCGAATACATCGTCGCGGACCTGGACGACAGCCGCCTCGAGTTGGCCAAGGAACTGGGGGCCACCATCACCCTCAACCCCTCAAGAGTGGATGTGGTCAAGGAGGTCATGAGGATAACCGGGGGCCGGGGCGTCGATGTGGCCATCGAGGTGGTCGGCCACCCGATAGGCATCAAGATGACCGGGGACGTGATCAAGACCAACCGGGCCAAGGTGATCCTCGTGGGCTGGCACCAAGCGCCCGACACCTACGAGCTGTTCAACTGGATCAAGTGCCCCATCATCTACAGCCCGCAGGGCATCGGCATGTCCACCAACTACCAGAGTGAGTTGGAACGAGCCATGTGGGCGCTGGAGAAGGGCGTCTATCCCATGGAGAAGCTCGTCACCCACAAGTACAGGCTGGAGGACATAGGCCAGGCCTTCGAGGACAACCTGGGCATGAAGCCCGGGTACATCAAGGGCGTGGTCATGCCGTTCATGGCCTAGGAGCCCACCTGGATGCGGCTCGCCGTCAGGCTCTTGTCCGCGCCCCTCGTGGCGAGGATCACCACGTTCTTGCCGGCCGCCAGGTCGGCGGCGGAGCCGTCGGTGGTGACCGCGATTTTGGTGGAGCCGGTGAGCGGGATGGTCTGTGTGCCGCCGTTCGCGACCTGAATCGTCAGGCTGGTGGCGTCGCTGGCGGTGATGGTGCCATAGACCACGCGGCCGCGGCGGTTACCGAGATCCTGCGGCAGGGTGACGCCCACGTGCACCTGGCTCGCGCTCCGGCTCTTGTTCGGGTTCTTGGTCACCAAGACCGCAGCGGTCTTGCCGGGCACAAGATCGGCAGCGGTGCCGTCGCGGGTCACCGAGATCTTGGTGGAGTCAGCGAGCGTAATGGTCTGCGTGCCGCCCTTCGCGGTCTTGACGGTCACGCTGGACGCGTCGCTCGCGATGATGGTCCCCGCGATCATTCTGCCGCTCGACACACCGGGTTTCTGTCCCTTGCCGGCCTGGCCCTGCTCCGGGGCCGCGCTGGGCGGCGTGGTGGCGTTCTGGTTCTGAGTCGATGTTTGCGTGCTGGTCTGCGTCGTAGCCGAGGATGCAAGAATGCCGCCACAGCCGGCTACCAGCGCCCCCAGACCCACGGTCACTATCGTGGCCGACACCAGCGCAATGTACCTGTTCTTCATCAGAAACTCCCCTTGCTTCTTCGTATCTGCTCTGCCATCCCACGAAGGGGAGAAGATGTTACCAGCAGGGTGATAAAGCGCTCGTCGAGGGGCCGCGCTGCGCAATGAAACCACCGGGCGTAGATCGACAGGCGCTGTGGGCCCCCGAGCCGGGCGATATCGCGGAGGCGGCCCTTGGGCATGAATGCGGGCCTCCGTCTCCGGAGGCCCGCATTCAGTCGATCGGGGAGCCGTAGCCGCCACCCGCCGCGGCGGAATCCTGAGTCTACTTCTTGTCCGTGGCGTCCCCTTTGCCCTCGGGCGGGGGAGCCGGCTGGTCCAGGCTGTTCTGGTAGTCCTCCGAACTGGTGTTGAGTGTCGCCCCCGGATGCTGGGCGGCCAGGTCGAGCAACGCCAAGTTCTGATCATTGACCGGCAGTTGCTCGTACACATCGAATCGGATGTTCACGACCTTGCCGCCGTCCCGCGTCATCAGCCACTCTACGGGGTTCTTCGTGTCGGCGTCGACCACATACCAGGTGCCGTACTTCGTCCCATCGGAAGCCGTCCCATAGTCCTTCGTCGCCGCGATGCGGATGCAGTCCCGCCCCTCGACGGTCTCGTTGCCTTCCACCACCGCATCACCCGAGCGGAGCATCTCGAGAATCATGTCTCGGTACGGGTCGGACTGCCCCGACTCCACCCGGAACATGTCGTTCTGGGCGGGCTGGTAGATAGTGTTCGTCGCCGCGTCGTATGTCTGGCCCAGGCCGGTGCCGTCCTGGAGTGTTTCCAGGACCGGCGAACCTTCGAAAGCCTGTATCGCGCGAATGGTGTATGGCACCGATGTGCGCGACCAGTTCTCCTCGGTCCACGTGCTCGAGTAACCGTCTTTGCCGGATTCGTGCCCGGTGATCTTCACATGGATGATCGCGTTGTCGCTCGGATCGAGTGCTGCCACGGCCTTCTCCACGATCGTCGGCCCGCCGGAGCCAAATACGTTCACGACGCTGAGCACGGCTAGGACTATGACCGCCGCGCCCACCACGATCGCGCCTTGCCATACCAGCCGGCGCCTACGAGATCTGCCCGCTCTGAGAGATGAACCCATCGTCGTTACCTCCTCGTAAAGGGCCTGAGCGCCCGGAGTGCTCGATAAGGAGGCGAGGCTCTCGTCGTCGATCCGCTGCAGCGCCTCGACGTACTGGTCGACGCGTTCTTCTCTGTTCGCCATCACACCACCTCCGTATCGGGGAGGACGTCTGCCCGCCCAGCCTGTACATGTTCTGAGCGGGTCGACGGTTTCACCGGTCCGGTTCCTCTCACAAGCGCTCCTCGTCGTTCGAGCTCGTGCGCGAACCGCCTGCGCGCCCGGTGGATTCGGACCTTGACCGCGGCCCTCGGGCAGCCGACCACCGCGGCGATCTGCTGGGTGGTCAAGGTCTCCCACAGGAGCAGCCCCAGCAGGTCACGGTCGGCCGGCTTGAGCGCTATCCATGCCTCGATGACCGGGCGACTGACCACGGAAGGCCGGGGATCGGCGTCCGTCCAAACCGCTTCCTCGTATTCGCGAGCGAGCAGATCGATGACCGCGCTGCGGCTCTGCTCTTTTCGGTGCTGGTTCCAGAGAACGCGGCGGGCGACGCCGTATAGCCAGAGGGTGGCCTCCTCCCCGGAGGGGATGTCGGCGTACTTTCGCCAGGCGATCGCGAACGTCTCGGCGACCACGTCGGCTGCGTTGTCCGCGGATGCCGTCCGCCTGAGCGCATAGCCCAGAATACGCCCATAGTTCGCCTGATAAAGGATGCGGAACCGCTCTTGTTGCGGTGTTTCGTGCATGATCACAGAGTACATGTCCGGAGATCGGGAAGGGTTACAGCCCGAGCGCAGCGGTGGTAGATGCGCAGGGGCAGCCTCCTGCCCTGGAGTGTCTTGCTGCGCAACAACGTGTATTGACTCACTGACGCCGCATGATAGGCTGCAGCAAGGCAATCCGCGTTGGGGTATCCGGGCACGAAGGCGAAGTGTGCTGAAAGGGACTGCAATGTCCCAGGCGACTTCGCTCGGAAAGGGGTGCGGATGGGGTGAATCTTTGACGCCTTCCTCGAACTCTTCCTCGGTGTGACTTCAAGACTGTAGCTATTGGGGGTGGCTATGAGTACGAGATCGGATACACCTATCCGCACGGGTAGGATGCGGATTCTATTGTTGGTGCTCGTGTTCGCTTTGGTGTCCGTAGCCGCGTTCGCCGCGGCGTGCGGGAGCGAGGAGACTACTACCACTGCGGCGGGACCGGCTACCACGGCCGGACCCACCACGACGGCGGTAGCCAGCACTGATACAACCGGTACGACCCAGCCCCTTCCCGCCGCGATCAAGGTAGGCGCGGTCATCCCGCTCACCGGCAAATATGCAGGCCTGGGCGCCCAGGTCAAGGGCGGTTATGAACTGGCGGTCGCCGACATAAACGGCGCGGGCGGGGTCGACGTGGGCGGCACCAAGATCCCCATCGAACTCTCCATCCTCGACGACGAGTCGGACCCGACCAAGACGGTGCAGCAACTCGAGACTCACGCCTCGAACGGAGTGGTAGCCTACCTCGGCGGCGCGGGCAGTGACCTGCACGCCGCGGCAGCCGGCATCGCCGAGAAGAACAAGATCGCGTATCTAGGCATCGCGTTCGCCCTGCAGAAAGTGCACGAGCAGGGCTTCAAGTACCTCTTCTCGCCGTTCCCGAAATCGCGTGATCACGCGAAGGCCACCTTTGACCTGCTCGATTCCTTCTCTCCCAAGCCGACAAAGGTCGCCATCTTCGCCGAGAAGACCGACTGGGGCGCAGAGATGGTCAAGTACTGGCAGCAGGAGGCCGACGCTCGCGGTGGCTACACATTGACGGTGTCCGAGTACGCACCCGGCACCACCGACTACACCTCGATGATCCTCCCCGCCAAGGACGCCGGGGCCGAGGTCTTGCTGGCTCTCCCGAACTCTCCTGACGGGATAGCCATGATGAAACAGGTCAAAGAACTGGGTTGGAACGCGAAAGTCTACTTCTTGATCCGCGCCCCCGACCCGCCGACCTTCGGGGAGGCCCTGGGGGCCGACAGCGATGGTGTCTGCTTGCTGCCCGGCTGGAACGCAGGTCTGCCGTACCCAGGTGTTAAGGAGATGACCGAGCGCTACACGACCATGACCGGCAAGCCGGCCGTGGCGTTGACCGGCCCGGCCTACTCATGCGTCCAGATCCTCGCCGATTCCATCACCCGCGCCAAGAGCGTGGACCGTGATGCGATCCGCGACGCGATGGCAGCGACCGATCTGGATACCATGGTCGGTCACGTCACGTTCGACGAAGCCGGCATGTGGGTGAACGCTCTGGATCCAGTCAACCAGTGGCAGAGCCTCAAGCAGGCGCTTGTCTTCCCCGCGGATGTCGCGCTCGTCCCGCCCATCTACCCGGCACTGCCTTGGGACCAGCGGTAGCTAGAGAGACGAGCTACTCGTCCCGGCAGCGCCATACGGCCTGTCATGGTGCCGGAGGTCACGCCCTCGGGCGTGACCTCCGGCCCTCACCTCCGAGCAGACGGAGATCGGTTGCTGCTTGATCTAGAACAGGTCTCAAAAGCGTTCAAGGGCCTGATGGCCGTCCACACTGTCTCCATGAAGCTCGAGGAGGGTCAGATCCTCGGTCTGATCGGCCCCAACGGCGCCGGCAAGACCACTCTCTTCAACCTCATCACGGGAGTCTGTCCTCCCACGGAGGGCAGGATCTTCTTCGAGGGCAAAGACATCACCTCCACGGCGCCGCACAGCCGCTGCCGCATGGGCATCGCACGAACGTTCCAACTCGTGCGGCCCTTCCCGCAACTATCGGTGCTGGACAACGCGGCGATCGGCAGGATATACGGGCGGGACTGGGTGAAGAGCCGGTCCCGAGCAGAGAAAGAGTCGATCGAGGTCCTTGAGATCGTCGGGCTGGCCGAGCGCGCACGCGAGAAGGCCAAGAGCCTGACCCTCGTGGACCGCAAACGCCTTGAACTGGCACGTGCGCTGGCCGCAAAGCCGAAGTTGCTCCTGCTGGACGAACTCCTTGCCGGGTTGAACCCATCCGAGGTACTCACCTCGATGGCACTGATCCAGAGCATCCGCGACATGGGTGTCACGATCATCATGGTCGAGCATGTGGTGAAGGCAGTCTTTGGGATTGCCGATCGGATCGTCGTCCTCAACGCCGGCGATCTGATCGCGGAGGGTACCCCGGCAGAGATCTCCTGCAACGAGGAAGTCATCGATGCCTACCTAGGGAAGTCCCTACGTGGGTGACTTCCTCACAGTCACCGGTGTCGACGTCGCCTACGGGGACATCCAGGCGCTTTGGGATGTGTCGCTGGAGGTCAACGAGGGCGAGATCGTCGCGCTGATCGGGCCGAACGGGGCAGGGAAGACCACCTTGATGCGGGTCATCGCTGGACTGCACCCGGTGCGATCGGGCACCATCCGTCTGGGTGATGCGGACCTTCACACCTCGCGGGCTCACCGGATCGTCGAGCACGGCGTGATCCTGGTCCCCGAAGGGCGCCGGCTCTTCGGCGGGCTGACCGTGATGGACAATCTGGACCTAGGAGCCTATTCGAGACGGGCGAGAGAAGTGCGCGCGAGCACACTGAAGCTTGTGTTCGAGCTCTTCCCGCTCCTCGCGGATCGGAGGTTCCAGCGGGCGAATACGATGAGCGGCGGACAACAGCAGATGCTCGCCGTCGGACGCGCGCTCATGGGCGTGCCGAAACTCCTCATGCTCGATGAGCCGTCGCTCGGCCTAGCGCCGATCGTCGTCGAGAACATCTTCGAGACGCTGCAGCGCCTCAACCAGCAAGGAGTCACCATCTTCCTCGTGGAACAGAACGCCCGGCAGGCACTCGAACTCGCCGACCGTGCCTACATTCTCGAACAGGGACGGATCGCCGGTACGGGTCGCGGTGAGGAACTCCTGCACGACGACCGGGTACAGGAAGCCTATCTGGGCATCTGCCCGGCACCGGAGAACTGACCTGATGGGCTTCGGATCATTCATCCAAACAGTCCTCTTCGGTATCTTCGCCGGTTCGATCTACGGCGTCGCCGCCATGGGGCTGGCCCTGGTCTTCGGGGTGATGAAGATCCTCAACATCGCTCACGGCGAACTCGTCATGATCGGCGGGTACGTAGGTTTCTGGGCATTCACCACGATGGGCCTAGATCCCTTTGCCGCCCTGGTCATAGTCATCGTCGCCCTGTTCGCGCTCGGCACTACTTCTCGACCGGATCGTCTATCGGCACATTGTCCGCCTCGAGGGAGAGGAGAAGGTCAAGAATTCACTTCTGGTGAGTTTTGGCCTGGGCCTTGTCCTTCAGAACTTGGCGCAGTGGGTCTTCACCGGCGACGAGCGTTCCGTGCAGGTCTCCTACGCCGGAGAGGGCCTCGATATCTTCGGGGTGCTTCTGCCGTGGACACGGCTGGGGACTCTGGCGATCGCCCTGATCATCACGCTCGCTCTCCACTTCTTCCTTCGCAAGACCTATCCGGGCAAGGCCATCCTCGCCACTGCCGAGGACTATGAGTCGGCCGGTCTGGCCGGGATCAACATCGACCGCGTCTACATGCTCACCTTTGCCCTGGGAGCCGCGCTCGCCGGGGTCGCGGGACAGTTCGTCACCGTCACCTACGCTCTGGCTCCCAGCATCGGCATGTTCTGGACTCTCAAGGCGATGATCGTGATCGTCTTGGCGGGCACCGGCAGCATCCTGGGCGCCCTGCCGGCGGGAATCCTCCTGGGCGTCGTCGAAGCCTTGAGCGGAGCCTACCTCGCCCAGACCTACAAGGAAGTAGTCGGGCTGATCATCTTCCTGCTCGTTCTCACCCTACGCCCGCAAGGGCTGTTCGTGAGGAAATGATGGAGCAGCCGGGCGCCGGACGATCGGCATCACCCCGCTCGCCGCGGCGATGGCTCGGCCCCGTGGGGCTCGTCCTCCTGCTTGCCTTCGCACTTCTCTTCCCCCAGCAGATGGCCAAGGACAACATCTGGAACCTCTTCTTCCTCATCTGTCTCGGCATCAGCATCGGGCAGAGTTGGAACATGTTGGGAGGCTTCGCCGGGCAGACGAGTCTGGGCCATGCCGCGTTCTTCGGCATCGGGGCGCTCCTCACGCGCCTTCTGTGGTTCGGCGGTGTCCCATTTGTGCTGGCCTTGCTCGTGGGAGGAGTGACGGCGGTCGCCTTCGCCATGGTGATCGGCGCGCCCACCTTCCGGCTCCGCGGCGCGTACTTTGCCATCGGTACCCTCGCCGTGGCGGAGGTGCTCAGGATCACGGTCGCTCAGAATCAGCCCTTCATCTCCACTATGTCCGGCACCATGATCGCGTCCTACAACCTGCCCATCCGTTACTATGTCGCGCTGGCACTGGCCATAGCCACCACCGCGGCAGCCTACTTCCTCCTACGTTCCCGGTGGAGCCTGGGCATCCTGGGAGTGCGCGAGGACGAAGACGCCGCGCAGGCGACGGGGGTCCACATCCTGCATCACAAGTTGCTGGCCTTCGCCCTCAGCAGCTTCTTCATGGGCCTGGCGGGAGGCGTGTTCGCGTTCAAGCAGATCAGCTACTATCCAGAGGCCCCCTTCTTCCCCACCTGGACGTTCGATGCCCTGATGATCGCCTATATCGGCGGACTAGGCACCGTTGCGGGCCCCGTCGTCGGAGCCGTCTTCTACGTCGTGTTGCGCGAACGCTTGGCGGCGAACTTGACCGACGTTCATCAAGTCATCTTTGGAGTTCTGTTCATCCTGATCGTCCTCTTGTTCCCCGGGGGGTTGCTGGACATCTGGAACCGCCTGACGAAGCGGGTGATGAAACGATGGAGACGAGCACCCGCAGGTGAGCGCGCAGGCCCCGAATGATTCTGATCCGGCGACTCGCCGGGGGGGCTGATGGCAATGGAACTGACGAGTGCCGTACTGGGAGACATTCCCCTGCTTGTGGCAGTAGGCGCAGTGGACCGTGAGGTTTGCGGTTCTCTGCAGGCGGCATTGGGCAGGCTGACCGAGGCTCGCCATAACATCGTCTTCTTGGATCTGAGCGACGTCACCTACCTGGACAGCGCCGGGCTTTCGGTTCTCCTGACCTGGGTGCAAGCCCTGCGCGGGAAAGGCTGGCTGGGAGTTATCGGACCGAACGTCACCATCCGCCGCCTCTTGGAGGGCGAGGGGCTCCTCCCCCATCCGAACGTGCGCGTCTTCGAGACCAGGCACGCGGCTCGCATTGCCACAGGCGAGCGGCAAAGCACGTGACCCACAGCGCTGGGTGATCTGTCATTCAGGCGCGGGCCCCTGCGGGCTTTCGGCCGGCTGAGTCGCTTGAGGCGGTGACGAGCGGCGGCGGACAAGGAGCAGCACCACCAACACCACCAAGGCAACGATGACGATGCCGCCTATGATGACGCCGATGATGGCCGCCCAGTGGTAAGCGGTGCTCTCTGCAAACATCTGCCGGGCCTCGGTGAACCCGATGTTCCAGGCAAGTGTGTTGCCGCTCACCTCGTCGGCGTTGTTGTCGCCGATGGTGCCGGGCAGCGTGACACGGTTCTCGATGATCAGCACCTCACCCGGAAGGTCTACCCCCAGTCCGAGCGCGGCACCACTGAGCTTGGAGATCGCTCCGGCGGCATCGGCCGTGGCGGAGAATCGGGTCTTGGTGCTGAACAGCCCATCGTCCTGGGTAAGGGTGACTCCGCCCACGCCCACCGCCGAAGCGAGATTGCTCGAGGCGAGTATCTCCTGCAGTTCCTGCGGGTTGGCGAAGGGCTGCGTCAGCGCCACCCATTTAGTGCCATCAGCGTCGGTGCCGCGCTCCACCTGCCATTCCCCCGGGATCTTGCTCAGGATGGTGTCAAAGAGCTCGTCCACGCTCCCCGGGATCAGCCCGGACGCTTGGCCCAAGTCTCCCAGGCCTCCGCCCAGATCGCCGAGACCCTCCAGAGCTCCGCCCAGATCGCTAAGACCCCCCAGGCCTCCGCCTATCTTGCCCAAGCCTTGCAGCACCTTGCCCACGCCTCCCAAGGCTTTGCCTACGTCATCCAGCCCAAGGGCTTTTCGCAGACCGTCGAATAACGAACCCGAGTCCTTGGGTTTTTCGGGAATGGCCGCGAGCGCATCGTTCAAGGCCTTGTCGGCGGCAATACGTACAGACACGGTCCCCGAGCCATCGGTTTCGACCTTAGTATCGAGCCCGACGCCGACAGTGCATCCGGTGAGGACGACCAGGCTCGTGAGCAGAAGGATGAGCAGCACCACGGGCAGCGCGTAGGACATACTTCTCCTCGCCCTTCTCGTGCCCGGATCGGTCTTGCTTCCCCTCACAACGATTCCCCCTCTGACGACGGGTCTGTCTACGACGACGCACGCCCTATACCCCGGATGGGCCGCTGCCGGGCCTTGCCGGCCGGGGCGCTTACTCTACTCGATGACTCCGGCCGTCCTACTTCAGGGCGTTTTCGCCGCCTACCTTCTGCGCCGCTCGGCCGAGAAGAACAAGTACCACAATGGCGATGACGGTAGCGATGATGGCGTAGGTGAACAGCCCGGCCAGGCTGTCGTCGACGCCGGTGATCTTGATGATGGCTGCCTTGATGGCCTCGTTCCAGGCCAGGGCGCACACGAAGCCCAGCGCCGCCGACGCCAAGGTGATCATGGTCTGAATGAACACCCGTCCGTGCATAGCTCCTCCTTGTTACGGGTTAGACGACCGTCTACTTGGGACCATATTCGTGGACGGCGGGTCTTGTCCTGTCGGAGCCGGTGACGCTCGGCGAGAGGTCGACAGGGCTACCACATCTGGTAGAGCGTGCAGAAGTAGGCGTATCCGCCGTAACTCCCGGACTCGATCATCTTCCCCGTGTTCTTGACCCACATCGAGATCGAGAAGCTGGTCCCAAAACCGGCGGTCATGGCCCCCAGGCCGCCGAGCAGGACGTAGCGCACCTGCCTGGTGTCGACCATATGCCGGAACTCGTCCAGGGTGGGAAATGGGTACGAGCTGTCAAAACCACCTATCGAGAGAACAGGCTTGCCGGCGGCCAGTATGAACGGCGCGGCGACCAGCGCTCCTTGCGTCGCAACCAGGAATGGCGCGGCGCCCTGGTTCCTCAGCAGGAAGTCCACGAGCCTCTCGCTGACGATCGGGGATATAGTGGGCGGCGCGGAAGACTCGCCCCCTGAGGCGCCGCTGGCCACGTGAACAGCACAAGGGACAGCACGGTGATGCCGCCCAGACCGGCCCAGGACCACCAGGGACGAGACTCGGGCCGCCAACCCCTCAGGCGTGACCAGGTCCCCGTTTGTGCACTATCGGTGCTCATCGTGGCGAGATTCTATCGGATGCATAAAGGCCGTTCTGTCGCTGGGCCTCTGCTATCGTGGGCAGATGAACAACGTACTGGCCGTAGTGCTCATGCTCGGGGCGCTGGCAATCGTGATGATCTATGTTCCGCGCCTCCTATTGAGGAAGGCCACGCGGGACGTCGTATCTCTGTTCCGCGGACGGGGCGCCACCAGCCCCTCGACCGCAACGACCCTGGAGCAGCTTGGGATCGTCCAGAGGAGTCGGCTTGAAAGGCTGACCAGGCTCCGCGACTACCGACCCTATGCTGTGCGTCTGCTCACCAACACGAACGTCGTTAGAACGACCGAAGAGGGCACGATGTACCTCTCGGAGGAGACGCTCGAACACTCGCCGGTGAAGAAGTTCGCCAGAATAGAGTAGATGCGCTTTCGCAGGGCTTCGATGCTTGTCCTAGGCCCTGTGGGAGGAAACCAGTAAACTACGCCAACGTGCGGACCGCATCCTAGACCGGGAGGAAGACATGGCACTGCTCGATGGCACCTGCCGCGAGGTCCTTGAAGCAACCGAGTTCGTAGCGATGGTCACCGCCGGCCCCGAAGGGCCGCACATTACGGCGACGTGGGGCGACTATGTCCGCCAGTTGGGGCTCGAAGGCAATCGCTTGATCATCCCCGCGGGCTACTATCGCCAGATGGAGGCAAACCTGGAGCTTGATCCCGAGATCCAGCTTCTAGTAGCATCGCGCCGGGTTGAGGGGAAGCTCGGACCGGGCCAGGGGTTCACCTTGAAGGGGACCGGCAAGATCGTTGACTCAGGCGAAGAGATGGATCGGGTGAAGGCTCATTTCCCCTGGGCCCGCGGAGCTCTGGTCGTGCAAGTCTCGGAGGCTATCCCGCATCTGTGAAGCCCCAGATAGACCGCTATCCCGGTCCGCTCACCGTGCCTTCTTCGCCACCACGAAATACTCTGAGGTGCTGTGGACCAACTCCTCGGTCTCGATAGTGACTAGACCCGCGGCGTCCATAGTCTCCCGCAGTTCCCCGATCGTGCAGCGCCACACGTGGGGGATCACTCGCAGCCTATCGGCCAACCTCACCAGAAGCATCACGCCCCTGACCGACAGTGTCCCCTTCTCCCCCAAGCAGGGCGTCACGGAAATGAGCAGACCTTCCGGTTTCAACAGTTCCTCTATCCTTCGCAAGGCCTGTGGTGCGTCGTCCAGCAGGTGGAATATGTTGAAGGCCAGGACTGCGTCGAACGACGCACGCTCGAGGCCTTCGTCGAATATCGTGGCTTTCGAGAAGGACACGTTGTCGACCTTGCGCGCCTCTGCCGCTTCGCCTGCGGCGGCGATCATCCTGGACGAGATGTCGATACCGTGGATCGCCTTCACGCCGGCGGCCAGCTTCAGATCTACGCTGCCCATCGCACAGCCGTAGTCCAGCACGGTATCGGTGGCTTTGAGGTACGGCCTGGTCTTGGCAAGGACCTTGGTGTCGGTCTGGTCGGAGTCCTCGGTCGGTTTGTCCCAGTTGCGGGCGAGTCTGTCCCAGAACTTCTCCGCCTTGCTCCGTCTAGGCGTCATGATAATCCTCGGTGAGGAAGACCTCCCGCGCACGTACAGCCGGCTGATTGAATCCTTTGACTATCAACCACACGGCCAGGACCATCTCCTGGACGCCTATCGGGATATTGAGAACATTGTTGACCGTCGTGAAGCCGAACTCCTGGGTGAAGCCGGCGTACACGGTCGCTACCAAAGACAAGACGACCGCGACGAGACCCCAGCCCGACAGCCATCGGGGGATCAGCCGTGATCTGTACAGCAGGTAGTAGTACAGGAGAGCACCCAGGAGAAACGAGAGGGACATGAGGAACCCGTGCACCCACTCGCGTACGGCGAGCAACGTGTCTGTCGAGGCCGGCCAAGAGGATGAAGGGGGAGATCCGGCCGCCACATAGTCCTGGCTCAATGTCAGTAGCACCAGCAGGCTGAGAGTGCCGACAAGAACGAGTACGCCCTCCACCGTCCTGGCGGCGACCGATCCAAGGGCCAACGCTCGGTTCTGCCTTCTTACGACGGGATACAGCGCGATCGCAATGCCCGCGGCGGTAGCGGCCCAGACGAACTCGATGAGCGCCGTCAATACCACCCGGTTGTCGTTCGCCGCCAGCCTGGCTAGATCGACCGGGGAGTCCAGCATCGAGCCAAGCGGAACAATACTCAGAATGCTCGCAGCCGAGCAGGCGATGAACAGGACTCCCACCGCGATCGCGTTGCCTCTGTATGGAGACTTCATGTTTCTCTCCTTACGCTATTCGGAGAGGCCGAAGGGCGGGTACTGGTCGGTGACGAGCAGGATGGCGTATGCCTCGACCCGCAGCGACCAGCGCTGCACACCGACCACGTAGTCGAAGAGAGCCCGCGGGTACTTGCCGGTGAAAAGGATGGCGAACCAGGCGATGATGATGCAGACCGCGGCTCCTATCCACAGGAAGAAGAGCACGATCCAGTGGGGGATAGCCAGGAACCATTTGACCAGCGGAAGTCCGCGGCTGAGTTGCCCGGCGTCGGGGTAGACGAGATCGAGATGGACCGCCTGCTCCTCGTCGGTGGAGGGGTATTCGTCCCGAAGTAGCGTGGCGTAGACCCACACGCGCGCCAGGAACCGGGTGAGCTCAAGGTTCCAGTCGAACCACCAACGCGGGTACTTCTTGCGGAACAGGATCATGAGAAGTAGGGGGGCGAATAGTATGCCCACCGTCGTCCACGACCAGGTGTAGTCGGTTCCCTCGATGCTGATGCTTCCCGAAGTGAGCAGGGTCGCGATGAGCGAGGATCGGGATGATCCACAGGAAGCGGAAGAAGGAAGTGAGCCGGTTGAGAGGCTTGTCCGGGTAGTCGACGCGGAAGGTCAGGGGATACCTGGTCGCGGTTGGATTAGGCAGCATCGGTGTCTGCATGTCCCCTCCTGTTCGGGTGCGGACGGGCGGGCGCCCCTTCTCTTGGTGTGGCCCTTCCAGAGTACCGACCGCCAGGAGCAAGAGAACCGGGCGAATGCAGGGAATGAGGGCCCGCTATATGGCGAGTCTTTCGCTGGCCGATTGGGGGGGGCCGGAACAACGGACCCGCGTGGCAGCCGCGCAGAACGTCACCCGTCGACCTCCCCTTCGAGCCGCGCCCGAATTGTTGCCGGCCGCCTGCCGTCCACGGCGAGCGAGCCTGGAGGGCCACCACACCGGGTCGCCGACGTCGTACACCAACGCCGGCACGAGCAAGGCGCGGACGACCAGCGCGTCGAGCAATACGCCGAAGGCGACGATGATGGCGAGCTGAACCAGAAACAGAATCGGGATCACGGCCAAGGCGGCAAAGGTCGCAGCCAGCACGATACCTGCCGAGGTGATCACGCCACCGGTGACCACGAGTCCGCGCAGCACGCCCTCCCTCGTCCCGCGCACCAGTGATTCCTCCCTTACGCGGGTCATGAGGAAGATGTTGTAGTCGACGCCGAGGGCGACCAGGAACACGAACGCATACAGCGGGACCGAGGGGTCGGAGCCGGGGAAGCCGAGCAGATGGTTGAAGATCAGGCTCGAAATGCCCAAGGCCGCGCCGAAGCTCACCAATGTGGTGACCGTCAGAAGCAGTGGCGCCACGATGCTGCGCAGCAACAGCATCAGGATCAAAGTGATCACGAGAAGGACCACCGGGATAATGAGGTTACGGTCGCGCGTGCTGGTCAGGTTCGTGTCGAGGGCGGTGGCCGTCGATCCGCCCACGATGATCGAGGAGTCGACCGACCGGAGCGCGGTGCGCAGGTCGGTGACCGTCTGTTCGGCCTCCAGAGAGTCGGCCTTGGCGGCGAGGGTGAGCTGCAGCATCACGGTACCGTCGACCACGGTGGGAGCAGCCTGCGCGAATGGTCCGCCCGTGGGAGTGGGGATAGGGATGGAACCGCTCGGCGAATCCGCGGAGACGACCGAGGCGCCGCTCACCCCGGTGTTCTCGAGAGCGACCGCGGCAGCCTCGCTGAGCTTCGCCTGGGGGACGATCACCTGTACGGGCTGACCTGAGCCCCCGGGGAAGTGGGCCGCGAGGACGTTCTGGCCATCACGCGCCGACGACTCGCCTATCAGCAGGTCGCTGGCCGGCACCCCGCTCGCGTTCAGGCCGACGAGACCGATGCAGGCGAGCGCCAGAACGATCCCGACGGCAACCCACGTCGGTCGGGCCCGGGTACGGATCATGCCGGCTATTCGCGCCCAGATGCTCTTCGGGTTCTGCTCGGTGTGCGGGCTGCCGTAGTCCACGTGCCGCGGCCAAAACGCGGCTCGTCCGGCCAGCAGGAGCATCGCCGGCAGGAACGTAAGGGCGGCCAGGACCGCGAAGACGATGCCAACCGCAGCCACAGGGCCCAACGCCTTGTTCGAGGCCAGATCGGAGAGGAGCAGGCACAGCAACCCGGCAATGACCGTGCCGCCGGAGGCAAGGATCGCCCCGACCGATCCCTTCCAGGCGGCCTTGGTCGCACTCCAGACCGACTCGTTGTCGCGTAGCGCCTCCCGGAAGCGCGAGACGTACAGTAGCGAGTAGTCCGTCGTCGCCCCGATGACCAGGATCAAGAGGATCCCCTGTACCTGGGCGTTGATCTTGAAGACTCCTGCCTTGGCCAGGTAGAAGTTCACCATGACGGCGACGCATAGTGCGGCCATCGAGACGAGCAGTACCATGATCGGCAGCAGCGGAGATCGGTAGACGATGACCAGGATGATCAGCACCGTGAGCACCGCGACCACCAGCAGCAAACCGTCCACGCCTGCGAATCCATTGCCCAGGTCGGCACTCAGCCCCGCAGCACCGGTGACGTACACCGCGAGACCCTCGGGAGCCCCCTCGAGGGCCGTGCGCAGTTCGCCGACGGCGACTGTGACCTCGGCATCGGTAGACAAGGGCACGAACATCTGCGCCGCCATCCCGTCCTGGGACGGAATGGCCGGCGACACGGCGCCGGGGATGGCATCGACCTTCTCGGGCAGCTGGGTGAATTGTGCAGCGAGCCAGGCTTGGTCCTCAGCAGTGAGGCCGCCGGCGCGCTCGGCTACCACGATAGCGGGGATGGTGTCGTCGCCGTAGAAGTCGGTGAACCGCTTCTGCACCTGGGTGGACTCGGCGCTGCTCGGCAGATATGAGGACTGGTCGTTTGTCGCAACTTCATCGATCCGGCCGAAGTATTGCCCACCGAGTCCGGTAAGGGCAACCCACGCGAGGATCAGCAGCAGCCCGATCAGGGGGCGTACCCAGCGTCGCGAAGGTTGTGAGGCCATTGAGATCTCCTTTTATTCAGACCCGGCGAACCCGGCGGATCTGCTGGGTTCAGGGGCGTGCGACTCCTGATGATACACGCGGCCCCACGGACGGACGCAGCGCCTTCCTTCGACCACGTTAACGTTCTCTGCGCGAGGCGCCGACGACTAAGAAAGACTTATTCGGGAAGGAGTCGTCACGTGCGTGAACGTCGAGGTCAACTCCGTCAGAGGCAGCGTGATGCGCATATGGAAGTGGCGATGGCTGGGATGGCGCGACAGCACTCCGGGCTTCAAGGGAAGCATGATCCTCTTGGGAGTCGTCGCCGCCTACATCGCCGTGCGTGCGTTCACCGTTTGGTAGCCTCACGGGCGCGGACCACGCAAAGGCTGATCCGATCAGCCCTTGTTTGGGTCGAAGCTGGTGGTTGACGCGAATCCCGGAGCAAACATGATGTGCCCGAACATGATGGGCCGGTCTACCCTTTTGAAGTTGAGCGGGGCGTGCGGCAGATCCTTGGGGACGTACACCCAGGTGGTGCTGGTGATGGTATGGGTCTCGGCGTCGTCGCCCTCGCCCATGATGAATTCGACCTCCGCCCCGAAATCCCCGAAATCCATGGGGTTGCCGCCGATAAAGTAGAGGAACTCAGCACAGTTGTGGCTGTGCGGTTTGGGGATCATGAGGTACGGCCGGTAGATCGGGCGCAGTACCTGGGTAAAGGGCTCGTCCCATCCCTCTGCAGGGCCTTCCTGATTGATGCCGATATAGACGGGCTGATCAGGGTCCTTATTACCCGGGGTAGGGATCCCCCAGGGTTCTTTCAAGAAGTTCTTGCTGTACTTGCTGTCGGCCACTTGTCGCCTCCATCGGTTAGAACATTGACTCAGCTAAGGCCTACGAGCGCCTGCCTCATCTCCTCGACCGAACGGTACCGGGCGGCCGGGTCCTTCTGCAGCGCCCGCAGGACCACCTTGTCGATCGACCCGGGCACGCCGGGCCTTTGCTGACTTGGAGGGGTGGGCGGCGTGGTCAGGTGCTTATGGGTCACCACGTCGGCCGAGATGCCATCGAACGGGACCTTACCGGTCACCAGCTCGTACAGGATCACTCCCAGCGCGTAGACGTCGGTCTGAGGGATCACTCGGTCGCTCTGGATCTGCTCCGGGCTGAGATAGTAGGCTGTCGCCGCCGCCCGGCTCTCTCCCTCGGGCAGGAGATTGGCGATCGCCATGCCCCACCCCGTCACCTTCACCTGGTCGGACTCGGCCGACACCAGCAGGTTGGAGGTCTTCAGATTGCCGTGGGACACGCCCTGGGACTCGATGGCAGCCACGGCCGAGGCGGCCTGCGCGACGTAGCGGACTGCGAGATCGGGCTCCAAAGGTCCCCCCGCCTGGATCATGCTCTCAAGGTCGATGCCCGGGATGTAGTCGCGCACCACGTAGTAGTCGTCTCCTTCGCGGCCCCACGCGCTCGGGACGATCAGGCTGGGGTGTCCGGCCACCGCCTCGAGGCGCGCGGACATGTCGGCAGCAAGCTCCGGCGACACGTCCCGCAGGACCTTGAGCACCACGACCTCCCCCCCGGGTCCCGTCGCCTGGTACGTCTCCGCCGACCCGGCCGCATCCAGCCGTCGTTCCAGCCGGTAGCCACCAATCACCACCGGCTCCCTTGCACCGCCCATATCGACCCCCATCTTCCGACGTTGACCTGCACGGCGTCGCGAGCGACGCCGACACCTTCGCTTCTCGTCAGTGTAGCTTCTTGCGTCCGAGGAATGGCACCAGGACCGGTGTCCGCCGCTTGTATGCCTGGTACGTTTCCTGGCCGCCCCACGTCGCTTCGGCCTTCTTCTCGAGGAGCGGCACGCCGCTCACGCGGGTGATGAGCAGGTAGACGAAGATCGGCGAGATCAGGGTCACGAACTGCCAGCCCCGAAGCACCGGCAGGGCGATGATCGCGATGCCCGTCCACAGCGTGATCTCGCCGAAGTAGTTCGGGTGCCGTGAGATCGCCCACAGGCCCGAGGTGATGAACGAGCCCTTGTTGGCGGGGTCCGCTCGAAAACGGCTCTTCTGCAGGTCGGCGATGGCTTCGAGCGCGAAGCCGATGACCCACACTGCCAGGCCTACGAACGCGAACGGGTCGAGCCCCTTGGGCTCGGTCGACGTCACGGCCGCCAGCGCGGCGGCAAGCGTCAGGCTCACCCACAGCCCTTGCAGCGTCCACGTCAGGAGGAGGCGGGGAAACGAGCGCTTGATCTCGTCGAAGCGGTCGTCCTTGCCCGCTCGGCGCACACGGCGGAAGAGGAACGGTCCCAAACGTCCCGCCCACACGAGCACGAGCACGAGCAACAGGATCGAGCGGGCGTCGGTGGCCCCGCTCAGTATCACCGCGAGCACGATGGCCGCGATGTAGGTGAAGCTGCCCGTGAGATCGTAGAAGCGCTCGGTGTGCAGCAGGTAGGACGGCACGAAGGCCAGCCACTGCACGACGAAGGCGAGGCCGACGATGAGCGCGAACACCGGGATGCTCCCCACAGCGACCCCACCCTGTGAGCCCGCCCATGCCACCAGGGCGGCGACGAGAACGACCACGAGCGACGCTCCGATCGAAGAGGCTCCCTGCTTGCGGGCCATGTGATGCTCCTGTCGCACGGTTTCGGCTCACGCGAACTCGATAGCAATGGTAGCAGGACGTGTTCGGGGCCTCACTCCCGCGGCAGCACACCGGGTGGACAAGTCCTGAAGGTCGACTAGCCCTTTCTCTGACGGTACCAAGCGAGGGCATCTCTGTTTGCGCCTGACCTGCTATGCGAATCGAGCTCTCGGCAAAGGCGGCCTCCATCTGCGGAATACCAGTTGAGGATAGGGGTTCTGGAGTAGCCGGAAAGTCTCGGAACCAGCCACGGCCACCGTCTGGCCATGTTGAACGCCCCTCGATCGCCAAAGTTGCAGCGACGGCGTACTTCCAAGATGATAGGTGAGCAAACACGCGCAACAGGAGAGGTTCACATGGGGAAGCAGAAGCTGATACTCCTGCTCATCAACGTCCTCGGGGGAGCGGCCGTCATCGGCAGCTACGTCCTGGGACTCCGGGGAGGGTCGAGCGCGGCCGTCCTCTGGGGAGGAGTGCCCGAGAGTATCCGACCGGTCTACATGGTGTCCATGGTTATCTGCGCCCTGGGCTACTTCGCCTTCCTGTACTTCCTCCTCGTGAGGACCGTCCCGGGTGAAGTGGTCATAAGCGGCCGGTTCGGCTACAGCTTGTTCTACTCGATCTTCCTGCTGATCCTGGTCCCCTCCGCCTTCTGGATGCCGCTCACGAACCTCTACGTCGACGATCCCCAGACAGGCACGTGGATAGCCGTGCGAGTGGTGCTGGCCATCGTGGGGCTTGCCTCGATCGCGCTGGCCTGGGCGTTGCTCACGCTACGGCCCAACAATCGCGGCGCGGCATACTGGTCGGCGGTGGCGGGGGCCTGCTACTTCGCGCTCCACACGGCCGTCCTGGACGCCATCATCTGGGCTGCGTTGTTCAGGACGTGAGGAAGGGCACGGCATGACACGCGAGGCGTGGGCCCCCCGGCCGATAACCGGGCACCCTCCTGAATCCCGTCTGGCAGTCGACCGGGAAGGCCCGATAGAGAGCCGGTACCTCAGGCTGCAGTACTGGCGGCCTCCGCGGCGCGTTGGTGACGTATTCCGGGTATGCTGGGTTTGGTACGTGCCCCGGCATCAGGACTTGGCCCCGGCGGGACCAGTCAGAGCGACCAGACCAAGGAATGAGGCATTGGCAGATGGAAGAACTCGAGAAGCAGGTGCCGGTCATCGCAGATGAGACGGTGGAGACCGCGCAAGTGATTGCGGAACCGGTCGAAGACGAGGTCCGCGAGGAACCCGCGGAGGTCGAAGACGCCCCCGCTAAACCCGCAAAGATCGAGGCCGAGATAGAGGAGACCCTGACCCGGACGAAGGTGATCTCCCGCCTCAAGGCGATCGTGTTTGAGCTTGAAGGTGGAAGCCTGGTCGTTGAGGGCGTACCGGTGGGAGAACTCACCGATCCGGTGGACTTCGAGCTCGAGTATTCGGAGAAGCACGGCAAGCACAAGCTCGAGATCGAGCTGAAGTGGTAGTACCGAAGCCGTCCGGAGGGCAGGCGAGGTTGAAATGAAAGATCCCGAAGAGATGACAGTCGACGAACTGAACGAGTACCTGTCCAGGCTGAAGGTCGACCTCGAGGACCTCGAAGAGGAGAGGATATTCGTCCTCGGTCAGACTGGTCTTCACGTGTCTGCGGGCGCAGTCGCAAAGTACGAAGCCGAGTCCGCCTCGCTGAGGGGTCGAATCGACAGCGCCGAGCAACTCGCCCGCGCCAAACAGAAAGAATAGCCTCCCCGTAGGAGAGCCCAGCGCTGCCAGGCCCGTCCTACCCGGCCGCGAAGCCCTACCCGGCCGCGAGCCGGGCACCCATCTCAAACGCCCTTTGGCAGTCGATCGGAAACTGTTCGTCTCGCCTCTTGGTCCTGGCCTCTACGTCGAACATGGCCGCGTTCACGGCCGAGTAGTCCGCGAACTGGTAGTTCTCGTGCGAGGTGAGGACTTCTGTCGTGCCCTTGAGGATCCCCATGACGAGGGCGTGAAATTCGAATAGCACGTCGTACTTGACGGTCTTGACGAACTCCTCGGGACAGTTCATGGTGAAGATGAGGCCGCACGACACCTTCCCCGCGAAGGTCGAGACGCCGTACTCGTCGTAGGAAGCGCTGGGAAACAGCAGACGCTCTTGAAACGAGCGCATCTCTCCGGTCACATCGCCGAAGTAGATGGGTGAGCCCAGAAGGAGCACGTCGCTCTCAAGAACCCGCTCGAGCACCTCCCGCAGATCGTCGCGCATGGCGCAGAGCGAGCCGCAGGTGTTGCCTTTCCGCTTGCACGAGAAGCAACTGGTGCACCCCTGGTAGGTCAGGTCGTAGAGATGGACCAGTCTTGTCTGCGCCCCCACGCTTTCTGCACCCTCCAGGGCGTTCTTCAGCAGAGTGCCGGTGCTCCAGTCCTTTCGCGGACTGCCGTTCACTGCGATCACGTTCATGTTCGCTCCACTTGTCGGTCGTCGCTATGCACCCATGCTATCGCGCCGGATTCGATTCAGCCCGGAGTGGAGCGGTCCCGCATGCGGCAGGCGGCTATTCCCGCGTGACCTCGGCGGCCAGATCGTAAGCCCGGACACTGACCCCATCCAGGAGTTCGCCGATCTTGGCTAGACGCTGCTTGAACCCCTCGCTCGCGCGCCACTCCTCGATGACCTGCGGCGTTGGGCCATTCGCCAAGGCTTATGAAATGCGTCGGGTCTTCTGTATCCCGGAACAGCCTGCCCCACCCTGGGGTGAAATCAGTGGTGCTCCAGCGGGCAAGCTCCCGCCAGGCATCCACGAACTCCTGCTCGTGACCCGGCTTCGCGTGCCAATCTCCGGACGAATAGACGGCCATGATGTGCCTCCTCCAGCAGGTTGCTCGTTTCTCCTCCCTTACTTCCCGTAGAGGGGGCCGGATAACCGTCCGTCGGGCATCAAGATCGAACATGGTGTAGCATTATAACCGTACAAGCGATTATATGAGGCAGGCATGAAGCGCCTTTCATTTCTTGACAGATACCTAACCCTCTGGATCTTCCTGGCCATGGCCATTGGGGTGGCGGCTGGTTACGTCTGGCCCCAGATCGGCAAAGCCATCCAGAGCGCCTCTATCGGCACTACTTCGATCCCCATAGCGATCGGCCTCATCGTCATGATGTACCCGCCGCTCGCTAAGGTGCACTACGAAGAACTGGGAGACGTTTTCCGCAACACGAAGATCCTGGGGCTCTCTTTGGTACAGAACTGGGTCATCGGTCCCATCCTCATGTTCTTCCTCGCCGTCCTGCTCTTGTCCGACAAGCCCGGGCTCATGCAGGGCGTGATCATGATCGGACTGGCCCGCTGTATCGCCATGGTCATCGTCTGGAACGAACTGGCCAAGGGCGACAGCGAGTACGCCGCTGGACTGGTGGCCTTCAACTCGGTGTTCCAGGTGCTCTTCTACTCGGTCTACGCCTACTTCTTCCTCACGGTTCTTCCCGGATGGCTCGGCCTGGAACAGGCGACCGTGCACGTGAGCATGGCCCAGATCGCCCAGAGTGTGGCGATCTATCTAGGCATTCCGTTCGTCGCCGGGATCATCACCCGGTTCACCCTGCTGCGTTTCAAGAGCCGGGAGTGGTACGACCACGAGTTCATCCCCCGCATCAGCCCCATCACCCTGATCGCGCTCTTGTTCACCATCTTGGTGATGTTCTCGCTCAAGGGAAAGATCATCGTACAACTGCCGCTCGATGTGGTCCGGGTGGCTATTCCACTGCTCATCTACTTCGTCATCATGTTCTTCGTCAGCTTCTACATGGGCAAGAGGGTGGGCGCCGATTACCGCAAAAGCACGACCCTGGCCTTCACCGCCGCGTCCAACAACTTCGAGCTGGCCATTGCAGTGGCCATATCCGTGTTTGGCCTTGCCTCGGCGCAGGCTTTCGCCGCGGTCATCGGTCCGTTGGTGGAAGTGCCGGTGATGATCGGGTTGGTTAATGTCGCCTTCTGGCTCCAGCGTCGCTATTGGCCGGCCAACGAGACTGATGCAGCGTCAGCCCTGGCAACAGTGGAGGGTCAGGATCTGGGCTGCCCGACCGTGATCGGCCGCCCGTTTCAAGGAGAGACCAAGGCGGGAGATACGTAGGACCGAAGGAGGTGTTGGCGATGGAGACCCTGGCGCTCTTCTCTGACGTGCACGGCAACCGCTTGGCCCTTGAGGCGGTTCTCGATGATCTCGAGGCCCGAGAGATCCCGACGGCCTACTGTCTGGGCGATCTGGTGGGCTATGGTCCCGATCCCAATGGAGTGATCGACCTGCTGCGCAGCCGTGGGATCGAGAGCCTGCTCGGCAACTACGACGAAGGCGTCGGCTGGGAGACGGGCGATTGCGGCTGCTTCTTCCCGGACGCCGAGGCCCAACGGATCGGCGAGGCGTCTTACGCCTTCACGGTGGCCACAGTGACCGCCGAGAACAAGGCGCATTTGCGCACTCTCCCGCGGGAATTACACATCGAACTGGCTGGTAAGAAGGTCCACTTGGTGCACGGCAGTCCACGTCGCATCAACGAGTATCTGCTCCGCGATCGGGATGAACGAACCTATGTGCGGCTGGCGGAGGCCGAGTCGGATGATGTCCTCGCGTTTGGCCACACCCATGACCCGTGGTTCCGCTGGTACAAGGGCAGACTGTTCGTGAATGTGGGCTCGGTGGGGCGGCCAAAGGACGGCGATCCCCGAGCCATGTACGTCGTTCTCACGTCATCCGTAGGCGAGCCGGTGGATGTGGAGATCAGGAGGGTCGCGTACGACGTGGGCGCGGTCGCCGCGGCCATTTTGGGCGTCGGCCTGCCGGCGACGCTCGCCGAGGCGTTGAGGGGCGGCCACTGATCGGCCGGAAGTCGAACATGTCCATCCGTCTCGCAATCATCGCCGACTACGGGCCGGAGGACCCGTCGCGCCGGTCGGCGGAAAGGGCTCTCGCTCACGCGGCCGATGCCCTCAGTCTCGAGCTTGAGGTAGAGTGGTTACCTACCACCACGCTGGACAGAGACTCAAGCCGCGCCTCCTTGTCGGGATTCGACGGCATCTTCGCCCCCGGAGGCGACTACGAGAACAAGGACGGCGGGTTGGCGGCGATCCGCTTCGCCCGAGAGGCGGGCTGGCCTTTCTTTGGCACCTGAGGAGGCTTTCAACATGCTCTGGTAGAGCATGCACGCAATGTTCTGGGAGTACGCGACGCCGATCACGAAGAGACCGCGCCGCACGCGTCGACGCTCGTTATCACCCGGCTGGTATGCTCTCTTGGAGGCACGGAAGGGGTAACCTACGTGCTTCCGGGCACGCTCGCCTTCAAGGCGTATGGGGCTGACCGTTCTGTTGAGAAGTTCCTGTGCAACTACGGCCTGAACGAACGCTATCGCGATCTGATGTTCGCGGGCGACCTCAGGATCGCGGGCGAGGACGGCGAGGGCAACGTGAGGATCATCGAGCTTCAGTCGCACCCCTTCTTCGTGGCCACCCTGTTCGTCCCCCAGTTGTCCTCGGGACCCGGCAGGCCGCACCCGCTCGTCGTGGCCTTCCTGCGGGCCGCCAAGGCGTTCCGCGGCTCCCGAGGATCTGGCGGCGTCCTCACCACCGAGAGGACAGGCGATGGCCAAGCAAACTGACAGTCAGAACCCCTGGATCGGGCGGGAGCTATTCGACGCGCGCGGCCTGAAGATCGGCACGGTCAGTGGCCTTAGCCTTCCGCGCAGGAAGTTCGGCACCATTTGGCTGCTGGTGGAGACCGAGGCCGGTGATAAGGTGCCCGTGCCTCTCATCGGGATCCGCTCCTCGGGGGATCGTCTAGTGCTGCCGTACCCCAAGTCCTACGTAGAGAGCGGACCCACTGTGGCGCATGACGGGCCGCTCTCGCAGGCGGAGCTACGCCGGTTGGCCCTGCACTACGGCTTCGACGACCAACTGCCGGGCGCCGCCGGCTGCCACGGCTGCGGTCTCTGCCGGGCCGGGAGGCGAGCGGGGCGGCCTCGGTGACTCGCGCGAATCGGGGCTAGCTCGATGGAACGCATCGACGTCATCGTTGTAGGCGCCGGACAGGCTGGCCTAGCCCTGAGTCACGAACTGAGCGCCGGCGGGGTGGAACACGTCGTGCTCGAGCGCGGCCGTGTGGGCGAGTCGTGGCGCCATCGCTATGACAGTTTCTGCTTGGTCACTCCTAACTGGACCGTGCGGTTGCCCGGCCACCCGTACCGCGGGCCGGACCCTGATGGCTTCATGGTGCGCGACGAGATCGTCGCCGACTTGGAAGAGTATGCCAGCGGTTTAGAGGCGCCGCTGCGTGAGGGGATCTTCGTGACCCGGGTGGAACCGCTACCCGAGGGCGGCTTTCTCGTTCGCACCCGGGCGGGGGATCTCAGCAGTCGCGCCGTGGTGCTGGCTACCGGTACCTTCCAGCGGCCCCATCGACCGGCGGTCGCCGAGACCTTGCCCCCCGGCCTGCCCCGGATCAACGTCGACGCATACCGCAACGAAGGCGCCCTCCCCCCTGGGAAGGTGCTTGTCGTCGGGAGCGGCCAGTCCGGAGCGCAGATCTGCGAAGAGCTGTGCCAGGCGGGGCGCGAAGTCGTCCTGGCCTGTGGCAAGGCGGCCTGGGTCCCGCGTCGTCTCGGGGGCCGGGACATCTTCTGGTGGCTTGACAAGGTGGGTTTCTTCGACCAGACGCTGGAGAGCCTCCCCACCCCGGCCGCGCGCCTGATCCCCAATCCCATGGCAACCGGTCACGATGGCGGTCACGATCTGCACCTGCGTACGCTCAAGGCCATGGGGGTGACTCTTGCCGGGCACTTCCTGGGGACGGAGAACGGTCGGGCCCACTTCGCGCCGGACCTGCCGGAGAGCGCCGCCTGGGGAGATCAGCGCTACCGTGACCTCATGGGTCTGATGAAGCGCTTCGCCGCGGAGCAGGGAATCGATCCGCCGCCGATGTACGAGCCGGAACCCCTTGTCGACCGAGGGCCCGAATGGCTGGATCTCTCCGGCGTCGGCATCGTCATTTTCGCCGGCGGTTTCCGCCCGGGATACCTCTCCTGGCTGCCGCAGCCCCAGGCGTTCGACGATCTCGGCTTTCCACACCAGCAAGACGGGGTCAGCACGGTCGTCCCCGGGCTATTCTTTGTGGGCGTCCATTTCATGCGCACGCGCAAGTCCTCGCTCCTCTTCGGGGTGGGCGACGACGCCGGTCTCGTCTCCGGTCGAATCGGCGACTTCCTCAGGAGCGGACCCCCGTCACAGGATGCACAAAGCTGTAGGGCAGCCGATACCCCGATGGATAGGGATGAAAATGCGGCGCCGGAGCGTCGGCGTCCGGCCGGTTCAGCATGCCCAGAAGGGGCACCTTGAGCCAACCCCTCTCGAACGAGGTGAAGAAGGTCACGTTCCAGTGGAGCTTCTTGAAGAGCCACTTGCCGTCTTCCTTCACATACTCGTTCTCGTAGTAGCCGTGGACCCACTGCTGCCGGGGGATGCCGCCCACGATCATGGCCTCGGCCAGCCAGGTGGTCCATCTCCCCTTGGCTGTGACGCCCGACGGGTCGATGTCGATGACGGCGCCATCCATGAGAATGAGGATGTTGATCCATCCCGGTGTCTCTGTCTGGCCGGGCTGGAGTAGATCGTTGTCCAGAAAGAACTTCTTCACCCCGGCTTTGCCAAGAAAGAGGCCGGTGCTCTCGATCTCGATGGATTCGGTGTCCTCCGAGAAGAGGCTCGCCACTTCCTCACGATGGTGGGCGTCCATGTAGAAGCCGTACTTGCGCTGCATATCCTCGATGGCCTGGATATCCTCCAGGCGGATCACTTCGCGTTCGAGCTCATCCAGGTTCATGATCCGCCGCCCCGTCAGTCGCCGGTAATGGGGTGCTCGAAGGAGAACGGCACTTGGTAGCCCGAGGGATAGGGCGAGTAGATCGTCGGCTCCGCGTCCGGCGGGATCACCTTATCCGGCCCGTGCTGTCCCACCACGGGCACGTTGAGCCACCCATCCTCGAAGGGCGTGCGGAAGACAAGGTTGAAGTGGAGCTTCTTGAGCTTCCAGATGCCCCCTTCTTTCACATATGAGTTCTCATATATCCCGTGGATCCAGGTCTGCCGCAACTCGCCCTCGTGCAACGAGACAGTCGGTTTGGCCTCCATGCCCATGCCGTACCACCGCCCAGTGGCGGTAGCGCCGCCGGGTTCGACGGTGACGACGCCCTGCAACTGGAACATTATCGACAGCCACCCGGGCCTCTGCGCACGGCCGGGGCCTCCGCCCAGAAGGTCGACGAAATAGCGCTTCACGCTGTCCTTGCCCTGGTATACGCCCCGGTCGGCCTCCTCGACGCTCGGATCGTCGTCGGTGAAGAGGTCAACTACCTTCTGCCAATCGCCGTAGTCCTGGTAGTAGCCGAATATCTTCTGGAGGTTCTCGATCTTCTTGATGTCGTCCAGCCGAGTCAATCGCGCCTGGAGTTCTTCTAGCGTCGCCATGGCCTACCCCTTACCGATCGTCGTCGCCGTCTTGCCCGGGGTGCTCAGAGCCTCCATCGCCGCCTCGTTCAGTTCCACTCCGAGCCCCACGCCCGTGGGCGGGTAGAGATACCCACCTTCGTAGCGGGGCACGTTCACGGCCAGGTCATCGGTGATGGGCTCGCTGACCGTATCGAACACATCGTGGATATGAAGAGGGCCGATGTTTTCATGCACGAGTTTGGACATCCACTCGTCGGCCACGAGCAGATGGGTGTAGGCGGCCGCCTCGAGACCCGAACCCATCATGCACCCGCAGACGACCGGCAGTCCCGCGGCCTTGGCCACCGTGACCCACTTCTGGGCGCGCAGCAGCCCGCCCGCCTTGGGGATCTTGATGAAGAACCCGTCGGCAGCGTTCTTCTGGACTATCTCCATGAGGTGCTTCAGCTCAATGGCCGCCTCGTCGGCGAACACGGGTATGCCTGTCTTCTGGCGCAGGCGTGCCATGCCGTCCACGTCCCACCAGGGAACAGGCTGCTCCACCATGGCAAGGTCGTACTTCTCCAACTTCTTGAGGATCATGAGCGCCTGATAATAGTTCCAGGCTCCGTTGGCATCGATGAAGATCTCGATGTCGTCCCCCACCTCTTCCCTCAGGGTCCTCAGGTTCTCCACGTCTTCGTCGCCCGACCCGGCGCCGGTCTTGAGTTTGAGAACCCGGAAACCGGCCGCGACCGCCCCGGTGCCGATGCGGATGATCTCCTCCAGAGGTCCGGCGGGCAGGACGAATCCCAGGGGGACTCTTTCGGTGGTAAGCCCGCCGAGCAGTTTGTACACGGGCACGCCCAGCGCTTTGCCCATGATGTCGTGGAGGGCGTAGTCGATGACCGCCTTTGCCTGGTTGTTGTCGCGGGCGGCGACATCCATGCGGGCCACGATCTTCTCGATGTTGAAGGGGTCCTCGCCCAGGAGGATGGAGGGGGCGAAGATGTTGTTGATGACGCTCATTATCGAGTCCTGGCTCTCGCCCCGGTACCAGGCCGACGTGCCTCCTGTGTCGCCCAAGCCGATGATGCCGTCATCGGTGTGGATCTTCACCACCACGCCCGCTGATCCCAGTTCCACCCCGCCGCCCATGGGAAAGGGCTTCTTGAACTTGGCCGTTACCGGAAAGCATTCGATCTTCGTGATGCGCACTAGAACCTCCCGAACTAGCGGACAAGCGGGCGCAGGATCGCACGGCAGGGACCGGCATCGCCCTTGAGCAGAAGAAGTGGCAGACAAAGCAGTTCGTACTCGCCGGGCGGCACATTGGCAAGAGCACAGCCTTCCAGAATGTACACTCCCGCCGTGAGAAGCGACATGTGCGTTCGCACGATGCTGTCGTTGTCGTTGAAGTAGCCTACCGTGATGCAGTCCATGCCGAAGAGAAGTATCTCCTTCTCGGCAAGGTAGACGGCCGCTTCCTCACCAAGGTACACGTAGTCCTCGAGCCAGGTCGGTGATTCGTATACCCTGGGCGAGTTGGCCGTCTTGCAGAGGATCCGCTCGCCCTTCCTGATGTTGTGCTTTTCCAGTTCCTGCACCTTGATCGTTTGCGGGTCCTCGATCTCGATAACCCGCGCCGGGCCTATGGTCGCGTCGAGTGCCATGTCGGTCACCGTGGAGCCGTCGGGGATGAAGTGACGAGGACAGTCGATGTGCGTACCGGTGTGCGAGAGCATCTCCAACATGGTGATGGTCACCGGTGACCCGAGTTCCGCCTCGTGGAGGCGGTAGATCTTCGGCTTCACAGGATCCAGGATCAGGTTGTGCATTCCCTGCTTCAGGGGCAGCGAGATGTCGTACCAACCCGGGGGGGCTGTTCCAGCCATGAGAGCCTCCTTCATGCGCGATCGACAGCGCCGGCCAGAGCGCACCCCACCATACTTGCGGCCCATCCGGCAGTCAAGAACTCCACCAAGATGAGCTATTCTTGGCCATCGGGCAGGTTTGGGCCACCCGAGCGCTGTGGAGCCGGCCGTCCGCAAGTGCCCAGAAGGGAAGGACTGATCGATGCCAAACAACCAATACGCCAAGCTCGTCCAGCCCCTGCGGCTCAGGACCGAGCTGATTCATCCCTCCTTTCGCGGCAAGATCGCCGACTTCTCACTGGTCTATGACGAGAAGGCCATGCCTGAGTCCCCCATTTGGACGGAGACTTACCACGCCTACGCACCCGGAACAGGTGTCATGGCTCCGAGCCACCTGGCTCCCGTCGTCGACGGCAGGCCGGTGGAGGCACTCAGGAGTGTGGGGCAGCACGCCCACAATGATTTCGACGAGGTCTACTTCTTCTACGGGACCGACCCCATAGATAACACCCGCCTGGGCGGGCAAGTCGAGATGTGGCTGGGGCACGGAGAAGACGCCCAGAAGTTCGTCATGAAAGACCCGACCGCCGTGTACGTGCCCAAGGGGCTGGCTCACAACCCCTGGATCGTCACCAAGGTCACCGACGCCAAGCATCCCATCATGATAACCACCGTCGCCTTGACCAAGAACTACAGCCTGGGCCCCGACGCGGTCACGAATTATCCGTACCCCCCGACGTTCTCCCCGGACCTGATCGGGGCGCCGCAGCCCGGGAACGGGAAGTACGCCCACTTGGTCAACCGACTCACCTTGTCGCAGGACATCTACATCTCCTTCCTTATCGGTAGAGTCTGCACGCCGAATCTGATGTTCGACGACAAGGTCTGCCGGGCGCCGTTGTGGGCGGAATTCTTCCTGGTCTATGCCGGCGGGACCGGAGTGGGAGTCCCCACCTTGGCCGACATCGCCAAGAACGACGCCATGTCCTACTGGGATTGGACCAAGGGGATGCAGCACTATCAGAGCTATGACGAGGTGTTCCTCTACCTCCCCACCGACCCCTATGAGACTCTGGATCTCGGAGGAGAAGCAGTGGCCTACCTCGGGGACGAGAGCTACAGCATCACCGAGCCATCGGCCGTCTACGTCCCAGGGAAAGTGCTCCACAATCCCAATTACTACAAGCGGGTGGATCGGCCCTACTACATGATCGTGCTGGCTATGACCGACAACGCCAAGTTTCACGAAGGCGAGTTCACGCCGGTCCCTGCGCCGGACACCTTCAGGTTCTAGGAGCCGACTCAAGATGGCCATCGCGATCGTCGGCATGCTCGACGAGAGGGAAGAAGCGCTCACCGTTATCCGGGATCGCATCGGGCAGAGGGGGCATGATACCTGCCTGATAGATATCAGCGTGGGAAGCGGAGCGATTGTCCCGACGCTCCAGCCCGACGTGAGCTGGCAGGAGTTGGCGGAGTTGGCCGAAGTCGGCGCGGGGCTCACGCTCGAGCGAGGCGACGCTCCTACCTCCATCATGGCCGAAGGACTCAAAGCGAAGATACGCGACCTGTACGGACCGCGGCGTCCTCGAGGGAATGATCGCCATCACGGGGATGACCGGCGCTCTCATCTCGCTGCCCGCTATGCAGGAACTGCCGTTCGGGGTCCCCAAGCTCCTCATATCGGGTGCCACCGGCCAACCTGTGCACGCGGCGAAGTTCGGAGACTACTTCGCGCGCACAGACATCACCGTGATGCACACCGTGGTAGACACCGTGGGCATGAACCCCCTGGTCAGGGCGCTCGCCCTCAACGGCGCCGATGCCATCTCCGGGATGGTGGAGGGGGGCCCGGTCTCGCTGGGGGGGGACAAACCTTCCATCGCCGTGACGGAGTTTGGCTACTGCGACAAGGGTGCGTACTACATACGGCAGAACTTGGAAAGTGACTACGAGATCGTCTCCATCCACGCCATGGGGGTGGGCGACAAAGCCGCCCTGGAACTTGCCCCGCAAGGAGTCTTCAAGGCGTTCGTCGACCTCGTCCCTGGGGCCTTCAGCGAGCATCTGCTGGGCGGCAACAGGGATGCGGGGCCGGACCGCCTGGATGTGGCGTGGAATCTGCCCATCCCCTACATCTTCTGTCCCGGCGGCTTTGACATGATCAGTTGCGGTCCCCTCGAGAGAAGAGACCGAGACGACCCGCTGTGGGGACCGCGAAGACTGGCCGAAAGGAAGCTGTTCATACAAGCGCCGCGAGTCCAGGCCAGGACGAGCGCGGAGGAGATGGAGTACGTCGCCCTTGCTGCCGCGGACAGACTGAACCGATACCAGGGCAAGGCAAGGGTCAAGGTCGTCATCCCCCTGAGAGGCTTCTCCTCGCTCAGCGTGGAAGGCGGCCCGCTTCACGATCCCGAGTCGGATGAGGCGTTCTCTCTGGCTCTTGAAGTCGCGCCTGGACCCGGAGATAGACGTCGATCGAGGTGGATTCCGACATCAACAGCCCCACTTTCGCGAGAGCCGTCACCGATGCCCTGTCACGCGCGTTCGGGGAGGTCGATTCCTAGTGGACAAGGTTCATTTCGTCGATCAGACCATCCGGGACGCCCAGCAGAGCCTCTGGGGCCTGATGATGAGGACCGACCACATAGTCCCCATCGCGGAGATGATGGACAGGGTCGGATATCTCGCCATCGCCACGGTGGGTTCCCAGGCGTTCACCATCCAGGTGCGCAACCACGGTGAAGACCCCTGGGAGAGGATCAGACTTCTTTCGGCACTGGCGCCTGCGACCTGCCTGCGCGGCTCGTACCAGACGGCGAGCCTGTCCTCCTTCGATCTGAGCACGCCCCGAGACGTCATCTCGCTGTGGATCAAGCGTTCGGTCGCCAACGGGATACGAAGCTTCTGGATCTGCGATTACCAGGAGAACATGGAACGGTTCCGCTACTTCGCGCAGATAGCCAAGGCCGAAGGGGCGGAGGTCGTCACTTCGTTGATGTATACCAGCAGCCCTCTCCACACCGACGACCACTGGGTGGAGAAGACGCGGCTGATAGCCGACGCCAAGGACTGCATCGATCGCATCATGATCGAGGACGCTTCGGGCGTCATGACCCCCGAGGGCACCCGCGAGACTGGTCTCGATCGTCCAGAAGAATTGCGAGGGGATACCGCTCGAGTTCCATTGCCACTGCAATTCGGGCCTGGCTCCGCTCTGCTATCTGGAGGCCATCCAAGCCGGCGTCACCACCGTCCATACGGCGGTGGCCCCTCTGGCCAACGGCACGTCCCTACCGGCCGCCGAGAGCGTGCTCAAGAACATCCGCCGTTTGGGTTACGAGTCGGACCTGGATGAGGACGCTCTGGCGGTGGTCTCGGCTCATTTCAGGGAGATCGCCGAGAGAGAGGGGCTGCCCATCGGAAGGCCGATGGAGTACGACCTCTTTCACTTCGAGCATCAGGTCCCAGGCGGCATGGTGACGAACCTGACGCGGCAGCTTCGGGAGATAGGGATGGAGCATCGCCTGGACGAGATCCTGGAGGAAGTGATCGAGGTGCGCCGGGAGTTCGGATATCCCGTGATGGCGACTCCCTATTCGCAGATCGTGGGCGCCCAGGCGTTCGAGAACGTGGTGTCGGGAGAGCGATACGGCACGGTCACGGACGAGACGATCAAGTACGTCTTGGAGTACTACGGCAAGCCGGCGTTCCCCATCGACCAGGGTGTCATGGACAGGGTGATGAGCCTGCCGAGGACACAGGAATTCCTCGATTGGAGGCCGGAAAGATACCTGAAGTCCGTCGACGAATTGCGCCAGGAGATCGGCCCCGACCTTTCCGACGACGACCTCCTGCTCAAGATCTTGATCCCGGGCGGCGGCGCGAAGCGCCGCGGGCCGACCGGGCCCGCTTCGGCGGCGCCCGAGGGGGCACCCGCTGCGAGGGCGGCGGCGCCGGCCACCCGAGGGGCGCCCGCCGGCGCCTCACCCGATCTCACCCATTTCCCCAGGCAGTTCAGTGTGGACGTGGACGGAGAGGTGTTCAACGTCAAGGTGAGCCCCGTGTGGGACGAAGGCGAAGGCGCCGCCGGCGTGGTGAAGGAACCGCGCGCACCCTCCGGGCCGCGGGAACTACCCGAGGGCGCCGTCGTGTGCGGCGCGGCGGGATTGGTGCTCTCCATCCAGCTCAAGGTGGGAGATTCCGTGGCCGACGGTGATGAGGTCGCGACGATCGAGTCGATGAAGATGAGGCGATGCATCGTCTCGTCCAAGCAGGGAGTCGTACAGGAGATCCGGGCGCAAGAGGGTCAGATGGTCCAGGCCGAAGATGTCCTGATAGTGCTGGCGTAGCATGATCAAGAAGATCCTCATCGCCAATCGGGGCGAGATAGCCGTTCGCGTCATGAGGGCGTGCCGCGAGATGGGGATCCCTTCGGTGGCCGTGTACTCCGAGGCGGACAGGGAAGCGCTGTTCGTCAAGTATGCCGACGAGGCGTTCCCGATCGGGCCGGCGCCGGCTTCCCTGAGCTACCTCAATATCCAAAAGATCATCGACACCGCCAGAGAGAGTGGCGCCGACGCGATCCATCCGGGCTACGGTTTTCTGGCCGAGAATCCAGGATTTGCCGCTGCCTGCGAACACGCGGGGCTCAAGTTCATAGGGCCCTCGAGCCGGGTGATCGAACTCCTGGGTGACAAGGCGGCCGCCCGGAGAGAGATGACGGCGGCGGGCGTTCCGGTAGTGCCGGGCACGAACGAATGCGTTGCGGCCGCCGAGCAGGCCCTAGCCATCGCGGGTGAGATCGGTTATCCCGTCATCATCAAGCCCTCCGGAGGCGGAGGCGGGATCGGGATGACTGTCGCGGCGGATGAAGGGGAGTTGCCTAAGGCGCTCGAATCCGCGCGGGAGACCGCCCTCAACGCTTTCGGCATCGGCGATGTCTACATCGAGAAGTACCTTGCCGATCCCCGTCACATCGAGTTTCAGATCCTCGCCGACTCGCACGGGAACGTCGTCCACTTGGCCGAACGGGAGTGCTCCATCCAGCGGAGGCATCAAAAACTCATCGAGGAATCTCCATCCCCGGCCATCGATGCCGAGACCCGAAGAGTGATGGGCGAGGTGGCCGTCAACGCGGCCCGCTGGGTGGGGTATGAAGGAGCGGGAACGGTCGAGTTCCTCTGGTCCAACGGAGAGTTCTACTTCATGGAAGTGAACGCGCGCGTCCAAGTGGAGCACCCGGTGACCGAGATGGTGACCGGCATCGACATCGTCAAAGAGCAGATACGGATCGCGGCCGGTCTTCCCCTCAGCTTCGCTCAAGACGACGTCAGGGTGAACGGCAGCGCCATAGAATGCCGCATCAATGCCGAGGATCCTCTGAACGGCTTCGCTCCCACGCCCGGCAGGATCCAGGCCTACCATCCTCCCGGGGGGGCCGGCATCCGGGTGGACAGCGGAGTCTATAGCTCGTACACCATACCGCCCTTCTACGATCCCCTCCTGTCGAAGCTGATCGTGTGGGGCCGGGACCGGAGCGAGGCTATCGCCAGAATGCAGCGGGCGCTGTTCGAGTACACCATCATGGGCGTCATGACCAATATCCCTTTCCATCGGGCGGTCATGAGTAACGAGCGGTTTGTGCGAGGAGAGCTGGGGACGCACTTCGTGGACCGGGAGGTCGCGCTGATAGACGATATGAAGAGGATCGCCGAACTGGAGGGCGGCCTTGGGGAAAGGCTGCCGCTGCTCTCTGGGGACCGTAAGAGAATCGCCGCCATAGCGGCGGTAACAGCCATGATCGGGGGGACACATGGGTGAGAAGCCGAGAGTATTGCTGGTTGCCACGCTGGATTCCAAGGAGGTCGAGACCCGGTTCCTCCGGGACCGTCTCGAAGAGGCCGGGCTAGAGGTGTACCTGCTGGACGCCAGCATCCGCCGCACCGTCGAGGGGGGCGCCGCCATCACCCCGGACCAGATCGCCGCGGCGGTGGGCACGACGATGCCCGAGATCCGTGCCCTCAACCACGAGGGCAAGTGCATGGCGCTCATGATCCAGGGCGCCATCGTCCGCGCCCACGAGTTGCACGAGCGAGTGGGCCTGAGCGGCATCATCGCGGCAGGTGGGTCCGGGGGGACCACTCTGGGCACGGCGGTCATGCGAACCTTCCCCTTCGGCCTGCCCAAGGTCATGATCTCGACCATGGCTTCGGGCATGACCCGGCCGTTCGTGGGCACCAAAGACATCGTCATGCTCAACTCAGTGTGCGATGTGGCGGGTCTGAACACCGTCACGCGGCGCGTCTTTGAGAACGGCGCCCTGGCGCTTGCCGGCATGGCCCACGGATACAAGCCTCCGGTGGCTTCGGGCAGACCGCTGGTGGCCATGTCGACCCTCAGCACTACCGACAAATGCAGTGTGAGGGTCCGCGGCGCTCTCGAGCAGAGGGGATATGAGGTCATGGTCTTCCACTCCCAGGGGACCGGCGGAGTGGCCATGGACGAGACCATCCGGGAGCAGGACGTCTCCCTGGTCGTGGACCTCTCGTTGATCGAGGTGGGCGACCACCTGGCCCAGGGTCTGTACGACGGGGGACCCGACAGGTGCAAGGCGGCCCTGGAAAAGGGCGTTCCGACCATCTTCGCGCCCGGCAACATCGATTTTCTGGTCGACGGACCCGTCGAGGGATCCCGGGTGCGCTTTCCGGGAAGGCGCTATCACATCCACAACGCCTCGGTGACCGCCGTGCGGGCGAACGCGGACGACTTCAGGCGTCTGGCCGAGCATATGGCGGGGCTCATCAAGGAGGCGAAGGGCCCGGTCGCCTTCTTTGTGCCGCTACTCGGCTTCTCCTCTCACGACAGCGAGCAGGGCCATCTGCACGACCCGTCGTTGCCGCCGGTCTTCGCCGAGCACCTGCAGAAGGTGATGCCGGAGGGCGTGCCGGTGATCGTCCTCGACTGTCACATCAACGACGAGCTGTTCGCCGACAAGATCATCGAGCAGGCACTATCGTTCCGGGAAACGGTCCCACCCTCGGCGAATCTGTAGCGCGAGGACTCGCACCCTGCGCGGGACTTCGCGGCCGGTCATCGGGATCCCGTGCCCTGGGGCAAGCACCAGCGGCTCAAGGTCCGCCATGGAGGCAACCGATTCTTTGGCCGCCCGCCAATTCCAGGTGGTGTACCAGGGCGGTCCGGACACCCTGTGCTCCTTTCGCAGAAGACTCCACATGGAGTTGAGGTTGATGGTCACCAGAGCGTCGCCGGTGATCAAGACCCGGTCGGCCCTGCGGAAGAAGGCGACGTGTCCGGGCGTATGGCCCGGTGTGGGAACCGCCTCCCAGTCCGGGAGACCCGGGAGTTCGGCGACCAGATCGAGCGGGCGCGCCACGTCCTTGAAGCTGGCCTGCGACACCATGGCCTCGGTCCGCTTCGACCCCAGGAGCCGCAGCAGAGGCAGGATGACCCAGCGGTCGAGCGGGTTGGCGTACTCGTGGAAAGTCGAGACGTCTCCCAGAACCAGCGGCAACTCGGCGGGATGCACCCAGACGGAGCATTTCCACAGATGCGCCAGTTCGCGAGCCGCACCGGCATGATCCGGGTGATCGTGCGTGAGAAGGATCGAAGCGGGAGACGAGTCCTCCCCGAATAGGGACTCCGCGGCCCTTTGGATCAGTGCACCACACTTTGCCGATGCGGCGTCGATGAGCACCCACGATGGACCCGACCGCACGAAGTAGATGTTGGACCTAAGAAGCCCCTTGCCCACCGCCATCCAGTGGACTCCCGGGGCGATCTCCTGGGGCGTCGCGGCGTCGGTCTTACCCAGCTGCCGAGCCGTCGCCCGGCTCATTGGTTCTGGAGCAGTGGGTAGCCGGCGGCCTCCCAGGCGCGGAAGCCGCCATCGAGGTTGTAGACGTTCGTGTAGCCCGCCTTGACCAGCGCGCGGGCGGCGGTGGCGCTCATGCTCCCGCTCCGGCAATAGACCACGATCTTGGCGTCGTGGGCTTGGGGGTATTCGCCGAGACGCGCCTCGGTCTGGTCGAACGGGATGAAGGCATCCGTCTTTTCGATCTCACCTTCGTAGGGGATATGCACATTGACGAAGAAGAAGTCCTTGTTCTGCAGCATGGTGTCAAGTTCCTGCGGAAGGATATCGGTGTATTGGCCGCCACCCTCCACCGGGACGGCCTGTCCCACCGCCTGACCGGGGGCGGTCGATGAACTGGCGGTCGATGAGCTGGGGACCGGGGCGCTGGAACAGGCGCCCACCGCAAGTGCGACTACCACCAGCAAGGCCACGAGCAGAAGAGATCTCACTTGGTCTACCTCAAGCAGTCGGACGGGGCTTTCTTGGTTTTGGCTCTTTCGGCGGCAAGGCTCCCACGAATTCGATCGACCGGAGAAGCCAGTGCTCGAAAGCGTCGGGATCGCTCCATACCGGCTCGAGCATGACCACGTATTCCTTCATGATCCTGCCGGGCATGGGCTCGAACGGCATAGCGCCGACCCTAGCCTGGGCGTCGGCCCGATCCGCCTCCGACAATCGCAGTACGATCTTCTTTCCGTGTACGCCCGCGAACATGTTCCCGTTCAGGAAGAGACACAGGCCGCCGAACATCTTGCGGCGTTCGACCAGCGGAAACGAATCGGCCGCCTCTGCCAAAAGGTCGCTGAGCTCGCTTGAAGCCTTTTCCCAGTCCATGGCTCCGCCTCCCCTACCGATCCTCTAGGACGGTCTTCAGCTTGACCAACTGACCTATCTCGTCCACCATCGTGCGCTTGACCGAGCCTGACAGGAACCTGGCTAGGCCTCTGGGTTCCCACCATAGCGCGAAGGTGAGGCGGACCCCGCCATCAGCCGGCTCCAAAACGTACAGCCCTCTGGGCCGGGCCGGACCCGCGATCGCGCGAAAGCCCAGCCGCATCGGACGCTCGTACTCGGTGATCTCATAGTCCGCCGCAATCCGGTGACCGCCCGGGCCGCGGACCCCCTGACGCCAGACGGCGCCCGCGCCCTGACCGGAGACGTGCTCGATGTCGAGGACGCCGGGCCGCCAGAGCAGGTTGTTCTCGCCTGCGGCCAGAAAGTCGAACACGTATTCTGGACTACGGTGTATCTCGATGGTGGCCTCTGCACGTGGCATGCGGCGCTTCCCCCAGGACCCCTCAACTATGCTTGCAGCACCTGCACAGCGCATGCTACCGCTTGAACGGGGTTCTCGCTTCCTGCTCGCGGCGTTCGCAGATGAAGGATAGAATCAAGGACGCTGTGACACCCTCGAGCGGATGAGCAAGATGTGGTTCTCGCGTCGACCGGCAGAGAGGCAACGGCCATGAAGATGGGACTCTACCGCCTCCTCATACCTGTTGCGCAAAAGGCGGTTCGAAAGCCGAAGGAGCCTTGCGGCAGAGAGCTCTTTCTGGCCACCGAGGCGGGCCGGGTCCGCGTGCTCGGCTACAACCTGGATACGCCAGAGACGCTCCCTCTCTTCGTGGACATGCATGGTGGCGGCTTCATCCTGGGGCACGCCGAAATGGACGACCCCTTCATGCCCAAGGTCGCCCAGACGGCTCGGGTGAAGATCCTCAGCATCGATTACAGCCTTGCTCCCCAGCACCCCTTCCCCCAGGCCCTCAATGAGTGCTATGCGGTGGTCAGGTACGCAAAGCAGCACCCGCAAGAGTTCGGGATCGACCCCAGGAGCATCGCGGTGGGCGGTCACAGCGCCGGTGGCAATCTGAGTGCCGGCATCTGCCTGCTCGACGCGGAACGCGGGGAACTGGGGCTCAAGGCACTGATACTGGACTATCCTCCGCTCGATCTCTGCACCGACCCCTATCTCAAGCCGCGGCCCGAGAAGGCCATTCCTCCCCGGATCGCTCGCATCTTCGATGCCTGCTACACCGGCAGCAGGGAGGCGGCCAAAAACCCGCTCATCTCCCCCCGGTACGCCAGCACGGATCAGATAAGGTCGTTCCCGCCGACCTTGGTCATCACCGCCGGCCAGGACTCGTTGGCCCCCGAGGCGGAGGCTTTCAAGGACAGGCTGATCGAAGCCGGAGTGCCGGTGACCTTCAAACGCTTTCAGGACGCGCCACACGGCTTCACCCTCTCGGGCGATCCGGGAGCGGAGGAGGCCTGGCAGATGATGATAGATCATCTCATCCGGTACTTGGGACGGGCCGGGGCGTCCGCGTGATGGCCGGATTCGCCGAAGCCGATCTGACGCAGGGTCTGCGCGAGCTCGCACTCGAGCGGCTGGAGGTCGACCTGCTAGGTGTGGCCCCGGCCGAACGGCTTCAAGGGGCACCCGAAGGTGCGCGCGCCACGGACTACCTGCCCGGAGCCCGGTCTGTCGTGGTTCTGGCGGCGAAGATACCGGATGCCGTCATCGAGGTCGCTGGGCGTTACGACGATCCCGGCAAGACCCTCGGCCCCTACATGTGGTACGGCTACCCGGTCATGAACTGGGACCTGTCGTCGGTGGCGAGCCGCGTGACCAAGTTCCTGGAGATCCATGGTTTCAAAGGATTGCCCTTCCCGCCCACCGGCCTCCTCTACAAGTTCGGGAACAGGGCCGACTTCTCCCATCGGCACGCGGCGGTGGCGGCCGGCCTCGGTGAGTTCGGGTGGAATGGCCTGCTGCTGACCCCCCAGTTCGGGGCGAGACAGCGGCTGGTCTCCATCGTCACCGACGCCCCTCTGGAGCCCTCCCCCATGTACGAGGGGCCTCCCCTGTGCCGCCCCGCTTCCTGCGGACGAGCGTGCGCCGACGCCTGCCCAACCGGGGCGATGACCGGAAGCGTTTCGGTCGAGATCGGCGGCAAGACGTTCGAGTACGCATCGCTGCATCCGGTCAGATGCAAGTGGCCGTTTGCTGAGGAGGGCTTCCGACGGACCAGGGTGGCCATGCCGGAAGACCCGACGGAAGAGGACCTGCGGACCGTGATGAGCTCGACGACCCCTCATCCGTTCGACGCTGCTCTGACTCAGTTCACCTTCGTCCCGCAGTGCGGAGCCTGCATCTTCTCGTGTCCGTCACCGCGCTTCGGTGAGGCCTAGGCGAGCATCGCCTTCCAGGCTTGGAGCTTCTCGCGCCCCCAGCGGGCGCACACGGCCGGTTTGTTCGCTGCGACGAGCTTATTGCATGCATCCTGGCAATCGCAGTGGACTATCTCGTCCTCCCGCCCCTCCAGTACCTTCGAGGGCCACTCCGGATCCGCCCAAAGCACGCGGGCCAATCCGATCAGATCGGCCTTGCCCTCGGCGATGATCTCCTCGGCCAGCCGCCCGGAGTCGATGTGCCCGGCGGTGATCACGGGAACGCCGACCGCGCTCTTCACGGCCGCCGCCAGATCGACCATGTAGCCCGGCTGGGCGCTTCGCTCGGCCACCTGCGGCAGGCCGAAGGATTCGTACGTCCCGCCCATGACCGAAAGGTACGCCACCCCGGCGGCTTCGAGCACCTGGGCGGCCCGGCACGACTCCTCGATCCCGAGTCCGCCGGGAAGCCATTCGTCGGCAAGAAAGCGGTAGCCGACGGGAAAACCCTTGACGGCCGCCTTGACCCCACTGATGACCTCCAACGGAAACCGGCAGCGATTCTCGAGAGAGCCTCCGTAGGCATCCTCCCGCCGGTTCGTCCAGGGCGAGATGAACTCGGCCAGAAGGTAGCCGGTGCCTCCGTGCAGTTCGACCATGTCGAAGCCCGCTCGCTTGACCCGCAGGGCACACTCGGCGAACTGCTCGGCGATGTGCCGCATCTCGTCGGTGGTGAGCGCCCGAGGCGTGCGACCAAAGACCTCCACCGCCGAAGGCGCGACCGGCTGGGACGCCGCCCGGGCGAAGCGCCCCGCGTGATTGAGCTGGATGCCGGCGAGAGCCCCCTGCTGCTTGATGGTCTGAGCCAGACGCGCCAAGCCGTCCAGACATTCGTCGGTGTCGGCGCGGAGTTCTCTGACGGACCCACTCGCCCCCGGGTGATCGATGCTGGCGTTCTCGACGACCACCAGCGCGACCCCGCTTCGAGCCATGAGACGATAGTGGTCCAAGAGCGGCGCGTTCACCATGCCCTCTTCACCCGCGTAGCCCAGGAACAAGGCCGTCATGGTGAGCCTGTTCTTGAGCTTCAGCCCGCCGACCTCATAGGGGGAGAACAGATGATCGAACATGCCGGCTCCTTTCGTCTTGGCTGAGCCTCAGATTATGTGGCTGTCGGCGCAGATCCCGCCGTCTACCGCCATTTTCTGCCCGGTGATGAAAGCCGACTCGTCGGAGGCCAGAAAGACGTAGAGCCCCACGCAGTCTTCCGGAGAGCCCTTTCGGTGGCCGAGTGGGGTCTCGCGCAGGATGCGATCGATCTGCTCCTGAGTCTCCGTCAGGCCGGCCGCGGCGACTATCTCGGTCTGGGTCACTCCCGGTTGCACCGCGTTCACCCGGATATTGAGCTCGCCCAGCTCGGCCGCCGCCGTCCTAGTCATGGAGAGGATGGCGCCCTTGGTGGCGCCGTAGACGAAGCCCCCGTGCTGTCCGTGGTCGGCTGCGATCGAAGCAGTGTTGATGATCGACCCTCCCCCGGCAGCGACCATCGCCGGGATGGCGTGCTTGGTCCCGAAGAACGTCCCCTTCTGGTTCACCGAGGTGACGAAGTCGAAATCCGCCTCCGTCAGCTCCTGGAGCGGCTTGGCGACCATGACGCCGGCATTGTTCACCATCACGTCCAAGCGGCCGAACGTGTCGACCGCGGTCGCAACAAGCCTCTTGACATCGTCTTCGCGGGAAACGTCGGCGGCCACATAGATCGCCTCCCCGCCGGCGGTCGTTATCGCTCGGGCAGTGGCTTCGCCCTGGCCGTCCGTTCGGCGATCGTTGACCACGACCCGGGCCCCTTCGGCGGCGAACGCTATCGCCACCGCCCGGCCGATGCCCGATCCGGCTCCCGTCACGATCGCTACTTTTCCCTGTAATCTGGCCACTACTTTCCTCCCCCGCTCCGGCATACCTTGGCGGCACCAGCGCCCGCAGTCCCGCCGGCTCACGCATGTCCTACTGCATCATCGAGAGCCGCGCGTACCGTGTAACCGTGAGTGTCAAGTCCCGCCACCCATCTGTCAAGTCCGAACGTCCGGGGCACCACGGCGAGACCTCCGATACCACCGTCGCGGACTCCAACCATCGACCATCGGATTAGGTGGATCCACACTTGAGGCCGGGGTCTCAGGCAGGGGACTGCCGGTTGGTCGCGAATAACGGGTCTAGCCACCGTGGCGGTCGATTTAGCCAAGGCCTTCTGCGGGCGTTTCTGCACGATTGCGAACAACGCTGACTGCGACAGAACGTGCTGACGTTAGGATGGATCTCGTGACAAACATGCCTCAGCCGACCACATCTGACACGGGAGAGTCGGAAGCCGCGACTTCTCAAGTCGAGCTCTTTCATTGTTCCCATGAGATGCCCGATCTGGCTCCCATGATCGTCAGGCGACGACTGGTGATCGAAGGCACCTGCCAGTGGCCAATCGTCGAAGACCAGATAATGAGGTATCTCACAAGACTGTCGGACGTTTGCGGTATGCAGCTGCTTACGGAACCCGTCACCCATCAATCCGAACGCTACGGCTGGGCGGGTTGGGTCCATTGGGAGAGCTCAGGCGCCCATTTCTACGCCTGGGACACGCCCGGACTGTTCTTCAGTGTGGACATCTACACGTGCAGCGAATTCGATCTCGAGCGGCGCGTGCGAGTTCACAAGGACATTCTTTCAGGCTCCCCAGGCTGTGGCGATGGTCGTTCTAGGACGGTGGACGACCGGGAACTCCGAGGACTGGCAGCCGAGGTTTCGGCGCCAGGTGCGGCTGAGCCGTTCGGCGCGTACATCTTCGGAACCGACGAGCCAGGAGCCGAACTGGGCCGCGATCTTGAGCGCGTGGTCTTTCTCGAGGCATTCGGCAACACGAACGACGACCTTGCCCGCGAGTACGGACCTTACGAGGCAAGCAGCTTGTTCATCGTGGTCATGGACCACGCTACGTCAACTTGCCCGCGGGAGTCATCCGGGTGGTGCAGCCGTCTCCCGTCGGGCTCAAGAGTCTCAACGATCTGGAATCGGTATGGGACGAGAACGCCGAGGCCGCGATGCACCGCACGGGGCTGGAGTTTGGCCCCGAGAAGATCTGGGACGTCGCAACGCTGGCAGTCCTCTCCGAATACCGCGGAGAAGGCGACCAGAGGGCTTGTCACCATGGGCCTCTACCAGACATTGACTCTCGCGGCTCGAGCTTCTGGGATCGATCTTCTGGTGACGATCCTGGACATGCCGGTGTTCAGGATGCTGCGCTGGAAGATGCACATGATCTTCGCAGGGTACCGGGGTATAGATCCAAAGCCCTATCTGGGATCTCCCGCAAGCATCCCCTCGTGGTGTGATCTTCTTTACTCGGACAGGCATCTCGCGGCCGTCGATCCCGACCTGCACGGGATACTCTATAAGGGCATTGGACTGGAGCCGGCCCTGCGACGCGCAGACCTCAGCCGCATCACACGCACGGCGGCACGAGACGCTCTGGGCGCGGCCGGCTAGCGCGGCGAGGTACTTACCAGCTTCAGCCTTCGCTCGCTCAGGGAGGCGGTCACCTCCAGGAGCTTGTCCGCGGTCACCGGACGCGAGAACAGGAAACCCTGCACTGCGTCGACGCCCAGCCGCAGCAGGCGCTGGGCCTGAGCGGAGGTCTCGACTCCCTCGGCCACCGTGGTGATCCCAAGAGACCTGGCCATGGCCACCACCGCCGCTATCAACGAAGCGTCCGCGGTGTCCTCGTCCACAAGACTGTCGACAAAGCTCTTGTCGATCTTCAGCATGGTCACCGGCAACCGCTTAAGGTAGGCCAGCGACGAGTACTCGGCGCCAAAGTCGTCAAGAGCCACGCCGACCCCCAGGCGCCTGAGTCTTCCCAGGATCGCGGCCGACGCAATGGGGTCCTGCATGGCCATGGACTCGGTCAGTTCGAGACACAGCGAAGACCCGGGAAGTCCGTGGATGGCCAGGAGATCCGCGACGCGATCCACGATACCGTCATCCCGCAGTTGCGCGCTGGAAAGGTTGACGGAAACGTAGATGTCCTCCATCTCGGGCGCATATCGACACCACGCCGCGAGCTGACTCACGGCTTCTCCCATGACCCAGTTGCCGATCTCCGCGATCATCCCGCTGTCTTCGGCGAGAGGTATGAACTGGGCCGGGGGGAGCACGCCCCGAGTGGGGTGCGCCCAGCGTACGAGCGCTTCCATGCCTACGCTCGGCCCACGGGGCAGGCCGACGATCGGTTGGTACACGAGATGGAGTTGGCCCAGCGAGACGGCATTCCGCAGATCACGCTCCAGCTCGACCCGCTCCGAGATCTCATCGCGCATCGACTCGTCGAACACGGCGACCTTGTCGCGACCGGCTTCCTTGGCCTGGTACATGGCGGTGTCCGCGTCGCGGACGAGCGCTTCCGCGGTGGCATGGGGATCGTCGCCCGACGCGAAGGCGAGTCCGACACTCCCCGAGATGTAGAACTCGATCCCATTCAGGACGAAGGGATCCTTGAGACAGAGGCGGAGCCGGTTCGCCAGATCCATCGCTTCCGAAGTCGCCACCACATGGTCCAGGAGGATCATGAACTCGTCACCGCCGATGCGGATCACGAGGTCGTCGGGCCTGACGTGAGACTGCAGACGCCTAGCTACCTCGATGAGGAGCTCGTCACCACGACCGTGGCCGAGCGTGTCGTTGACCAGCTTGAACCGGTCGAGATCCAAGAAGAGAAGGGCGACGTGGGTACCGTCTACGCGACCGCGCTCAAGCAGTCTCGAGAGGTGCTGTTCCATCATGCGGCGGTTGGGGAGGCCGGTCAACTCGTCGTGGTTAGCCTGGAACACGAGACGCGCCTCGGACTGGGCTGCGATGCGCAGTGCCTGGACTATTCGAAGAACGACGGCGGTGGTCAGCGCGAAGAACAGGACGAACATGACGATGCGGTCCGACGCCGTGAACAGGCGGTATTGAAGGGTGAGCAAGGCCGTGACCATCAGGGCTCCGGCCACCAGGGCGGCCCTGCCCGTCGAGCCGGTCCCGATGTGTCGAAGGACCGGGTTCCGTCAGTTTTCGCATCGAAGGATGGATGGCCATCGCCCCCGCGACCCAAGAAGGCGGCTGCATAGGGCAGGTCAAGCAGCCGCGTGGGAACATGCAGCAGGTTTATGTCGGCGAACATGTAGAGGCCATCGCCCACGAACATGAAGCTCATGGCGCCCACGCAGAGCCAGAACGCCGGGACACGCTTCCCGTCTGCGTTGAACACGATCCGGAGCGTCACCACCACCAGGAAGATGGACATCGAAGGGTAGGCGGTGAGAACGATCTTGACCAGGTTCGGCGCCTGCTGCTGCAAGAAGGACGGGCTCGACCACGAACGCCCAGGCAAGAGACGCGAGAGCGAGCGCGGCGATGAAGCCGTCCAGCACCACGCTCGTTTGGGCCGCCCCTCGCGCTCTGCTTCGTGAGAAGCCCAGGAGGCCTATCGCGAGGAGCGCGTAGGCCGGCAGGGCGAGGATGTCCGGAAGAAGAGACCGGGTCGCGGTGACATTCCCAAGGGTTTGGAGGGAGCCTCTCGCGGCCCCGTCGACGATGAAGAGCACGAACGCCATGGCCATGCACACCCACGGCCAGACCAGCGACGGCCGCCGGACGCTGACCGACACTATGAGCGCCGCTGTCGTGGCAATACCCAGCAACAGAAAGACCATCGACTCCAACTGAGGAAACAGCAGGCCGACGCGCGATAGCCAGCGTTCCGAACAACAGGTAAACCGCCGTGGCGCGGTCCCCGGCGGAAGCCATCCACTTCTTGGGCGGCCCTGTTACCTTGGCGATGGAACTCTCAATTGTCCTGATAGTCTGCATGCCTCATGTCTCGGCAAGGAACCCGCTCGCGCTGGAGCCTGCCCCCTCAAAGTGGTGCACGTTTCTAGAATCGGTCAAAAGACAACAACGGTTGAGCAAAGGGTGAAGCGAGTGCCGGACGGAGGGCGTCTATCAGGCTGCCGGAGAGTGACGCTGCGCCGCTGGGATGCGCCGGTCGCGTGAGAGAAGGGCGCAGACAGCGTGAATAGCAGCGCGATCTGCGCGGCCGAGGGCACCAGGGGCCATCCAGGGCTTCCAGGCATCCAACCCCTTCCTCATTGGCAGCGCTGTCTGATTCCCGCGAGCTACTGGTAGGATGTGGGTTGGCTGGAACAGGTAGGGGCACAAATGAAGGTTGAGCAGAACGGAGTGGAGACCTGCGAACTCGCGAGCAACGGCGGGTTCGTTCTCGTACGCCTACCGGTCCGAGCCATGGGAGACTTGGAGAGGGCCAGGACCATCGTGCGCTATCAGGTCGGTGGCTTCCTCGGCCGGGAGACCGTCTGGCCTCTGGGCAGCGCGTATGAGGGAACCCTGAGCTTCCGCATTCCCCGTGAACTCTTTCGAGACCGGGAGCGCCTCATCCTAGAAGTGCTGCGCGCCGACGACCCCGCCCATCCTGAGACTCTGTGGGCCAGGCGCTACGAACTCCACTGGACCAACAGCACCCCGCGGATGGAGCCGGTTCCGGACTGAAAGCGCGAAAGAGGCCGTCGCGAAAGACGGGGTAGATATGCGCCCGGAAGGAGTCGAACCTTCAACCTTGGGATTAAGAGTCCCCTACTCTACCATTGAGCCACAGGCGCGTGCCGGTCATCTTACACCACTGCCCGCGCGCAAAAAAGCGATGAGCGCCGCGGCGACGCGAAGTGGACTGCAGGTGACCCGTACCGGATTCGAACCGGTGATCTCCGCCGTGAGAGGGCGACGTCCTAACCGCTAGACGAACGGGCCGGGTGCCGGGTGCGAGTGCGTACTCTACTGAAGGCGCCCAGTAGTGTCAACCTTTGGCCATCAGGGTTTGGCGATCGACTTGGCCGCTCTCAGGCGGGCCAAAGCGACTTCGCGGCCGAGCAGCGCGATCGATTCGAACAGGGGCAGAGAGACCGTGGCTCCGGCAACCGCCACCCGAGCCGCCTGAAACAATGCTTTGGGCTTCATACTCAGGGCCTCGGGAATCGCCCGGAGTGCCCCCTCGATCGCCTCAGGAATCCACTCATCAAGCGAGGCAAGCGCGGCGTAGATGGTGTTCAGCGCGAGTCCCGCCCCTTCCTTCGCCAGGATGCTCTCGGCTGCGGCCGGATCGATGACGATGTCCTTGACGAACAGGAACCGCACCATCGGCACGATCTCGGTCATGCGCTTGATGCGCTCCGAGACGAGTGGAGCGAGCACCAGAAGCCACTCGTAGCGGGCCTCGAGGTCGCTCGCGGAGGCGAGTCCCGCCTCTTGGAGCCAGGGGAACATTCGCGCCACGAACGCATCCGGCCCCATTTCCCGGATGTAGACGCCGTTGATCCATTCGAGTTTTTCAAAGTCGAAGATGGCCGGGCTCTTCGAGATCCGATCGAGCGAGAAGTGCGTCTTCATGACCTCGGAAGAAAAGACCGTGGTCTCCCCGTCGAGGGACCAGCCAAGCAAGGCCAGATAGTTGAGCAGGGCCTCGGGTAGGAACCCGTCGTCATGAAACGCTTCCACGGACGTCGCCCCGTGGCGCTTGGAAAGCTTCCTGCCGTCGGCCCCCCAGATCATCGAAAGATGGGCGAAGACCGGCGCGGGGTGGCCCAGGGCCTCGTAGACGAGGATCTGAAGCGGTGTGTTGGTGAGGTGATCGTCGCCCCGAATGACGTGGGTTATGCGCATCTGGGCGTCGTCGACCACGGTCGCGAAGTTGTAGGTGGGAGTTCCGTCGCCGCGTGCGAGCACGAAATCATCCATGGCGCTGGCCGGGAAGACCGTTTCGCCGCGAACCTGGTCGTCGACGACGATGTCACCCCTATCTGCCGGCACCGCCAGCCGCCAAACATGGGGCTCCCCAGCGGCAAGATGCGCGGCAACGGTAGCGGCGTCCAGTCGTCGACAACTCCTGTCGTAACCAAGCACACCTTCGGCGGCGCGAGCGGCCACCCGCTTGGCCTCGAGTTCCTCGGCGGAGCAGAAGCACGGATAGGCGCTGCCCGTGGTCTTCATGTGCTCCAGGGCTGCCGTGTAGTTCTGAGACCTCTGCGTTTGGAAGTAGGGACCCACCGGCCCGCCGACCTCGGGGCCTTCGTCCCAGTCTATCCCCAACCATTCCAGGGAGCGGAGTATCTGGGCGGTGTTCTGCGCGGTCGAGCGTTCGGGGTCGGTGTCGTCGATGCGCAGGATGAATGTACCGCCGTTGCGGCGGGCGAACGCCCAGTTGTATATGGCCGTCCGGGCGCCGCCGACGTGCAGGGCGCCGGTAGGACTGGGGGCGAACCGAACCCGCACGGGGTTGGGCATGGGATCCTTCCTTGTTCTCTGGCAAGACTCCTCAGCAAGTGTCGCACAGGTGCCGGAGCCCCGTCCCGGAGTGTCAAGTACCTACCGGTGCTCAAGTCCCAACGTGCACAGAGAGCGCGTGGACGGGAGCGTGCCGGCAAGAACAAGGGGGGGTTCCCGTGGGAACCCCCCCTTTATAGATCTTTATCTTCCAGGAACCGCTATTTCTTCGCAGCCGGTAGGATGTTCTGCAGCGGGAACGAACCGATCTCAACGATCGCCGCGTTCTGAACCTGCTGGATCCGCACCGCATCTACGCCTTGAACGTCACCTTCGCCGTAGGTCAACGGGGAAATGGTGATGCCGCCGGTGCTCATATCTTTGATCTGCTTATAACCTGCCAGTACATCGGCGGACGTCAGTTTGGCAGGATCGACCGCCATGCTGGCCAGTCGCAGAGCCTCCACTTGGGTCATGGCCTCGATCACGCCGTCCAGGTACATGACGTTCCCGTTCTTCTTGTCCTTCCTGTACGTCTCCTGCAGCAGGTTGGCGAAGGCAATACCGTCGTTCTGGGCATCCAGAGCGCAGAAGTCGCCGGCGACTACTACCCCGTTGCCGGTCGCACCCATGTCGGGCAGGAAGATCTGGAGGTGGGCCGGATTGCCGAAGGCGAACGTGATGTTGTACGCAAGACCGGGACCCATTCCCAGACGGACGGCTTCCCCGATCGTCGGTTGAGTGCCTGCATTGATCATGACGCCGAGCGTAAGATCGACCTTGTTATCCTTCAGCCAGGCCAGCTGGGTGGTCGGAGGAGCGGTGGGAACCATCGGCACGAACTGGGCGCCTACGAATTCGTAGCCGATTTTTTCCAGATACGCCTTCATTTCAGGAATATCTATGTTCCGACCTAGGGTGCTGTCGGCGGTCAAATAGGCGACTCTCGGCTTGCGGCTCGTGTCGGTCCAGCTCTTCATGAACCATTCCGCCACGGCGGCCATTTGATCGGTGTATATGGGAGCGTTTGTGAATATGTTACCGACCGGACTGAGGTACGCAGGCGACGTGGACTGGCTGGTCGCGCCGATACCGTCTTGAACCAGCTTGTCCTTCAGCGCCATGCCTTCCGGGGACCCGCTGACCCTCTCCACTAGCAGACCTTTGGACTTCAAGTCATCGTAAATGGTAAGGGCCTTCTCGGGTGCGAGGGCATCGTCGGCCCATAGCAGTTCGAATGTGATATTTGCCGGGACGACCTTGTCGGTAGACCAAGGCGCGAGAATCTTATTGTCGTTCACATACTTGACATAGTCCTCGAAGCCGGCCAGCACAGCCGCGGTGTCTTCGGCATAGGCCCCAGTCAGCGCGAAGGTGCCACCGACGTACAAGGTGACCGGTTGGCCGACCGTCGTGGCGGTAGTGGCCGCAGTCGTGGCGCTGCCCCCGGCCGTCGTCGCTGTGCCGGCAGCGGTCGTCGTGGGAGCCACGGCAGCGGTGGTAGTGGTCGCCTCAGTTCCGCCGCACGCCACCAACAAGGGAAGCGCCAGGAGTACGATCACCACCATACTCAGAATCAGGATTCTCTTCATCTCTCAACCCCTCTCAAGTGTTGTCCACATCTGTTGCTCGAAGCATATGCCCGTATCGAATTTCCGCACCTCCTCGCAGAGACCGTTTCCCCATCCGTCACCGTTTAGCCAGTGCTAGAACGGCCAGAGTTGGTAGTAGTTCTTGAGGCGTTCGACTATGTGACTGATGCCGCGGGGAGCGAATATCAGGAAAAGGATGATCGCCAAACTGGGGAGGATAAGGCCCAACGCGACAGCGGCTTGGGGGTTCAGGACACCCTCCAGCATAGGCCCCAGCTTGATGGACAGTTGCTGCAGCAGCTTTATAGCCACCACTCCGTAGATGACCCCGGAGACACTGCCCATGCCGCCGATGATCAACATCCCCAGGAACCAGACTGAATCGAAGAACGGGAATTGCTCCACATTGGCGAAGGAGAAGAACTCCACGGACAACGCGCCGCCGATTCCCGCAAATACGCACCCGATGAAGAACGCCTGAAGCTTATAGGTCCAGAGGTTTACCCCCATCACCTCGGCCGCCAGATCGTTGTCGCGAATAGCGACAAAGGCCCGCCCGGACCGGGTACGCAAGATATTCTTGGCAACGACCGTGGCGAGCACGGCCAGCACGATGACCAGGTAGAAGAAGGTGGCCTTCCCCTCGAGCGAGAGCCCAAACAGCTCGGCCGGTGGCAACGCCAAGCCCTCGGTGCCTCCGGTCAAGCCTCGAAACTGCAGTATCAGCCAGTGAATTATGAAATAGGCTGCCACCGTGGACATGATCAGGTAGAAGCCCTTGATCCTCAGGGAAGGCAGACCGAAGATGATGCCTACCATGCCCGCGATCAACCCGGAGATCGGAAGAGCGGCCGCGAACGGCAGCCCTACTTTGGAGCACAGGATGGCCATGGCATAGCCACCCACCATCATGAAGGCTGAATGTCCCAGCGATACAAGACCGCAATTGCCGGTCAGGATATTGAGGCCATGGACGCTGATAATGGTGATCCCCATGAGAGTCGCGAGAGTCAGGGTGGAGTTCGAGGCCCATTGGGGGATGGTGAAGAGAAAGACCATGAGTATCGCCATGAAGAGCCATTGCGCTTTGGTGCGAACGAGGGCCATGTCCTGGTCGTAGCTTTGCGCGAAGGTGCCGCTCGGTAGTCTCATGCGCTACACCCTCTCGATTCTCTTCAACCCGAAAAGTCCGTGCGGCTTGAAGATAAGCACGGCCATGATGACCAAGAACGGGAAGACAGTGGCCAGCCCTCCTCCGGAAGGCATCAACGGGTCCAGATAGCCCGCCGCCAGATTCTCCGAGACTCCCAGGATGATGCCGGCGATGATGGCGCCGCCGATGGAATCAAGCCCGCCCAGGATGACTACCGCGAGCGCCTTCAGACCCACATCGGCCAGCGGTGGCGAAACTCCGGAGACGCCGCCGAGCAAGACGCCCGCGACTACTCCCACCACACAGGCGATGACCCAGACAAGGGCATACACCATGGTGGCTCGGATGCCGAGACTGCGGGTGACCTGCTCATCCTCTGCGGTGGCCCGCATGGCCAGCCCCATCTTCGTAAAGCGGAATATGGCAAGGAGGATGACCACCACAATGCCCGAAACGATCAGTCCCAGCAGGGACGAAGGTGGAATGGAGATATTACCAATTTGCAGGCTGATCTCCGGCAACACGTCGTGGTACGTCACATACGCACCCCCCCAGCCCAACATGGCGATCCCCTCCATGATGCCGGCCAGGGCGATGGTCATCATGACGATGGCGAGAGCGGGCTGGCCCAGCAGCGGACGCAGAGCCAAGCGCTCGATGACCAGACCCATCACTACCGCCACCGCGACGGAGGCGATGATGGCCGCCCAGACGGGCATATGGAGAGTCACCAGGAAGGTGTAGCCCAGGTACCCACCCAGCATGACTATCTGCCCCTGAGCAATGTTAAACGCGCCCGAGCACTTGAAGATAACCACAAATCCAAGGGCTATGAGGGCGTACATCATGCCCAAAGAGAATCCGGTGACGACCAGCTGAAGGAAGAAAGTCATTGGTCACCCCGCCCGACCGTCGCGATTTGTAGAGCGGTCTTGATCTTGCCGGTACGACCGTCCTGGTAGGCAAACTCTGCCTCGACTTCGACGCTCGTCCGTTCGCCGCTGAGGGCCTGGGTGAGATCGGAGTATCTCTGCCTCAGGACGGCCCTGCGAAGCTTGCGATTACGAGTCAATTCGTACTCGTCTGGGTCGAACTCCTTGTGCAGGTTGACGTACTTCTCGATTCGCCGGGTATCCGGCAAGTCCTGATTGACGAGGGCTATCTCCTCGCGGATCAATCGATAAATCTCCGGCTTCTGCGATAGGTCGCCGAAGGTCGTGTACGGAATCTTGTTCTTGTCGGCCCAGTGCCCCGTGTTCTCCGCGTCGAGAATGATCACGGCGGTGACAAAGTCACAGTCCTGTCCCGAATGCACCCACGCATCCTTGATGTATGGACTGTGTTTGAGCCGACTTTCGATATCCTGAGGAGCCAGGACATCCCCGCAGGGCAAAGTGATGAGGTCTTCGACCCGGTCGACGAAGACCAGTTCCTGATCGGCGTTCATGTGGCCCTGGTCTCCGGTGCGGATCCAGCCCTCGTGCATCACTTCAGCTGTCATTTCCGGGTCGTTGTGGTAGCCGACGAACACCCCAGGGTGGCGGACGACGATCTCACTCTGTCCGCCGAACATGACCTCCACACCAGGGTTGATCTTGCCCACCGAGCCGAAGGATTGGACCCCGCCGGCCGCACCGGTGACGGCTCCCGCCTCGGTGGACCCATAGATGCTCTTCAGAGGCACCCTGAGGCCACGAAAGAAGCGGAATGTCTCGGGAGAAACCGCAGAGCCGTAGGTGTAGCAGACACGGGCGCGAGGCAGACCCAGGCTGTCGCGCACCTGACGGTAGACGACCAGATCGGCAAACGCATCGAGCAGCCGCAAGTGCAGGCCGGGTGTACGCTTCTCATCCCTGATATCGGCCGTTTTCTGGCCTATCGGCATGAGCAAACGCGAGGTCGACCGCTTCAAACGGCTGGCGCCTCGCAGCTTGGCCTGGACCTGTCCAGCCTGACTCTCCCACAGCCGCGAGCTGTACAGCGCCACCCTGGGTGCGATCTCCCGCATGTCTTTCTGCTGAGTCTCGGAGCTTTCCGCATAGTTGACGGTGCCCCCAGAAAGGAGATGACAGCCGAACGCCAACCACTGTTCGGTTATCCAGGCGGGAGGCAGCGAGCAGGCGAGATCGTCCTTGTGGCTGAGTCCGTCCGCTTCGACGTAGTACTGGGAGTTCGACATCAATGACCGGTGGCTCTGCAGGGTACCTTTGGGGGCGTCTTGCGTCGCGCCGGAGGTGTACACGATGGCGCAGACATCATCAGCTCTGCCGGCCGCGATGTTCTTTTCAAACGCGCCCGGGTGATCCGTTTCGTACCGGCGCCCCTTCTCCAGGACATCCCGCAGTCCGGTGAACGTACCCTGGTCGTGCTTGCTGAGACCCTTGTGGCGCCAGTAGACCACGCTCCTCATGTTGGGCAGCCGGTCGCGGATCTGAACCAGCTTGTCCGCCTGTTCCTCGTCCTCCACCATGGCGAAGTCGGCTGCGCAGTCGCGCGCGACGTGCTCGATCTCAGCTGCTGAGAGATCGGAATAGAGCCCTACGCTGATGCCGCGGTTGCACTGGGCGGCCATCTCGGCGAAATACCACTCAGGAGAGTTGTCTCCTACGATCAGAAGTCTGCTCCCCGGCTCGAAGCCCAGGGATTGCAGGCCTAGGGCCAGGTACTTGACGTTTTCGAAATAGTCCTGCCAGCTATGCGACTGCCAGATGCCAGAGTGCTTGTAACGCATGGCCTTGCCGCCGGCGCCGAAGCGGGTGCAGTTGTGCTCCAGCCATTTTGGCCAGGTATCCAGCTTGACTGTGTCCACTCCCGCCGCCGGCGTCTTCACGACAGCCACCGCTTCCGCCGGCGGTAGTGCTTGACATCGCGATAGTTCTTTCGCGCCCCGCTGGAAGATATCCCCATGTAGAATTCCTTGACGTCCTCGTTATCCCTGAGCTGGTCGGCCGAACCGGTCAGGACGATCCTTCCATTCTCCAGTACGTAGCCGTTGTCAGCGATTCCCAGGGCTGCTTTGACGTTCTGTTCGACCACCAGCATGGAGACGCCGCGCTCTTCATTGATCCTCTTGATGATCTGGTAGATCTCCTGGACCGCCAGCGGTGCCAGACCGAGCGACGGCTCGTCTAGCAACATCAAGCGAGGGTTGGCCATCAAGGCCCGCCCGATCACCAACATCTGCTGTTCGCCACCCGAGAGATAGCCGCTGACCCGTTTGCGATACTCACGGATCCTCGGGAAGTACTCGAACACCATCTCCAGGTCCTTCTTGACACCAGACCGATCCTTACGCCGGTATGCTCCCACCTGCAGGTTCTCCTCCACGGTGAGGTGCTCAAGTACCCGGCGGCCCTCCATCACCTGGATGATGCCCATGCCGGCGGCGTCCTCGGGACCGAGGCGGTCGATCCGTTTCTCGTCGAAGTAGATATCTCCGCTGCGGATGTCTCCCTCTTCAGTCCTCAGCAACCCAGAGATGGCCTTCAGCGTAGTAGTCTTGCCGCCGCCATTGGCCCCTATCAAGGCTACGATCTTGCCATCTCCCACTTCCAGCGAGATGCCGTACAGGACCCGTATCACTCCCTGGTAGAACACTTCGATGTTGTTGACCTTCAGCATCGCTATGCTTGGGTCCCTTCTCCAAGGTAGGCCTTCATTACTGCGGGGTCGGACTGGATGTCGGCAGGCTTACCTTCAGCGATCTTGCGCCCGAAGTTGAGTACGGCGATCCTATCGGCTATATCCATGACCACACCCATGTCGTGCTCGACCATGACGATGCTACGAATGCCGTCCCTGAGGACCGGCGTATCGGGATAGGAATCACCCTGACCTTCGTAGACATCGATGACGAAGCGAGCGATGTCTTCCTTCTCTTCCAGGTTCATGCCGGCCATGGGCTCGTCCAGCAGGAGGACCTTGGGTTCCAAAGCCAACGCCCTTCCCAACTCCACTCTCTTGCGGAGGCCGTACGGCAATGCTCCCACCACTTGTTTGCGGATAGACTGGATCTCGAGAAAGTCGATTATCTCTTCGACGGTCTGACGGTGCTTGATCTCCTCGCGGCGAGACCAGCCAAAGTAGAGGGCCCCGGTCACGAAGTTCTGCTTCATGAACACGTGCCGGGCGGCCATGATGTTGTCCTGGGTGCTGAGTCCCGTATACAGCTCAATGTTCTGAAAACTTCGGGCGATACCCATCCGGGCCAGTCTGTCCGGCCTCTGACGGGTGATCTTGTCTTGCTGAAAATAGATCTCGCCCTTCTGGGGCTTGTAGAAGCCGCTGATACAGTTCAGAAGGGCGGTCTTCCCGGCGCCGTTGGGCCCGATGATGGCCAGAATCTCATCAGTGCGAATATCGAGGCTGACGTCCGAAAGCGCATTGACACCGCCGAACGACAGAGAGACATCTTCAATCCGGATGACGGTGCTCTTCTCGCTCTTGGTCAGGCTCGGTTCAGCCGCGATCGCCATCGGTCCCCCCTCTGCAGCAGCGCAAAATACGCCGCACCCCAGACGTGAGTCTAGAGAGATTTCGACACCAATGCAATAGCTATGCGTAATGTGTATGGTTCAATAGTTCTATGCATTGAAAGGTCCTTGGCACCCTTATTCTCTGCCATGTCGTCCCCCTTTCTCAGTCGGATGGCTCAAGCATGGCGGGGCGTAGCAGACGGCGCTAGACGCTGCCCCGAGTCGACCGAGCGCCCCCCGGCGCCGATCCGCGAGCAGGCAGGGCTAAACGAGCCTCACGAGGTCGCCAGCAGGTCTCAGGCGCTGTCGGGGACGGGCCGTGAAGGCGGCGGGTCCAGGCGGCCCGCTCGGTCAGGCTCCGTCGGCACCACGCCCTGCCTCTTGAGCTCGGTCATGAGCTTGTCGCCTTCCACATCCAGGTTGGGCAGAAGGCGATCGAGCCATTTCGGCAGCCACCAAGCCCGCACTCCGAGCACAGCCATGACCGCGGGAACGAGGGTCATGCGGACGATGAAGGCATCGATGACGATCCCCGCCGCCAGGGCAAAACCCATCTGCTTGATCATGACGTTGTCCCCGAAGATGAACCCGGTGAAGATGGACACCATGATCACCGCTGCCGCCACGACCACGCGGCTGCTCTGGTCGAAGCCGTCGATGACCCCGGCGACGCCGCGGTGCCCGTGAACGTGCGATTCACGCATGGAGGAGACCAGGAAGACCTCGTAGTCCATGGCCAGCCCGAAGAGTATCCCGGTGATCATGATGGGGATGAAGCTCACCAGCGGTCCCCCGGTGTCGAAGCCGAAGAGCTCCCTGAACCATCCCCATTGGAACACGGCGATGGTGAGGCCAAAGGTGGCGAGGATGCTGAGAAGGAATCCCAGCGTGGCCTTGATGGGGACGGCGATGGACCTGAAGACGAGCAGCAGCACCACCAGGGACAGCCCCAGGATGATCGCGATGTAGAGGGGGAACACGCCGGCGAGCTTGTCGGACACGTCGATGATGATGGCCGTGATCCCGGTGACTCCGAGCTTCACGCCGTAGGTCTGCGACACACCCGCTTGGGGGTCGCGAAGCTTCTGCACAAGATCCTTGGTCTGAGCATCGCTCGGACCCGTGTCGGGGATGACGTTCAGGATCCCCATACTGCCGGATTCATTGACACTCATGGGCAATACCGCGGAGACGCCCTCCAGCGCCTGCAGATCGGCGATGACACCGCCCAGGGTCTCCTGAGTGATGGGCTTGGAGGCATCGAGGGGTTCGACCACGACCAGGAGCGGACCATTGAAGCCCTCACCGAAGCCCGCGGCGACGGCCTCGTAGCTCTGTCGCGAATCGCTGTCCTTGTTGGCGGTGGCGCCGGACGGAAAGCCCAGTTCCATACTGCCGATGGGTATGGCCAAGACGCCGAGCAGTACCACGATGCCGACGATGACCGGCTTGCGGAACCTCACCACGTGGCTCACCCAGCGGTGCGCGAATCCCCGGTGCTCCTTCTCTATGCGCACTCTGCCCTTCTCCCGGGCCTTCCGCGAACAGATGCGTTCGCCCACCAGCCCGAGCAGAGCCGGCAGTAGGGTCAGAGCGACGAGCACAGCCACCGCGACTGTCGCCGCGGCCACCAAGGCCATGGTGGTCACGAAGCCCATCCTGATGATCGCCAGCCCACAGAGGGCGATGATGACGGTGAGACCGGCGAAGAACACCGCGCTCCCGGCGGTGCCCACCGCCCGGCTCGCGGCGTCCTTCGCGCTCAAGCCTTGGGAGAGGACAAGACGGCGCTGACGATTGACTATGAAGAGGGCGTAGTCGATGCCTACGGCCAGCCCGATCATAAGAGCCAGAGTGGGAGTGGCCGAGTTCAGATCGATGACATTCGAGAGGGCGTACGCTCCGCCCACTCCTATGCCCACGCCTATGAGCGCGGTCACGAGCGGAAGCCCGGCCGCGGTCACGGAGCCGAGCGTGATGATGAGAACGAATGCCGCTACGACCAGCCCGAAGACCTCATTGAGGCCCATGGGAGGCTCCATGGCCCGGAGCGAATCGCTGGGCAGCACGGTGATCCCGGTACCGTTCTCGGCGGTATCGGCCGCGGCTATGACGGCATCCGTGACGCCGGCGGGCAGGGATTGGATCTGCTCGGTGAATTGGAACTGGAACAAAGCCACGCTGCCGTCGGCGGAGACCAGGACTCCGGGCACGGGAGCGCCGTCGACCATCAGTGGACCGTACGGCGGCGCTTCGCCGGCGGCCGGTGATGCTGCGTCGGTGGCGGCCGGCTGCTCCGCAGCGCCGTCGCTCTCGGCCGGAGCCGGAGCGCTACCCGCCGCAGGGGCGAAGTCGGCAGGGTTGATGACATGATCCAGGGCGTAGACGCCCTCGACGGCCCCGCGAATGGCGGCCATCCGTTCCGAGGTCCCAAGGCTTTCGCCATCCGGGGCTACGAAGATCACGCTTCCCTGACCCCCGGAAGCCTCGGGCAACTCTTTGGTCAATTGGTCCAGCACCCGCTGAGAGTCGGTGCCCTCGATCCTCATCTCCGAACTGACGCTCACCCCGTTTGTGGCCAACAATGCCACCACGATCCCCAGAGCAACGAGCCAGCCCGCGATGAAGTACCACGGCCTGCTGTAGGCGGTTCGGCCTATCTTGTACAGAAACTTGGACATGCTGAAGTCGTTCTCCTTGCTGAGGGGTGTCGCAGCGACTGGCGCTGACTGGGGTATCGGCTAGAAGCCGCTACGAAAGTAGGTGAAAGTGGTGTCGAGGAACTCGGTGAAGGTCACGGCTCGCGACTCGGCGGTGGCCGGCTGTCCCGGGGGCAGGACGTCGATGCTCCCCTCGAAGAGCAGCGAGATGGCCCCGTAGACCGCGGCGAGTAGCACGAGGATGTACTGGTCGGAGTAGCGTCCTTTGTCGAACTCGCTCCACGCTTCCAGCGTCGTCTGGCGCATACGTCTCACCGCGGCGAGAATGTGCGGCCCCAGGGCGGGATGCTCCCGGCAAAGCGAGACGAGCCCGCGCGCTCGGTCGAACATCTCGACACTCATCTGGCCGCGGAGCAACTCGTGCATGGCGTCGAGCAGGGACGTGCCCTCGGGAAGGCCGGCGATGAAGGCTGCCACACGCGTGTCGGCTCCGCCGAACAGGACCGACGTCACCGCCTCTTCCTTGCAGGAGAAGTGGTTCGCGAACGTCCGGTGGGCGTAGCCTGCTCGCTGCGTCACATCGGCTATGACGAACCCATCCAAGCCGCGCTCCAGCGCCAGCTCAAAAGCCGACGCCGCCAGGGCCTGCGCGGTGGCCTCCTTCTTGATCTCTCTCAATCCTCGCTCAGTCATGAGCGGGGATACTACTCTATCGCTGCCCAAAAGGCAATATTGCCGTATGCGCATTAATGGCTTTTGGGTAGACTGCCGCAGTGTCCGAGAAGGCTACCGGCTGTGTTCGATGGCAGAGAGGCTTCTGCGCAGATCGCGCCCGATGATCCACTTGCCGGCCAGGGCCATAGCGGCGGCGGCGAGCCGCCCCCGGGCATTCCGGCCCTTGTGCACGACGACCAGGTCGATGTCCGTGCCGCCGTCGGAGCGCGGGGTGAGGGTGTAGACCCAGCCGCTACCCGCGCTCCAGGTGTTGCTGTCCACCGTGGTCAGTCGCACCACATTCGGCTGCGACCAATCATAGCGGAGTCGCTCCCAGACTCCAGCCGCCGAACCCTCGGTCACGTCTGCCCAGGTGTTCCCTTGGTCGTGGACTCGGACCGAGTCCTCGTGACTGTAAGCAAAGATCTTGCCCCTCCCCGGGCCGAAGTTGGTGAGAGCAGCGATGAAGCGCTCGGGAGGAACGTTCGTGCTCCGCTTGAGGTGAATGGTTGCCATAAGGGCCCTTTTCAGAGCACCGACCATCTTCTTATGTTGGTACCCGGAACAGTCAAGTTGCCCTACTTGCGTATGCGTCCTCGTCGCGAGCACGCACGGATGCACTAGGCGCAGAGGGCGTCTCCAGGACCGCCGGCAACTAAGGGAGTTCGACCGAGAGGTGAGCATCATTGAACGGGCAGCGACCATACCGATGCTCTAGTTGGAGCCACTTTCAGCATCCCCGAAAGATGGGAGCATTTGGCTCAAGAACGGGTATCTCTCGCGATTTCCTCCCCAGTAACAAACCTGAAGACCCGAAGCGATTCCGAGCTGCTATGCCCCCGGCGCGGGACCGGAAGCTAGAGGGGAGGTCCCCACCTCCCACGCCCCGAAGCTGACCTCCTCGTCTGCCTGAGTGGAAAACCGGCGCCGCAGTGATAGGTTAAGAACTTGCGTCGGGGCGGCGGCCGGCCAGGCCCAGATAGGCCCAGGAACCGGAGCCACTGTCGCCCAGGTGCTGGAGCCGCGTCCCGAAGTGTCACACACCTACCGGAGCCACAGTGTCAAATATCTACCGGGACCGCACACACGCATTGGCTGTCAGGTTGGCTGTCAACCGGCTGCAGCCCTGGTCCCAGAGGCGCTATCAGAAGGCAAAAATCCCGCCAGATGCAGGGGCTTTCTTAATGAGCCGTGATGGACTCGAACCATCGACCATCGGATTAAAAGTCCGGTGCTCTACCAACTGAGCTAACGGCCCACATGGGAGGGTTGGATTTTAGCCCCAGCCCCTCCTAGTGTCAACGCACACCTACCGGGCAACCTGCCAGGACTGCGCCCTCGCGACCGTGAGCATCCTTCGCAGTTCCGCGACGGCGCCATCGGGATCCGCCGCCGTGTCCACCCATCCCACGATGCCGGCCGGACGCCCGCCCAATACCGCCACCCTTCCAGCCAAGCTGACCGCTTCGCGGATATCGTGGGTCACCAGGACCCAGGTGGCGGGGTGATGGGTCATCACGCCTCGCAGCCACTCCTGCAGATCGCCCCGAGTAAGCACGTCCAGCCCGGCGAAGGGCTCGTCCAGAAGCACGAGCCCGCGACCCAGGATCAAGGTGCGGGCAAGCGCCACCCGCTGGCACATGCCACCGGAGAGTTGGTGCGGATACGCGTCCAGAGCGTCACCCAGCCCGAACTCCACCAGATGGGCCTCAGCTCTCTCGCGCGCCCAGGACCGACATGAAGCCCGGGTCTCTCCAGGGCACCGGGGCCGGGCGACGATCGCAGCCAGGGCGGCATTGTCACGGGCGGTCTTCCAGGGCAGCAGCAGATCGCGCTGGAACATGTACGCCGCGTGCCGTGACGTACCGGGGACCGAAGGCGAAGCCACGGCCTCGCCGTCCACAATCACGTGGCCGCCCCGAGGCCGCAGCAGGCCGGCCAAGCCGTGGAGCAGGGTGGTCTTGCCGCTCCCGCTGGCACCGACGATGGCCACCCGCTCGCCCGGCGCAAGCGACAGATCTACGTGCTCCACCACCGGCGGGCGTCCGTCATAACCGAGGGTGAGGTCCGCGGCCATGAGGCGGGCGCCTGCGCGGACGCCGACGTCCGCGGCCGACGGGGCCGCGCCCGGTCCAAGCCGGCGTTGGGCGACGCCCCTCATCGCTATTTGCTCGTCGTGAGGTAGTCGTTCGTGACCGCAGGCACAAGATCCGCCGGCCTCGCGAGCAGACCTGCGCTCGTCATCCATGTGTTCAGGCTTTCCCAGGCCGCTATGTCCTGCCAACCGGCGGGGGCGTCGGCGGTCAGGGCCAGGGAGGGGATGGCCGCCTTCCACTGCGCCAGTAGCAGCGTCTGATCGAGCTCTGGATGCGCCTTGACATAGAGAGCGACGGCTTCCTCGGGATGGGCGACCGCGTATGCCAGGCCTTCGAGGGTGCCCTGCACGAAGGCGCGGGTGGTATTGGGATTCGCCTTGGCGAACTCCTGAGTGGTGATGATGTTGAGAAAAGCGAAGTCGGGCGTCCCCCAGTCCCGGAAGTCCAGATAGGAGAGCTCCTGGCCTTGAGCCTCGGCGGCGACCAGTTCTCCAAACTCGGTGAAGGCCGCGGCAGCGATCGTCCCCTTGAGAAGCGGTGCGACCAGCTCGAAGCCCGGGTCCACGATGTTGACGGTCTTGGGATCGACGCCCGCGGCGGAAAGCATCGAAGCGAATGAGGCCCGGGTGGACGGGATCAGCGGCACCGACACCGTCTGTCCCGCCAGTGACGCGGGGGAATCGCCGGTCAGGCCGGGCCGGAACGCCATCCCTACCGGAGCGTGCGACATGAGACTCCCGATGGACACCAGAGGTGCGCCCGCTTCGAGCGCCATGAGCATGTCGGGGGCATAGTAGAGGCCGAACTGGCTCTTGCCGCTGGAGACGAACTTCACCACGTCGGTGGCCCCCACCGGCAGGGTCTGGTGGACCGACAAGCCCCGGCGCTCGTAGAATCCCATCGTCTGGGCCACGTCGATGGGGATGTCGAGCACCCAGGGGCTCCAGTCCATCATCAGATTGACGTCGGCCACTTCGGGCGCGGCGACCGTGGTGGCGGTGGTGGCCGTACTGGCGGCGGTGGCCGCCTTCGCGGTCGTCGCGGTCTGGCCGGCGGTCGTGGCCGTGCGCGAGGACTGGCTGCAACCGGCGGCGAGCACCGCGATCGCGACCATGACGGCGACCGCCAGCACCAGGGCCAAGCGGCGCGTGAGGGGATTCCGGTTCATCATTGGGTCCTTTCCGATTCGGGTCTCAAACGTTTCCACCAACCGATGCGGCGCTCGAGGAGACCTACGCAGCCGTAGGCCGCCAAGCCGAGCAGGCAGATGATCACCACGGCCGCGAACGCCTGGGCCGTCGCCAGGCGGGAGTTCGCACTCAGAACGATGTAGCCGAGGCCCCTCCCGGCTCCGGTCCATTCGGCAACGACGGCCCCTACCAGGCAGAGCGTCACTCCCGTCCGGATCCCGGCCGCCAGGAACGGACCGGCGTGCGGCAGCCTCACCCGCCAGAACACGTCCCACCGGGACGCGTCCACCGATCGCAGCAGGAGCAGCAGATCGGGATCGGTGGAGCGGAAGCCTTGCAGGGCAGTGACCGCCATGGGGAAGAAGGCTACTAGGGCGCACACCACCACCCGGGGCAGAGCCCCGTATCCGAACCAGAGGACCAGAAGGGGGGCGAGTGTGATCACGGGGATGGTCTGGCTGACGACCACCATCGGCGTGAGCACCCGGTCGAGAAGCCGCGAATGCAGGGCCGCCATCGCGAATGCGAGCGCCGCGGCGCCGGCCAGGACCAGACCGCCGAGGGCTTCGCTCAGAGTGGCGAGAGTGGCCGAGGCAAGAAGACGCGGCTCCGCGGCCAGCTCCCGCACCACCGTCGAAGGCGGCGGCACCACAAAGGACGGCACCCGCGCCGCGCGCACGGCGAGCTCCCACGCGCCCAGGAGCACGACAAACCCGAGGAGAGCGACCGGCGCTCCGAGCCGGCGGCGCTCCGGGGGCGCCTGCCGGCCGCCGACAGCGACCAGTTCGATGTTATTTGTCCGCAATCCGCCTCCTTCCCGATCGGCACACCGACAACAGGGCGGGGGCGGCGCAAACAAAAAAAGCCCCCAGCCCAAAGGGCAGGAGACTTTGCCATCATCTCCTGGCATGACCCTTCCGTGAGGGCCACAAACCAGGAAGCCGGGCAGGTCTACTGACTCACGGATCTCTGCTTACCCGCGCCTTCCCATCCTCCTTGCCGCCCCCGGAAATCCGGCGATGGTGGTGGGACAGTGGCCGCGTGGCGGGCTCGCTCCCCGTTCACAGTGGCGGGACCGTTCGGGATTCGCACCCGATTCCCTATTCTCCGCCGCGCGTCTGCTGACGCTTTGGCGGCACCCAGCTTCTATCGACTCGAAGCGAAGCATTATTAGCACGGCTGGGCTGGAGCGGTCAAGCACGGGCCGGCGCCGGCGCCCCAGTCCGGTCCCCCACTTCGGCCCCCGTCGGTCGACGCCTCCTCGCGAATCTGGTAGAGTCCGCCCCAGCAAGCATGGTGCCTCCGTAGTCAGGCCTCGCGCATAACGAGGCCGAAAGGGAAGCCGGTGAGAAGCCGGCGCGGTCCCGCCACTGTAACCGGGGAAGATCTCGGGAGCCAGATACCTGCTACGGAGGAGGAGCAGACGCTTTCCGTGGAGAGAGCGACTCCGCCTCGATGTTTCGGGGCGCCACTCGGTTCGACCGCTTCGTGGTCCGGCCGGGGAGTAGACAACCTGCTCTCCACCATCTTGCGGGTCGTGACCATATGTCGAACCGAAAGGAGTCCGCATGTTCGGACATCCGAAGCCTCGCCGTTCTCCGGCGAAGGCGCAAGCGCCGCTTTCTTGGCGGCGGCCCACCCTCCTCCTGGTGTTGATCGTCGCACTCGCATTGGTAGTGAGCGGCTCGCTGCTCGCCACCGGCTGCGGCACCAGCGGGACCGTCGATACCTCGACGACCGCATCCACCGTCGCGCAGCCGGCCGAAGGCACCTTCCCGGTGACGGTCAAGGACGACTCCGGCAACAGCGCGACCATCAGCGCCAAGCCCATGCGGATCGTCTCCACCGCCCCCTCCAACACCGAGACCTTGTTCGCGCTGGGCGTCGGCGATCGGGTGGTGGGAGTCACCTCGCTGGACGACTACCCGCCGGAAGCGGCGGCCATAGCCAAGATCGGTGATTTCCAGACCAACACCGAGGCCGTCATGGCCCTCAGCCCCGACCTGGTGGTCGGCTACGCCGGCGGCGAGGAGGCACTGGCGCCGGTGCAGGCGGCAGGCGCCCCAGTCCTCATCCTGAACCCGACCAACCTGGCGCAGATCTACGCCGATATCGCCCTGGTGGGCGCGGCCACGGGCGCCACCGGCAAAGCCGCCGAACTGGTCGACTCCATCAAGGCCCAGATCAAAGAGATCGCCGACGCCGCGGCCGGCACCGGGGAATCGCCGAAGGTCTTCTACGCCCTGGACAACACCCTCTGGACGGCCGGACCGGACTCCTTCGTGGACGAACTACTCAAGCTGGTCAATGCCACCAACGTGGCCTCCTTACCCAGCGCCGACAGCGCCGCCGCTCAGGCCTACTACCAGTTCGCCCCGGAGCAGCTCGTGGCCGCCGATCCGGACGTGATCCTGCTTCCAAACACCGCCTACAAGAGCATCGACGAATTCGTGAACGACGCCCGCTTCGCCGGGCTCAAGGCAGTGAAAGAGAACCGTGTGTACTTGATCGATGACGTGGTCGTCACCCGGCCGGGTCCGCGCATAGCTCTGGGCCTCAAGGCTTTGGTGGACGCTATACACCCCGGAGCTCTGTAAGCTTCGGGATATCCGGAGAGGCGCGGACCGCGCAGCGTCCGCGCCTCTCCGGTAAAGACCAGGAGTCGCCAGGGTGGATCTCGGCAAAGATCGGCGCAGCCAGTATCGCCTGGTCATGGCGATACTCTCGGTCGCTCTGGTGGCGGCCGTGGTCACCGCCGCGGTCACCGGAGCGGCGGGCCTGTCGTTCGCCGAGGCCTTTGGAGCTCTTGGCGGCCTGATCCGTCGGGGCATCAACGCCACCGGAAACTACCCTGACTGGGCCCCGCGTCTCCTCCTCGACCTCCGCCTGCCCCGCATCGCCCTCGCCATCGTGACCGGCGCCGCGCTGTCCACGGCCGGTGCCTCGTTCCAGGGCACGTTCCGCAACCCGCTGGCCGAGCCCTACTTGCTCGGTGTCTCAGCCGGGGCTGCGCTGGGAGCGACGGTGGCCATCGTGTGGAAACCTCTCGGATCGCTCGGCATCTACACCCTTCCCCTGCTCGCTTTCGCCGGAGCCGTTTTCGCCGCGTTCCTCGTGTACCGGCTGGCCACATTCGCCGGTCGCACCCGAAGCGCGTCTCTGCTCTTGTCCGGGGTGGCGGTCGGCTCTACGCTCACAGCCTTGATGTCCTTTCTCATGGTGACCACCCAGCGCGACCTCCATACGGTGGTCGTCTGGCTCATGGGCGGGTTGACCACCGCCACGTGGAACAAGGTCTACATCACCACTCCGGTGGTGGTGGCCGGCTTTGTCTACATGATGCTCATGGCCCGGCGGATGAACCTCTTGCTCATGGGGGAGGAACGGGCGCGCGAGCTGGGTGTGGACAGCCAAAGCACCCGCCGGAACCTGATGATCGTAGCTTCGCTCACCACCGCGATGGCCGTGGCTTTCTGCGGCCTCATTGGTTTCGTGGGACTGATGGTGCCTCACATCATGCGGCTGCTGGTGGGACCCGACCACCGCCGGCTCCTCCCCGCAAGCGCGCTGTTCGGCGCACTGCTGCTGCTACTCGCCGACACGGTGGCCCGCACCGCCCTCGCCCCCGCCGAGATCCCGGTGGGCATCATCACAGCAGCAGTGGGCGGTCCCTTCTTCCTCTACCTGCTGCGGAAGAGGAAGGGGGTCTAGGTGGCCGCGGTGTACGAAGTCCACGGCCTTGAGGTCGCGCTGGGCGGACGGCCGGTCCTCGGGCCCCTCGACCTCGAAATCTCGTCCGGGGCGTTTCTGGGGGTCCTTGGTCCCAACGGATCCGGCAAGACCACCCTGCTGCGCGCGCTCGCAGGGACCGTGAAATCCTCCGCCGGAGAGACGCTGCTGCTCGGGCGGCCGGTGCGCCAGTACCGTTCGACCGAGCTGGCCCGTCTGGTGGGAGTGGTTCCCCAGGAGTTCAGCCTCGACTTCGGCTTCACTGTTGCCGAGACGGTGGCCATGGGGCGCTACGCCCACGGAGGCCGGGGCGCTCAGGAGCCCGATTCCGACGAAGCCGCGGTTACCGCAGCGCTGGCCGAGACGGGCCTCTCCGACCTGGCCGGCAGACTCATCACGCAGCTGTCGGGAGGCGAACGCCAGCGGGCTCTCATCGCCCAGACTCTGGCTCAGGAATCGCCGATCCTGCTGCTCGACGAGCCTCTCAACAATCTCGACCTCAACCATCAGCTGGAGGTCATGCAACTGCTGAGCCGCCTGCACAAAGCGGGCAAGACCATCGTCGTGGTGCTGCACGACCTCAATATGGCAGCGCAGTACTGCGAGGAGATGGTCTTGCTCGACCACGGCCGGTTGGCCGCGCGGGGAGAGGCCGCGACTGTGCTCGACCCCAAGGTGATCCTCGACGTGTTCAGGGTCCGCGTGGCCGTCCACCGTCAGGGGCTACGGCCGTACCTCACCCCGGTGTGGTCTCAGGCCCACCTGACTGCGGCCGAGGGCGAGTACGCGAGTGTGCACGTGATCGCGGGTGGGGGGGCTGCCTCCGAGCTGATCGAGGAGTTGGTCCTGCACGGTTTCACGCCGACGGTCGGCATCGTGAGCGTGTTCGACACCGACTACGCCACCTCGGAGCGCTACGAGCTGGAGGTGGTGTCCGCGCCGCCCTTCCAGGCTTTCCCGGCAGAGGCGGTGCATAGAATGGAAGCGCTGGCCGCCGAAAGTGACGTGGTCGTGGTGGCCCCAGTGTTCTTCTCGACAGGCAATATCGAACTATTGCGGGTCGCTCTGCAGACGGTCAAGCGGGGGCGGCCGGTGATCTTCGTCGATGCCGATCACATGGAAGGACGCGATCTGAGCGGCGGAGAAGCGGCCTCTCTGGTGAAGGAATCTATAGATGCCGGGGCGATCTCGGTACCGAACGTGGCTCAGGCGGTCGAGCAGGTCCGGACGGCGGTCGCTACGTCACCCAGATAGCGGCGACCAGGAAGGGGAGGATCTCGACGAGCTCGCTCGTGGCCCCCAAAGTGTCGCCTGTGTAGCCACCTATCCTACGGCGCACGTACCATCCCAGCAGCAGGGCGGCCGCCAGCGAGGCTCCGGCGATGGCCAGACCCCGGTACGAGGCGCACAGCCATCCGGTGACGAACAGCACCGCCACCGACCACAAAGCCAGCAGCACCGCCCGGCGGCGGCCGGGCTGGAACACGGTGGCCAGTCCTCCCTCCTGCCGCGCGTACGGGAAGACCGACATCACCAGCAGCAGCGCGCAACGCCCGACCACGGGAGCGAGGAGCACCATCCTCCAGCGCGAGGACCCGTCGATGGAAGAGAGCAACGCGACTTTGAGCAGGAGCACACCCACCACGGCGATGACGCCCATGGCGCCGATATGGCTGTCTCTCATGATCTCGAGAACGCGCGCCCTCGGCCGCGAGCTCAGGAGACCGTCCGCGGTGTCTGCCAAGCCATCCATGTGAAGCCCCGCCGACGCCGCCACCAGCGCCAGCACCACGAACACGCTCGCCGGCAACACCGGCAGAACCTGATCGATCCCGAAGGTGATCGCCGCCGCGACTCCGCCTATCACCAGCCCCACCACGGGGAAGAACATCGGAGCCCCGCGCAACCCGCGTTCACCGCCGCACCACGACTCCGGGACGCGTACCGGGGTCAGGAAGGTCAGAGCGGAAAAGAACGACCTCACGACAACGACCCTAGGGGCTTCACGGCTTCAGGGTGAGAGACAGCCCGGAAACCATAAGGATGACGCTGTCGGCGGCTCCCGCCATCACCTGGTTGCAGCGGCCGAGCAGATCGCGATAGAGGCGCGCGGCGGCGTTGTCGGGGATGATGCCAAGCCCCACTTCGTTGGTCACAAAGACGACGGTGCCCCCGTGCTCACCGCAGGCCGCGATGACCTCCTGGCAGGCCGAAACCACCTCGGCCTCGGTGGGACCGGCTGCGGCGCCCCGGGCCGTCGCGTCGCCGGCATCCGCCGGCGCCGGTTCGGACGCCGCCTGCTCGGCGGCCCACATCAGATTGCCCACCCACATGGTCAGACAGTCCACGAGTATCGTCGGGAAATCGCCGCCTTCGCGTATCGCCCCTGCCAGATCGAGCGGTGCCTCCACCGTCGACCACCCCTGGTCCCGGCGAGACTCGCGATGCTTGGCTATGCGCTCCTCCAGCTCCGGATCGAACGGGGCCGCCGTCGCCGCATACAACCTCGGACCCGGTAGGCCCTCGACGAATCGCTGGGCATACGAGCTCTTGCCGCTCCGGCCGCCACCGGTGATGAGAACGATCTTGGCCACCTTCATCCCCCCGACCCGCCGGGAGGATCGTCCACCTGGCGGAGCCCGGTCAGTACGCCGCGGCCTTCCCATAACCGAAGTGAGGAGATAGAGGCAAGCCCGATGTCGAAGAGCAGGTAATCGCGCTGAGAGATACCGAGAAAGTGGCAGAGAAGCCCTCGGATCACGCCCCCGTGAGTGAAGGCGACAACGGTCTCCACGTCGGCCGCGGCGAAATGCCCGGCAGCGCGCTCGATCCGCGAAGCGAAGTCACGCAGGCTCTCCCCCTGGGGGAAGGCGAAATCGGGCCGGAACTCCGACCACGCCTTGGCGAGCGCGGGATGATCCCGCTCCACGTCGCCATAGGCAAGCCCCTCCCAGTCCCCAAAATCGATCTCCCGGAGGTCGGCGTCTATCTCCAGGGTGACGTCCCGACCGGCTATGACTATCTCGGCCGTCTCCCTGGCTCGCGCCTGCGGGCTACAAACGTACCGGGTCCGCTCGCCCGCGGGGAGCGCGTCTCTCATCCGCCTGCATTGGGCCCGGCCGGTCTCCGACAAAGGGACATCGGTGGTACCAAGAAGCACCCCGTAGCGTCCGCCCTCGGCCTCGCCGTGCCTCATCAAGAAGAGTCGTTCGGCCACTGCGCCCGCTACGGTTCGGTCCGGTTCGCGACACCGGCGCTCTCGAAGGTGGCCATCTCGGCCAGCGTCTTGGCGGCCGCGTCGATGATGCTCGTGGCCAGCGCCGCCCCCGTGCCCTCGCCCAACCTCATCTGCAGATCGAATAGGGCCACTAGACCGAGCTCTTCCAGGACCACCCGGTGCCCCGCCTCCACCGAGACGTGGCTGGGGAGGATGTAGTCCACTGCTGCGGGACAAAGGCGCACGGCGGCAAGCGCCGCGGCCGAGGAGATGAACCCGTCCATGACCACGGGGCGGCGCCGGGCGGCCGCCCCCAGGATGACCCCGGTCAGAGCGGCGATCTCGAGCCCGCCCACCTTGGCCAGAACGTCCACGGGATCGCTCGGATCGGGCCGGTTCACCGCTATCGCCTTTTCGATGACGGCGATCTTGTGCGGCAGGGCGTCGGCGGAGATCCCGGTGCCGTGGCCGGTCACTTCGCCGGCCGGGCGCCCGGTCAACACCGCGATGATCGCGGAACTGGCCGTGGTGTTGCCGATGCCCATCTCGCCGGTGGCGAACATGGAGGCGCCCTCCGCCACCGCCTCCTCGACCACTTCGATGCCGATCTCGATGGCCCGGATGGCCTCTTCCCGGGTCATGGCCGGCCCCTGAGCCATGTTGGCCGTGCCCATTCGGATCTTGCGGTGCCGAATGCCCTCCAGCGCGGAGATGTCGGCGTTGACGCCCACGTCGGTCACGATCACGCGCGCCCCCACATGCCTGGCGATGACGTTGATGGCCGCGCCCCCAGCCGCGAAATTGGCCACCATGCCCGGAGTCACCTCGGCCGGATAGGCGCTCACGCCCTCGGCGGTCACTCCATGATCGGCGGCCATCACGGCGATGACCTTGTCGGGAAAGGTCGGCGTCGCCTGGCCCGCGATGCCGGCCAGGTGGATCGACAGGGTCTCCAGCCGGCCCAAGGCGCTCGTCGGCTTGGTAAGGATCGCCTGCCGCGCTTCGGCAGCGCGCATGGCTTCTGGGTCGAGGGGGCCGATGTTCTGCACGGTATGGTCCAAGAGGCTCTTCAACGAGCGGCCCCGCTTTCGAGTGGATCGATGTGAGTGTGGATGGTAACCCGGGTGGATAGGGGCGTCAATTCGCGCCCGCTCTGGGCCGGACCGATCTCGGGCTGGAGTAAACTCTCCCCATGAAAGTGCACTACCTTCAGCACGTCGCCTACGAGGGTATCGGATCGATTCAGGAATGGGCCGAGGCCCGCGGTCACCCTCTGGCGGGGACCCTGATGTTCGCCGAGCAGGCCGACGCTCAGGCCGGCGCTGCGGGCCTGCCCCATCCGGACGATGTCGACATGCTGGTCGTCATGGGCGGGCCTATGAACGTCTACGAGACCGAGAAGCACCCCTGGCTTCTCGCCGAGAAGGACTTCATCCGGGCGTGCGTGGCCGGCGGCAGGGCTGTTTTCGGCATCTGCCTGGGGGCCCAGCTCATCGCCGACGTTTTGGGGGGCGAAGTGACGCGCGCGCCTCACCAGGAGATCGGCTGGTATCCGGTGGACCTCACCGACGAGGGGCGCCGGCTCGAGGCCCTCGCCCACTTCCCCGACCGCTTCACAGCCCTCCATTGGCACGGCGACACCTTCTCGATCCCGGGCGGGGCGGTCCACGCCGCTTCCTCGGCGGCCTGCGCCAACCAGGCCTTCGCCTTCGATGGCGCGCGGGTCGTCGGACTGCAGTTCCATCTGGAGGAAACGCCCGAGTCGCTCGCCGAACTGGTGCAGGCGGTTGGTCAGCATCTGCCCGACGGTCCGTGGACGTCCAGCAGAGCCGGCCTTCTCCTCCCCGATGCGCCTTTCGCCGAATGCAAGCGCCTGCTCTTCGGCTTGCTGGACCGGATGGCTATGGAGTAGTCTCGGCCGGTCCGCACGTCGCGCAAGGGAGAACCATCGTGATCAAGAGGATCGATACTGAGAACCATTTCGCGTCCGAAGCCTGGGTGGACGCGCTGCGCAAGAACGGGGACGGGTATCCCCGGCTGACCGAGGAACCGGACGGGCGGTACGCAATGCATCCGGCACCCGGCTCTCGCCTGATCTACAGCGTGCTCGACAGACTCCTCGACCTCGACGAAGGCCGTATCTCTCTGCTGGACGAGGCGGGCATCGACGTGACCGTCCTCTCCCTGGCCGCTCCGGGGACCGAGCCGTTCGAGCCCTCCCTGGGGACAAAGGTGGCCAAGGCGACGAACGACGCTCTGGCCGAGGCGATCGCCAGGCATCCCGACCGCTATCTCGGCTACGCCACTCTCGCCCCGAAGGACGCCGAGGCCGCCGCGCAAGGAGCTGGAGCGGTGCGTCAAGGAACTCGGCTTCCGCGGCTGGAACACGCACTCGAACTTCGGCGACTCGTTCCTGGACGAAAAGCGCTACTGGCCGGTGCTGGCCAAGGCGGAGGAGCTGGGCGTGCCGGTCTACCTGCACCCCACCTGGCCCATAATCAAGGAGTTTCAGACCTACGGGAACGCCCTGTCGGGGCCGACCTTCGGCTTCACCGCCGAGACCGCCCTGGCCGCCATGCGCATGATCATCGCTGGAGTCTTCGACGCCTTCCCGAAGCTGCAGATCATCCTGGGCCACTACGCGGAGGGCCTGCCCTTCATGTTCGACCGCGTCGACCGCCCCTACCTCCAGGGCCACGTGCGTCCCGACCCCGCGGTGGCTCCGGTGCTCAAACGGATGCCCAGCGAATATCTGCGCGAGAACTTCCTAGCCTCCACGAGCGGCAACTACTCCTCGGCGGCCTTCGCCTGCACAAGAACGGCCATGGGCACGGCCCGCATGGTCATCGGCAGCGACTACCCCTTCGAGGACATGAAGGTCTGCACCGACTTCCTAGACGCCCAGCCGATGAGCGAGGCCGAGAGGGACCAGCTGTACGCGGGAACCGCGACCTCTCTAGGCATGACCCACTAGAGACGGCGGCGAGCGAAGCGATGCCGCGAGAGAACGGCGGCGAGCGAAGCAATCCGCCCGTCGGGCGAACAAGCCCTCCGGAAGCGGCTAGCGGTACCCCGCTTGGAGCGTGAGGAGGGCTATGTGAGCCCGCTCAGTGAGTGGGGTGGGCTCACCGGTCCGAAAACGGCGAAGCCGGCCCGGCACTGCTGGCAGCAAGGGCCAAGGGAGGGCATAGGGGTCCCAGGGAGGAGTCGCAGAGCGCAGCCGGAAGGGACCCCTATGCCCTCCCTTGCACTCTTAGTGCCGGAAGTGTCGACGTCCGGTGACCACCATGGCCATCCCCCGAGATTCCGCCAGGGCCAGCGACTGGTCGTCCCTCATGGAGCCTCCAGGATGGATCACGCAGGTGGCACCGGCGTTCACGGCCACTTCCAGGGCATCGGGGAACGGGAAGAACGCATCTGAGGCCACGGCCGATCCGGCCAACGGGAAGCGGGCCCGGCTCACGGCCAGGTTGGCCGAGTCCACCCGGCTCATCTGCCCTACGCCGACTCCGACAGTCATGAGGTCTTTGACCAGGATGATGGCGTTGGACTTGGCGTGCTTCGTGACCCGCCAGGCGAAGAGCAGGTCACCCCACTCCTCTTCGGTCGGGTGCCGGCTGGTGACCACGTGCATGTTGTCGCGCTGGTCGACCTCGCAGTCCCAGTCCTGGATAAGCATGCCGCCGTACACCCGCTTCATGTCGAAAGTTCCGCAGGTGTCGCGGTTCACTTGGCCGGTGAGTATGCGGATGTCCTTCTTGACGGTGAGCACCTCCATGGCTTCCTCGGTGTAACCCGGGGCCCACAGAACCTCGACGAAGTTGGTGGAGAGCAGCCGGGCGAGGTCTTCATCGACCACCCGGTTGATGGCGATCACACCACCGAACGCCGACACCGGATCGCACGAGAGAGCCTTCTCGTAGGCGGCGACCGCATACTCGGCGACCGCTACCCCGCAGGGATTGTTGTGCTTGACGATGACCGAGCAGGGCAGGGTGAACTCGTCCAGACACCGCCGGGCGGCGTCGAGGTCCAGCAGGTTGTTGAAGGACAATTGGGCGCCGTGGAGTTGCTCCAGTGCCCCCGCCGATTCACCTTTCGCCCCCACCGACGAATACCAGGCCGCGCGCTGATGCGGGTTCTCTCCGTAACGCAGGTCGTTGACCTTTGCGAGGTCGAGCATGAGGAATTCTGGAAAATCCGCTTCCCGTTCGCCGAACCAGGTGGCAATGGCCGAGTCGTAGTGAGCGGTGTGGTGGAAAGCCTTGGCCGCGAGGCTGCGGCGGGTCTCGTACGACAGCTCGTTCGTATTCTCCCTGAGCTCCGCCAGCACCGGATCGTAGTCGGAGGGGTCGGTGACGATACCCACGCCGCTGAAGTTCTTCGCCGCAGCCCGCACCATGGTGGGGCCGCCGATGTCGATGTTCTCGATCGCCTCTTCCTCGCTCACGCCGCGGTGGGCCACGGTCTCCTCGAAGGGGTAGAGATTCACGACCACCAGATCGATGGGCTTGATGCCCAGTTCGGCGATGGCCTTCATGTGGCTCGGCCTATCCCGGTCGGCGAGGATGCCGCCGTGGATGGCGGGGTGGAGGGTCTTGACCCGGCCGTCCATGATCTCGGGGAACCCAGTCACCTGAGAGATCCCGGTGATGGGCAGCCCGGCCTCCTTGAGGTGGCGGGCCGTGCCCCCTGTGGAGATCACTTCGATCCCCAGATCAACCAAGCCACGCACGAAGGATTCGAGATCCTTCTTATCCGATACCGAAACCAGCGCCCGTGCGACCTTCACCGTCTTCTCCCTCTCTTACAGCCGGCCTCGATCCCGGCCCATTACCCGTCGTATCCTCTGCGGCCGGCCTGCTCCCCAGCTCGTCCCTCAGTCTACCTGCACCACCCGGCTTCCCGGAAGTGGCGGCTTGACTCGCCCCGCCGCGATGAGCCGAACTGTCGCCGGCAGCAGCCGGTGCTCGACCTCGTGGATGCGCGCCGCCAGAGTCTCCGCCGTGTCTCCGTCTTCCACCCGCACCGCCTCCTGCGCTATGACCGGGCCGGTGTCGACGCCGGGGTCGACGAAATGGACCGTCACGCCGGTCACTTTGACCCCGTAACGGACCGCATCGCTGATGGAGTGCGTCCCTGGAAAGGCCGGCAGAAGCGCCGGATGTAGGTTGATCACCCGCCAGGGGAAGGCCGTGAGTAACGATGGCGCGACGATGCGCATGTACCCGGCGAGCACCACGAGGTCGGGCTCGGCTTCACAAAGCTTGGTCGCCAGCGCCAGGTCGTGCTGTACGCGGTCTTTGAAGTCGCGAGCCGCGATGGTGGCGGTACGGATGCCGGCCCGGTCCGCGCGCTCGAGAGCGCGGGCGCCCGGGACGTCGCTGAGCACCAGGACGATCTCGATCCGCCGAGCACCGGCCGGTGCCTCCTCGCGCGTCGCCGCGCCCGCGATGGACGGCGTGTCCTCGTCGGTATCGATGACCTCGAACCGGGGACGGTGCAGTCGATCGATCAGCGCCTGAAGATTGGACCCGCTCCCCGATGCCAGCACGGCGATGCGGAAGACCGGCGCTTCGTCCGCTGCCGCGCGGCGCACCGCTTCGTCCGGCGCCGTCACAGCCGGCCTCCCAGTGTCACCTTGTCTCGGCCGACGAGCACCTCTCCCAGGCCGATAACCTCTTCGCCCCCCTGGGCCAGCAGCTCCCGAGCGCGGGACTTCGCGGTCTCGGGGACCACCAGCACGTAGCCGATGCCCATGTTGAAGGTGGCGAACATCTCCTCGTCGGCGATATCGCCCAGGCGTTGGATGGCCTGGAACACGGGCGGGATCTTCCATTCAGCGAAGTCGAGACGCGCGGAAAGACCGTCGGGGATGACCCGGGCCAGATTGCCGATCATCCCGCCGCCGGTGATGTGCGCCATCGCCTTGACGGGCACGCCTTCGTCGAGCAGCCGCAGCACACTGCGAACGTAGATACGGGTGGGGAGCAGCAAGGCGTCGGCGATGGTATCGCCGCTCACGGCGGGGGCGCCATCCGGAAAGCGGTCGCCCGGTTGCAGGCCGTTGACCTCCAGCACCTTCCGGACCAGCGAGTAGCCGTTGGAGTGGAAGCCGCTGGAAGCGAGGCCGAGGACCGCGTCGCCCTCCTGGACGTTGGAGCCGTCGATCAGTTTGGCTCGCTCCGCGAGACCCACGCAGAAGCCGGCCACGTCGAATTCTCCCGGGGAGTAGAGCCCGGGCATCTCGGCCATCTCCCCGCCGACGAGCGCGCACCCCGCTTGGCGGCAGCCCTCGGCCACACCGGCCACGATCCGCGCCATCTCGGCGGGCAGCAGTCTGCCGACGGCGACGTAGTCGAGAAAGAGGATGGGACGAGCGCCGACCGTGAGGACGTCGTTGACCGACATCGCCACCAGGTCGACGCCGACGGTATCCAGCCGGCCCGTCTCCTGCGCCAGCAGGAGTTTGGTGCCGACGCCGTCGGTGGATGTGACCAGCACGGGATCCTGCAGACCGCCAGGAAGCTGGAACATGCCTGCGAAGCCCCCGATCGAACCAAGCACCCCGGGGATGTAGGTGCTCTCCACGTCGGCCTTGATCAGACGGACGGCCTCTTCTCCTGCCTCTATGTCCACGCCGGCCTGCCGGTAGTTCATGTCCACCGAGTGCTCGGCGTGGATGGGAAACACGTCATCGGGCTTATTGAACAAGCGCCACCTCCGCTGAGCCGCCCGAGAGAGCGCCCGTGGAACTCATGCCTGCGGGGGCCGCCCCGCCCGACCCACTGGTCGTCGATGTGGTGCTCGTGGTGCCGTGCCGCAGCACCGAGAACGATGGTAGCTGGACCGGCTTGACGAACACGATGATGCAGACGAGGACGACCAGGCAGGCCCCGGCGATACCCAGCAACCTGCGGCTCCGCTCCACGGCGCCCACCAAGGCGGCCAGGAAGAAACCGCTCAAAAGGAAGAACAACACTATGCTGACCGAGCTTCTCACTCGACCAGCGTACCAAACCGCCCACGATTGATGCGCCCATTTGGCCGGGAGGCGCGTCGCCGACCGGGGGGCGAGTCGCCACCCGGCGGCCTCTCACTATGCTCCCAGAGTCCCCACCACGGGGAAGTTCTCGAGCACGTAGTCGTTGTGAGGGGCGAAATCCATGTCGTCGGTCAGGTCGGCGCCGGCGCTGTGTTCATCCCCATGCTCGCCGTTCTCCCACATCAAACTGCCCGAGACGTCATAGACCTTACCATTGTGGGCTATGTACGCCGGCTTACCGTCCTTGCCGTCGAACGAAGCCAGTTCGTCGGCAGTGAAGACCCGCTCTTCCATCGGACCCTCCTTCTCCGGTCAGACTCTCGCACCCACACCATTCTACGCTCGGCCGAAGAGGCCCTCCGGCACAGACGCCGCCAAAGCCATGCACCCAGAGGCCTTCCGGCCCCGACTTCTCGGAAGTCCCCTTGCTTCGCCGCCTTCGCTCTACTACTGTGCTTAGCAGAAGGCTACTCACGACATGCGTGGGAATGGGTGGTCATGGAAGAAGACGAGCGGACCGAAGGGCAAGAGCCGCCGAAGGCCAGGCACTGTAGACGACGCAATCACGGAGCCCGCCGCAGGCGACCGCCCGGCGCGGCGCGCCGACCCCTCCGGCGACTCACCACCGGCCGGGAAGCCCCGAAAGAGGCGTCGTCGACGCTGGCTGATCGCCCTTTCCGTCGTCGGGGCCGTCATCATCATCCTCATCATCTCCGCCTTTGTGACCGCGCACTTCACCAGTGCAAGCTCCTTCTGCGACAGTTGCCACGAGATGGACCCCTACTACCAGAGTTGGCAGGACTCGACGCACAGCAGCGTGGAGTGTCGCGAATGTCACATCCCTCCGGGCGCCGTTCCCTATATCCTGACGAAGTTGGGCTCGTTCCGGGAGATCTACGTGCACTTCTCGTCCCACCCGGACGCACCGCTCGCGGTCACGCGGGATATCCCCAACTCGAACTGCCTCAAGTGCCACAACCCGCCTCCCGACCCAAACCTGCCGACCGTGAGCTTCAAACATGCGGGTCACGCGGGCCTCGACTGCATCAGCTGTCATGTCCGGTTCGTACACACGACGGTCAATCCGCCCTTCTACCAGGACCCCGCGGCCATGTCGTCCTGCTTCAAGTGCCACAATGGCAGCATCGCCCCGAACGATTGCTCCTACTGCCATACGGCTCCGCATGAGGCGAGAGGCGAATGCAGCACGTGTCATAACCAGCAGAGCTGGACCAACGCGAGTTTTCAGCACCCGTTCGCGTTGACGGGTGGACACGCAAATCTAGCCTGCACCGATTGTCATGTCAGCAAGCCGGGAGTGGAGAACATCCCCGGGACCCAACTGCCCAAGCCCGATCCTGCCTGCATCTCCTGCCACGGTGACCATCACAAGGGGCTGACGGACTGTGCGTCGTGCCACACCCCCGGCGGGTGGCAGGAGACCTCGTTCGTCCATGCAGCAAGTCGGCCCCCACATGCCTTCCGGAGAGAAGCCCCTTCAGTGCGGTGACTGCCACAAATCGGGCTACACGAGCGCCAGTTGCACCCCGTGCCACTCCGGAACGCCGACGGGAGACTAGCGGCTGTGGGCGAAGACGAGCAGATGAACGAGCAAGGTCAGAGGGAGACTGCCGCCGCGGCTGCGGAAGCTGTTCCCGAGGTCTCGTCCCCGACAGAGGCGCCGCCACGCAAGAGCGGCGGCGCCGCTGGGTCATCGCCCTTTCGTGCTCGGGCGCCGTCATCGTCATCCTCATCATCGCCGCTTTCGTGACCGCGCATTTCACGAGCGCGAGCTCATTCTGCAACGGTTGCCACGAGATGGAACCCTACTACGAGAGCTGGCAGGCCTCCACGCACAGCGGCGTCGAATGCCGACAGTGCCACATCCCTCCGGGCGCCATTCCGTACATCGAGACCAAGCTCGGCTCGTTCCGAGAGATCTACGTGCACTTCTCGTCCCACCCAGAGGCGCCGCTGGCGGTCACCAGGCAGATCCCCAACTCGAACTGCCTCGAGTGTCATGACCCGCCGCCCGACCCGAACCTGCCGACCGTGACCTTCAAGCATGCGGGCCATGCGGATCTCGACTGCATCAGTTGCCACATCCGGTTCGTGCACACGACCGTGAATCCCCCGGAGTATGTGGATCCGGCGAAGATGGCCTCATGCTTCAAGTGCCACAACGGTTCTATCGCTCCCAACGATTGCTCGTACTGCCACACTCCCCCGCACGAGGCCAGGGGCGAATGCAGCACCTGCCATGCCACGCAAAGCTGGACAAGCGACGGACCCGCCAACCACCCCTTCCCCCGCACCGGGGCCCACGCCGATCTGGCCTGCGCGAAATGCCACGTGAGCAAACCAGGCGTGGAGAACATCGCGGGCTCTTCACTGCCAAAAGCCGACCCCGCGTGCGTCTCCTGCCACGGGGATGAACACGGAGGGCTCACGGACTGCGCCTCCTGCCATACTCCGACGGCTTGGACGAATGTGACCTTTGAACATCCGTTCCCCGTCACCGGGGCTCACGCCGATCTGGCCTGCAAGGACTGCCACGTGAGCAAGCCTGGGGGCGCCACCGTGCCGGGTACACAGTTCCCCCTGCCCGATCCGGCATGCGTGTCCTGCCACAGCGATCAACACGGAGGCCTGACCGAGTGCGCGTCCTGCCACACTCCCACCGAGTGGAGCAAGACGGACTTCAAACATCCTTTCGCCCTCACGGGCGCGCACGCCAAACTGTCCTGCAGCGATTGCCACGTGAGCAGACCGGGCGGAACGACGATACCGGGAACGAGTTTCCCCGCGGCGGCCGGCAAGACCTGCGTCTCCTGCCATGGCGAGCAGCACGGTGGTCTGACCAACTGCGCTTCCTGTCACACCACCACGGCGTTCAAGCCGAGCACCTTCCGCCATCCCGCGACCGGAGGAGAGCACACCTACAGGAGCTTCGCCTGCGTCAAGTGTCACCCCTCCGGCTATTCCACCCACTCGTGCACCTGCCACGGGGGCAGTCCGCCGGGCGACTGAGCGGCGCCCCTCGCAGCAGCGAGTCGGTGGCTGCTAGCTCTCCAGCGCGCCGCAGGCGCTCTCTTCGTAGCGGAACTTCGACAGGCGCAGCTCTTCGGGCACCTCGCACGGGTAGTCCCCGGTGAAGCAGGCCGCGCAGAAGCAATCGGCCACCTCTCCGGCGCGGGCCGCCCGCATCAGTCCTTCGAGCGACAGGTAGGCCACCGAGGTGGCCCCCAGCTCCTGGCTGATCTCGTCCACGGTCTTGCCAAAGGCGATGAACTCGTCCTGATCGGCCATGTCGATGCCGTAGAAACAGGGAAAGACGATGGGAGGCGAGCTTATCCGCAGATGGACTTCCTTTGCCCCCGCCTCGAAGAGCACTCGGACCAGCGCCTGGGTTGTGTTCCCGCGCACGATGGAGTCGTCGACGACCACGAGGCGCTTGTCTTTGATAGCCGAGCTCAGGGGATTGAACTTCATGCGGATGCCCAGCTTGCGCACCCGATCCTCGGGGTTGATGAACGTCCGCCCGATGTAGCGGTTCTTGATCAAGGCCTCGCCGTAGGTGATGCCGCTCCTGGCCGCGTAGCCGATGGCGGCGGAGTTGCCCGTGTCGGGGACGGGGATCACCAGATCGGCCTCCACGGCAGACTCACTCGCCAGTTCTTCGCCCATCCGGCTGCGGGCAGCGTAGAGAGTCTGGCCCTTCATGACCGAGTCGGGGCGCGCGAAGTAGATGAACTCGAAGACGCACAGAGATTCCCGCTTGCGATCGACCACCTGCTCGATGTGATAGCCGTCCTCGTCGATCCAGCAGATCTCCCCCGGTTCGATCTCGCGGATCAACTTGGCCCCGATGATGTCCAAGCCCGACGACTCGCTGGCCAGGCAGTACCGCCCCTCGATCTCGCCCAGCACCAGGGGACGGACGCCGTAGGGGTCGCGGAAGCCGATGACAGCGTCGCGGGTGAGCAGCACCGCACTGAACGCGCCGCGCAACTGGGGGATGATGTCCCGCAACGCTCCCCGGATGTCGTGGGACGGGTGCTCGGCCAGGAGGGCGGCGATGACCTCGGTGTCGGACGTGCTCTCGAAGACGTGCCCGCTCTCGAGAAGACCGGCGCGTAGTTCGTCGGTGTTCACGAGGTTGCCGTTGTGCGCCAGAGCGATGAACGAGCCGTTCCGCGTGCGCGCGAAGGGCTGGGCGTTGCGCATCTCGCTGGAGCCGGTGGTGGAGTAGCGCACGTGTCCGATGGCCAGTTTCCCGGGGAGCGTCTGCAGGATGGCCTCTTCGAACACCTGCGACACCAGCCCCATGTCTTTGTGAACGATCAGCCGAGAGCCGTCGGTGACGGCTATGCCCGCCGATTCCTGCCCGCGATGCTGCAGGGCGAACAACGCGAAGAAGGTGAGGCGGGCGACATCCATCTCCGGGGCGTAAATGGCGAACACCCCGCATTCATCATGGGGTGAGTCGTCAGTCCACGGTTCCCGCATCATTCCCCCATGGCTCTGGGCAGAGCCGTCTCGTAGACTTCTTCCAACCGGGCGACCGACACACGCAGGCCGATCGGGTGGCCGCCGGGGGCCTCGACGCTCATGGCCAGTTCCGTCCCGCCCACCTGACCCAAACGGTGACAGGAGACGCCGGCCTCGTGGCACCTCTGCTCGAGAAGAGCGCCATCTCCGGCCGCCACAGACACGACCACCAGCGTCGGCGTCTCGCCGAAGAAAGCGATGTCGGGACGGCTGGACAATCCGGCCGTGTGCCCATCGGCCATCCAGTGCAGGCGGTGGAAAGCAAGGTCGGCCCCCACGCCGCCGGCGATGCAACTCTCGGCGACCGCGACCGCCAGGCCGCCATCGGACGAGTCATGCGCCGAATGAAGGAGCCGCGCAGCTATCGCTTCTTGCAGCACCTGCTGCAGCGCGACTTCCGCGGCCAGGTCAACGTCCGGGATCCGCCCCGCCGGGCGGCCCTTCGGGCCCCCGAACCAACGCTTCTGGTATTCGGACCCGTCCAGGACCGGCGCCGCGCTCCCCAGCAGATACACCTGGTCTCCTTCGTCCTTGAAGGCGATGGTGCAATTGGCGGTGACATCGTCCATGAGCCCCAGCATCCCCACCACCGCGGTCGGGTAGATGGGCTGCTCGAAGCTCTCGTTGTAGAGCGACACGTTCCCCGAGATCACCGGCGAGCCGAACGCCTCGCACGCCTCGGCCATCCCCTCTATCGCCTGAGCCAGTTGATAGGCGATGGGCCCGTTGTCGGGGTTGCCGAAGTTGAGGCAGTTGGTGATGGCGATGGGCTTCGCGCCCACGCAGGAGACGTTGCGCGCCGCTTCGGCCACCGCGGCTTTGCCCCCCCGATAGGGATCGAGGTAGGTCTGGCGGCCGTTGCCGTCGGTGCACACGGCTATGCCCGCGCCGGTCTTCTTGATACGCAGCAGCGCCGCGTCGCCGCCAGGGATGATCACCGTGTTGAGTTGCACCTGATGGTCGTACTGCCTGTACACCCAGCGCCGGCTGGCTATGTTGGGCGAGCCGATGAGATCGAGCAGTATGTCTTCGAGGGGCGCCTCGGGCCGCGGATAGTCTGCGGGGTCCACAGGCTCGTCCACCTCGTGGGTCGGCCGTTCCTGCGGGATGGCGTAGCAAGGCGGCTCCGCCAGAGCCACGGCATCCATGTCGCCCACCATCTGGCCGCCGAAGAAGACGCGCAGGTGTTTGGTGTCGGTGACCTCGCCGACGACGGTGGCGTCCAGGTCCCAGCGGTCGCAGACCTCCCTGACCCCTTCCCACTGCTCCGGCGCGACGATGGCCAGCATCCGCTCCTGGCTCTCGCTGATCATGATCTCCCAGGGCTCCATGTCGGCCTCGCGCAGCGGCACCCGGTCGGCGTGCAGGTCGATGCCCACCTTGCCCTTGGCCGCCATCTCGCTGGACGACGAGGTGATGCCCGCGGCGCCCAGGTCCTGCAGCGCCACCAGCAGGTCGGCGCGCAGCAGTTCCAGGCAGGCTTCCAGCAGCTTCTTCTCCGTGAACGGGTCGCCCACCTGGACCGACGGGCGCTTCTGCTCGAGCGTCTCGTCGAACACCTGGCTGGCCAGCACGCTGGCCCCGCCGATGCCGTCCCGGCCGGTCTTGGATCCAATGAGCACCACGTGGTTGCCCACCCCCGCCGCGCTGCTGAGGATGATCTCGTCCTCCCTCACCAGCCCCACCGTCATGGCGTTCACCAGGCAGTTACCGGCGTAAGGGTCCTCGAAGTAGATCTCGCCGGCCACTGTAGGGATGCCCATGCAGTTGCCGTAACCGCCCACCCCGGCGACCACGTGCTCGAAAAGGTAGCGCTGGCGGTTGAGCACCGCTTCGCTGGGGGCCATGTCCGGCGACGCCGCGGCCGCGGCCACCGCCCCCGAACCGGCCCAGCCATCCCGCGCCGGCAGAGGCTGGATCTCGCCGAAGCGCAGGGAGTCCAGTCCGCAGATGGGCCGCGCCCCCATGGCGAAGATGTCGCGGATGATGCCGCCTACGCCCGTGGCCGCTCCCTGGTAAGGCTCGACGGCCGACGGGTGGTTATGGCTCTCGATCTTCATGGCGACGGCCACACCGCCGCCGATGTCCACGATGCCCGCGTTCTCGCCCGGCCCGTGCAGCACGCGCTCCCCCTTCGTGGGAAAGCGTCTCAGCAGAGGCTTCGAATGCTTGTAACCGCAGTGCTCGCTCCACATGAGCGAGAAGACGGCAAGCTCGACATGGGTCGGCTCCCGGCCCTGCAGCTCACAGATCTGGTCGTACTCCCACCGGGTGAGACCCAACTGCTCGAAAAGCTCAGCCATTGTTCCGGCTCTCTTGGGTATCCGCGTCGGCGGCGGGGCGCGGCCCTCCGGTGGGGTCTTCCCCAGCCGAACTCGTCCCTCCGCCCTCGTCGCTTCCCCGCTCCCGTGCGGCCTGGCAATCCGGACCGCATCCCGGGATCTCCCGCCAGTCGAGCTGGCTCTGGCACATCCGGCACACGCAGGTCTCGGGCAGATATCCCTTGAAGAACGAATCTCGCGCGCCGCAGCGCGGGCAGATGGTTTGCCCGGCCATCGCTTATCCTCCCAAAACGTGATCGATCATCGACTGGAAGATAGCCCTGCCGTCGGTCCCGCCGACTATCTCCTCACATACCCGTTCCGGGTGCGGCATCATGCCCAGGATGTTGTAGCCCTCGTTCAGGATGCCGGCCACGTTGTCGGTAGCTCCATTGGGGTTAGCCGCGTCGGTGATCCGGCCTTCCGCGTCGCAGTAGCGGAAGGCCACCAGTCCGCGGTCCTCGATCTCCTGCAGGCTTTCGACCCCCGCCGTCCAGTTGCCCTCGTTGTGGTTCAGCGGCACCCGGATCACCTGACCCACGCTGAGCCGCGCGGTAAAGGGGGTGTCGGTCCGCTCTACCCGCAGATACTGCGGATGGCAAATGAACCGCAGACCCCGGTTGCGCCGTAGGGCCCCGTGCAACAGATGGGCCTCGGCCAGGGTCTGGAAGCCGTTGCAGATGCCCAGCACCAGGCCGCCGCCGGCCGCGAACGCCGCCACTTCCTGCATGATGGGGCTGAAGCGGGCGATGGCACCGGTGCGCAGGTAATCGCCGTAGGAAAAGCCGCCCGGGAGGATGACGCACTGGGCACCTTTGAGGTCCTGGTCCTTGTGCCACAGATAGTAGGGGTCGGCCTCGGGGAAAGTTGTCAGGGCATGTACGGCATCGTATTCGCAGTTGGAGCCGGGAAAGACGACGACGCCGAAACGGACCTTCTTGCTCGAGCCTGTGCCCTGGGTCACCTCAGGCTTCCTCCCCCGCGGTGATTTCGAACCGATAGTCCTCGATGATTGGGTTGGCCAGCAGCCTGCGGCACATGTCGTCCACGTCGGCGTTCACCCGCGCGGGATCGGTGCCCGGGACCTCCAGAGTGATGTAGCGGCCCACCCGGATGTTCGTCGCGCCGGAATGGCCGAGTGCAGGCAAAGCCCGCTCGACGACCGCGCCCTGAGGGTCGACGACTCCAGCTTTGGGGGTGACATAGACCGAGACCTTGTACACTCCGGTTCTCCTCCTTGCAGAGAAAAGTGTCCGCGCCCGAGGGCGCCACCGGCGGGGGACTGACCAAGGTCGATTCTAGCAGCTAACGGAAGGGCGGCTCGGGGTTCGGGTCCTCGAGGCCGCCCCTCCGGCGGGAGGTGTGCCGCAGATCAGACCATGAGCCCCATGGTGTCAAAGAAGTCTTCCATCTCCGGCGGGCAGTCGTGCAACTGGAAGATGATGCCTCCGGTCTTGTTCGGGTCCAGGAAGGCCATGCGCACGCCGTTCTTGTATTCCGACCGCCCGATGATGCCGATCCCCTTCTTCTCCATCTCAACGAGGGTCGCATCGAACTGCTCCCGGCTCACCGAGTAACCGAAGTGCCAGATGCCTTCGCCGTGGCTCGCCAGGAACTTCTCGACGATGGGGAACGAGATCGGTTCGAACAGCTCCACCACGATCGGTCCCCACTTGCCCAAGGCGACCTTGCACCGGTTGGCCATACCGCCTTCATATTCCCTGTAGGCGAAATCGTGGCTACCGTCCGCTTCTCCAAGAATGTACTGGCGCCAGGGGCCCAGACCCATGTCCTCGAAGTTCCTGATGGTCTGATCGATGTCCTTCACGGCCCACCCCAAGTGGGCTATGTTGGCAAAAGGCAGTCCTGGAAGCATTCTGTCTCCTCCTTTGGGCAATCAGACCCCCGGCGCTACCACTCCAGCGCGGCGACCCTCTCAAAGATGACCCCCATGTTGCGCAGCGCGTAGCTAGGGTCGAACAAGGCCTCGATCTCGGTCGCCGACAGCCGGTCGGTCACTTCCGGGTCGGCCTTCAGCAGATCCGCGAACTGGGTCTTCTCCTCCCAGGCCTTCATAGCGCTCCGCTGCACGATCTTGTAGGCGTCGTCGCGGAGGATGCCGGCCTCCACCAGGGCGAGAAGCACCCGCTGGCTATAGACCAGGCCGTAACTCTTTTCGATGTTGGCTGCCATGTTCTCCGGGTAGATATTGAGCTTGTCCACCAGCCAGCAGGCCTTTTTGAGCATGTAATGGAGAAGGATGGTGCTATCGGGGAAGATGACCCGCTCGGCGCTCGAGTGGCTGATGTCGCGCTCGTGCCAGAGGGCCACGTTCTCGAGGGCGACGACGAGATTGCCGCGGATGATGCGAGCCTGGCCGCAGAGGCGCTCGGAGATGATGGGGTTGCGCTTGTGGGGCATGGCCGACGAGCCCTTCTGCCCGGGGGCGAAATACTCCTCAGCCTCCAGGACCTCGGTGCGCTGGTAATGGCGCACCTGCAAGGCGATCTTCTCTATGGTGCCGGCCAACAGGGCGAGAGCGGACATGAACTCCGCGTGCCGGTCGCGCTGCACGATCTGCGTGGAGATTGGTGCCGCACCCAGGTCGAGGATGGACATGGTGATCCGCTCCACCTCGGGGTCGACATTGGCGTAGCTGCCCACGGCGCCGGAGATCTTGCCCACGGAGACCTGCTGGATGCCGCGCTCCAGCCGCTCCAGGCCGCGCTGCACCTCGAACGCCCACAGACCCAGGACCATGCCGAAGGTGATGGGCTCGGCGTGTACCCCGTGGGTGCGGCCGATCATTACCGTATCGCGGTGCTCCAGCGCCCGGCGCTGGAGGATGACGCCCAGCCTCCGGGTCTGCTCGGCGAGCAGGGCGCCGGCCGCCCGCAACTGCAGGGCCAGGCCGGTATCGAGTACGTCGGAGGAGGTGAGGCCGTAGTGGATGTGCTTGGAGGCCTCCCCCACGTTCTCGGCCACGCAACTCACGAAGGCGATGACGTCGTGCTGGGTGGTCTCCTCGATCTCGTTGACCCTATCGACGTCGAAGGCCGCCTTCTGCCGTATCTCCGCCATGGCGTCCTCGGGTATCCGACCCAGGCGGGTCCAGGCTTCGCACACCGCCATCTCCACCTGCAGCCAGGCCGCCATGCGGGCCTCGTCGGTCCAGACGGCTGCCATCTCGGGCGTGGAGTAGCGCGGGATCATCGGGCGCCGCTTTCGGGGACGGCCGGGCCGATGAGGCCCCCGACCCGCAGGATCTTGGCGGCGAGGATGGCGGCGTTGCGGGCTCCGTTGATGGCCACCGTCGCCACGGGGACGCCGGGAGGCATCTGCACCATCGACAAGAGCGAGTCGAGCCCACCCAGGTCCGACGTACGGATGGGCACGCCGATCACCGGCAGGTCGGTCATAGAGGCGACCACGCCCGGAAGCGCGGCGGCTTTGCCCGCGCCGGCTATGACCACCTTGAGCCCCCGAGATTCCGCGCTGAGCGAATATGCGCGCACGGCGTCCGGGTCGCGGTGAGCGGAGATGACCTTCATCTCGTAAGGGATGCCGAGCGACTCCAGTTCCTTGGCCGCCACTTCCATGACTTCCTCGTCCGATTGGGACCCCATGAGGATCCCCACCAACGGCTGATCGGTCATCCTGCCTCCCCTCGCGCCTGTGCTTCCCACGTCTCCGCCCGCAGAGCGATGTCGGAACGGTGCTGCTCTCCCTCGAACCGGATCTCGGCCACGCCGGCGTAGGCCCGGGCCCGGGCCTCGGCAAAGGTATCGCCCAGCCCTGTGACTGTCAGCACCCGGCCGCCCGAGGTGACGACCGAGCCGTCCACCTCTTTGGTGGCCGCATGGAACACCTCCACACCGTCCACGCCCCGCGCTCGCTCCAACCCATATATGACGTCCCCCTTGGAGGCCGAGGCGGGATACCCCCGCGACGCCAGCACGACGCCCACCGCGGCTCCCGGCCCCCACACAGCGGCATCCGGCAGAGCGTCGCCGTTGGCTACCGCCCACAGCAGTTCCAGCAGATCGCTCTCCAGTCGGGGAAGGAGGGCCTGGGTCTCGGGGTCTCCGAACCGGCAATTGAACTCCAGGACCTTCGGGCCGTCTTTGGTCAGCATCAGGCCCGCGTAAAGGACGCCCCGAAAGTCGATGCCCCGGCGGCTCAGTTCGGCCACCGTCGGCCGCACCACCAGGTCGACCAACCGGTCGTACAGCGCGGCATCAACGGCCGGGACCGGAGAGTAGGAGCCCATGCCGCCCGTGTTGGGGCCGGCATCTCCGTCCAGCGCCCGCTTGTAGTCCTGAGCCGGAGCCAGAGGCAGGATGCTCTGCCCGCTGACCAAAGATAGGAGAGAAACCTCCTCGCCTTCCAGGAACTCCTCGATGAGCACGGTATCCGCGGCCAGTCCAAAGCGTCGTTCCACGAAGCACTCGGTGAGGGCCGCCTCCGCCTGCTCGAGCGTATGCGCGACGATGACCCCTTTGCCGGCGGCGAGGCCGTCCGCCTTCACGACGACCGGCGCCCCGTGCTCCCACAGGTAGGCGAGAGCCGCAGTGTGATCGGTGAACGTCGCCGCGCGGGCGGTCGGGACGCCCGCGGCATCCATCACCTGCTTGGCGAAGACTTTAGAGCCTTCCAGAAGGGCGCCATCCGCTCCCGGGCCGAACACCGCGAAGCCCCGCCCCCGCAGTTGGTCGGCCAGACCGGCCACGAGAGGGGCTTCGGGCCCGACGATGGTGAGGTCGATCTTCTCCCGGGCGACGAGGGCCACGATGCTGGGGATGTCGTCAGAGCCTACGGAGATGACAAGCGCATCGTCACGAATCCCCGCGTTTCCGGGTGCGCAGAAAAGCCGCCCGATGCTCGGGCTCTTCGCGAGGCTGCGGACTAGGGCGTGCTCCCGAGCGCCTCCGCCGACCACCAACACATCCAGCCGCCGGTCAGAAGCCATCGCCGATCTCCCTCCCTAGTGCTGGTGTCCGCCGTGATCGTGCCCCGACACCGTACGCTGGGCGTACTCCGGATGCGGCACCTTGATGTGCTGCTCGCGCTTGGGCCCCACCGAGATGAGAGAGATCGGCACCCGCACGTTCCTCACGATGAAGTTGAGATAGTCGATGGCCTCCTGGGGCAGGTCCTGCACGCTTGTGACGCCGGTTATATCGCTCTTCCAGCCCGGCATCTCCTCGTACACCGGCTCGACCTCCGCGAAGATCGGCTGGGCAGGCGGCAGCTCGTCGAGGATCTCGTCCCGGTACTTGTATGCGGTGCAGACCTTGATGGTCTCCACCGTGTCGAGCACGTCCAACTTGGTGATGCAGAGACCGGTGAGCCCGTTGATCCGGGCGGCGTAGCGAAGCGCCACCAGGTCGAGCCAGCCGCAGCGCCGGGGCCGTCCGGTGGTGGTGCCGAACTCGTTGCCCACTTTTCGCAGAGATTCGCCGACCTCGTCCGTGAGTTCCGTGGGGAACGGGCCTTCGCCGACCCGGGTGGTGTAGGCCTTGGTGACCCCCCAGACCTCGCTGAACTCGACGGGCCCTATGCCGCTGCCCACGCTCGCATATCCGGCCACCGGGTTCGAGGATGTGACAAAGGGATAGGTGCCGTGGTCCAGATCGAGCATGGTCCCCTGAGCACCTTCGAGAAGCACACGTTTGTCCTCGCGCAGGGAGTTCCACAGCAGTAGGCTGGTGTCTTCCACGTAGGGACGCAGCGATTCGGCCGCCAGGATGTAGCGCTCGCACTCCTCTTCCAGGTGGCTGACGTCCTGGTCGTACGCCTTGGCCATCACTTCGGCCTTAGCCCTCATGGTGCCCATGACCCGTTCGTGGAAGCCCTCGGGATCGAGGATGTCCTGCATCCGCACGCCCTGCCGTGCCGCTTTGTCGGCGTACGCCGGCCCGATGCCCCGACCGGTGGTGCCGATCTTGCCCTTGCCCAGCCTGGCCTCCTGCACGTGATCGAGCATGATGTGATACGGCATGATGAGATGCGCCTTGCCCGACACCTTGAGACTCCGGGTGGACACGTTGCGGCTCTCGAGATCGTCTATCTCAGCCCGCAGTACCGTCGGGTCGACCACCACGCCGTTCCCGATGATCGAGATGATGTTGGGGTTGAAGACGCCGGACGGCACGAGATGGAGGGCGAACTTGCCCCGCAGATTCTCGACCGTGTGGCCGGCGTTGTTGCCACCCTGATATCGGACCACCACATCGGCCTGCTCACACAGCAGGTCGGTGACTTTCCCTTTGCCTTCGTCGCCCCACTGGGCGCCTACCACCACGAGAACCGGCACAATGCCTCCCGATCGGTCATGACCTCACTACTGCTGCCGAGGTGCGGCCGCGCGGCGCGCAGTTCGAGGCGCGCAGCTCGCAACCCGCACTGAAGTTTACACCAGCCCCGTAGCCGGGCGCGCCCGTCCAGGGCCGGCCGGCGCCATCACCCGGCGGCGGCCCTCAGCGCGGCGCCATCACCCGCGCGGCCCGGGCGGCCACAAGTCCCGAAGCCGAGGCCTGCACCAGCCCCCGGGTTACCCCGGCGCCGTCGCCGATGGCGTAGAGGCCCTTGACCGGGGTCTGCAGATCGGGGCCCAGCGTGAGCCGCGAGGAATAGAACTTGACCTCGGCTCCATACAGCAGCGTATCGCGGCCCCCCACCCCGGGTAGGAGAGCGTCCAGGGCATCGAGCATGTCGACCAGGTCGCGCAGATGCCGGTAGGGCAAGGCGAAGCTCAGGTCGCCCGGGGTGGCGGCGCGCAGCGTCGGTTCCACCACGCCACGCCGCAATCTCTCCGGCGTGGTGCGATGTCCCGCCCTCAGGTCACCCAGCCGCTGCACCAGTATGTCCCTGCCCAGCATGTTGGCCAGCCGAGCGACCGACTTGCCGTAGGCGATAGGCTCATTGAACGGCACGGTGAACCGGGTGGAGACCAGCAGCGCAAAGTTGGTGTTGGAGGTCTTGTGCTCGGAGTTGGCGTAGCTGTGACCGTTGACCGTCACTGCGTCGCCCCAGCACTCGGTGCACACCACCCCGCGCGGGTTCATGCAGAACGTCCGCACCTGGTCCTCGAAGTGTCGGGAGGTGTAGAGCAGCTTGGGTTCGTAGAGCTCGTCGGTGATGATGTCGGTCACCACCGCCGGCACCTCCACCCGGACCCCGATGTCGACCGCGTTGCTCACCAGGTCGATGCCCAGCCTACCCGCTTCCGCCGTCAGCCAGGCCGAGCCCTCCCGTCCCGGGGCCAGTATCACGATGGGGCTCTCGTAGGTCTGGCCGTCGGCCGTGGTGACGCCGGCCACACGTCCGAGATCGTCTGGTGCTCCCTCCCCGTGGGAGGCCCGCGGCGTCTTAGAATACGGCTTCGCCATGGGCTGTCCGGCAGCGGCAGCGGCGGCCTTCGCCGCCGCGCGCTTCGGCGGCGCCGCCCCGTCGACGGTGAGCACGGTGGTCACGGCCGTGTCGGTGCGGATATCGACCTTGTCTTCCAGCTCGGCCCGCATGGCGGCGAGCACCTCGGCCGATCGCTCCGTCCCCAGGTGTCTCACCGGCGAGCGCACCAACCGCAGACCTTGCCGGGCGGCCAGATCGGCCCAGTGATCGTAACGGTCCCCTTCATTCCCGTAGAGCCGGTCCGGAGCCCCGAAACGCCGGTAGATGCCATCCACGTGGGCGATCAGTTCCAGCATCCCGGCAGCGTCGACGTAGTCGCCCAGCCAGCCCCCTACTTCCGGGCCCAGCGTGAGCTTGCCGTCGGAGAAGGCGCCCGCTCCTCCCCAGCCGGTGGTGATGTCACAGGTGGGGCAGTGCACGCAGGAGCCGGTGTCGCGGGCAGGACAGCGCCGCTCGGAGATGTCGGCCCCCTTCTCGAGAAGGAGCACCCGCAGCCCAGGCCTGGCTGCCAACTCGAGGGCAGCGAATATGCCGGCCGGGCCCCCGCCCACGATGATGACGTCGTACTTGTCGCTGCCTGTGGTCATAGTCACACGCGGGCCACGGTCGCCGCTCGGCCTACGGCGCCAGCCGATTGGCATCGGCCAGGTCCGAGAACCGCGTGTAGTTGGGCGCGAAAGCCATCTTGCAGTCGCCGATGGGCCCATTTCGCTGTTTGCCCACGATGATCTCGGCCGTGCCCTTGTCCTGGCTGTCGCGGTTGTAGACCTCGTCGCGGTATATGAACATCACCAAGTCTGCGTCTTGTTCTATTGCGCCCGATTCGCGTAGATCCGACAGCACCGGCTTGTTGCCGGCCCGCTGCTCCACCTGCCGCGACAACTGGGACAGGGCGAGCACCGGAACCTCGAGTTCACGGGCGAGGATCTTGAGGCCGCGGGAGATGCGCGAGATCTCTTGTTGCCGGTTCTCGGTGCCTATGTCCCCCATCATCAACTGAAGGTAGTCCACGATGATGAGCCCCAGGTTCTTCTCCTGCGACCGAAGCCGGCGCGCCTTTGCCCGGATCTCCATGAGGTTCAGCGAGGCGCTGTCGTCGATGAAGATGGGGGCCGTGTGAAGCGGGGTGCAACCCGCCGCCAACTGGCTCCAGTCCCTAGTCTGCAGTGCCCCTCGACGCACCCGCCAGCTGTCGACGCGCGCTTCGGAGCACATCATGCGGTTGACCACCTCCGCCTTGGACATCTCCAGGCTGAAGACGGCCACTCCCTTGGCCTGGTCGACCGCCACGTTTCGGGCGACGTTCAACGCGAATGCGGTCTTCCCCATGGAAGGGCGAGCGGCCAGGATGATCAGGTTTGAGGGCTGAAACCCGCCGATGAGGGCATCCACGTCGCGAAAGCCGGTCTGGCAGCCGACGGTGCGGTGCCCTTCGGACATGAGCCGCTCCAGTTCGGAGAAGCTCTCGGTGATGAGCTCGCCTATGGGCTCGAACTCGCCCACCACCCGGCTCTGGGAGATATCGAAGACCATCTGCTCGGCCCGGTCGATGAGTTCCAGGGGCGGCTGCTCGCGCCGGTAGCCCATCTCGGTGATCTCTCCGCCCACCTTGATGAGCGAGCGCAGGTAGTAGTTCTCGCGCACGATCTCCGCGTAGTAGCGGGCGTTCGTGGCCGCGGGGACCGAAGTCACCAGGCTGTGGATGAAGGCCCGCCCGCCGACGGTCTCGAGGCTGGCCCGGTTGGCCAACTGCTCGGAGACCGTTATGGGGTCGACAGGTTCCCCCCGGGAAAACAGGTCTTCGATGACCTCGAATATCCGCTGGTGCCCCTGCCGGTAGAAGTAGTGAGGCCGCACGATCTCGCTGACCGCGGGGATCACGTTGGGCGTGAGCATGCTCGCCCCCAAAACCGACAGTTCCGCGTCGAGGTTCTGTGGGACTGCATAATCGCCCCCGGGTTCTCCCCCGGGCCGCCGATTCCCGCCGCCATCCCTACACCCGCCTCGCCTAGGCCTTGTGCTCCTCGGGAACCACGATGACCTTGATCTCGGCCGGCTCCACGCTGTTGTGTACGGCCACTTTGACCATGTACGTGCCCACCAGCTTGATGGGTTCTTCGAGCTCCACATTACGCTTGTCGACGCGAATCTTGCGTGCGGCGAAGAGGGCGGTCGTGATGTCCTGGGTGGTGATCGAGCCGAAGAGCCGATCGCCCGAGCCGACGGGCGCGGGGATGGTCAGCACGGTCTTGGCCAGGAGGTCGCGGGTCTCTTCGGCCTGCTCGGCCTCGCGGCGAGCGTGGGCTTCCTTCTGCTCCATGATCTTCCGCACCTGGGCGATGCGGCCCGGCGTGGCCATCTCTGCGATCTTGCGAGGGAAGAGGTAGTTGCGGGCGTATCCGTTGGATACGTTGGCTACCTCACCCTTCTTGCCCACCTTGTCCACGTCCTGCAACAGGATTATCTCCATAGGTCACTCCTTCTCGATATCATCTCTGAGAGCCCGGTCCCGGGCTCTTGAGGGCGAAACGCTTGCGATAGTCGATCCATGTGTCCATAAGCCCGACCAGCCCGGTGAGCTGGAAGAACGCCTGGGCCATGACCGCCGAAATGAATAGCGCCGTCCGAGAGCCCGGCCGCCACTGCCTATTTGCTCCGAACCAGCGAAGCACACCGAGCGCCTGCAAGAAGAACAGGGTCTGCGACACCAGCAGCACGTCGATACCCGCGTACAGCAAGACCGAATGCCACTGCCCGCTCCCGCGGGCGAAGAGCAGCATGGCCAGCCCGCGCGATTGAAGCGTAGGCCACCGCCCAGTGCATGCGGAAGGTGGACAGGGACATGGTGACGGCCACCTTCTGCCGCAATCGCGGGAAGATCAGGTACGCCAGGCCGAGGGTAGACGCGGCCATGAGCACTACGACCATGCCCAGGACACCCGGGGCGAGATAGGGAAAGATGTCCACCAGCCTGCGCAGTTGGCTCGACACCGTGTCTAGAGAGACCTGGCTGATGCCCATATCGCCGTACATGCGGCCCGCGCTGGCGATGGAGTCGTAGGAAGCCTGTTTCAACTCGGTCAGACTGAGACCGAACACGAGCCACAGGATCACTCCGTACAAGACCAGGGCCACGAGCAGCGCGGAGGCCGTCGAAGCGAGGCTGCGCGGAAACCGCCAGCCGCTCCTCAACGCCCATCCCAGAGTCGTGCCCACGCTCACCGTCACCAGGAACACCAGCAACGCCACTCCGATGCCGGCACCCACATACAGCAGGGCCGCCGCCACCATCGCCACTAACGTCCCGCTCATCCAGCCGTGCCGCGCCACCACATAGGCGAGCGGCAGGGCGAGGAACGGAGCGAGCACCACCGGGGCAACAGGCAGGATGAGCATGAGCACCGCGATCATCACGGTGCCCGCCACTGCCTTGCCGACGGAGACGAGCGGCAACATAGAAGACTGCCTCATGCCGGTCGGGATCCTTTTCTACCGGCTGCTGTACGGTAGCAGAGCGACCTCACGGGCCCGCTTGATGGCCACCGCGACCTGGCGCTGGTGCCGGCGGCACGCGCCGGTGGTGCGCCGCGACCGGATCTTGCCCCGCTCGGACATGAACCGGCGCAGGGTGCTGTAGTCTTTGTAATCCACCTCTTCTACGTTCTCTTTGCAGAAGAAGCAGTACTTGCGCCGACGTCCGCCTGTGGTGGGTCTGACCCGCCGCGGCGGCTTCTTAGGATTGGCCACTTCTTTAACCTCCTTGGGGATCGACTAGAACGGGATGTCGTCGCCCCCGAAATCGATGTCACGGAAATCGTCCTGAGCCGGAGCGTCGGGAGCGGGCTGACTGCCACCGCCCCGATATGCCGGCTCGCGTGTCTCGCCGCCCTGGCCTCCGAGGAAGACCACGTTCTCGGCGATGATCTCGACCTTGCTACGTTTTGTGCCGTCCTGGGCCTCCCAAGACCGCTGCTCGAGATGGCCGTCGATGGCCACTTGGCGACCTTTGGCAAGGTACTGCGCGGAGTTCTCTCCTTGAGCACCCCACACCACCACGTCGAAGAAGCTCGCCTTGTCGGCCCATTGGCCCGTTGCGTCCTTGAACCTCCGCCCGACGGCAACGCCGAACTGGCACACAGACGTGCCACCCGGGGTCTGCCGGAGCTCGGGGTCGCGGGTGAGATTGCCCACAAGAGTTACGCGTGCAAAACCACGAGCCATCTTCGCTCCTTGGGCTAGGCTTGTTCCGCCGGCGCGGCCGGAGCAACGGCCGGAGCAACGGTCGGCTGCTGGAAGGCGAACGGCTTCTCATGCTTGAGCGGCATGTAACGCAGGACGCTGTCGGTGATGCCGAGTACCCGGGTCACTTCATCCAGCGTCTTTGACGTCGCCTGGAAATACAGGATGTAATAGACGCCGTCGAACGAGTCCTTGATCTCGTACGCCAGTCGCTTCTTACCCCATTCGTCGATCTTCACGATGGCGCCGCCATCACTCGTGATGATCTCTTTGGTGCGGTCGAGGACCGCGGTTCGTTCTTGATCCTCCACTGTGGTGCGCAGGATAAGAACCAGCTCATAGCTGTTCAGTTTAGGTCACCTCCTACGGTCTTAGCGGCCCCGGCTTCACTGCCGGAGCAGGGGTGCAGATATGAATACTACACACGCCGCCGGACAGGATCGTGCGATCCTGCCGCCTTATGCGGACGGCGTGAGCGGGGGAGTATACACCGGGCGGGCGCCCGCTACCAGGAGATCCAGCTGGGCAGGAAGCTCGAGAGCCGGGAGAACTCACCGCTGATGAGAAGCGCCCCGTAGAGCATCAACAAGACCCCGCAGACTATCTGTATGGTGCGCAGATGGCGCCGAACCCGCGAGAAGGCCCGCAGGGCTTTGCCCACGAACAGCCCGGCGAGGAGAAAGGGGATCCCCAGGCCGAGCGAGTAGACGAACAACAGGGCGGCACCGCCGGCCGGATTGCCCCCCGACGCGGCAAGCGTCAATATCGAGCCGAGCACCGGGCCCACGCATGGAGTCCAGCCGAGGGCGAACGCCATGCCCACGATGACCGCGCCGGCCGGTCCTCGGGGGGCCTTCGCCAGAAACGGATGCACATCGCGCTGCATAAAGGCCGGAACGGTAGCGCCCGCCACCACCGCGCCAAGGATAACGAGCATGGCGCCCGCCACTATCTCCAACGTCCGCTGGTCGGCCAGTCGGCCGATGAAGGAGAAGCCCGCTCCCAAGAGAGTGAACACCAGGGAGAAGCCGAGTACGAAGCCGATGGTGCTCCACAGGACCCTGCGGTCGCCCTTCTGCAGGTCCTCGACGCTCAGCCCCGACACGAACGAGAGGTAGACCGGGATAAGGGGCAGGATGCAGGGGCTGAGAAAGCTGGCGGCGCCGGCGAGCAGCGCCACCAGAAACGCCACAGGACCAAGTTCAGCGGGTAAGGTCATCCACCGGCGAGCTTATCCACGAGCTGATTGAGCCCGGCAAAATCGACGCCGCCCACGATGTTCTTTGCCAGCCCACCCTGCGCATTGATGAGGAACAGGTTCGGCACTGAGCGGACATTGTACTCAGAGGCCAGATCGCCTTCGTCGAGCATGACCGGGAACGAGTAGCGGCCGGACATGATCAGGTCGCGCACTGCGGCCTCCTGGTTGCTGGGCGCCACGACCAGTATCGCTGCTTTATCCGCTGCTTCTCGATAGAACCTATCGAGTTCCGGCATCTCCTCCCGGCACGCCGGTCAGCCGGCGGTCATATAGACCAAGAAGAGCGGCTTGCCCCGATACCCGTCGAGCGTCACGATCTTGCCGTCGAGGGTCACGCCGGAGAACTGAGGCGCCGCCTTGGGGCTGGAGGTTGGGGTCTGGCCGATCTGCGTCGGGGCAGAGCCACAGGATGCCAGAAGGGTACCTACCCCCGCGAGCAGCGACACGGCGAGCAAAGCGGCAACGACCACCTTCCTGGCGGGGTGCGCGCGCCGGCTCATTTCTTGCGTCCGCCACCCGAGGTGCTCTTGGCGGACCCGGCCTTGACCGGGCGCCGCCTTCTTGGGAGCGGGTTCGGCCGGGATGACCGGGCGCAGGCGGCCCCGGGTGCCGAAGTACCAGGCACCGATGACGCCGACCACGATCAAAGCGATGGCGATATATTGCTGCGAGGTGAGACCCAGGGCTATCGGCTCGTTCGTGCGGATGAACTCCACCAGCAGCCTAGCTATCCCGGCCAGCACCGCATAGACGAAGATCAGCGGCCCCTCGCGCTTGAAGCGGGGCGAGAACACCCACAGCATGAGAGCGAATATGACCAGCGAACCGGCGATCTCGTAGAGCTGCGTGGGATGCACTCTGACCGTGGTAGGCGGCAGGCCGTTGGGAAAGGACATGCCCCAGGGCAGGCTGGTCGGAATCCCATAGTCGTCGCCCCTTAGAAAACAGCCCATCCGCCCGAAGGCGTAGCCCACCGGGAGGGCGATCGCTCCCGCGTCCATGACCGCCGCCAGCCGTTCCTTGGACAGCTTGGTGACGATGACGACCGCGATGATGGCGCCGAACAGGCCTCCGAACCAGACCAGGCCACCTCCGCTCAGGAGGTTGCCGGGCCACTCGCTGGGGTGCAGGATGAGGTAGTGGATCTTGGCCCCCAGCAGACCGCCGATCACGGCCGCGATGAGCAGTCCGTAGATGAAGTCGGGCTTGACGCCCCGCTTCTTGAACTGCCAGTGGGCGACAAACCCGGCAGAGATAAAGGCGAGAGCCATCATGACCCCGAACGAGTTCATGGTGAATCCGCCTATGTGGAACAACACCGGGTACATCAGACCTCCGAGCCGCCGCAGGCCACCCTACGAGAAAAGAGCAGCATTGCGGCGTATTATCGCACGTGTAGGGGTCGCACGGACCCCTTGGTCAGCGTGCTCAGCTAAACCCGGACCGCGGTGAGCAACTACTGCTCGGTGCGCAGGTTCCGGTGTCGAGACATGCGCCCGACATAAGGCCGGTCACCCCGCCGAAGCCGGTGAAGCGCTGCTGCACGTCGCGCCCGCCGCAGTCGGGGCATACCTTCGCCTCGTCCTTGAGGAAGCCCAGGACGAAGACCTCGAAGTCTTTGCCGCAGGAAGAACATCTCAGATCATATGAGGCCATGGTGTTCAGTTCCCTCCGGCTACGGTCGCGGCCGCGAAGGGCTCCACACCCAGCGACCGTAACTGTTCTTCGATCCAGTAGATGCTGATGCTGGACGGCGACTTCACCTCGTCACCGACCAACACGAGGGGGATGCGCTCACCTCCGCCCGCCGCTTCGGTCAAGGCGGGGTATTCGGCCAGTTCGGCGTCGTCCACGTCTACGTAGCGGAGCGGGCGCTCTCCACCCATACGGGCGGCGAGATCCTGATCGAGGTATCCGACTATCTCCTCCAGAGACAGCGCGGGCCGTCAGCCACCACCGCGAAACGCGTCCGTGCGGCGCGACCCAACGATGACGATCTTGGTGCTATCCAAGTCCAAACTCTTTCTCGTAGTCTTTCTGCTGACGGGCGCCGATGATCTGCTTCTCGAGCTGGCCGCCCTTGAAGAGGATGACCGTGGGGATGCTCATGATCCCGTAGCGCGCGGCCAACTCCTGGTTCACATCGACGTTGACCTTGACGACGCTCACCTTGTCGGCGTGGTCGGAGGCCATCTTCTCGAGAACCGGGCCCACCATGCGGCAAGGGCCACACCAGGGCGCCCAGAAATCGGCGACCACGGGCACCGTCGAGGAGGCCACGATCTGGTCGAACTCCTGCGCGTTGACCTCTTGCACACTACCACCGCTCATGATCGTCTCCTTTTGTTCAGGGCCGCCGGCCGACCTCTGTTATGTTAGCCGACAACGCGCCTCAGCGGCACGCCGGTTGCGCCCGGTCTCTGAATCTCTACATACCCATAGGGGTATTTTAGCACTCGCGCCGACCACTGCCAAGGTGCTGCCGAAGCCCTTGCAGCGCCGGCGCGGCTATGCTTCCGGGTTGTTACCATTTCGCTCCATCGGCTAACCTATTAGTCGGTATCGAGAGCCGGCGGAGGAGGCGATCGCCGTGAGACTGACGTACTACGGACATTCTTCTTTCCTGCTCGAGGCCGCGGATGGGACCACCGTCATCCTCGATCCCTACCGCTCCGGAGCGTTTGGCGGCGCCTTCAGGCATGGAGCCATCGCCGACAGCGCGGACGCAGTGGTAGCTACGCACACCCATGACGACCACGGAGCCGTGGACACCCTCCCCGGCCACCCGCAGGTCTTCGTCCACCCGTCCTCGGCCACGGTCGGAACGTTGGAGATAACCGGCATCGACGTCGCCCACGACTCCGAAGGCGGACGCAGCCGGGGCAAGAACACCATCATCGTCCTGGATGACGGCGACGTCAGAGTGGTGCACCTGGGCGACCTCGGCCATACCCTCGACGTCCCCACGCTCGCGGCTATCGGCCGCGCCGACGTCGTCCTTGTGCCTGTCGGCGGCTTCTTCACCATAGACCACAAGCAGGCGGCCGAGGTCGTCGAGTCGCTCGATCCCCGGATCGCCATCCCCATGCACTACAAGACGCCCAAAGTGGACTTCCCCATCTCCGCGGTCGAGCCGTTCTTGGCTACCCAGGGAACCGTGGAGCGCCTTTCCGGCTCCACCCTAGAGGTGACTCAGGCGACGCTGCCGACGACCCGCGTGACCTATGTCCTGCAGGCGGCGCTTTAGGCCGCCGCCCAGACTTCGGGCGGCCCACCGCGATCCACTCATTCCCCGACCCTGACAGATAGGACGGCAGCGATACCACTCATGGCAGAAGACTCACCCAAACCGAAACAAGCGCCGAAGAAGGCGCCGAAGGTGGCCAAGCGCGGCCGTATCCTCCGCATGAAGCCGGGACCCCTCCGCCGCCTCGTCATCATCGTGATCGCCTTGGCCATCTTCTTCGTGGTGGGCTCGTTTCTCTCCCGCATTTGGACGAACTATCTCTGGTACGCCGAAGTCGGACAGACCGGGGTCTTCTGGACTCCTCTGGTGGCTCGGATCTGCGTGGGCCTGTTCTTCGCCGTCATCTTCTTCGCCATCCTCTACGGCAACCTGTACTTGGCGCGGAAGATCTCGCCGCGGCTGCTGGCGGTCAAGGACGCCGGGAACGAAGAGATCCTCGAGCTCAAGCCCAACCGCCGCTGGCCAGGCCGGCTCCTGCTGCTGATCTCGATTGTGGTGGCCATCTTCATCGGCGCAACGTATAGCAGCCGTTGGACCGAGGTCCTTCTCTTCCTGAACCGTGGAGCCTTCGGCTACGCAGACCCGCTGTTCAACAAGGACGCCTCCTTCTTCGTGTTCACCCTGCCGGTGTGGAAGATGGTGGTCGACTTCGTGGGGGTGGCGTTGCTGCTCACGCTCGTGGCCACCGCCCTCACCTATATGGCCGACCGGGCGCTCGTCCTCGACGAGCGCAATCGGGTGCGCTTGGCGCCGCACGTCAAGGCCCACCTCTCCGTGCTGCTCGCGCTCGCCATGATCGCCAAAGCTGGGGACTATATGATCCAGAGTTGGTCGCTCGTCTACTCCACCCGGGGCGCCGTCTTCGGTGCCAGCTACACCGACGTGCACGCGTCGCTCCCTGTGCTTCACTTTCTGGCCATTGTGTCGCTGGTAGCCGCGGCCATCTTCCTGGCCAACATCCGCTACAAGGGATGGAGGCTGCCGGCGATAGCCATCGCTGTGATGTTCCTCACCTGGGTCCTCGCGGGCAAGGTCTATCCGGCGATCATTCAGCAGTACAAGGTCTCCCCCAACGAGATCACCGCGGAGTCACCCTATATCGCCAACAACATCGAAGCCACCCGCTACGCCTTCGGGTTGAACAAGGTGGTGAGCGTCGCCGACCCTGCTGCTACGGACCTCACTGCCGCCGATATCAAGGCCAATCAGCCCACGCTGGAGAGCGTCCGTCTCTGGGAGCCGCGGCCGGCCCTCGATACCTACGCGCAGAAGCAGGAAATCCGTCTGTACTACTCGTTCACCGACGTCGACGTGGACCGCTATACCGTCAACGGCAAGTTCCGCCAGGTGCTCATCAGCGCACGGGAACTCGAACAGACCCAGCTGCAGGCGGACTCTCAGACCTGGGTCAACCTGCACCTCACCTACACCCACGGCTATGGCCTCGTGATGAGCCCGGTCAACGAGGCGGGTGGTGACGGCTCGCCGATCCTGTGGGTCAAGGACATCCCGCCCCGCACCGACACCGACCTCAAGATCACCCGACCGGAGATCTACTACGGGGAGCTGGGCAACGATTACGTCATGGTGAAAACCACCAGCCCCGAGTTCGATTACCCCAAGGGCGACACGAACGTCAACTCCACCTATGCGGGCGACGGCGGCGTGCCGATCAGTAGCTGGCTGAGGCAACTTGCCTTCAGTTTCCGATTTGGCACGGCCAAGATCCTCTTCTCCAACTCTCTCACCGACGACTCGCGGATCATGTATCTCCGCACGCTGAAGGAGAGGGTGCATGCCCTCGCGCCCTTCCTCCAATACGACAGAGACCCCTACCTTGTGTTGCGCGACGACGGGTCTCTGGTCTGGATGTGGGATGCCTACGCCATGACGGGGCGCTTTCCCTATTCGCAGCCGCACGCCAACGGCGCCAACTACATGCGCAACCCCATCAAAGTGGCCATCGACGCCTACGACGGCAAGGTGATCTTCTATCAGATCGACGGCCAGGATCCGCTGGCCAACGCCTGGGGAAAGGTGTTCCCCGGCTTGTTCACCCCCGGCGACCAGATGCCGGCGGACCTTCGCAAGCACATGCGCTACCCCGAGGACATCTTCAGCGTGCAGGCCGATATGCTCGCGACTTATCATATGACCGACCCCCAGATCTTCTACAACAAAGAGGACGTCTGGGAGATCCCGAGCGAGATCTACGGAACGGAGACCGTCAAGACCGTGCCGTACTATGAGTCGATAGCTCTCCCGGGCCAGACGCAAACCGAGTTCGCCCTGCTCTTGCCGTTCACTCCACTCAAGAAGCAGAACATGTCGTCCCTGCTGGTGGCGCGCCAGGATGGGGAGAACTACGGTAAGCTCGCCACGCTGGACTTCCCCAAGGACAAGCTCGTCTTCGGGCCGGCGCAGATTGAGGCGCGGATAAGCAACGAGCCCGAGATATCGGCCCAGCTGACCCTCTGGGATCAAGGTGGTAGCGAGGTCATCCGGGGCAACCTGCTGGTAGTGCCCATCGGCCCCGCGATCATGTACTTCGAGCCCCTGTATCTGCAAGCTACACAGAGCCCCATCCCCGAGTTGACAAGGGTCATAGTCGCCTACGGCGATAGCGTGGTCATGGAGCCCACACTCGGCGAGGCCCTCATCAAGCTATTCGGCGAGAACATCGGCACCGGTTCAACCACTACGACCACCCCGGGCGGCACCACGACCACCACGGTGCCGGGCGGCACCACGACCACCACCGCGCCCACCACCGGCACGACGCTGCCGAACGACTCGACTGGTCTCATCGTCCTGGCCAACTCGCTCTACAACCAGGCGCTGGAGGCCCAGCGTCGGGGCGATTGGGCCGAGTACGGCCGGCTGATCAGCCAACTGGGCCTGGTGCTGACACAGCTACAGACTGTGCAGGGCCAGTAGGGGCGGCAGTTTACCGGGCGAGTATTACGGGCACTTGACTAGACTGCAAAACCGATAAGGCGAGGTTGCGGTGGAACCAAGACGCAAAGACGATCCGACCCGATTTCAACGGCTCCAGGGCGAGGTCGACAGCATGTTCCTGGACCTGCTGCGAGGTGAGCGGGTGCCTCGCCATGGCACCGCCGCCTTTCGGCCCAATGCCGACGTGTACTTCGACAAGCGCCAGAAGGCAGTCATAGTCAAGCTCGACCTCTCCGGCGTCGATCCAGGCCAGGTGAGTCTTGAGGTCGAGGACGGCGTGTTGCGGATAGGCGGCGTCCGCTCGGACCAGCGGCATCCGGACGTGGTCTATCAGCAGATGGAGATCGCCTACGGCCGCTTTGAGCGGATGGTGATGCTCCCTCCCGAGGTGGACGCGACCAGGGCCCACGCAGGCTACAACAACGGCTTCCTTGAGATCACCCTGCCCGTCCGGACACGCTCCACGAGCAAGAAGATCCCGATCTCGCTCAAAGACCAGGGCGAAGGGGGGCAGCAAGAATGACCGCCCATGAGAGCCCGTTCGGCCCCCACGGATTCGGTATGGGCTCGGGCGACTCCGAGATCCTCGCCGCCGGCACCGACTTTGTCATCCTTTCGCGAGATCCGGCCGACGACATCGGGGCCTCTCCCAGGGTGCTGCCCATCCTGCCCCTCAAGGACACCGTGGTGTTCCCCGACACCATGAGCCCCCTTGCTGTGGGGCAGCCGCGCTCGGTCAATCTCATCGACGACATCCTTCGTGGCGACAAACAGGTCGGCCTGGTGGCGTCGAAGAGGCCGGATATCGAGGTTCCGGGCCCGGAGGATGTGCAGATGGTCGGCGTGCTGGCCACCATCCAGAAGATGATCAAGGCCCCCGACGGGACGCTGCGGATCATCGCCCAGGGCGTCAGGCGCATCGAGATCGAGCAGTTCGTCTCGGAGGAGCCCTACCTGACCGCCAGGGTGCGCGACCTTCCCGACGTGGTGGTACCGGGCACGGAGCTGGAGGCGCTGCAGAGGAACCTCATCTCGGTCTACACGCGTATCGTCCAGTTGGTCCCCTACCTGCCCGACGAGCTGGAACTGGCGGCGGCCAATATCGACGACCCTTCGGCCCTCGGCTACTTCATCGCCTCCACGATGAGACTCAAGACCGAGGACAAGCAGGAGTTGTTGGAGGAGGTCGATCTGTCCAAGCGGCTGCGCCGTCTTACCACGTTCATGAACCGGGAGCTGGAGGTGTTGGAGCTCGGCTCCAAGATCCAGGACCAGGTGCAGTCGGAGATGGACAAGACCCAGCGCGAATACGTCCTCCGTCAGCAGCTCAAAGCCATCCAAGACGAACTGGGCGAGACGGACGAGACCCAGGCCGAAGTCAACGAACTGCGCGAGCAGATCGACAAGGCCAACCTGCCCGAGGAGGTCGACAAGCAGGCCCGCCGCGAACTGGACCGCCTGTCCAAGCTCCCGCCGGCCGCTGCCGAATACGGCGTCATCCGCACTTACCTCGATTGGATCGTATCGCTGCCCTGGTCGGTCCTCACACCGGACAATCTCGACGTGGCCCACGCCCGCCAAGTGCTCGACGAGGACCATTACGATCTGGAAGACGTCAAGGACCGCATCCTCGAGTTCCTCGCGGTGCAGAAGCTCAAGGCCGAGGTGACGAGTCCCATCCTCTGCTTCGTCGGGCCTCCCGGTGTGGGCAAGACCAGTCTGGGTAAGAGCATCGCCCGGGCGATGGGGCGCAAGTTCATCCGCATCAGCGTGGGCGGAGTCCGCGACGAGTCCGAGATCCGCGGCCACCGGCGCACCTACGTAGGCGCCATGCCGGGCACCATGATCCGGGCCATCCGCGACGCCGGCAGCAGCAACCCTGTGTTCATGATCGACGAGATCGACAAGATGGGCTCCGACTGGCGGGGCGATCCGTCGAGCGCCATGCTCGAGGTGCTCGATCCCGAGCAGCACAGCACCTTCCGCGACCACTATCTCGACCTGCCCTTCGATCTCTCCCGGGTGATGTTCATCTGCACGGCCAACGTGCTCGACACCATTCCCGGCCCCTTGCGCGACCGCATGGAGATCATCTCCATAGCCGGCTACACCGCGCAGGACAAGATGCACATCGCGCGCGAGTACCTGGTCCCCCGACAGCTCGAGCGCAACGGTCTCAAACCCGGCCAACTCACCCTGACCGATCCCGCGCTCAAGACGGTCATCGAGAACTACACGCACGAGGCGGGAGTCCGCGGTCTGGAGCGACAGATAGGCACCATCGCCCGCAAATTCGCGCGTATGGTGGCCGAGGAGGGACGCAGGCGGATCACCGTTGACCCGAAGCGTGTGACCCAGTTCCTGGGCAGGCAGAAGGTGTTCCGCGAGACCAAGCGGCGCACCAGCGACCCGGGCGTGTCCACCGGCCTGGCTTGGACGCCGGCAGGCGGCGACATACTGTTCATCGAGGCTCGGGCCATGCCGGGCTCGGGACAGTTGGTGCTCACCGGCCAGCTGGGCGACGTCATGAAGGAGTCGGCCCAGGCGGCCCTCACCTACGTGCGCAGCATCGCCGACAAGCTCTGCGCCGACCCGGAGTTCTTCAAGAAGCACGATATCCACGTGCATGTTCCCGCCGGCGCGGTGCCGAAGGACGGCCCCTCGGCCGGCGTAGCGATGACCGTGGCCCTAGCGAGCATGCTCTCGGGCCGGGTGGTCGATCCAAGCGTGGCCATGACGGGAGAGGTGACACTCACAGGGCAGGTCCTGCCGGTGGGCGGCATCAAGGAGAAGGTGCTCGCGGCCAGGGCGGCCGGCATCACCCGCGTGTTCCTGCCCGACCGTAACGAGGCCGACGTGGACGAGATACGAGGCGACGACCTGCTCACCGGCCTGCAGTTCACCTATGCCGACCACGTGGACACGGTGCTCAACAAAACCCTGGCGCGCGCCCCGGGCCGCCGAAGCCACTGAGCGGCCGTGGGGCCGACGCGGATGGATGGGGACCGGAATGGCGGAGCCTCTGGAGAGATGGGACCCCCTGCGGCGGGCCGAGGCGTACTCCGAGCTGGAGCATCCGTCGGACCTGTTTCTCGAGATCCACGGCCGCGATCTGCCCGAGTTGTTCGAGAACGGCCTTTTCGCCTTCTACGACCAGGTCGCGCAGATTGAGGAGGTCGCGGCCCGGCGCGAGCTGACGCTTCGCGTCCGCGAGCCCGGGCTCGACGAGGCCCTCCGCTCCCTTTTGGCGGAAGCCCTGTATCGCTTCGACACAGAAGGCTTCGTCGCGGCGGGAGGGGAGGTCACCGTCGAGAGGCTTCCCCCCGCGCGGTGGTGTTTGCTGGCCCGGCTCTGGGGCGATAACGCCGATAGGGAGCGCCACACCCTGCTGCGGGAGGTCAAGGCCGTCACCTATCACTGCCTGACGGTCGGCGAGAGCGGCGGCGGTTGGAAGGCTACCGTCCTGCTCGATATCTGACGGGTCAGGAGGCACACGAGATGGCAGTACCCGAGCTTCACCGCACGGGCCCGTGGACTTGGGAGCTGCCGGCGACCGGCGGGATGCGCGTTCCCGGACGCATCTACGGCGACGAGTCGCTGATCGATGGTCTGAGCGGAGATGGCAGTCTGACCCAGGTGGCGAACGTGGCCCATCTTCCCGGCATCCTCTGCTGCTCCCTGGCCATGCCAGACATCCACTTCGGCTACGGATTCCCTATCGGTGGAGTTGCCGCCTTCGACGCGGCGGAGGGAATCGTGTCTCCGGGGGGCGTGGGCTATGACATCAACTGCGGTGTGCGGCTCTTGGCCACCGACCTGCATCGTACCGATCTCGAGGGTCGGATCGAGCCTCTGATGGACCAGTTGTTCCGGGACATCCCTTCCGGCGTGGGGTCGAAGGGCGCCATCCCCAAGCTGCCCCGGAAGGAGATGGAGCAGTTGCTGGTTGAGGGGGCCGGCTGGGTCGTGAAACGAGGCTACGGGTCGCGAGCCGATCTCGACCATACCGAGGACAGCGGGGCTCTCCCAGACGCCGACCCGGCGGCGGTCAGCGAACGGGCATACGCGCGGGGGCAGGATCAGGTGGGCACGCTCGGGTCGGGCAATCACTTCCTGGAAGTCCAGACCGTCGACGAGATCTTCGACAGGGAGACGGCAGCGGCCTACGGTCTGCACGAGGACCAGGTGACGCTCATGATCCACTGCGGCTCGAGGGGTCTGGGCTACCAGGTCTGCGACGACTACCTGGCGACGATGGCTGAAGCGAGCCGCCGCTACGGCATCGACCTGCCCGACAGGCAGTTGGTGTGCGCTCCGGTCACCTCGCGCGAGGGCCGCTCGTACCTGGCAGCCATGGCCTGCGCCGCCAACTACGCTTGGGCCAATCGGCAGATGATCATGCACCTCGTCGAAGAGGCGCTGCTTCGCGCTCTCCGTATCTCGCCCAAGGAACTCGGTCTGCGGCTGGTGTACGACGTGGCGCACAACATCGCCAAGCTGGAGACCCACTCGCTCGACGGGCGGCCGGTGAATGCGTGCGTGCATCGCAAGGGGGCAACGCGAGCCTTCGGCCCGGAAAGGCCCGAGGTTCCCGCGGACTATCGGCTGGTTGGACAGCCGGTGTTGATCCCCGGTGACATGGGGACGGCCTCATTCGTCTGCAAGGGGACGGCGCAGGCGCTGGCCCAGACGTTCGGCTCCACCTGCCATGGCGCGGGAAGGGTGATGAGCCGCTCGCAGGCCCTCAGGCAGGCGAAGGGCAGGTCGATAGCGCGGGAGTTGGCCGGGGCCGGCATCGTGGTCCGTTCGCAGGGACAGAAGACCTTGGCTGAAGAGATGCCCGAGGCCTACAAGGACGTCGAACAGGTCGTCAGCGTGATGGAAGGCGCGGGAGTGTCGCCGAAGGTAGCGCGCCTCCGCCCGTTGGGCGTGGTGAAAGGCTAGGAGTCGGCTGCGGCCGTCAGAGCGACGGAGACGTCTCCGTCGCCTTGCCCTCGTCTTTCTGCAGCCGCTGCGTTGCCGCGCGGCGCAGACGAGCGGCTTCCTTGACGGGGAGCGACTCGCTCAGTTTGATGAGGACATCGGGCGGTACCCGATCTTTGAGGGCGTCCAAGACGGCGTGAACGGCTCGGGCCGCTTCGTCCTTGGCCTGATACGAGCCCGCCTTCTGTACGGCCTGCAGCAGCGCCTCGACCTGATCCTTGACCGCTCGGCCCTTGGGAGCCAGCAGGTCGCGGACCGAAAAGCTGAGCTTGAATTCCAGCAGGTCGCTGCGGTTGTAGTGGGTGAGGCGTTGCATGACCCGGAGCAGTCCGGGCCAGATGAGTGTTCCGGTGGTGACCCGGCGCCGGGGCCTACGGCTTCGCGGCCGCGGACCGGCTGCTACTGCACTCGAACCATTGGTCTGCACGGGATGTTCCCCTTCGATGACGCGAGCACTTAATGCTCATATGATACCTCAGGTCTCGCCCCCGTGCCTGCCTGAGCCCCGAGGTCGTTCTAGTGGTGCCGCTCCACCTCGAAACGGAAGATGCGATAGCGGTCGCGGGCCGGGTCTATCCCGCCCTTGCGGCAGGTGATGGACACCTGCTGGTCGACAGTGTCGATCCCTTCGAGATCGGGCAAGAGGAGGGCCTGCCGGCCATCGACCGTCTGCACGATGATGCCAAATAGCTTCGGGTCGAGATGCTCGGTGCCGCTCACCTCCTCGGGCTCGCCCAGCACATCCACGGAGATGTCCAGGCCCTCCAGTTCGTCCGGTCTGATCGGGGGAAAGCGGGGATCGCGCGTCGCGGCGCTGATCGCATTGCGGACTATCTCGTCTTCGATCCCCGGCCGCGTGGGCTGGGTAGTCCCGATACAGCCGCGAAGCGAGCCGTCGGGAAGATGGAGCGAGACAAATACGCCTGCGCGGCGCTGCTCCAGCTCGGCTACCGGCTCGGGATCGAGCACCTTGTGCTCCCGGACGTAGCTTTCCACAGCCTTTCGAGCGAGCGCGACCAGCGGGTCGCCATCCGTCCTTGCTTCCGGGCTCATGAACCGCCTCCTTCGTTCGCAGCGGGCGCGGTCAACTCGACCTCGCCCACCAGGTAACCCACGCCCCAGGGACCTTCATACGACAGCAACCGGTTGTGGGTCCGCCCCCCCCAGGCCTCATAGGCTCCCACGACTCCCGAGAGCACGGCCAGCGAACGGTAGCCGCACTCGCCCGCTGCCGAGACCAGAGCCGGGTCGATCGTCAGGAGCCCCTCCCAGTCGCCGGCTCCGAACGTATCGGCGATCGCCTGGTCGAACCGGGCGGCCCGGGGGTCGTACCCCGCAGGCGCTCCAGGGATCAGCCGGTGGCTGAGATCACTGCTCGCCACGTACAGTATCCGCTGCTCGGCCTCCACAAGCGCCTCGCCGATGGCCCGCCCGAAGCGAACGTGCTCATCCAGGTCGAGGTACGAGAACGAGAGCACGACCAACCGGAAGGGTCCCTTGAGTGCGCCGGTGATATAGACCAGAGGTACCATCGCCCCGTGATCGAGGTCGAAGACCTCCCGCCTTGTGGCCGTCTCTGTCACCGGAATGCCGTGGGCCGTCGCCCGCTGCATGATCGCGCCGGCCAACCCCTGGTCGGCCGGCGCTTCCACCCGGACCTGCGGAGCCCGGAAATAGGCCAGGGAGCCCTTGTAGGAGGCGGCGAGCGAGACGCCCATCTGGCTCCGCGCCAGGGGACTGTGAGGAGAAAGTAGGACTATGGTGTCGGGAGCGAGCTCGGCGGCCCTCTCCCGCACGGCGGTCATGGCGCGAACCGTAGGCTCGGCTTCGGCCAGACTGGCGCCGCCGACCTCAGGGATGACGATCGGTGGGTGGGGGGTGACAAAACATCCGACAAGACCCATCGTCATGCCTCCTTGCGTCCGGGCATATTGCCTCTGTACACATACCGTAGCCCGGCTTCGCGCCCAAGACGCACCGCCTTGTCCACCGTCTCGACCGGGGTCGCAGGCACATCGAGCAGCCGATACGTCGGGTGGAAGCGCGAGACGTGCCAGGGGATGTCGGGTGAGACCGAGACGAGGAACGACGCCAGGCCGCGCAATTCGTCGTCACCGTCGTTGAGCCCGGGGATGAGGAGGGTGGTCACCTCGACCCACACCCCCGTCTCGTGCAGCCGCCGGATGGAATCGAGCACCGGCTTCAGGCGCGCGCCCGTCAGTGAGCGATAGAACTCGTCGGAGAACGACTTGAGGTCGACGTTGGCGGCATGTAGGTCGCCATCGATGTCGGCGAGCATCTGCCGGGTCATGAAGCCGTTGGTGACAAACACATTCTTCAGGCCGGCCTCGGTCGCGAGCCGGGCGCAATCGCGCGCGTACTCGTAGAAGATCGTGGGCTCAGTGTAGGTGTACGAGACGCTCCGGCACCCCGCCGAAACCGCGCCGGCGACCACCTGTTCCGGGGACATGGGCCTGCCCACGATCATCCCTTGGTCGGCCGGCATCTGGCTGATGTCCGCGTTCTGGCAGAAACTGCACACGAAATTGCAGCCCACCGTGGCGAGCGAATAGGTGGAACTCCCCGGAAGGAAATGAAAGAGCGGCTTCTTCTCTATGGGATCGACGGCTGTGGATACGGGATATCCATAAACGAGGGTGTAGAGGACGCCCTCCCGATTCTCCCTCACTCCACACTTGCCGAAGCCGCCGGGCCCTACACGGCAGTGGTGGGCGCACAGGAAGCAGTGGACCTGGGGCCCGCCGCGCCACACCTCCCAGAGCGCCGCCCGCACTGCTTCCCCGGGCCGGCCACTCTCCATGCGGGTCACCTCCTCGACATGTTTCGGCCGCGTTTGCGACGCATACGTGTGACGGCCGACAAAGGCTGCAATGCCCAATTCAGCAGGTATTCATGCCAATACAGGCCCCCGCGTACGACGCCGGCGGCCACCAGGTCGACCAGGTCTTCCCGGGAGGGAGACCTCTCTACGACGACGTAGGCCCGCCCCACCTCGGGGGCGCCGTGGGCATCGCTGCCCGCTCCCCCCGGTTTACCGTGGCGGTAGGCCAACCGTCCGGCGTTTCTCACAGGTAGCGGACTGAGCGAGCGTCCGTTGAGCACTTCCACGATGTCCACCTGATCGGCCGTCTGGGCTCGCACCCTCGATGCGATAGTGCCGCGGCGGATGATGTCGCACGGGTGGGGCAGATAGGCCAGCCCGCCCTGCTGCCGGATGAGAGCGATGGTGTCGCTCGCCGGAAGGCCTCTCGGCACCGCCTCTTGGACGTACAGCCCTATGACGTCTCCGTCCGCCGTGGACACCTCGATTCCGGGGATGACCCGGGGCAGACTGGGGTCAGCTTCGGCCAGGGCCAGGGCTTCCAGCGCTCCCTCCACCGTATTGTGGTCGGTCACCGCGATGCACCCCAGACCGTTCGCCCGCGCCGCGCGAAGCAGATCGGCCGGAGACATCACCCCGTCGGAGGAGAACGATGTGTGGTTGTGCAGATCCAGCCTGACAGGCTGCTGAAGGCCGGAGACAGACATGCGTCAAACGTCCGGAAGAGAGCCCGGCCGGCGCCGGCGACGATCGCGTAACACCCGCATCTCGCCCCCCTTGCTCGACACGCGGCGTTCTTGCTCCCGCCGGTCGACGATCACCTCCACGCCTTCGACCCCCTCGAAGCGCTTCTTGAACTCCTCGTAGTACTTGTCTGCGAGTTCGCGGGGGATAACGTAGTAGATCATTCGGCTCCTCCTCCAATCCCTTGCTTCGTTCTATGATAGTGTCTGGTTTCTCCATGTCCAATAGCGAATGCTTTCAGGCAGGCCGATGGCTGAACCCACCGACGAAAGCGGGACTGGACCGCTCCTAAAGAACCGGTACCGGCTGGGCCGTGTGCTTGGCCGCGGCGGCATGTGCATCGTCTACCAGGCTTGGGACACCAAACTGGGGCGCGATGTGGCCGTGAAACGGCTCGAACCTCCGCTCAACCAGGACGCGCGGACACGAGCCCGGTTCGACCGCGAAGGCCAGGCGCTCGCGCGTCTTTCCCACCCCAACGTGGTGACACTCATCGACCGCGGCTCTACGGAGACCGACGGCTATCTCGTGTTCGAGTACGTCGAGGGCCGTTCGCTCAAAGAGCTGGTGAAGGAGAACCCGCTCGACGTCGCCGAGGCGGGCCGTATCCTGGGACAGGTGGCCGAGGGGCTGGCCGCCGCTCACCAGGCCGGCATCGTCCACCGCGACGTCAAGCCGCAGAACATCCTCATCGACCGGCAGGGGCATGCCAAGATCACGGATTTTGGGATAGCCACGGGACCCGACTGGACCCGCGTCACCAAGGCGGGATCGATCATAGGGAGCGCACGGTACATGTCCCCCGAGCAGGTGAGAAGCAAGCCGGTGGACGCCCGCTCGGATATCTACTCGCTCGGCGTGGTCATGTATGAGATGTTGGCGGGTCACCCCCCCTTCGATGGGGCCAACATGCCCGAGATCGCGCGCCAGCATCTGAACAATCCGCCGCCGCCCCTCAGTGAGATACGCTCGGATCTGCCTCCCGGGCTCGAGAAGATCGTCATGCGCTGCCTGGAGAAACTGCCGGAGGACCGCTTCGTGTCCATGGACGAGTTGATCGGCGCCCTGGCCGGCGTCGGCCTCTACTCCCTGCGCCGCGGTACGGACGACGACCGCAAGATGCGCTCGTCGCCGGGTGGAGCCTCCCACGATTCCGCGTCGAAGCACGGAGACGACACGGGCGATATGCCCTCCTGGCAACGCGACCGGCTCCGGCACCGGGCCCGCAGGGCCCGGGAAAGACGGCGCTGGATGATCGGCGGCGCTATCGCTGCGGCCGTACTGGTAGCGGTCATCGTGATCGTCCTCGTGCTCACCCTCTCCGGAAACGGAGCTCCAAGCGTGGTGGGTCTCACGCTCGACCAGGCCCGGCAGCTCGCCGCCGACGCGGGGATGCAGGTGGAGGTCACGGCTCAGATCCCCTCGTTCGATAAGCCCGCCGGCACCGTACTCGAGCAGGCTCCAGACCCCGGCGTCTCCTCCGACGATGACGTCTTGCTGCTCACCGTGACTCGAGAGCCCACCCCCGTCGCCGTCACCACGATGAAGGACTACGATCCGGAGGGGGACCAGACGGAGCATCCGAAACAGCTCCCCAATCTCACCGACGGCAAGGAGAGCACCTCTTGGTCCACCGAGCTCTACAAGTCGGCCTCCTTTGGCAATCTCAAGAGCGGGGTGGGGCTGGAGTTCACTCTGGCCGAGCCCGCTACCATCATAGAGATCGTCTCCACCGTGGATGGCTGGAAAGGTGAATTGCGCAGTGATGGCTCTTCGGGATCGGAGGCCAGCATCGCCACCCTCAACGGGACGGCCAACCAGATCATCACTCTTCGCGAACCGCTCGGCGCCGGCCGGATCTGGTTCACCAAGCTGACAGAGATCACGAACGGGCGCTGGGGTGTCGAGTTGTCGGAGATCCGCTTCTACAAATAGCCCTCAGTTCAGCGTGAAGCGTCCGATACCCGACAACCACGTTCCGGTCACTATCAGGGCCACCAGCACGACGGTCAGCGCTAGGAACGTCCAATCGACCGAGGTGACCACCATCCTCTCCCGGTACGTGCGCGGTCGCAGGGCTCCGAACGCGCGCGCGTCCATGGCGATCGCGATCCGTCCGGCGCGGCGGACTGCACCTGCCAGCAAAGGCAGGGCGTAGCGCCTGATCCGCGAGAAAGGATGGAGAAATCCGGGCCCCTCCCGCACCCCCCGTAGCCGCTGGGCCGCCCGGATGGTCGCATAGTCCGCCTGGAACACCGGAAGCATGCGGTATCCGACCATCACCCCATAGGCCACCCGATCGCTCATATGCAACTGGTGCACGAGGCTGAGAAGCAGATGTTGCGGCTCGGTGGTGCGCACGAAGACGAGCGACAACAGGGCGAAGCACAGCAGGCGCATCCAGAGGCTGCCCGCCGCCCACAGAGCGGCTCGCGTGACCTCCACCGGGCCGATCGAGAAGACCACCGGTGAGGTGGCGTTCTGCTTGTTGAAAAGTATGTTGGCGAGGAGGATCGCGATCCCGGCCAGCACGAACACGGCGAGCGGCCGCAACTGTGCCTTCAAAGGCAGCCCGCCGAGAAGGCGCCCCACGGCCAACGTGACAAGGAATAGGACCAAGGGCGTGACGGGGTCGAACACAAAGGTGAGGGGAAGGGCGGCCGCGATCACGGCGGCCAATTTGATGGTCGGATTGCGGCGCTGCAGGTAGAGCATGTCAGCTTGCCACCGGATCCGCGCCCCGCGCATCAGCCCATCCTGCCGCGCGGAGGAAATCACGGGACGTCAGTAGCGGACTACGGAACTCGTCGCTCTCCATGAGTCCCAGCCCTATCCGAGCGACCGCCGGCATCGCCAACCCGGCCTCTTCGACCAACCCCGGCTGAGCGAACAGACCGACGGGATCGCCGGAGTAGAGTGGGCGTCCGCCGGAGAGTACCAGCAGAGAACTCGCGTACTCGGCGACGATCCGCATGTCGTGGGTGATCATCACGACCGTTCCGCCACCCATCTGGAACTCGCGCATCATCTCCATCAATCGCGCGGACTGGACCGCATCCTGCCCCAGGGTGGGCTCGTCGAGAATGAGGGCGGAGCAACCCCGGATGAGCATCGCGGCCGCGCTCAACCGGCGCTTCTGACCCTGGCTCAGCGTGAACGGGTTCGCTTCGGCCAAGCGCAGCAGGCCCAGGCGCTCCAGCCAGTCGTCCACCAGCCGCTCCTGCTCGGCGCTCAGACGGCGGGAACCGCGGCGCCCGTGAGGAGAGAGACCGAAGGCGAGCTCCCCGCGCACGGTGCCCGAGACGAACTGATGCTCCGGGTTCTGGAACACGTGACCGACCTTCTCGGCGACAGCCCAGGCCGGGAGCGTCGAGGCATCCGTCCCTTCCAGAAACACGGACTGGCGCGGGGGCGCAAGCACCCCAGACAGCAGTGATCCCAGCGTCGTCTTGCCCGCGCCGTTGGCGCCCACGATAGCGAGGAAGTCCTGCGGCCACACCGAGAGGGAGACACTGTCGACGGCGGCGTGACCGCCGGGGTAGCTGTAGCTGAGATCTCGAACGTCGAACAGCGGCGACGCCCCCGGGACTCGCCCCCCACCGGCCATGGCGTCCGGGGCCACCGGCCGGGAGCCGACGCGAAGCTGATCGACCAGCGCCGGCGAGGCCTGCAAGGCAGCAACCGTCTCGCCTACCGCCAGTGGCCGCCCCGGCACGTGCCAGCCGGCCCGCTCCAGACCGGCGATGAGCTCGACGGTCTGCGGGCGCCAGACGCCCGCGCCCGCGAGCCGCTCGGCGTGATCGTAGAAAGCGCCGGCGGCGTCACCGCGGTAGAGCAGACCGCCTTCTCCATCGAGCACCAGGACGCTATCGACCCATTCGATCACCTCGTCCAACTTGTGCTCGATGATGACTATCGTATGCCGCAGGTCTCCCGCCAGCCGGCGCAGGATGAGAAAGAGTTCACGGGTGGCCACCGGATCGAGATTGGCCGACGGCTCGTCGAGCACCAGCAACCGGGGTCCCATCGCGAGGACGGCCGCCAGGGCCACCCGTTGCTTCTCGCCGCCGGACAAGCTGCTGAGGGGCCGCCCGCGTAGATGGGCCAGCCGGACGACCTCCAGCGCCCGGTCGATAGCCGGCTCGATCTCTTCGGGCGGCGTCTGCAGATTCTCGAGGCCAAAGGCGATCTCGTCGTCCACGGTGAGGGTGCAGAACTGCGAATCCGGGTCCTGAAACACCAGCCCCGTCTCCCGGGCCAAAACGCCGACCGGCGTGTCCTTGACCACCAATCCGGCCACCACCACTTCCCCGGAGTAGTCACCTTCGACAAGGTGAGGCACCAAGCCGTCCAGGCACAGGGTCAGAGTGCTCTTGCCCGAACCGCTGGGTCCCAGGACCAGCACGACCTCTCCCGGCGTCACTGCGAAGGTGAGATCGATGAGCGCCGGCCGGATGCGGGTGGAGTACGTGAACGAGAGTCCGGCGGCCCGCACGGACGGCGAGGGCGCCCCGCTGGCTGGGTCCGAGGCGGACGGCGCGCCCGGCGGCGAACCAGACGGCGCGGCACCCGGGCTGCTATCGGCGTTCAGACCCGTTTCGTCCCGCCCCCACCGCCGGCAAGCCCCGATAGCACCCCGGTCCTGGCCAGCAGCGCGCCCAAGAGATGCGACAACCCGCCGCCGAGGACTACTGAGCTCGCCACGCAGAGGATGGCCGCTACGCCGATGCTGCTCCACGAATACGTCGCGTAGTAGCTGTAGACGAACGTATCGAGCAAAATACTGAAGGCGCCGGCCAGAGCGGCCGCGGCGTAGAGCGCGATCCCGGTGAAGCGCTTCCACCGGAACGCAGCGAACACCGCCTCGGCCCCTACGCCCTGGACAAAGCCGCTGGCCATGGTCAGAATACCCCACTGGTTGCCCATCGCCATGCTGACGAAGGCGGCCACCAGCTCTCCGAACAGGGCGGCGCCGGGGCGCCGGATCACATAGGGGACAAGTAGCCCGCCGACCATCCAGACCCCCACCAGCGCGTACGAGAAGGGGAAGGGGATGACCTGAAATGCGCTGGACCAGAGCAGACCCCAGGCCCAGAAGATGACACCCACGGCGACGGCCAGTACGGCCGCCACCACGATCTCGCGCGTGGTCCAATCCTTGAACGACATCAGCGAAGCCCCTGTCTTGCGCCGACGCCCGTTTCGGCCGGTGGCGTGTCATCGATGTCGGACTGGATGGCCCCCACCAGCTCGTCGGTGGGCATACCGGCGGCCAGCGTGGCCGTGAGGACCACGGGACCGTGGAGCTGCGCGGCGCGGAACGCCGCCCGCAGCGCCCCAAACACCTCGTCTTCGCTTCCCCACATCAGCGTGCTCAGGTTGCCCACCCGCACCGTGCATCCCGCCGCCCGCGCCGCGTGTATCGAGGCCTGCACCGGCACATCGATATCGGGCTGCCGTAGTGGGTACACCGAGAACTGGCAACCCACTACGCTCTCGTCCCGGTAGCCGGCGCCTTTGTGCGAGGCGCCGCCCCCACCGAGGCCGGCGGTCTGACCCGCAAGGCCGCCCGCGCTCTTGTCGCCCTCTCCATCGATCATCGCTGGACCACCTCTTCCGGTTCGTAGTAGTGGATAAGGAGCAGGGCTCCCGATCCGTGGGTCACTCGGGCGCGGTCGCCCGTCATCTCGTTGCTCACCCCTCGCGTCTGCCCCTGGAGCAGAGGCTCGCTGTGAAGCGCGTAGAGCAGGCCCTCGGTGCGGACGTCCTCGACGACGGAGGTCAGCGGAAGAAGGGACACGACGTCGCCCCGCCGGCCCGCAACGGCACTGTCCCCCTTCACAAGAAAGACCTCGTGGTGCTCGTCAACCAGCGTGACGCGGATCGGAGCAAGCCACGTCGCGGTGAGCAGCACCAGGTTGCCCAGAAGGTGGTCCAGCCGGGGGCCCCCCAGCCCGTTGAAGACGGTAACGTCTGTGGCACCCCTGCCGACGGCAGCCCGGAGCGCCGCCTCGGTGTCGGTCTCATCCTTGGCGGTCGGCAGCGACAGAACTTCCACGCCCCGGGACCTCAGATCCTGGAGGACGGCGGGAGAGATGGAGTCGAGGTCGCCCACGAGCAGAGAGGGCAGCAGGCCGATCCGCGCAAGCGCATCGGCGCCCCCATCGGCGGCCACAAGCAGATCGGTAGTCTCGAGCCGGGCCCTATCCAGTTCGCCGGCCGGGTGCGACCCGGCTACAACGACGGCATGCAACTAAACGCACTCCCTTTCGGGCGGGAGGGCGCGGGCTGCTCGAGCGATTCGTGCACCGCGAGGCGGCGTAAGATCGGGTGGATCACCGTTTACTTCCCTTCGCTGGCATTACCCAGATCAGGTTCGTAGGGTCTGTGGCCGGGCCACACTCTCAGCTGCGCGCTCCCCTAGCAAGGTATGTCTAAGACGGGCCGATTATAGCATCGGGACCCTTTGCCCGCGCGCAAAACATGACCGTTGCACTCACCATCGAAACAGTGCCAGGTGTATAATGCGGTACCGTTCTTGCCGGGTCTTGGGGACCCGAGCATGTGCCGGCTTTGGGGGGATTCATTTCCAGGGAAGCCAGAGAAGGAGCCTGCGTGTTTGCCATGGCCAAAACACGGCGGAGGATGTCAGCATGACAGTCGTCCTTGATCCGGACACGATGCCGGCTCCGCCTGCAGCAGAACCGAAGCTCACCGAGATCAGGTGGCACGCCCGCGGTGGCCAGGGAGCCGTCACCGCCGCAAAGATGGTGGCAGAGTTGGCGCTCGGCCAGGGCAAGTACTTCCAGGCCTTCCCCGAGTACGGACCGGAGAGGTCCGGGGCGCCTATCGTGGCCTTCACCCGGGTCAGTGACGAGCCCATCCAACTCTACTGCGGCATCGAGCACCCGCAGATCGTGGTAGTGCTCGACCCGTCCCTGCTGGGCGCCACGAACGTGACCAAAGGCGCCCCCGAGGACGCGATAGTCCTTGTGAACACGGAGATGACGCCGGCCGAGTTGCGAGAGCTATACGGCCTCAAAGGCGGCCGCCTCTTCACCATTGCGGCGACGCGCATTGCGATGGAGACGATCAAGCGCCCCATCCCGAACACGCCCATGGTGGGGGCTCTCACCCGCATCACCGGCCTCTTTCCCATAGAGAAGGTGGTGGAATTCCTCCGCTACGATTTTGGCAAGAAGTTCCCTCCGAAGGTCGTAGAGGGCAACATCCTGGCCATCACACGCAGCTATGAGGAGGTCCAGGGGGAATGAGTGCCATTGACAAGCCCCGCTGGGACGTGGACGACATCGCCACCTGGGGTCCCGATAAGCATCAGCTCGGGGCGACCATCCCCTGCGCCGGCAATTCCGACGAGTTCGAGACCGGCGGATGGCGCTCGCTGACGCCCTTCATCGACCAGGCCGCGTGCACGGGCTGCATGCTCTGCTATTTCTACTGCCCCGACGCCTCGATCATCATCGAGAACGGCAAAGCGGCGGGCATCGACCTAAAACACTGCAAGGGCTGCGGCATCTGCGCCAAGGAATGCCCCGAACATGCCATCGCCATGAAGACCGAGGACGAGGAGTAGCCGCATGGCCGGTCAGGATGTGACTACTCTCGCGGTAACGGGCAACGAAGCCGTGGCTGAGGCCATGCGTCAGATCAACCCGGACGTGGTGTGCGCCTACCCGATCACCCCCCAGACCGAGGTGGTCCAGCTCTACGCGCAGATGGTGGCCGACGGGACGGTGGACACCGAGTTCGTCACGGTCGAATCGGAGCACTCCGCGATGAGCGCCGCCATCGGGTCGGCCGCGGGCGGGGCGCGCACCATGACCGCCACCTCGTCCCAGGGTTTCGCCCTCATGTGGGAACTGCTGTACGTGGCGGCCAGCTACCGCCTTCCCATCGTCATGACCACGGTCAACCGGGCCCTCTCCGGCCCCATCAACATCCACTGCGATCACAGCGACACCATGGGCGGTCGGGACACCGGCTGGATCCAGATCTACGGCGAGGACCACCAGCAGGCCTACGACAACTGCCTGCAGTCGGTCCGCATCGCGGAGCACATGGACGTGCGCACTCCCGCCATGCACATGTACGACGGCTACGTCATCAGCGGGGCCATCGGTCCTCTGGTGATTCTCGAAGACGAGAAGGTCCGCGACTTCATCGGTCCCTACCACGCCGTCAACCCCATGCTCGACGTCAAGAACCCGGTCACAGTGGGCCCCTTCGACGGCCTTCACGGCTGGTACTTCGAGCACAAGGTCGCGCAGAACCGGGCGATGGACAGAGCCTTCGACGTGATCGCCGACGTGGCCGACGAGTACGCCGAGTTGACCGGCCGCCACTACGGCCTGCTCGATCCCTACCGCCTCGACGACGCTGAGATAGCCATCGTCGTGGTCGGCTCCACCGCGGGCACCACCCGCATGGTGGTCGACAAGCTGCGGGCGCGGGGCGTCAAGGCCGGCATGGTCCGGGTCCGGGTGTTCCGCCCCTTCCCCCACGCCGCCTACGCAAAGGCGCTCGAGCACGTCAAGGTCGTCGGCGTCATGGACCGGGCCGACTCCTTCGGCGCTCAAGGGGGCCCTATCTTCCTCGAGATCCGGGCGGCTCTCTACGAAAACGACCCCCGGCCGCAGATACTCCCCTTCATTTACGGACTTGGCGGGCGCGACATCTTCCCCGACAACATCGAGCAGGCGTTCGCGGTGCTCGAAGAGACGGCGCGGAGCGGAAAACGGGCTTCGACGGCCCGCCGCTACCTGAACCTGCGCGAAGACTGAGGTAGCTGGAATGGCAGATAACGGAAGCGGAAACGGCAAGCGGCCGCAGGGCCCAGACGCGAACGGCCCCGAACCGAGGGGTTCGGCGCTGTACGAGATCATAAAGGGCATCGACTTCGAACGAAGGCAGTTGCTCGGCAAGCCCCGAGCGGCCGGACTCCTCGGCCTGACCGAGGGGCCACACGGCGGGCACAAGTGCTACGCGTGCACGCTCTGCGAGCGGATCTGCCCGGTGGACGCCATCGAGCTCGAGTACTGTCCCGAGTTCCCCGAGGAGCCCTTTGACATCGATGCAGCCCGCAACGCCGCTTTGACGTCGCTGCCGGGTGAGAGCTGCGGGGCGGCCTCGGCCTGTGTCATGGGCGAGAGGCCGGCGACCCTTCTGGCGCCGATCGACACGAAGGTGCTCGACCCGGTCATCGCCGGCATCCGATCCGGCTCCGGCCTTATCGAGGCGATGCACGCCACCCAGGAGGCCTACGGCTATCTGCCCAGGCTCGCCCTCGAGGTGATCGCCGACGAGATGCACCTCGATTTCTCCCGCGTCTATGGCGTGGCCAGCTTCTACAGTCAGTTCCGGCTCAAGCCCGTGGGCAAGTATGTCATCGACGTCTGCATGGGCACCGCCTGCCACGTGGCCGGCGCGCCCCTGGTCCTGGAGGCCTTCAGCCAGGAACTCGAAATCCCCGTGGGCGACACCACCGCTGACGGTCTCTTCACCCTGCAGACGGTCAACTGCGTCGGCGCCTGCGCGCTGGCCCCGGTCGTCCGCCTCGGCGACGACGAGACCTTCGGCCGCATGGGTCCCAACGAGGCCCGGCGGTTGGTACGCAGGTTGCGCAAACAGGAGGCGGCGGTATGAGCGCCCCCCAGGCGACTCCGAACAGCCACCTGTCCCCCAGCATCGCGGCGGCGCTGCAGGTCGTGATCGATGCCGGTTCCGGCGCCTATCTGGCCGATGATGCCCGCAGCGAGATCCGCATCTGCGCCGGCACCGCGTGTCATGCCTCCGGGCGCGTCGCACTGAAGAAGGCCGTCGACGCGGCGCTCGCCGAACGTGGACTGGCGGGTCAGGTCGCCGTCATCGAGACCGGCTGCCACGGGTTCTGCGAGCAGGGCCCCATCATGGTGCTGCGGCCCCAGGGCATCTTCTATCCTCGGGTGCATCCGAAGGACGTCCCCGAGATCATCGACACCAGCGTGGTGGGCGACGGCATCGTGGAACGCCTCCTCTACAAGCATCCCGAGACCGGCGAGTCTCTGGCGCTCGAGCGGGAGATCCCGTTCTACGCGTTGCAGACCCGAGTGGTCCTGGGCCTCAACGGCAAGGTGGATCCCTTCTCGCTCGACGATTACCTCGCCCACGGCGGATACACCGCTCTGGCCAAGGTTCTTTCCGACGGCGACCCGGTCGCCATCATCGACGAGATCGAACGGAGCGGGCTGCGCGGCCGCGGAGGGGCGGGCTTCCCGACCGGCAAGAAATGGCGGGCTTCCCGCCGCAATCCCGGCGACGTCCACTACATCATCTGCAATGCCGACGAGGGCGACCCGGGGGCCTTCATGGACCGCTCGGTGCTCGAAGGCAACCCGCACAGCGTCATCGAGGGGATGATCATCGCCGCCTACGCCATCGGCGCGAACAACGGGCCGGTAGCGGGCTACGTCTACGTCCGGCACGAGTACCCGTTCGCGGTGGACCGGCTGCGCTTCGCCCTCGGGCAGGCCCGCGAGCGCGGCCTCCTGGGCGCGAACATCCTCGGCTCGGGCTTCGACTTCGACATCCGCATCAACCAGGGCGCGGGCGCCTTCGTCTGCGGCGAATCGACGGCGCTCACGCTGTCCATCGAAGGCCTGCGCGGCATGCCCAGAGGCAAGCATATCCGTACCGCTGCGCACGGACTGTGGGGCCAACCGACCAACCTCAACAACGTCGAGAGCTACGCCAACGTGCCCTGGATCGTCAAGAACGGCGCCGACGCCTTCGCGGCCATCGGCACCGAGACCAGCAAAGGCACCAAGATCTTCTCGCTCACCGGCAAGGTGGTGAACGGAGGTCTCATCGAGGTCCCGATGGGCACCACTCTCCGCCAGGTCATCTTCGATATCGGTGGCGGCATGCTTTCCGGGCGTCACTTCAAGGCCGTCCAACTGGGCGGTCCCTCGGGCGGCTGCCTGCCGGCGTCGCTGCTCGACGAGCCGATCGACTTCGAAAGCCTCTTGGCGGCCGGGTCGATGATGGGCTCGGGCGGCATGGTGGTCGTCGACGACACCACCTGCATGGTCGATTTCGCCAAGTTCTTCCTCAAGTTCACCGCCGAGGAGAGCTGCGGCAAGTGTGTGCCCTGCCGGGTGGGTGCCACCCGGATGCTCGAGATCCTCGAGCGGATCTGCGCCGGGCAGGCGACGATGGACGACATCGACCTACTGGAAGCGCTCGCGGAGGACGTGGTCGAAGGATCGCTCTGCGCCCTCGGCGGCAGCGCTCCCAACCCTGTCCTGTCCACGCTGCGTTACTTCAGGGATGAGGTCATGGCCCACGTGGAGGAGCATCGCTGCCCCGCCGGGGTCTGCCGTGCTCTGATCCGCTACCGGATCGACGAGGAGGCCTGCACCGGGTGCCGGGCCTGCATATCCGCCTGCCCGAGCAGCGCTGTGACCGGCGAGCGCAAGCAGGTGCACGTAATAGATCAGAAGCTCTGCATCAAGTGCGACGCGTGTCGCCAGGCATGCAGGTTCGACGCCGTAAGGGTGGACACGGGAGTGCTCACGCCGGCCGGAAGGAGGCGGAGATGAGCGCCCCGAAACAGAAGACAGTGACCGCGACCGCGGGTGCCGCAGCGGCGGCGGCCGTGACCGAACGGGCCGTGACCGTCACCATCAACGGCGCGCAGTTCGTCGCCGCCGAGGGCGAGACGGTCCTCGACGTCGCTCGCAGGGAAGGGGTCGACATCCCGGCCCTCTGCAGTCTTGAGGGCAGCGCGGCCTGGGGTGGCTGCCGTCTGTGCCTAGTCGAAGTCGCGGGAGTGGACAAACTCCAGGCGGCCTGCACCACCTGGGTCGCCGACGGCCTGTCTGTTCAGACCGAGACGCCCCGTGTGCGGGCGCGCCGCGAGAGCTACTTGCGGATGTACCTGTCCGATCACAACGCGTACTGCGAAGCTCCCTGCACCCACGCCTGCCCCACGCATGTGGATATCCCCGGGTATCTGGCGGCGCTTGCCGCCGGAGACGCGGCTGGAGCGGCGGCCCTGGTACGCGAGGAGTTGCCGTTTCCCGGCATTCTGGGACGGGTCTGCCCGCGCTACTGCGAGCCGGTGTGCCGGCGCGGGGATGTGGACGAGCCCATCGCTATCTGTGCGCTGCACCGGGCCGCCGCCGATCACTCCAAGACCGGACTCGCGCGTGGCGCCTCGAGCGGCAAGCGGGTCGCGGTGGTGGGCGCCGGGCCGGCGGGACTGTCCTCGGCCTGGTTCCTCGTCGGACGGGGGCATCAAGTCACTATGTACGATGCCGAGGCCCAGGCCGGCGGCTCGCTGCGCTACCTCATCCCCGAGTTCCGCCTGCCAGGAGAGGTGCTCGACGCCGAACTTCAGCCCCTTTGGGACGCCGGCGTGCGCTTCGTCGGCGATTCGAAGTTGCACTACGAGACCGACCCGCAGGGCCTCTTCGATGCGGGGTTCGATGCGGTCGTCTTGAGCACCGGGGCGAAGACCTCGGGCGCCAAGAAGCACGCGCTGAACGAACACCACCTGGATGCCCATGACTTCCTGAGGCAGCAACGCGACGGGCAGCGGACCCGACTCGCCGGCAAGGTGGTCGTCATCGGCGACGGCATGACCGCGGTCGACGCCGCCCGCACGGCACTGCGCTCGGGCGCCGACACCGTGACCGTCATCACCCGCTACAGTTCCGACACCATGCCCGCCGACGCCCGCGAGGTCGCGGCGGCCCGGGAGGAGGGTGTCTCCTTCGAGTTCGAAGCGCCGGCCGAGCGGCTTGTCGCCGAGAAGCTCGGCGCCGAGACCGGCACCACAGTCATCACCGCCTCCGAGCACGGAGGCAGCGGCACGCCTCTCAAGGTCGGCGGCGGCGTTCTGCACGCCAACCAGTACACGGGCCGCACTTCGCAGAATGGCCTGTTCGTCGCCGGAGATGCACTGGGCGGCCCGCACTCGGTCATCCATGCGGTGGCGAGCGGCAAGCGCGCCGCACTGGCCATCGACGCCTGGCTGCACGGCGAAGATCTGGCCGCGCTCGAGGAGGGGCTGTCGGCCTACTCGAGCCTTCCTTACCTCGAGCAGCTCAAGCAGGCCGAGAACCTGAGTAATGTCGCTGGCAGGCTTGCCGAGCGCGACCCGGTTTGGCTCAAAATGGGCGCGGGCGCCGAGCCGGAGGCTCGGCCCGTGATGCCGAAGGCATCCAAGTCCAAACGACTGGCGGGCCTCGATGTGGAAGTCGAGAAGGGCTACAGCCTGGCCGCCGCCCAAGCGGAGGCGAAGCGTTGCCTGCAGTGCGAGTGCCCCACTCTTGGCAACTGCGACCTCCAGCGCCTCGGCGTCGAATACGGCATCACCACCAACGACCTGGTCAAGAGGGGCAGCCGCGTCCGCGCGGTGGAGTCCCAACTGGACCATCCCTTCATCCGGCGCGACATGGAGCGCTGTATCGCGTGCGGGCGTTGCGTTCGGGTCTGCCGCGACGTGGCAGGCCCGGCATGCTACGACTTCACCGGTCGAGGCTTTACCATCAATGTCGACACGCCGTACGGTGAGGCCCTGCAGTTGGCGGACTGCATCAGTTGCGGCCGCTGCGTCACCACCTGTCCGACCGGCGCCCTCACATTTAACGAGCGCACGCTGAGCTCGTTCAAGGTCGACGAGAGCCGGTGCATCCTCTGCCGCGAGTGCGTAAACGTCTGTCCGGTCGACGCCCTCGAGGAGACCGACCACTTCGAGCGCGCCCGCCAGAACTGGCTGCAGTTGGTCGCCCAGGGGAGCCAGTTGGCCGGCGGCCACCGCATGTGCGCAGGCTGCGGGGCTCCTGTCGTAGTACGCCAGGTCCTCATGGGCACGAGCGATCCGGTCGTGGTCAGTTCCGCCACCGGTTGCCTCGAAGTGAGCACCACCATCTACCCCTACACCTCGTGGAAGAGCAGCTTCATCCACACTGCTTTCGAGAATTCGGCCGCCACCTTGAGCGGAGTGGAGACTGCTTACCGCGCGCTCAAGAAGAAGGGCAAGATCGACGAGAACATCAAGTTCATCGCCTTCGGCGGAGACGGCGGCACGTACGACATAGGCCTGCAGTCGCTGTCGGGCGCCATGGAGCGCGGCCACAAGATGCTGTATGTCTGCTACGACAACGGCGCGTACATGAACACCGGGTTCCAACGCTCGGGCGCGACTCCCACCGGTGCATGGACTACCACCAGCCCCGTCGGCGCCGAATCGGCCGGCAAGCTACAGCAGCGGAAAAATCTCACCGAGTTGATGATCGCGCATGGCATCCCCTACATCGCCCAAGCCTCGCCGCACGACCCGCGCGACCTGGTGCGCAAAGCGGCAAAAGCGCTGTCCATTGACGGGCCCACCTTCCTCAACGTGCTCGCCCCTTGTCCGCGCGGTTGGCGCTCGGACGGGGCCGAGAGCATCGATCTGGCCCGGGAGGCGGTCAACACCTGTTACTGGCCCCTGTTCGAATACGAGGATGGGGAATACCGCCTCACGTACCGGCCGCATCACAAGCTGCCACTGGTTCCCTGGCTCAAGCGCCAAGGCCGCTTCGCTCACCTGTTCCAGGCGAGCAACGCGGCAACACTCCAGCAACTCGAGCGGTACGTGGACGAGGAGTGGGGCAAACTGCTGCGGAGGTGCGGCGAGCCCAGCGAGGCCGACTGGCAGGCCCATCTCCAGGCGAACGGCTGCCTCCTTAGGTAACGGCCGATGGACCCTGTGGAGATACGTGCCCCTCGGGAAGAAGAGTTCCATGAGATCGTCTCGCTGGCCAACATCGCGTTCGGCGAGGAGGCGACGGAGCAGGACGAGTCCGCGTTTCGAAGGGCCTTTCCCTTCGATCGTGCGCTGTGCGCGTTCGATGCCGGCCGGCTGGTCGGCTCGCTTGCTGTACTTTCCCTCGAGCTGACGCTTCCGGGCCGCACAGCCCTGCCGGCCGGTGGCGCCACCTGGGGAGCTACCCTGCCCACCCATCGCCGCCGGGGGATCCTGCGGTCTCTGTTCGCAGCCCAGCTGAACGACATGAGGGATCGCGGAGACCCGCTCTCCGTCCTCATGGCCTCGGAAGCCACCCTGTACCGCAGGTATGGCTACGGCCCGGCCAGCAGCATCATGAGCTTCTCTATCGATCGAGCCTATGCCCGTCTCGCTGTCGAGCGCGGGGACAACCGGCCTGAGCGCATCGTGCTCGCTACCGGCGTGGAAGCGGCCGGCATGCTTGCCGGCGTCTACGAAACCCTGCGGCTGGGACAGCCGGGAGCAGTGAGCAGGCCGCCGGGCTGGTGGGCGTCCTATCTCTGGGACCCTCTCATGGAACGGGAGGGATACACCGGGATGTATCACGCCGTGCACATGGACCGGGATGGTGTCCCAGACGGGTACGTGACGTACCGCATCAGAGAAGAGTGGGCCGCCTCCACCCCCAAGGGCGACGTCCAGGTGATCGAGTTGATCGCAGGCGACGCCGCTGTCTACCGAGCCCTTTGGGAGTTCGTGCTCGGTACCGACCTATGCCAGACGGCCTCCTGCTGGAGGGCGCGCGTGGATGAGCCCCTCCGCTGGCTCCTGGCCGATCCGCGTCGGCTTGAGGTGAACGCGCTGGCGGACGACCTCTATGTGCGGCTGCTCGACATCCCACGGGCGCTCGCCGCCCGCGAATACTCCATCGCCGGCGAACTGGTGCTCGAAATCTCCGAGCCCTTCCCGGTAGCCCGCACCGGCCGTTTTCGGCTCAGCACCGGGGGGATCGGGGCCGGGGCCGAATGCCGGCCCACCGACCGCGTTCCCGACCTCGTCCTCGACGTGGACGCCCTCGGGGCCGCCTACCTGGGGGGCGTGAGCTTCACCACTCTCGCCGCTGCGGGCCGCATCGCCGGCGTCGATAGGAGGGTGCTCGCGACCGCCGACGCGATGTTCTCCACCGGCATCGCCCCCTACTGCGCGACGATGTTCTAACCGCCACCACCGCCGGAGTCAGAGATCATGCACGAGCACGCTCACCTCTTTCCCGGCCATGCTGGGCGGCTCATGGAGCCAAGCCGCTTGGAGACCCAACTCAGCGAGCGCGATCTGGCCCGCCTCCTCGCCCTGGGAGGAGATGAGGACGTGGTGGACCTGGGAAGCGGAGCCGGCTTCTACACCGACCGTATCGCCGCACTTACCACCGGCATCGTGTACGCGCTCGATATACAGCCGGAGATGCACGAGTTCTACCGCTCCCGAGGGGTGCCCGCGAACGTTCGCCTCATCGACGGCGACGTCACCCATCTGGACTTTCCGACCGCGAGCCTGGATGTGGCCTGCTCCATCGCCGTCTGGCACGAGACAGGCGGCGTGATCGATCTCGTCGGGCTTGCCCGGGCGTTGCGTCCGGGCGGCAGGCTGGTGATAGTCGACTGGCGCAAAGAGCCGGAATCGCCCGAAGGCGGCCCGCCGCTCGACATCCGGTTCGGCAAAGAAGAGGTGATCGACTCCCTGGTCCCCTACTTCCGCGCGGTGAGCGCCGAAGACATGGGACGAGAAATGTTCGCCGTGGTGGCGGCCCGGGTGGACCTTCCGGGAGAGTAGTCCTATTCGTCCAGGTCCGGGTCCGTGCTGCGATCCCGCTTGAGGCTGCCGCGGCGCCGTTTCTCCTCCAGGCGCTTCTCCTTGGACTGTTTGGGGACCTTCGCCGGGACGCGCTCGGTCTTCTCCGTCAAGGCGTCCCGGAGCAACTCAACGAAGCGCTCGACCGCGGCATCGCGATTCGCCAGTTGGGTGCGGTGACGCTGCGAGACCACCCGCAGCACGCCCACGCGACTGATGCGACCGCCCAGACGGCTGCGCAGAAGTTCGCGCTGAACCGGTGAGAGGGCGGCGGACTGATCCACGTTGAACAGCAGCGTCACCCTTGTGTTCACCTTGTTGACGTTCTGCCCACCGGGACCGCTGCTGCGCGAGGTCGCGAAGTCGAGTTCGTCATCGGGTATCTCGAGTTCTTCCAGCACACGTACCATATGCTCGCGCCGTGGTAGCCTCCCGGCTACTGCTCCCCGGTCATCAGGATACAGTGGCCCGAAATGGCCACCATCCCGTGAGCCTCGCAGTACGCGAGCGCTGCCAGAGACTCCGCCCCAGGTTGGAACCAAACGCTGTGGATACCCGCCTCATCGGCCTCCCGCACGACTGTCTCGCCCTGCTTGGGAGGTACCACTATGAGCACCCGGTCGACATGTTCGGGCACATCGGAGAGACTGGGATACGCCGTCTCACCCTCCACCTGCCCGGCGTTTCGGTTCACCGGGTAGACCCGTTTGCCCCGGCGTTTCAACTCCCGAAAGGTGATATTGCCGAACTTGCTCCGGTCGTCGGAAGCTCCGACTACGGCCCAGCACTCTCCCCCCAGGAACTTGTTCAGGCGCTCTCTATCGGCCATCGACCGCCTCCGCTCTGATCGACAGAATGATATCCCCGGTAACGTCCCCGACCGAACTCAGTATGACATCTGCCAGAGCGAGCGCGTCGGCGGAAGGCGGAAAGGCCGGGTTGGGGACTGCGACGACCGCGAGACCGGCCGCGGCGGCAGCCCGAAGGCCGTTCGAGGAATCCTCTATAGCCGCCGCCCGCTCAGGGGCCGTGTTCAGGCGGACGCACGCCTCCAGGTAGACGTCCGGCGCCGGTTTGCCGGTAGACACCTCATCGGAAGAGACCACCGCGCCGAAATACTGCCGCAGCCCGGCCAGTTCCAGGGAATACTCGATCAACTCCAGGGGGGAGGAAGAGGCCACGCCCAACCGGAAGGACGACGCCAAGCGAACGACCGCCTCCCGGGCGCCGGGGATGAGGGGCAGATGGCGGGCATACCGAGCGCGCAAAGCTCCGACGACACCCTGATAGATCTCTTGGGGAGATAGATCGATGCCGCTTTGTTCGCGCATGTAGGCGGCCCACTGCATCGAATTGGCGCCCATGACCGCGGGCTGGTCGTGCTCGTCCCAATGGCCGCCATGCATGCCGGCGAACTCGCGGCGCACATCGTTCCACTCCTGCTCGGTCTCGAGCAGGACCCCGTCGAGGTCGAAAATGACGGTATCGATGGCCACACGGCGGTCTACTCGTCCTCAAAGGCGTTGCCGCTCGGTTCCGCCTCTTCGACCGATTCGGTCTCCTCGACGCCGGCAAGGGAAAGAAGGCCGCTGGCGGTATCTCCCGGCAGCTCCTGGACGGTCCTCAGCCTCCGCTCGATGGTCCGGCTCTTTTTGGCCGCGTCTTCGATCGTGGACGAAGCCTGGTCGAGCTTCTTGTGCACCTTCTCCAAGAGTCCGCCGAACTGTCCGAACTGGGTCTTGACCGCCCCGAGAAGCTGCCACACTTCGCTCGAACGCTGTTCGACGGTGAGGATCCGGAACCCCATCTGCAGGCTGTTCAGCAGCGCTCCCAGGGTGGTAGGGCCGGTGACCAGCACGCGGAAGTTGCCTTGCAGCGATTCCACCAGCCCGGGGCGTCTAAGCACCTCGGCGTACAACCCCTCGGTGGGCAGGAACATGATGGCGAAGTCGGTGGTCCTTGGTGGATCAAGATACTTGGTCTGGATATCCTTGGCCGAAGCCTTGATCCGGATCTCCAGGGCTTTGAGCGCTGCGTCCATGCCTGAAAGATCGCCCTTGTCCTGGGCGTCCAACATGCGCTGGTAGTCTTCGACCGGGAACTTGGCGTCGATAGGAAGCCAGACTTCGTCCCCGTCCCGGCCCGGCTGACCCGGCAGCCGGATGGCAAACTCGACCCGCTCGCCGCAACCCTGCTTGCAGGCCACGTTCGCCTCGTATTGCTCGGAGGTCATGATCTGCTCCAGCAACATGCCCAGCTGAACCTCTCCCCAGGTCCCCCGGGTCTTGACGTTGGTCAGCACCTGCTTGAGATCGCCTACCCCCGCCGCCAGAGTCTGCATCTCACCCAGACCCTTGTGGACCTGCTCCAGCCGATCGCTCACCTGCTTGAATGACTCACCCAAGCGCTGCTCCAGGGTAGCCGTGAGCCGCTCATCTACGGTCTGCCGCATCTGCTCGAGCCTCGCGCCGTTGTCGGTCTGCATCTGCTTGAGACGCTCATCGACAGTGGCCCTGAGCTCGATCATGCGTCTTTCGTTGGAATCGATCAACGCCGTGAGCTGCTTTGCGAACGTGTCGAACTGGCCCCTCTGCTGTAGCCCGATCTGGCTGATGCTGTTGATGGTGGAGTCTCCCAGTCCTTTCATGGCCGTGGCCATGTCTTCACGTACCTGGCGCGAGTTCTGTGCCGCTTCCAGCCGGTTGCGGCCCATCTCTTCACGAAGGAGACGCTCGCCGCGCTCTTGACCCTGCATGAGCTCGCGCAGAGCAGCCGCCGTGTCGCCCCTGCGCTGCCGCAGAAGCAGCAGGACCAGCAGGACCACGGCCGCCAGCAGCAGGATTACGGCGACGATGGTCAGTGCTTGGGACATTTCCAACCTCCAGCTGGAGACGCGGCTCGTACTACTATAGCGGCGGTGGTGGACGCGACGTCACTCGCTGGGCATTTGGCCGCAGGATTCGCTAGAATCACAGGAAAAAGGGGGTCGGCGTGATCGACTGGGACCGGAAAATAGTTGGCGAAGGCCTTAGTTTCGACGATATCCTCCTGATTCCCGCGGAATCCGGGGTACTGCCAAAAGAGACCGACGTCCGCTCCCGCCTCACCAGCAAGATCACCCTCAACATCCCCCTGCTGTCCGCCGCCATGGACACGGTCTCCGAGACCGCTCTTGCCATCGCCCTGGCCCGCGAGGGTGGGCTTACCATCATCCACAAGAACCAGCCGCTCGACCGGCAGGCCGAGATGGTCCGCAAGGTCAAGAGGAGCACGGCGGGGATGATCGTGGATCCCATCACTCTCTCGCTGACCGCAAGCTACGGCGACGCCGAGGCCCTCATGAAGGAATACCGGATCTCGGGAGTCCCGGTCGTGCATCCCGACGGGCGGCTGGCCGGCATCATCACCAACCGTGACACCAGGTTCGAGACCGACTTCTCCAAGCCCGTGACCTCCCTCATGACGTCGGAGAATCTGGTGACGGTGCCCGTGGGGACCACGCTCGATCAGGCGGTCGAGGAGTTCAAGATCCACAAGATCGAGAAGCTGTTGGTGGTGGATGAGGACTTCAAACTTCGGGGCATGATCACCATCAAAGACATCATGAAGATGATCGAGTTCCCCGACGCCTGCAAGGACGAGCTGGGCCGCCTGCGGGTCGGGGCGGCTGTGGGCGTCGCCAAGGACACGGCAGAGCGCGTGCAGGCTCTGGTGGAAGCTCAGGCCGACATCATCTGCATCGACACCGCGCACGGCCACTCCCGCGGCGTGCTCGACGCCATCGAGTCGATAAGGGAGAAATACCCGGATATCGAGATCATGGCGGGCAACGTCGCCACGGCGGAGGGCACCAGAGCCCTCATCGACCGGGGCGTGAACTCGGTCAAGGTCGGCATCGGCCCCGGCTCCATTTGCACCACACGGGTGGTGACCGGCTGTGGCGTGCCTCAGATCACCGCGGTCTCCGCCTGCGCGGCCGAGGCTTACAAATACGGGGTCCCAGTGGTGGCCGACGGGGGTGTCCGCTACTCGGGCGACCTGGTCAAGGCTCTCGCGGCAGGAGGAAGCAGCGTGATGATCGGCTCCCTGTTCGCGGGGACCACCGAGAGTCCGGGCGAACGGATCCTGTGGGAAGGCCGGAGCTACAAGGTGTACCGGGCGATGGGCTCCGTGGGCGCCATGAGCGAGGGGCACAGCGCCGACCGCTATTTCCAGGAAGACCAGAAGAAGCTGGTGCCCGAGGGCATCGAAGGCATGGTGCCTCACAAGGGACCGCTCGGCGACGTGGTCTTCCAGCTCGTGGGCGGCCTCCGGGCCGGGATGGGCTACACAGGCTCCGCCACGATAGAAGACCTGCACAAGAAGGCGCGGTTCACCCGCATCTCGGCGGCGGGACTGGCCGAGAGCCACCCGCACGACGTGCAGATCACCAAGGAAGCGCCCAACTACGAGCGGCGGCTGCCCTTCTCATAGCAGCGTAGCGCTTCCGCACCCTTCGCTCGCCCCTACGGAGTACCGTAACGCTCGCTCAGGACACGAAAGCGCTACTTGGCGCTGGATTGGGGAGCGGCGGTGCCCCCCCCATCGTTGCCGGCGAAGGGCGAATGGCCTCCGGGGAGGAGTCGCAAAGCGCAGCCGGAGGGAAGGTCGCCCGCAGGCCCGGCGGTACCCCTTCCCTCCTCGTTGCCGGCGAAGGGCGAATAGCCTCCGGGGAGGAGTCGCAAAGCGCAGCCGGAGGGAGGCTATTCGCCCTTCGCCTAGTGTCCGTGGAAGGCCAGCGTCTGCGCCAACACCTGTTCGACTTCGGCCGTAGCCCGGTCGTCGAGTTCCAGATCCCTGATGTCGGAGAGGGCGTTCTGAACGAGCGCACGCAATGTGGACACCGCGCCGGAGCTGAGGGCGAAGCAGGAGGCGCCGGACGTCTCCACGCAAGGATCGCAGATCACACCGCCAAGACCCGGGGAAAAGCCGTAGAGAGGCCCTTCGCTGCCACAGCAGGCGCACCGCGACATCTCCGGCGCATACCCGAGCAGCACCAGCAACTTGAGCCGGGTGGCCAGCACCACGCCTGAGGCGATGGCCGCGTCCTCCGCGTCGGCGAGCTGGGCGACCCCGCGCACGAGAAGATTGAAGGCGGGAGCGCTTGCCTCTTCCCCTGGAAAGAGATGCCGGACCGCGACCAGAAGCCGCGCCCCTTCCTCCATGCGGAACAGTTCGTCGCGGACCCCTTGGAAGGTGCGGACGGTCTCGACCCCTATCACGGTGTACAACGTGCCCCTGCCGGCGTTCAGGCTTGCTCTCACCAGCGTGAACGGCTCCAGCCTGCCGCCTACCTTCGACTTGGTGCGCCGCACCCCCTTGGCGACCGCGCTCAGCCGGCCCCGGTCGCGCGTATACAACGTGACGATCCGGTCGGCTTCCCGGTAGCGCATGGAACCGATGACCAGCGCATCGGTGGTGAAGAAACGGGAGCTCAGACAGGCCTCCCTTGCTCAGTCGGCGCCGGGTCGTCTCAGTCTTTGTCGGCTGAGAACTCCTTGATGATATCGACCGCGTAGGAAGTGCCGATGCGGGCGGCACCCGCGTTGATCATCAACTCCGCGTCCTCGGCAGTCCGGATACCTCCAGAAGCGTCCACGCCGACGCTCTCGGGCAGGAGATCGCGGAACAACTCCACGTCTTTGGCAGTCGCCCCGCCTGGGGCCCAGCCTGTGGAGGTCTTGATGAAGTCGGCTCCTGAGTCCTCTACGATCTTGCAGACCAGGCGCTTGAGCTTCTCGTCCAGATAGTAGGCCTCGACGTTGGCCTTCACCAGCACGAGGCCGCGGCCCGTGTTGACGCTCGTCATGCGGACGGTGCGGACGACGCTGCGCAATTCGTCCCGCACGTATCGGAAGTCGCCCGACAGCATTGCCGGTATGTTCAGAATGACGTCGAGCTCGTCGGCCCCCAAGGCCACAGCCTGCTCGGCGCCGACTATCTTGGTGCGCTGCGAGTCGGCCCCCAGCGGGTAGGAGACAACGGTACCGACCTTGACGTCGTACCCTTGGAGCAGTTGCCGGGCCACGGGCACGCAGTAGGGCAGGACGCAAACCGACGCGAAGTGGTAGGAGATGGCGTCCCTGCAGAGAGCCTCGACCGCGGTCGTCGTACTCGTCGCCTCCAGCATGGTGCTATCAATGGTCTTGGCAAGCTCTTCGACTCTCACTGCGCGCCCACCTCCTTCGTCGGTCTTCTATCATACACTGCCCGGCAAGCCCTCCCCGGCGACCTCCTCAGCCCCAGCCGGGAACCGCCAACGCAGGATGTATCTGTCCTCTTTCTCCCCGTAGAAGTGAGGAACGAACCTGTCTTCCACAAACCCCGCGCCCTTGTACAGAGCCAGGGCGGCGAGATTATCGGGGGCGGTCGTCAGCACCAGGCCCTTCGCCCCGAGCGCGCGGCTTTCCTCCGCCACCAGGCGCAGAAGCTCCCCACCTAGGCGCCGTCCTCGCCACTGCGGACGGATATAGAAGCCGACGATGTAGAAGAAGTCCGGCTCGTCCAGCACTCGCATGAGCTGGCAGCCGCCGACGATACGCTCGGCGATGCGGGCCACGAGGACGGCTCCCGCCTGGGCCATGACTGCCAGGTCGTATGTTCGCAGACCCGTCGCGCCGAACGCCTCGAGGTCGTACTCCTGCAGCTCTCTTAGGAGCGTCTGGCCGGGGTTGCGGACCCGGGTGAGAGTCATCTTCGGGTCGCCCGACCCCGCCGGCGGCCGGGGCTCGCTCCGGTTCGCTCCGCACTCGTCTATCGCACCCTGCCGGCGTGACTTCATCTTCGATCGAACCCTAGAACCAGAATTGGAAGATGAGGGTCGTCAAGCCTATCCCCAGCAGCGCGCCCAGGACCACCTCGAGCAGGGAGTGGATCCCTGTCTCCACTCGAGTCTGAGCCACCAGTACGGCCATCACAAAGGCGATGAAGCTGACAAGTATGGCCTGTGGTTGCCCGGCAACCACGAAGGTCACCGCCGTCCAGCCGGCGAAAGCCAGAGCGGCATGGCCGGACGGTAGCCCGCCCGATAGCGGGGTGCCCGTCCGGTGCCGGGCCTTGAGTGCGATGACCGCCAGAACGACCACGGCCAGTGCAACCATCGTGAGATGCGCTGGGGAGCGCCTGATGACGCCGAGGAGATCGAGCGAGACGTGGGTCAGACGGTCGGCAAGCACCAGATAGGCGACGACGAGAGCGTTGACGGCAGCGACGAGCACGGCGCCCGCGGCCATATCCTTCGCGGCCTTCGCGCGGGGGTCGAACTCATCCGTGATCATATCCACCACCGCCTCCACCGCGGAATTGAGCATCTCCGTGATGAAGACGAAAGACACGGCCACAAAGATCATCACAAGCTGAAGCCGGGAAAGGTTCAAGAAGATGCTCACCAAGAGGACGGCGAGAGCGAGCACGATATGCACCCGCATGTTCCGCTGGTGTCGTACGGCAGCGACCAAGCCCTGGAAGGCGTAGTTGAAGCTCTGGAGGAGCGAGGTCCGGCGGCGATCGTCTCCGATATTCACCCTTGCCGAGACCCTCCTGCTATCCGCGCTCGCGGGCGACCGACAGATGCTGCACCAGGCCGTCGAACTGTTCAAGGAGGGTACGCTCCCGTTCGCGCATCTCGCCCCGGTCGGTCTCGTGATCGTAGCCGGCGAGGTGCAGGGTGCCGTGAATGAGAGTCCAGCCCAATTGGACGGCCGGGTCGCGGCCCTCTTCGCCCGCGTACCGGATCACCACCTGCGGACACACCACCACCTCTCCGTCCACGCCGCCGCTCCCTGTTTCGGCGGGCCAGCTCAACTCGGGGGCGTACTCGAATGCCAGAACATCGGTGGGCACGTCCGACTCCCGGTAGCGGCCGTTCAGTTCGGTGATGAAAACCTCGTCAACAAAAGCGATGGCAACCTCGCCGGAGACTCCCTCCGCGTCTAGAACGGCCTCGGCCAGCCCTTTCACTGCTTCGCGATCCGCCACCAGCCCGGTCTGGTCGACCACTTCGACCGCGACCGTCATGATTCGTCGCTTGTGGTGTCGTCTTGGCCTGCCGGTGCCGAATGCTTGCGCCGTTCAGGCTGCCCGTTACGTTCCGGGTAGGCGATGCGGTGCCCCACCAATCCGCGGAGACTCATATCGAAGGAATCACGGATCTTGTGGAGATCGCCCTGGGTCAGATCGGATTCGTCGAGTTGCCCGTCTTCGATCTTCTGCTTGACGACCTCCTGGATCATTCCCTGGAGCTTCCTCCGGGTCGGATTCTGCATGGCCCGCGCCGCCGCCTCCACGCTATCCGCCAACATCACGATGGAGGCTTCCTTTGACCGGGGCTTCTGCTCCTCGTAGCGGTAACTCTCCTCGTAGACAGCGTCTTTTGAGGACTCGAGGGCCTTGTGATAGAAGTAGGCCAGCACCGAGGTGCCGTGGTGCTGCTTGATGATGTCCACCACCGGCTGGGGCAGGCCGTACACCCGAGCGAGATGCTCTCCGTCCCTGACATGAGCGGTTATGGCCAGCTTGGATAGGTTGGGATTCAGGCGGTTGTGCGGGTTCTCTACGTAGATCTGGTTCTCGACGAAGTACTCCGGCCGTACCGTCTTGCCGACGTCATGGTAGTAGGCACCGACCCGGGCAAGCAGCGGGTTGGCGCCGATCGCCTCTGCGGCCGCCTCCGCCAGGTTCCCCATCTGGATGCTGTGGTTGTAAGTGCCCGGAGCCACCTGGAGCATCCGCTTGAGCAGGGGCTGGGAAGGGTTGGCCAGCTCGAGCAATCGCAGCGGAGTGGTGAGGTTGAACACGGTGTCGAGGAGCAGAAGGACGAGCACGGTCAGCGCTCCGGCGAGAAGCCCGTTGGCCAGACCCCAGGCGGCCGCCTGGAGGGCATCCGCCAAAGAGCTCTCGGTAAACACCTCCACGCTGAAAATGGTGAGAGCGGCGATCCCCATGGTGGCAAGGCCGGCCCCCATGAGGGCGGCCCTCTGCGTCACCCGAGACACGAGGTAGAGCGACAGGGCCCCGACGACAAGCGCCACGATGGCGTAGCGCATGTCCAGATCGGTCAGCAGACCGATGTTGAGCGAGGTCAGCGCCACCAGGAGCAGCGCGCTCCGTGCGTTCAGGATGACCGCCACGGTCATGCCCAGAGCCGCGACCGGGATGATGTAGGGCGAGAGTGGGTCGATGATGAGGAATCGCGCTACCAGGGTGGCCAGGAGCAAGAGGGTGACCAGCGCGAGCTTCATGTTGTTGGGAAAACCGATCGCCTTGTTGAAGCGGTTGAGAAGGCGGGAAAAGATCGCCACCTCGAGCAGCACTAGCAGGAAGACTCCCAACCAGACCTCCCAGCCGGAGCGGGAGCCCGTCAGCCCCAAGGCCTTGAACACGATCAGGTCCTGAGCGGTAAAGGTCTGGCCCTCCTGGACCACCGGGTCGCCTTTTTGGACCGTGACCAGTACCGGCGCCACTTGGTCCATGGCGGCCTTCTGCCGGACGACAGTCTGGGCCTGATCCAGCAACTGATTGGGGCCGACGTATCCCGCCGCCACCTCGTATACGGCCCGTCCCGTCTCCGCCGACCCCGAGAGGGAGTCCGTTATCGAACGAAGCGCCTGGCGCGCGGCGTCGAGAGAATCGGGGGTGATGCGGTCGGAATAGACGGTCTTGAGGGCCCCCAGCGCCTGGCGCTGCAAGAGATCGTACGCCGAGGCGTCAGTGCTGAGCAAATACTGGAGCGTCTGGTCGGACGCGGTCGCCGGCGCAAGTGGCTTCAGTTCCTCCACGGCCGCCGCGACATCGGCCGAATCCGCGATGGTCGCCCGCAGTCGGTCGACCTGGTTGAAGAATTCTTCCAGGTCCTTGGTCGCCTTGGGCAGCGCTCCTTCGTCCGGCTGATACACCGGCTCTACGAGCTGAGCCACCTGCTGCTTGAGGTCCGCCGTCGCCTCCGCGTCGAGCACCGTCACCGTCTGGTCGGCCACTATGATGCGCGGCGCCGGCTTGCCAACGGCAAAGCCGGGCAGAGCCGGCAGGAACGCCGTCCAGATGATCACCGTGAGACCGACCAGCAGGCAAGCGAGTAGAACCAGTTCGAAGCGCCACGGACTCCGCTGGTCGATCCACTCGCGGGAGTCGGCAAGGCGTTCCCGCAGCCGGAATCGGAATCGGTTCATCGGCTGTGTCCGTCCGCGATCACTCGGTAGCCGAAGCCGCCGGTCGGCGTCCGCGGCGGTGGTCGCCCGATCCGCCTCCCGTCGATCGCCGAGGGGATCGAGGGATCTCGCCGTAGACCTTGTAGGCCGAGACGATGTCCTGCACGAGCTTGTGCCGGACCACGTCCTGGCTGTCGAAATACACGAACTCGATGTCCGGGATCTTCGAAAGCACGGCGCTGACGTTCACGAGGCCGGAATGCCGCCCCCGGGGAAGGTCGATCTGAGTGATATCGCCCGTGACGATCATCTTCGCCCCAAACCCGAGGCGGGTGAGGAACATCTTCATCTGCTCTGGTGTGGTGTTCTGGGCTTCGTCGAGGATGATCAGCGAGTCGTTGAGGGTCCGTCCGCGCATGTAGGCGAGAGGAGCGACCTCGATGGTGCCCCGCTGCAGATGGTCGGTCAGCCGTTCGCTGTCCATCATGTCGTACAGGGCGTCGAACAGGGGACGGAGATAGGGGTCCACCTTCTCCATCAATCCCCCCGGCAAGAAGCCCAGCTTCTCGCCCGCCTCCACCGCGGGACGGGTCAGGATGACCCTAGCTACGTCGCCCGACAGCAGCGCGGCAGTGGCCATGGCCATCGCAAGGTAGGTCTTGCCGGTGCCGGCCGGACCGATCCCGAAAGTGATGGTGTTGGAGCGGATAGCGTCGACGTACGCCTTCTGATTCTTGGTCTTGGGGCGGATGCGCCGGCCGCGGTGCTCCAGGATGACGTCGCTCACGATCTTGTTGAGATCGCCGGCCCAGTCTCCCGGCGCCGCGCTGAGGGTGGCGGCCAGTTCCAGAGTGGCACGGTCAAGGCCCTGCCCCGACCTGAGCAAGGCGAGCAACTCGCGGACCAGCGCCTCGCCCCGATCCACCTCGGTGTCGGTGCCTTCGAGCGATAACTGGTTGCCGCGCAGGCCGATCTCACACTCGAGAAGCTGCTCCAAGGCGCGTAGATGACGGTCGTTCTCGCCGACCAACTGCGCCGCCACGCGATTGTCCAGGTCGATGTGCTTGGTCACGTATTCGGCGCTCACGCTCGCCTCACGCGGATAGACGCTCCTTGACCAGCCGGGAAGCCACCTTGCCGTCGACGCGAACCCCTCCTTGCGCCATGACGGCGGACATGACCTTACCCATGTCGCGCGCGGAGGTGGCACCGGTCTCGGCGATGGCCCGATCGACGAGGGCCGACACTTCAGCCTCATCCATCTGCTTGGGCAGCAACCCCTCGATGAGGCCCGCGGCGTACTCCTCGAATCCGACCAGGTCTTCGCGCCCGCCCGCGCGGAAGGCTTCCACCGACTCCTGGCGCTTCTTAAGCTCCCGGCGAAGCACGGCCTGCTCGCCGCTCTCATCCAGGTCCGAACGCGTGCGCTTGGCCTCGTTCTGCAGCTCGCACACTACCATGCGCAGCGCGGCGACCTTCTGCTTGTCGCCGGCCTTCATGGCTACCTTGATCGACTCCTGGACTTCAGCCAATACGCTCATCGAAAGTCACCCAGATCTTCGCCACCCAGGACGTGGAAATGCATGTGCTGGACTTCCTGCCGGGCGTCAGAGCCCACGTTGGTGAGAACCCTGTAGCCACTATCGGCTATTCCGGTCTCCCGCGCGACCCGGACGACAAAGGCGAGGAGATCGTGCCCTTCGCCGTGTTGCCACCGATCGAGATCGTTCAGTGATGTGATGTGCTCCCGAGGGACGACGAGTATGTGCTGGGGAGCCTTCGGGTCGATGTCCCTAAAGGCGACGAACTGCCCGTCTTCAAGCACAATCGCGGCGGGGATCCTCCCGTCGGCGATCCTACAGAATATGCAGTCGTCCATGGCGCGTGATTATACTACCAATAAGGCTTTGCTCCTCCGCGGCCTGACGGACCATGCCGCAAATCCGGTCAATTCGGGCGCGTTATCTCGCCTCACAAGAACGCAGATTCCGCCCGCTGATGCCCCGTTACGGACCGGCCGTTAGCAGACCGTTAGCAGAATCGGCGCCCTGGTCGGCAAGGCTTGGTGGCAACCGCCTCGGGGCGCTCAACTCCAACCAACCGGATGCCGGGAGCAGGCCAAACCCGCACGGGCTTAGCCCTACGGTGTTTAAGTCAAGCCCCAGCCCTCTCGCGGCTGTTCCCTGGTGCTCAGGAGCGGCCTCTAATCGTCATGGTCTCCCTGCAAAAGCGGCCCAAACCGGGCTTGCTCCTGTTCTCTCGTGTTCGCTTGTAATCAGCCGTTTTCTATGGCCTCCGTGCATAGTCGGACGGCAATTGGACGGCAGCGGGCCCTACGGTGTTTTGGACCGCTGGACGCCTCCGTCTGCACCTCTCCGCTGTTCCACGGTGCTGTGTGAACACTGAGTGACGGGTCACTGGACATAACCTAGCAGCGCGCACCAGAGCCGAGCCCCGAGGGTGAGACGAAAGGTGGCCAAAGTAGTCTTCTGCCGGCCGCCCTCCTTTCGAGCGTGCGGCTGCGGGCAGGCCGCTCCGCCACATTCGCGTGTAGTGTGGGAGAGTGTGAAGCCCAAGCGGGGCGTCGAGTTGTTTGGCCGCTCATTACGAGTGAGACTACCCCGTTGGCGTTTTGGGCTTTCTAAAGCCAATAACTGGCATCCATCCTCCGCCGTATCACAACTGTGTCACGGCGCGAACCGGAAACGCTCTCTTCTAAGCCTGGATAGTGAGTGTTCCCGCGCGCTTCACCACGCCCGTCAAACGCAAGGAATGCGGAGGACATCTCGGCCACACCCTCGTTCATGACTGCGTGGACAAACATAGCGGGAAGATCAGTCCCTTGCGCATCGTCACCGACAACAGGTCGCCCTTCAGGGCGACGCCTTCATTCGGTTCTTCCGGGAACGACCCTTCCTCGAGCACATCCCCACCCGGCACCACGCCCCTCAGACCAACGCGGTGGTGGAGCGTTTCAACGGCTCGCTCAAATATGAGCACCTCTACCGGACAGAAATCTATCAGGCCGCAAAGTTCGCCGAAGAGGTCGAGGCCTTCCTGCGGCTCTACAACGACATTCGCCCTCACGACTCGCGCGGATTCAGGCGGCCGCTCGAAAGCTACCTTCTAGAACCACACCTATTTTCGGGGGAGAGTGTCCAAGAAACTTGACGCGGGACAATGCGGGACACTATTGAAGCGGAAGGACTTAGAGGGCGCCGATAGTCGCGGCTAAGGTGCACGCGATTGCGGGCAAGCACACTGCGACCAGAAGCGCAATTTGAAGACTTGCTCGCATGCCGATGGTGCGCAGGCGGACAACGAGTTCGAGGAAGAACAGAGTTGCGAGCCAGCCAAGAACCGCTACTACTACCAGCGAATTCCTGCTAACAAGTCCTATCAGCAGTGGCAGAGGGACGAGTGCCCCCAGAATTGCCCAATGGGCTGGCCGGCGGATCCGTTCGATCCTCGCAAGCAATTCTCGATTCTGACGTCCCGCGGCGAGGTAGCTCGGCGACACGCTCGCGCCGTGAAGAGCGAGCTCATGGCAAACCCCATTCCCAAAAGCCTCCACAGCCCGAGCCACTTCTGTCGCGATTCCTGGATACGCAAGCGATGCCCTCATCCGAAACTCGACCCTGGTATCGCGAGCCGAGGAATAAGTGGCCACCTCGGCTTCCGGCCCTCCCCAAAGAGGATGTCCCCGCAGGGTGAAAACAAGGAAGGTTGTTCCCATTGTCACAGGACGCCAGCCGACATCGTTGGCCCATCCAACAGCCGCCGCGCGCACCTCGTCCGCACTCACCGATACGGTAGCTGAGCAAGCAGCCTCGGTGTCAGCAAAGCCAAGAGCCACGCCGTCCTTCGTTCGCCGTTCGTCAGCTCCCTGATGAGCCGAAGTTATGTAACGCTGATACCTGGCCGCCTCTTCGCGGTCGAGGTTGATTTCATCGATCTCCGCCGGCCTCGTGCGGATCAGAACCTCAGCTTCGGGCCAGCTGATCTCTTCGGTGAGTGCAAGAATATTCGAGGGGATTGGACCGTCATACTGACGCACAACTCCCCCCCGTGCGTAGGTTCGCCACTTGCCCGGTTCTTGGACATAGACGACAGGTTCGGCGAGATATCGAGATCTGTAGTACTTCGCCGACCGTTGTTCGAGATGGTCAGGGAGCGCCTCCTGGGACTCCCCGCCGCTTCCTGTCATCGCTAATGCTCCAAGGATTGAATTGCGGGTATTCCGAGAGTATCCAGGGCTCCTTCGACCCACGTTTTTAGTGCAGGTGGTGCCACTTTGACGGCCGCTCCGCCGAAACCCGCAAAGGTCATATCGAGAGCGGCAATAAATCCGTTCCGCTCCCATTGGACATCGTGATCAGTCTGCCCCGGCTCGTCGATCAGATCAGCGACCGAGTTGAAGAACATGGATATCACCCCCGCTGCAATCGGCCCGCCAGCAAGACCAGCCACGGGTGCGCCTACAATGGCCATACCTCTGACAGTATGGTACCCGAAGTACTGAGCGGCATGTGGGATGGGCTCCGTAGGTGGAAATGGGTCAACCTGCCGGTCATGCCACTGAGTGTAGTCTACGTTGTTGGTCATTCCGGGTGTGGTGGCCACGAGATGGGAACTGGCTGAACTCCATCCTCTGCTCATACTGCCCGCCGCGATCGCGCCCGAGAAGGTGGGTGGCTTGCTTCCAAGGAGACTGCCGGAGCTAAGTGCGTGCCGCCGCACGGCGGCATCTATGATTGGTTGGTATTTGGCTCTAATCGGCGCCCAGGCACTTGCGTAGGCCATGGCCATGCGACGTGCGGCCACGATTTGGGCGGCGCGATACCCATCGTCTTCGATTCTGAACCCGGTGGGGTCCGTGTATTTCACCGGGTTACCCGCACAATACTGGTACGCACTCTGCTCTCCGTCGTTCCGGGAGAGGTCCTTGGAGAGGAACTGCCGGGTCTTCGGGTCGTAGGAGCGGGCGGAGAGGTAGTAGAGGCCGGACTCGGAGTCGTAGCAGTAGGAGGCGTAGCGGAGGACCTGGCTGTTGGCGATGTCGGTCGCCGCTTGGCTCGTGATAAGGCTGGTGCCCTGGCTCCAGATGCCGGTCCCCACATTGCCCGCCCCCTGTGGGTTCCCCCAAGCGTCGCAACGATAGGCGGCGAACGGGTTGCCGGAAGCGTCAAGCAATTCGACCACATCCCCCCGGTCGGTGGTCACCATACCAAAGACCACCGGAGTCGTGCTCGTACCCGGGTTACGGTAGACGCCGGCATACGGTCTGCCGTTCTCGTCGTAGAGATAGGTGATCTTCCAGCTCGAAGTGTCGGTCTGGGAGGCCGAAAGGCTCCTGAGGAGAAGCCCCTCATAGACGAAGTTCGTGGTCTTGGTGACACCCCCTTGCGTCACCACCGACTGCGTGCGCTGACCTTGGGCGTCGTAGGTGTACGTGGCGGTCGTGGTAGCGGTGCCACTCGTGTACTTGGTCCAGCTTGCCAGCCTCCCCGTCCCGGTGTGCGCGAAGGCGGTACGGTTGAGGTCGGTCTGGCTGTTGGTAGGGGCCTGCACCGTGCGCCACTTTTTGGCGGCGTCGAAGAAGTAGTAGGTGGTGGCACCGCCGGTGAGGGAAGTGTCGAGAACATTCTGGTTGTAGGTGAAGCTGGTTGAGCCGGCCGTCTGGATGTTCCCGGCCTGATCGTAGCCATAGCTCTCGCTCGGGCTTCCGTTGGTCGAGGATGATGCCAGCCGGCCGTTCGGGGTGTAGGTGTAGGTGGAGGAGATCGCCCCAGCCGTCACCACGCTTTGGAGCTGCAGGTTGTCGGCGGTCTTGAGACCGCTTGTTGCGTCATAGGTGTAAGCGTTGGTGCTGGAGGCCGTGGAGAGATATCCGGAGCCCGCTCCTGAGTCCGGGCCCCACTGGCGCTGGATGCGGCCCGCTGAATCAAACAGATACTGCGAGTAGAGGTAGCGGGAGGCATCGGTCTGCAGGGTGGCTTTGGTCACCCGCTTGGCCGAGTCTCTGGTGGTTATGCTCCTTGTGACGTTCGGCACCTGCGGACTGCTCGTTATGGTGCTCGCCCGGCTGGCCTCGAGACCATCGGCGCCGATGGTCAGGGTGGTGGAGATCAGATCGGATCCGCTGGTTCCCACCCCATAGGCGTCCGTTGTGCTCCCCGCCGTGTTCTGCGGATAGGTGAAGCTGTGGGTGAGGTTCTTGGTGTTGTCGGTGGAGGTGGCGACCCTCCCCAGGGAGTCGTAGACAAGAGAGGTGTCCTTGTAGGTGGCGGAAGGACTGGTGAGCGTCTGCACCTCGTGGTTCGGTCTCCCGAACCAGTCGTAGGTGAGGGTGGTGCGGTGGTTGTCTGCTTCATCCTTCTGGCTCATGAGCCCCGAGCCGCCGGACTGGTAGGTGAAGGTGCTCGTGTAGCTGGCCGTGGTCTCTTGGGTCAGTCGGCCGACGGAGTCGAAGATGCGGCTGGTGGTGAACCCGTCCGCGTCCTGGACGGAGAGCTGCCAACCCAGGGTGTTGTAGGTGTACAGGGAGGAGGATTGTCCCTGGGCCCCCGCCGTTATCTGCCGGCCCAAGAGATCGTAGGTGTAGTTGGTGGTGAGATTGTTTCCGTCGGTCGATGAGGTGAGGCGGTTGGCGTAGTCGTAGACCGCGGTGGTCAGATAGCTGGGGCTGGAGACCGAGGTCTTGGTATGGGTGACGTTGCCGACCTCGTCGTAGGTGTACTCAGTCCAGGTGCCGTCCGCCTTGGTCTGCCGAAGTACTTTGCCGTTGTCGGTGTAGGTGAGGGTGGTGGAGTCGTCTGCGGGCGGCGCGCTCTTCAGCGCCTGCCCCACGGCGTCGTAGGCAGGAGTGTTGTCACTGTTCACGTGTCGGGCGGCCTTGCTCAGGTCATAGGTCCCGGTGCAGGCGCCGCCCAGCCAGGAGGCGACCGCGTTGCCCCGGGCGTCATAGGCGGTCAGGGCCGGAAGGCCGGAGACCGTGGTGTCCGCGGTCTGAATGAGCCGACCGAGACCGTCGTAGGTGAGGTCCTGCGTGCTCTGGGGGGTCCCGGAGGGCGGCGGGGAGGAGTTCAGCCAGTGCTTCTGCTCGCTCACCCGCCCGGCCTTGTCGTAGGTAGTCGTTGTCCAGTTCGCCTTGGTCTGGGCGGCCTCGCCCGTCGATGTCGCCCAGGATTCGGTCTCGTGTCCCCAGGGATCGTAAGTGTGGTGCCCCACGACCTGGGTGCTGGTGGCCGTCCCCACGGTGGCCGTGAAGGCCGGGCCGGTGGAGGTAAGGCGGTTGCCCGCGAGATCGTAGGTGTTGGTCTCCGCGGTCTGCCCAGCCGTGTCCGTATTGGAAAGCAGGTTGCCAAAGTCATTGTAGGTCTGGGAGGCCGTGAGATCAGGGGACTGCCCATTCCCCAAGGCCACTCCCCGGGAGACGATCGTCTTCGGCCGGCCGTTCGGGTAGTAGATGTTGTTAGGTGCGGCGTCGGCGGGGGCGAAATCGGTCGTCGCCCAAACGCCGCTTGCCGGTGTTCCGGAAACGAGCGACTTCTGCTGGGTGAGCGCCCCGTGGTAGGTGGCCGACCCCACCGTCTTGTCGGCGTAGGTGTAGTCGGTCTCGGCCGATTCGGTCGCGCTCAGCTGTCGGACCACCTTGGTCAGGTTGCCCTGGGCATCGTAGCTATACTCGGTCGTGTGCCCCCGGGGATCGGTCACCGTCTTCGGTTGATCTTCGGTGGGGTCGGGATCGAGGTTCCGGGTCCAGTAGATGGTAAGGACGGCCGAGGCGCCACTCGATGAGTCGGCGGGGTTGCAGAGGTTGGAGGCCGCGGTGCCGTTATCCACCCAGAGCACGGCCATGGCGTGTCCGGAGGCCCAACCCGCCCGGTCGACCACTTCTTGAACCGAGTCTTTTATGTTCGGGGAGTCATACCAGGTGCCGGCCGCCCAGGAGGAGGGCGCCCAGGTGACGTAGGCGGTGGTCATGGTGGCCAAGCGGGGCTCGTGTGTCCCGGTGACCCAGGCCCCGGGGTTGTCTTGGTCCTCAAGACCGAGCTTGGTATTAAGAAGAGCGGGGTTGCCGGTCGCCGAGTAGTAGGCGTAGAGGTGCAGCTGTGCGGAGGTTATAGTCGCCCCGGTGGGGATGCTCACATTCTGGAAGCGAAAACCGGCCTTGTCCACCGCGGTCCCGCGCCCGACGGCCTCGTAGGGATAATCGGTGGCGTGCAGGGTGGTGTTGGCGTCGTAGGCGTCGTCGGCGTTGGCCGACACCTGGCTGGTCACGTAGCCCCCAAAGTCGGCATCCAGATCGGGGTAGGTATAGGTGGTCGTGCGTCCCAGTTCGTCTTGCTCGGAGGTCATGTTCCCCCGGTTGTTGTAGGTCCAGGTGCGGGTCTTATTAAGGGGCGAGGTCTCCGTGAGGAGGTAGTTGCCGAGCGGGGAGTAGGTATAGCTCCAGGTCTCGGCCGCCTCGGAGGCCGTCTTGGGGTTGGTCTTTGAGGCCGTGGTGCCGGAGGGGTTCCAGGTGAAGGTCTGGGCGACGGCGGTGTGGTCGGCGCCCGAGACGGCGGAGGTCGAGTAGACGCGCCCGTAGGTGGTGATGGTGGCGCTTGCCCCAGCGTAGGCGATCTCCGCCCGAGCGTCGGGATTGGCGCTCGCGTCATAGTCGGCAAAACACACGGTGGAAAGCTTGCTTGGACTCCCGGAGTAGGTGAAGCTCTCCGTCGCGCTTGTGCTTCCGGTGAAGGCGGTCGCCGTGATGGCGCTAAGGAGGCTCGAGGTAAAGCCGTAGGTGAGCGAGCGGGACGGGGTGCTTGGACTGCCACTAAAGGAGTAGGTGATGGTCCAGGGCGAGGCCGCGGCGTAGGTCGCGGTGCGGGTGCCGTTCGTGGTCTGGTAGACCGCCTGGGTAAGCTGGTGGCTCCCATTCAGGGTGAGTTGGATCTGCTGAGCGTTGGCGGCGGTGATCCTGGTGAGGTAACCGCTCGTCCAGGTGTAGGTGACCGTGTTCCCGTTATCATCGGCTTCGCTTATGAGCTTCCCGCTTGAGTCAAAGGCCAAAGTATTGCCGCCGGGAGGAGTGAGCTTCCAGTTGGACCCGTCGGGCCGCAGCGTCCCGGCCATCCCCGGGGGTGAAAGCCAGAGGGCGCTGTTCTTGATGAAGGTGAAGGTCTCCCCGGCCTCATCGAGATAGTCGATACGGCCGGAGGCCGCCAGAGAGACATTGAGGGAGCGCTCGAAACTGAAGCGCCACCCGGGGGCGATGTAACCGGCGGCGGTGCGCGTCGACCAGTAGGTGCGATCAAGCGCCGCCCGGGGTCCAAAGGAGGCGATCTCAAGATCGGTGGTGGTCACCTCCAGTCGGCCTTGGTCGAGGGACGCCTGGGCGGCGTGACCGGCGAAATCGCCCAGGTCATAGGGGGTGTGCCGGGGAGCGCCCGGCACAAAAAGGCCGGGGTTCTGGTCGGCGGCGTAGAGGCCGGGCAGGTTGATGTACTTAAGACCGAGGAGATCGTAGACGTGCAGGTTCAGCCGGCTTTGGGTGGCAGAGGGGATGGTGCTCCCGCTGGTAAGGAGAACCGTGCCCGCCCACTGGCCCATGTACTTGCCGACAAGAAGGGCGTCCGGCCAGTCCTCCCCGGTCGCAAGTCCGGTGTAGAGGTAGGTGGAGGGGTTCGAAGATAGCCCGGCGGCGTAGTCGGCCACCAGTCCCGCGGTGTCGGGGCCGTCGGCGCCGTTCACGCGCACCGGGCTGCTGATATAGGGGACGGAGACGTTGGTATTCACCCCCACCACCAGCGCTTTGGTCGCCCCCAAGGTGGTGTGATAGCAGGTCTGCGTCGTCTGGGGGATGGGTCCGGCCTTGGGAGTGTAAAGGATGGGCCACTTGTTGTTGGCGGCCACCGCCCCCACGGTTACGGCATCGTGGAAGTCGTCGCTGGGGACGATCACCACCTGGGTCACGGTGCCCACTTTGGTCTTTATCTGGCCGGCCACCTTGGCGGCGGTGTCGTTGACATCGACACCGGTGAGTTTGGTCACCGTGGAGGAGGGCATGGCGTGTTGGACGGCGGTGACCAGGGCGTCGGAGAGGCCGACCAGGAAGATGAGGTCCGGGTTCTGGTGCTGGAGTTCGGTCTTCACCGCGTCGTCGAGACCAGCGGAAGGGGTGAGAAGCAGGGGACCGCTGTAGGCCCGGGCGAGCGGCACGGCGCAGAGGGCGCTCGTGTAGGCGTTGTCGTCGCCGGGGGCGAGCACCACCGTCCCCCCGGGCACTCCGCCCGGGTAGGAGAGGCTGGTGATGCGAACCGACGTGTCGTAGCGATCCTCCCCCCCGAAGAACTCCGGCACGTAGGGATCATAGGCCAGGCCGTTCGTGCAGATGCCGGCGCGAGAAACGGAGGAAGAGACGTCGAAGGGAAGCGCGGTGACCCCGGTGAGATCGTTGCCAAGGATGGTGAGATCGTCAAAGCCGGAGCCCACGCTTATGGCGTGGGTGGTGCTTGAATCGGCGCCTCCCCCCAGGCTGAGGGCGGTGAGGGTGATATGGGAGCCGCCCCCGCTTCCCTCCAGCCGGATCCCGTCGCCCGAGGCGGGCATGCGCACATAGAGATCCTTGACGGTCACGTTGCTGATGGCGCTCGGGGCGCCGATCAGAAGGACGTGGTCTTGAGAAGCAGAAGCGACGGTGAGCTGGGTCGAGGTGCCGGCGCCTCTAAGGACGAAGTCGCTTCGCCCGATGTGGAGGCCCGTGGTTTTGAAGGTCCCGGCCGGCAGGACCACCACGCCGGCATCGGTATCATCGATGGCCGCCTGAATGGCGTCCGTGTCGTCCTGGGCGCCGTCTCCGTGGACGTAGTAGTCGCCGGTCGGGTTGGTGGTTTGCATGCGAATGGCCGGCAGGTAGGTGATCTCAAAGGTGGGCCGGTTCTCCGGGGTGGGGCATTCCCGGGAGTCGATCTTGCGGTAGTCGTTGGTGTCCGTCGCGTCGCTATAGATACAAAAGCCGAAGTTTGTCGACCCGTCCGCATAAGCCTGGGCCGCCTCCGGGAAGCTGAAGGAGAGGTCCTGCGGGCTGCTGCCCGTGGTCGGACATTCGTTTGCGTGCAGGAGTTCGTAGGTGCTGGGGGCGCCGATGGAATTGTAGGTGCTCGACTCGGTCCAGTCCTTGCTCATCATGGCCACCCGGCATACCTGAGGGGAGTTGAGGTACTGGGCACTCTCGTGGAGCTGAAGGAAGGCGGTTTGCACATAGGCGCCGGTGAGGTCGGAGGGCAGGGTGAACTTGAGGTAGGCCCGCTGGTGCCCGGTCACCGAGCCCCGATAGCCGACGTTGAGATCGACTTGGGTACCGTAGGAGGTAGTGGGGTAGCTGTCGCTGGTGCAGGTGTCGGCCGCGGCCGCCGCCGGATAGATGGTGGGGTCGATGCTGACCGGGAAGACCCGGGCGGGATCGGAAAGCCAGGCGGCGGGCACGGTGTAGGTGATGGTGCTCTCGCCGGGGCCGGGGGTGACGGTCATGGCGGCCCCGTCACAGTAGGCCGGTTCCTCCACCTCGTTCTTCGAGGAGTCAAAGACCGCCAGGCCGCCCAGGATCATGACGGGGCCTTCTTCCAGCATCTGGTAGAAGGCCCAGGTGCCCATGGAGTCCTCATAGAGAGTGAGGCCCGGGTGGCTGATGGTGAAGGTAAAGGTGCCGGAGGAGCCCCCGGACCGGCGAGGGAGATGGTTTCTTTGAGGCCGCTTCCAAGGACCTGGTAGGTGAGGGAGACCTCCGAATCGGCGGGCACTTCACTCGTGGTGATGGTCTCGGGGGCCGCTCGCGTGGTCTCGGTCGTCGTAGCTTCCGGTAGCGCGGCCGAAGTCGAGATCGTCGCCTCCGACAGGGTGTCACTGGTCGTGGTCCCCGCGGCCACCGGGGTGCTCGGGGTCATACCCTGCTCTGCAGGGTCCGTGGCCGCGTAGCTTGCCGTGCTTCCCGTTACCGTGGGGGCGGCAAAGACATAGTCCTTCATCGTTAGCTCAAGAGAAGCGCCTCGGTAGCTGAGGGAGACGACCGGAGCGGCTTTCGCATTCTTGGCGAGCTTCACCTTCATGGGGGTGGCGGCGGAGACGTAGCTTCCGTCAGCGGAAGGAACAAGGGAGGTGTCTATCTCCTTCCAGTTGCCCTTCTCGTCCTTGACCTGAATCGGACCGGAGTAGACAACGGCCTTGCGGGCTCCGTTAGAAAGCAGAAAGGTCTTCGAGTACTCCGTGCGCAGGTCGGTCAGTTCCTTGACCACCTTGGCGCTCGCGGAGGAACTCGAGCTGCCAGCGGCCCCGGCAATCCCAGGGATGAGACAAAGACCACCCAAGGCGAGGCAAAGGACGGAGAGCAGGACCCACTTACGAAGACCGGCGTGACGCATGACTCCTCCCTCTTTGGCAGGCTATGTGCATCCGCGCGGTCAGCTTTGGCCTGGGTGCACCTCGGATCTTCCCCTCCGCACTCGATGCGGCTCCCAAGCTGGCTCGCTTGATGTATCTAACGCAGGATGGGGGGAGGAGATACTGAGACGGATCGAGGCGGTCATCCCCCGCGTGCAATGAGCGGAGGATGTCCATTGGCCGTCGGCAGCCTAGCGCTCCTGCGGATCGCCATGTTCAGCCTTCACGGCCCAAAGGGGCGTCGGTTTGGCGCCGATGCCCGGGAGGGCTTGCACCGGCGTGGCACCTTTGACTCCCATGTTCGCCAGGCGGGCGCGGGCCGACGGGCCCGATGCCGAGGAGGTCGCAGCACTGCCGGTACTCGGCCAGGGAATCGCGCATGATCTTGACGGCTGGGTTGGCCTCAGGACCCTGTACCCCGGGCTGGCCGTTGTAGGCCCCGCGGGTGACCGGGTAGGTGGTGCCCAGGCGCACGACCATCTCGTGGGCGTCGAGCGCCGTCGCCAGGTGCATGGCGGCGACGACGATGAGCGTGGCGTCGCAGCGATCTATGATCCGGGCCGGCCAGAGCTCCTTGACGATCTCGTTGAAGATCTCGCGCACCCTGCCCTTAATCTCAGCCGGGCATCGCGGCCGGATCCGCCGGCCAGCTTACGATCGGGGTCCTTGCGTGGTAGGAGCGCAGGGTCCCCTCCCGCCGGTGCTGCTCAATCGACTTCGGTGGCCGTCCCACTGGCATGGCTTCTCACCGCCTTTCGTTCAGTCAGGTTCTTTCGGCCCTGGCTATGACGTCGCGGCGAACGGAGATCCCGTCCGCGGTCGGTTGACTGGTCACGATTTCCTCCAAAAACCGATTGAGGACTTTCGGCTTTTTCCGAGGAAGGCTAAGCGCGGGTATGCGGGCTCGACTTTTTGAACTTTAGATCCCCCCCTGGGGCTAGAGCCCTGGACGTTTCACCTGCTGCGAGGATGGTAATACCCCGCTATGCAGGGGTAATTAAAGAACACAGGCACTTCTCCATTCCCCTCGCAGTAGATACTTTCAGGACGGATGCCAGCACCGAGAGCCGGCCAACCCCAGAAGATAGCCCTTCCAACGAGCACAAAACACACTCGAAAACGCTTCGAAACAGCCCGTTTTTTGCATGTTATTCGCAGTGAACACCGCCAGAAGTGACCCATGCCAATACATAGGCTTCCTGCAACTGACAGGGTAGTGACCCCAGTGACCCATGATTCAGGTCCCGATACGCGAGATTTCTCACATCTTTCGGCCAACTGGAAAGTGACCTCACTTGGGGTCACTCCCTAATTCCAGCCCCGAGTAGCGGGCCCGCCCGCCGGCCTTTCTGCGTGAGTGGCCGAAGACCTGGTAAGCGAGCCGTTCACGACCCGCCAGTGCTTCTTGCAGCCGGGCAAGGTCACCACTCCAGTAGGCGTCGTGTAGGGTGCGCTCACACTCTTCCCACTCGGGGGAATCGAGCGCCAACCCTTCGGGCCACGCCTCTCCGATCCGGCGCGTGGATTCCAGGAGTAGTTGGTCGGCGCGAGCCTCGTAGTCGAGCAGGTCGAGCAGCTCCGCCTTGTGTTCCCGCGCTCCGTCGAGGATCGGCTCGGGTAGGGGGTGGCGCGTGGGGTCGATAGCTTCAAGTCTGACGTTCGCGCCGTCCTTCGAGGCAATCACCCAGCTCCGGCGGCACGCCTCCAAGACTTCGCGGGCGCTCATATCGTCACCACCGCCGAGGAGCTCGTTTGGTCTCCATACTTGTTCACGCCAGTCCATTCTTGTTCACGGTTTTGGGTGAGCATGTATGGGGGTTCGTGAACAAGTGTGGGAGGTAGCGACCACATAGAACGACCCTGGAACCCGGCCCGCTCTAGCACGACGCCGAGGTCAAGGCGCGCCCTTCTTAAGGTGGCATCGGATATCCCCGACTCCCGGGCGGCGCTTTGCGCCTCCTTCGCCCCGACCGGCCCGGCCGCGAGGAAGTCCCGCAGAAAGTCCTTCGCCTCTTCCCGGGAGGTCCGCTCATCACCAGAGGTAGGTAGGGAGAGAAGGGCGTCCGCCCCGTGCTCGCTCGGTCCGTCCCAGACCACCCGCGCCACTCCGCTCTCGGTGTTCTTTAGGTGCCAGCTGAGGCTGGGGGGCGGCGCGCAGAGGTTGGACTTGGTGGAGGCAAGGACCCGGGCTTCATCATTGTCGGGATCCCGCGCCACCAAGAGTCCCGAGCGGGCGGCGCCGATGATGCCGATGGAACCTCCACCTCGGTAGACGGCCGGGCCTCCGGTGGTCTTGTTTAGGTGGCGGACCACCCAGAGGACGGCCCCGGCCCGCTCCGCTAGGTCGTGCACGCGGGCCAGGGCCCGCCGCACGTCTTGGTCCCGGTGACTGTTGGTACTCCCGGAAAGAAAAGCCATCAGAGGATCGATGACCACTAGACGGGCGTCCGCGTCGGCTATGGCCCGCTCGAGGAAGGGCATATCGTCCGGAATCACGAAGGGGTGCCCGCCCTCTTCATCGGGCGCCTTGTCAATGGCCACGATCCGCGAGAGATCCGCGCCGGCGGCCACCAGCCGGGGCACGATGGTATCGGCCAGTCCATCTTCGGCGGACACGACCACCACGCCGGCGGGGTCTCCTCCGCCCGTGCCGTCGGGCATCGGCCAGCCTCGGGAGACGCGGGCCGCGATATCGAGGGTGACGGTGCTCTTGCCCAGCCCGGGGTCACCGTCAAGGAGCGATACCTTGCCGAGGGGGAGTCTTGCCGGCCACAGCCACGAGACGTGCTCCGGGCTCACGGTGTCGAGGCGAATTCCGATGCGCTCTGGGGGCTGCCAGGGCGGCTGGCTAGCCAGTTCGTCCAGGAGAGCCTCCGGCCCCGCGCTGCGGTATACATCAAGCCAATCAGCACCGATCTCTTCGGGCTCGTGCACATGCACCGTGCGGCCCTCCTCATGGAGTCGTGCGGCAAGCGCATCGGCTGACTTCCGACCGACCCCGGAGGCATCGCTGTCGGCCCACACGTGCACCGTGCGCACCGCCTCGGGTAGGACGACGACCTCCATTCCCCGAGCACTCACGGCAGACCAGCAGGGCTGGCCGGTGGCGACCTGCACCGCGAGGGCGGTTTCGATACCCTCAGCCACTCCGAGCACCGATCCGGCCGGCGCCAGCTTGATACTCGCGCCCTTGGTCGCACCCGGATGTTTGGGCGTCATCAGTTTCTTGGGTGAGTCTTGGCCACCGAGGTCGAGCTTGTTCTTTCCCTCGGGGTCCAGGTAGGTGCGGTGAAGAGTGACCCCCTGCCCGCTGACGTCCGTCACCTTGGCGACCATCGCCGCGAAGTCCCCACGATAAAGACCTTCGGAGTCGTGGAAGGGGAGCGCGGGATGGAAGCGGATCACGTCAGGACCGAGGCTCTTTGACAGGCCGAGAGGCAGTCCCCGGGAAACAAGGTAAGCCTCTACCCCGCCCGGGTCGGGCTCGCTGGAGCGCCAGACTTCTCCGAGCCGCCGTGTGGGAGCGCTCGCTTCGGTGGCCAGCCTATTTGTCATCTTGGCCTGCCATCGGCTCGTCGCCGATGCTCGCTCGATCTGGTTGGAAGCCCAAGGCCGCTAGCAGCTGGTAGGTCGGAACTCTGAGTAGCCGACCCACACGGAGCACGGCAACGCCCGGCGTCAACTCACCACGTTCCCGGGCGAGTTGGTACGCGAGGGTGCGACCGATGCCGAGGAGCCGGGCCGCCCGCTCCACGGTTGTCACTGTCTGGCCGCGTAGCTCTTCTACCTCCGGTGGCCAGTCCACCACTACTTTCACTGACTCACCTCCTGTTCAAGGGCTGCCAGCACCGGAGCGTAGGCCAGTGCACGCGCTGCCCGGGGGGTCCGCTCGCCTCGCTCCCACTTGCGCAAAGCTGATACGGCGCAATGACCCGCGGCGGCGGCCTCGGCCAGTGAGACATTTGCCGCGATCCTGGCGGCTGCAGCGCGACCGCTGCCCAAGGCGTCTCTCACCCGAGTGACGGTCTGTAGATCCTCCACGCTCATCTGATGGTCCATTGGCTACCTCGTTCATGTTAGGAAATACGACTTTGTGTCGCGTTGGGGTACTCTCAGCATATCCCGTTCCGTGCGCGTATTCAATACAAAAAGTTGACAACCGCGTCATAAAGAATAGAATGGCACCACCTAGCACAGCCAAAAGGGGGTTAGAAAATGCCGGCTAAGGCAAAGCAGCGGCCGCCGCACGAGGGGAGCCTGTTCCCGCGAGACGTGCTTGCTGCCAACATAAGGGCGCAGCGCGGCTGGCTGGGCTTGACGCAGAAAGACCTCTCAGAGCGGATGTCATCGTTGCAGCACGTATGGAGTCGGCCGACCGTCGTGCAGGTTGAGAAGTCCGCTCGTCCCGTGTCGGCCGATGAACTGGTCGGGCTGGCGATCGCGCTGAGCACATCAGTGATTTCGCTTCTACAGATGCCTGTCGATAACACGACGCCCATTGACGTGGGTGTGACCCAGCCGCTGTCGACAGAGGTCTACTACGGGCTGCTCGGGGGCCGCCGAAAGTTGTCGCCACGCTGGGACGGAAACGAGTCGATTCAATGGCGCAAGTCGTTCATAGTGACTGCCACCGATACGTCCGACCCAGGCCAAGAAGAGGAGTAAGTTGGTTTCTATGGCAGACGACTCAAAGAAAGCCCCGTCAATGAAAGACGGGCTCGTGAAGCGTGGCTCCACTTGGTCCTACGTGGTCAAGGTCCGCAATCCTAAGACGGGCAAGAAGACCAATCGCATGGTCGGAGGTTTTGTCACCCGCGACGAAGCCCGAATAGCCCGAGACGATGCCCGAGCGGACGCGAACAAGGGCACGGCAGTGGCTGCCTCGAAAGTCACGGTGGCGGAGTACCTCGAGGCGTGGCTCGAGGGCTATGCGTCACAGGTCAGGCCCACCACGCACCGAGGCTATGCGTTCCATGTCCGCAACTACATTGTGCCGCGCATCGGCGCGGAACGGCTTCAGCAGCTCACGCCCATGATCGTGGGCCAACTCTACGCGGTCCTTCAAAGAGAAGGCGGTCAAGACCGCCACAAGCTCAAAGAAGGCGAATCACCTAAGAGGAGGGCCCTAAGCGCGAGCACGGTAGGGCGAGTACGGGCGACCCTACATCGCGCCCTTGCCGACGCTGTGGTGCAGCGGCTCATACCCTACAACCCCTCGGATGCCGTGAGGGCTCCCAAGGTGGAACAGCGCGCCGATGGTGCTGGCGAAATGCAGGTCTGGACGCGGGAAGAGCTAGACCAGTTCCTCGCGTCTTGTGCGACCGATCGACTCTTTCCGATGTGGCGCCTTGCGGCCTGGACGGGTATGCGGCGCGGCGAGGTGGCGGGACTCACCTGGCGCGATATTGATCTGAAGGAGGGCACGATCACAGTGCAGAGGGCGCGGGTTACGCTCAGCAAGGGCACGGTGATCGAAAGCAAGCCCAAGACGGCGACCGGGCGCCGGCAGGTGGAGCTGGACGATGAAACCCTCGGAGCACTCAGAGAGTGGCAGGAACGGCAGAAGTCGGAGCGGAAAGACTGGCCAGGCGAATGGCCGGCACACGATCTGGTGTTCACCCTTGAGGATGGTTCAGCCCTGCATCCCGAGTACCTTCCACGGGCTTTCCACGCGTTGAGCAAGCGGGCGAAGGTGCCCAGAATCCGTTTCCATGATCTGCGCCATACGCACGCGACGATCCTTATCGCGGCCGGGGTCCCGGTCAAGGTGGTCTCGGAGCGGCTAGGGCACAGTACCCCGGCGTTCACCATGACGGTCTACCAGCACGTTCTTCCAGGAATGCAGCGGGAGGCAGTGCAGCTCGTGGCGAGCCAGCAAACGAAAGCAGCGCGGCGCCTTCGCGCGGTGAACGGTTAGCGGGTCGTTAGCAAACCGTTAGCAAAATGCCAGAAACGAAGAAGACAGCGGACGCCGGAAGAACAAGAACTAGCTGCATGCACCGGAAGTTCCCGACGGGTCGTTAATGGGCAAGTGGGGGACTACCAATCCCCCAGCGCAAGCCTCGCGACAGCCACTGCCACCGGGCCGGCGGTCTCGGTGCGAAGGACCCCGCGACCGAGTCTCGCGGCCTCCACCCCGGCGCCGAAGAGGCGCTCCCGCTCCTGGTCGGTCCATCCCCCTTCCGGGCCTACCCATACCGCCACCCCGCCCCCTCCGGCCGGCGGGCCTGACGCCCCGGATCGGGACCATATCAGGTCGTAGAGCGTCTGTTCCGCTCCCGGATGGAGCAGCACCGAGCGGAGGCCGATCGAGTGCAGGCGAGCAAGGGAGGCGGCGAGCGAGGGCTGGAGCTCGACTTCCGGAACCGCCGGCTGCTTGCTCTGCTTGGCCGCCTCCCGGGCTATCCGGGCCCAGCGGGCTGGGCGGCCGCCTGAGTCTCTTGTCGACGACTGTGGCGAGCCGGCTGCTTGAACCAGAAGAATGAGGCTGGCACCTGTCTCGGTGCTCTTTTCGATAGACCAGTCGACGGCCGCGGGACGGGCGATGGCCTGCACGAGAGCGACCGGAAAACGATAGGTGGCCCCCGCGGCCGCCCCTTCGAGTCGGGGTCCCAACTCCACGCTCACGGCCCTGTCGGCCCCCACCACCGTGGCCGCGTAGACGGCGGCGCCCACCACCATCTCGCACTCGTCACCCGGTCGGAGCCGCAACACCCGAAGAGCGTGATGTGAATCCTCGGCGTCCAAGATCAGCAGACTACCGGTCCCAGGCGGCGCACCGCCAGCGCTGCCGGGAGCGAAGAAGCGGGGGTGAAAGCCGGACATGCCGGGAGAGGTCAGCGAGGCGTGAAGGGGCCCGTGGTAGAAACGGGCGCGGTAGAGGAGGTCGTGGTTGACGAGGTCGTGGTAGAGGAGGTCGGAGTAGCCCTCGATATGAGCTTGAGCACGGCCTGCAGGGTTTCGTCCACGCCGGTCGTGGTCGGGTCATCAGGCGCCAACACGTCGGGGATGATGCCCTTCTTGTTTATATCCCGACCTTTGGGCGTCAGGTACACGGCGGTGGTCGCCTTGAGCGCACCTCCGTTCGACAGCGGCTCGATGCTCTGCACCAGGCCTTTGCCGAACGTCGTCTCGCCCACCAGAGTGGCGCGCTTGTAGTCCTGAAGCGCACCGGCGACGATCTCCGAGGCACTGGCGGTATGAGGGTCGGTCAGCACGTAGAGAGGCACATCCGGGTACGCTCCACCGGTGGCCCCATAAACCTGCTTGGGCGAGTGCAGCCCTTCGGTGCTGACGATGTCGCCTTCGGGGACGAAGATGCTGGCCACGTCCACCCCTTCGTTCAGCAGGCCGCCTCCATTACCTCGAAGATCGAGGACGACCGCGTCCACCTGCTCCACCTCGATGGCCTGCTTCACAGCCGAACGAAGAGCGGCAGCCGAGCCCTGGGAGAACGTGTAGAAACCGATGACTGCCACCTTCTTGTCCCCGGCTTCCACGATCTTGGTCTCGGTCACCGGTATCTCGATGTTCCTTCGAGTCAGCGTGTATTCCTTGGTCTCGCCGCCGGAGGGCAGCCGCGAGAGATCGACGGGGCCCACCTCAGTGGTGTTAGTGGTGGTACTGGTCGTTTCGCCCAGACCGCCCGGTTCACCTGTCGTCGTGGTGGTGGTAGTTGAAGCGGCAGGACGCAGGAGTGTCACATTGACATTGGTCCCTTCGGCTCCGCCCTTCATCTTCGTCACGACCTCTTCGAGGGTCATGCCGTGTACCGACTGGCCGTCGACCGCAGTGATGATATCGCCGTGCGTGATGCCGGCTTTGTCCGCCGGGCTGCCCTTGAAGGTCGAAACGACGGTGACGAGATGGTCCACCATCTCGACGCTCATCCCGAGACCGGTATAGGCCCCGGAGGTGCTCTCCTTGAAGGCGGCATACTGCGTGGGATCCCAGTACACCGTGTACGGATCGTCAAGCCCCGCGACCATCCCATTGACGGCGTCCGCGTGGAGTGCACCGTCGTCTACAGGCTTGTAATAAGTAGAGTCGAGCTTGTCGAGCACCTCTTGCTGCAACTGGTAGGCATCCGCAGAGGCCGACGATCCGGCGACCACGGGAAACAACCCCCGCAGAGCCGAACTGAGGTCGTCTCGCGTGCCCAGAAGGAAACCGCCCAAAATGAGGAGCATGGCGGCCACAAGGCCGCCCACGACCAGCAGAGGTATCTTCAGGCTTCTGCGCATGCGAGCAAGGATACCCTACGCCATGTCAATGCACTCACCAACCAAACAGAGGCGGTTTATACCGAGCTTATATCTTGAGAAACCGCCGCAGCCCGATACCCGAGCCCGCCGCGCCGATCACCACTCCGACGGCGAGTAGGATGACGGCCACGAGTACGTACGGGACCGCGTCGAGCGGGACGGTCATGAAGGTGAGACTGTCCCTGACCTTCCCGATGAGGAAGCTATTGAGGACCAGCACCACGACCACGGCCGCAAGGGCCCCGAAGAACCCGACGGTGATCCCCTCGATAACAAACGGCCAGCGGATGAACCAGTTCGTCGCTCCCACCAGCTTCATGATCTCGACCTCGCGTTTGCGCGCGAATATCGACAGCCGGATGGTGTTGGAGATGAGAAGCACCGCCACGATGCCCAGCAACGCGATGAAGATCAGCAAGAAGTTGCGGGCCTGCGACGTGAAGCTGAAGAGCTTGTCGGCTATCTCCTTGCCATAGCGCACCTCGTCGACGATGGACTCGCCGTTGAACCGCGCCGCCACCTTATCGACCGCTTGGGGGTCGACGAGCGAGATCTCGAACGAGGCTGGGAGCGGGTTGCCCGTGAGACCATCCAGGATCTCCGGGTTGTCCTTGAAGTCCTGCCTCAAGCGCTCGAGCGCGTCCTGCTTGCTCACGAACACCGAACTCTTGACCTCCGGCCAGCTCATGATTTCCGTCTGCATCGCCCCGACTTCGCTCTCTGTGGGATCGGGGTTGTTCTTCAGATAGACGGTGATCTCGACCTTCTGCTCGACTTCCTTCAGCAGGGCGTCAGTCGTGTAAACGAACACGAGGACACCGCCGAGCACCACGATGGACAGGAAGACCGTCACCAGGGCGGCGATGGTCATGAAGTAGTTCCTGCGCAGAGAGCCGAAGGCCTCCTTGAGGAAAAAGCTAATCCTCCCCATAGCCGCCTCGTTTCTGATCGCGCACTACTTTGCCCGCCTCCAGCGCGATCACGCGCCGGCGCATGCGGTCGACCATCTCCCGGTCGTGCGTGGCCATGAGGACGGTGGTCCCCGTCTTGTTGATGCGATAGAGCAGCTGCATGATGCCCATGGATGTCTCGGGGTCGAGGTTGCCGGTAGGCTCGTCGGCGATGAGCAGCGGCGGATGGTTGACGAAAGCGCGGGCGATGGAAACGCGCTGCTGTTCGCCGCCCGACAACTGAGTGGGTAGGCTGTCCGCCTTGCTGCCGAGCCCCACCAGGTTGAGGATCTCGCTCGCCTTCTTCTTGGAATCGTGGTTGGCGTTACCGGTCACCAGCAGCGCGTACATGACGTTCTCGAAGGCGGTCTTGTTGGGGAGCAGCTTGAAGTCCTGGAACACGCACCCGATGTTGCGCCTCAGATAGGGGACCTTCCACCGGCGCAGGGCCGAGAGGTCCCGCCCACCCACGCTGACCCGCCCTCTGTCGGGCTCCAGTTCTTTGATCAGTAGACGGATGAACGTTGATTTGCCCGAGCCGGACGGCCCCACCAGGAAGACGAACTCGCCCTTTTCGATGTGGAGACTGACCTTTTCCAGCCCTACGGTGCTCGGAGGATATATCTTGGTCACGTCTTCGAACTTGATCACATGCTACCTGCGACTTCCTTGTGGGGTGCCCCCACAACTATTCTTCGGGGCTCGGCGGATACCTCCAGCCTCGCAGCCCCCGCCCCGGTCTTGAGCTCGGCACCGGTCACGCCGAGCGCACCCCGTGGCGAGACTTCATTTCTCACCGACCCGCTAGCCTTCCGGTAGACCGTTGCCACACGTACTCCCGGATGAACTCATCGATGGCCCCGTCGAGGACCGCTTCTACATTCCCTTTTTCGAAATTTGTTCGATGGTCTTTCACCAGTGTGTAGGGAGCCAGCACGTACGAGCGGATCTGGCTGCCCCAGGCTATATCTTTCTGCTCGCCCTTCTCCCGGGCCATCTCTTGTTCCCGCTTCTCGTGTTCGAGCAGCAGGAGCTTGCCGCGCAGCATCCGCATGGCGGTCTCGCGGTTCTGGATCTGCGAGCGCTCGTTCTGGCACTGAACGACTGTCTTGGTGGGGACGTGGGTGATGCGCACGGCCGAGTCCGTCTTGTTGACATGCTGCCCGCCGGCGCCCGAGGAGCGGTACGTCTCCACCCGCAGTTCCTTCTCGTCGATCTCCAGGTCGACATCGCCTTCGATGAGCGGGGTGACGTCCACCGAAGCGAACGACGTGTGACGCCGGCTGGCCGAATCAAAGGGCGAGATGCGCACGAGGCGATGTACACCACGCTCGGTGGACAGCAGTCCGTAGGCGTTCTCCCCGTGCACGGTGAAGGTCACGCTCTTGATGCCGGCCTCGTCGCCTTCGCTGGCTTCGTTCAGCTCTACGTTGAATCCCCGGTTCTGGACCCAGCGCAGATACATGCGCAGGAGCATCTCGGCCCAGTCCTGGCTTTCGGTGCCACCGGCGCCCGGATGGATGCTGACGATGGCGTCGCCCGCAGTCGAACTCCCCTGTGAACAGCCGCTGCTCCTCCAAGTGCTCCAGATCGCGGCCCACATCCCCCGACAGCCGCTCGATATCTTCGGCCAACTCTTCGGGCACCGCCTCACCGTTGGTCTCCTCGGCCGCCATGTCGAGCAGCAACTCCAGCTCGTCTACCTGGGAGGCGAGGCGGTCATAGTGCTCAAGGCGGCTGCGGAGGCGACTGTAACGAGTACTCAGCTCCTGAGCGTGGGTCTGATCGTCCCAGAAGTCGGGAGCTCGCATCTGCTCTTCGAGCGAGGCAATGTCGCGGCCCAACGAAACGGGGTCAAAGATACTCCCTTGCCCACAGGAGCTTGTCGCGGTAGACGACCAGAAGCTCGCGACGCTCGGCCAGGGAGGAGTTCTTGCTCTCAGTCTTCTCTGCCATATGCGGGGGGATTATAACCCACGGGAGGGGTGACGGACCATCAGCCAAGCGACGGAACCCACCCGGGGCTCGCCGGTCAAGCGCCGCAGCATTTCTTGTATTTCCTCCCGCTGCCGCAGGGGCACGGATCGTTACGCCCCACCTTGCTGACACTACGCGGCGCCACGACCGTCTTGGTCGCCGCCTGCGCAGCCTCATAAGCCTCGGCGGAGCTGTCGGCCACCCCCGACTGCCGAGCGGCGGCCGCGGCGCCGGCGAAGTTCTGCGCCAGGCTGCTATCCCCGCCCCCCGAGTAGGCAAGCTGCCGGGCCGGAGCAGCTTGGGACTCCTCTTCTTTGACGATCTCCAGGTGGTACAGGTAGCGGACGAAGTCGCTCTGTATGGACTCCATCATCTCCTGGAACATCTTGAAGCCCTCGTTCTTGTACTCCACCAGCGGGTCGCGCTGAGCGAGCGCCCGCAGCCCGATGCCCTCGCGCAGATAGTCCATCTCGTAGAGGTGGTCGCGCCACTTGGAGTCGATGGTCCGCAACAGGACCCAGTCGGCCATCTCGCTCATCGCCTCGGTCCCGAAACGTTCCTCCCGGGCCGCATGGATCTTCATGGCGTCTTCCACGACCATGTCGGCGAGCGTCTCGGCATCGAGCTCCGTCGGATCTCCCAGACTCTTGAGTGTCAGGGTGGTGGGGAAGAAGGTGCGGAGCGTGGTGATCAGCTCCTCCAGGTCCCACTCCTCAGAGAAGCGCGACGTGCCCGTGAACAGGGCCACCTGGTCGCGCAGTATGCGCTCTATGATGCCGACGACGTCGTCCCGCAGATCATCCCCGCTCAGGATGCGCTGGCGCTGCCCGTAGATGACCTCGCGCTGCTTGTTCATGACGTCGTCGTACTCGAGCACGCGCTTGCGGATCTGGAAGTTCTGCTCCTCCACCTTCTTCTGCGCGCTTTCGACCGAGCGAGAGATGAGGCCGTGTTCGATCGGCACGGAGTCGTCCAAGCCGAGACGGTCCATCAGCTTGTGGATGCGGTCGCCGCCGAAGATGCGGAGCAGGTCGTCGTCGAGGGAGATGACGAACTGGCTGACGCCCGCATCGCCCTGGCGGCCGGACCGGCCGCGAAGCTGGTTGTCTACACGCCGCGCCTCATGGCGTTCGGTGCCGAGGACGAACAGACCACCGGCCTCCACCACTCCTTCGCCGAGTTTGATGTCGGTACCGCGGCCGGCCATGTTGGTGGCGATGGTGATCACGCCCGGCTGCCCGGCCTGCTCGATGATGCCCGCTTCTTTGGCGTGGTGCTTGGCGTTGAGGACCTCATGGGGCACGCCCCGCCGCTTCAGCATGTCCGAAAGCCGCTCCGACTTCTCTACCGAGATTGTGCCTACCAGCACAGGCTGTCCTCGCTTGTGGCAGTCGGCGATGAGCTCCGCGGCCGCCTGGAACTTGGCCTTCTCGGTCTTGTAGATGAGATCGTTGCGGTCGTCGCGCACCATGGGCTCGTTGGTGGGGATGACCACCACTTCCATCTTGTAGATCTCGCGGAACTCGTCGGCCTCAGTGGCGGCCGTACCGGTCATGCCGGCGATCTTCTCGTAGAGGCGGAAATAGTTCTGGAGGGTGATCGTGGCGAGGGTCTGGTTCTCCTCCTTGATCTTGACGCCCTCCTTGGCCTCGATGGCCTGGTGGAGCCCCTCGGAGTACCGCCGTCCCTCGAGTATGCGGCCGGTGAACTCGTCGATGATCTTGACCTCGCCGTCCTGCACCAGATAGTCCACGTCCCGCTTGAAGAGGGCGGAAGCCTTGAGGGCCTGCATGAGGTGGTTGACGAGTTGGCCCGACAGATCTTCGTAGATGTTGTCGATGCCGAGCTCGCGCTCCACGCGCGCCAGCCCCTCCTCGGTGATGGCCACGGTGCGCTTCTTCTCATCTAGCTCGTAGTCGGCGTCCTCGCCCTCCTTGAGGCGCCGAGCCATACGGGCGAAGTCGTAGTAGGTCTTGGCCGCGCGTTCGCCGGGGCCGGAGATGATGAGCGGGGTGCGCGCCTCGTCGATGAGGATGGAGTCCACCTCGTCGACGATGCAGTAATAGTGGCCGCGCTGCACCTGCTGATCGCTGCGCAGGACCATGTTGTCTCGCAGATAGTCGAAGCCGAACTCGGTGTTGGTGCCGTAGGTGACGTCGGCCAGATAGGCTTCGCGACGCTCTGGGGGCTCCATACTGTTCTGCAGGGCCGCGACGGACAGCCCGAGGAACTCATACACCGGACCCATCCAGGCGGCATCGCGCCCGGCCAGGTAGTCGTTCACCGTCACCAGATGGACGCCCCGACCAGCCAGGGCGTTGAGATACACAGGCATCGTGGCCGCCAGGGTCTTGCCTTCGCCGGTCTTCATCTCGGCGATGGAGCCCTGATGCAGCACGACGGCGCCCATCACCTGCACGTCGAACGGTCGCATACCCGTGGTGCGCTTCGCGGCCTCGCGGGCTACTGCGAACGCTTCGGGCATGAGGTCGTCGAGCGTCTCCCCACGGGCGAGCCGTTCTCTGAACTCCCCAGTCTTACCTCGAAGCGCGGCGTCGGAGAGGGGGGCTATCTGCGGTTCGAGAGCCGCGACCTTCGCCACCGCTTCTTCCAGCAGCCTGAGCTTCTTCCCCTCGCCGAAGCGAAGCATCTTGTCAACGACTTTGATCATGAAATACCCCGCCTACTGCGTTCGGCAGCCGAGACAGAGGCCGCCTCGGCCACGGAGCCGGGCGGTGGAGAGAACGCCGATGTCAGGTCTGCGCCTCTATGAGTCCGTAGTTGCCGTCCCTGCGGCGATACACCACTGCGGTCTCGTTCGTCTCGGAGTTCGTGAACACGAAGAAGTCGTGCCCGACCAGCTCCAACTGCAGCGCCGCTTCCTCGGGCGTCATGGGCTTGACCATGAATTGCTTGGTCTTGACTATTCGCGGCGGCTGAGGCCCTTCCTCGACTACCTCCGCCTCGCCGGGCATAGCGAAGCCCTCGGCTGCGAAGGTCTCCTTGGCCGGTCCGTGGTGCGACACCAGCTTGCCGCGGTACTTCTTCACCTGCCGTTCCAACTTCTCGAACACCAGATCGATGGAGGCACGGATATCGGGCGACGCCTCCCGCGCCCGGATGACCGGGCCCTTCGTGAAGATGGTCGCTTCCACCACCTGATTGTCGGCGATGCTCGGATTCTTCTCCGTCCAGATCTCCACCTCACAACGGGACCCGTCGGCCAGGTACTTGCCCAGCCTTCCGATCTTCTCGGCGGCGTAGGCGCTGATCGCCTCGGTGAGTACGAGATTCCTGCCTTTGACCGTGAGGTTCACGCCGGTCCTGCTCCTTGATTCGTCGTAGATGGGGTCGCACGAGTCATTATAGCCCGCTCAGTGTAGGGCCTCCGTTAGTCGTGCCCCTCGCTTGCGCCCGAGGCGGCCCGGGAGAACGTGAACACGTGGACCGGCGCTCCCACACCCAGGTGCAGCACGGAGGACACCTCCTGGGCGGTGGCGCCGGTCGTGAAGACGTCGTCGACCAGTACAAGCGCTGCCGGGCGAAAAGGCAGCGAACGCAGGGCCTTCTCGTCGATCACGAACGCTCCCCGCAGGTTGCTCTGCCGGCCCGCCCGCCCCAACGCCTTTTGATGTCGAGTCCGCACCGGCTTGCGCGTCAGCCCGATGGCGGGCAGACCCGAGAGGCCGCCGGCCAGGGCCCGAGCGAGGAGTTCCGCCTGGTTGTACCCTCGCTCCCTTTGAGAGGCCGGATGAGACGGCACCCAGGTGACGGCGACGCGTCCGCCCGCGGGCGCGGCGGCTATCGCGACGAGCTCCCGGAAGGCGGGCTCGGCCAGCCCGGCCATCAGCGGTGCCAGCACCGGCTGTCCGCCCGATTTGAACTCCACCACCATCCGCTTGGCGACGCCGGTGTGCAGAAAGGCGCTTCGCGCTCCCGCGTAGGTCAAGTTCACCCCCATGCAGTGCGAGCAGCGCTGCGCCACGAGAGGCCGGGGCCCGGGCTCACCGCACCGGGGACAGCAGTCGCTTCCGATCGGGACGAGGGAGGCCGCGCAACCGGCGCACAGGTGGGACTCAAAATCACCGCAGCCCACGCAGCGTGGGGGGAACAGCACCGAGATGACAGGCTCGGCCACCGAATCGCGCCACCAGCGGGCCAGACCTCTCAGACCGCCGCTCGGGGCGCCGCCAGCCGGCCGGCTGCCCGCTACTGCAGGTATGCCCGCCTCAACGCTCATGCCTGTAGCCCGGCTTCTGACCCACTATCCCCTCGACGATGACCGACCCGACGGTCACCTGCGAGTCCGAGAGCACGACCGCCCGGACTATGTGGGCCGCGCGGCCTACGACAGTGCGATCGCCGAGTACGGTCGGGCCCTCGATGACCACGTCTTCGCCGATGGAGCATCCTCGGCCGATGACGACGGGCGGCTCGATACGCACCGAGGGCGCAATGGAGACGGCCTGGTCGACCCAGACACCCGGGCGCACCTGCTCGCCCGGCAGTTCGACCGCCACCTTGCCCGTGAGCGCGTCCGCGTTCCCCCGGAAGAACTCCGCCAGATTGCCCACATCGCTCCAATAGCCCCCGAAAGTGTGGCAGTGGAATGCTACGTGCTGCTTGAGAAGATCGGGGAAGAGCCGGCTGCCGAAATCGTCGAACTGTCCGGCGGGGATCATCGAGAGGACCTCGGGCTCGAACACGTAGATACCGCAGTTGCAGAGGTGCGAGCGGGCTTCCTCACGGCTGGGCTTCTCCTGGAAGCCCACTACCCGCTCGTCTTCGTCTGTGACGACCACCCCAAAAAGGCTCGGGTCGGCCACCTCTTTGACTGCGATGGTGGCGATAGAACCGGTCCGGCGGTGGGCTGCGACCAATCCGGTCAGGTCGATGTCGGTAAGCGCGTCGCCGCTCATGACGAGGAAGGTACCGGTGCCGAGAAACTCCTCGTTCTTCTTGACCCCGCCGGCCGTGCCGAGGAGTTCGGGCTCGAACGAGTAGCGGATGTCCAGGCCCACGGCTGCGCCGTCACCGAAGTGACCGGTGATGGTGTCGGGCATGTGGTGGAGGTTGAGGACCACTTCGCCAAAGCCGTGGCGCTCGAGTAGGCGCAGGATGTGATGAAGCACCGGCCGGTTGGCGACCGGAGCCATGGGCTTGGGCAGAAGGTCGGTCACCGGCCGGAGCCGGGTGCCCTTGCCGGCAGCCATGACCATGACCCTCATGCGAGCACCTCCAGGCTGCCGTCGTAGGGCGGCCTTGCCACCCCTCGGTCGGTGATGATGGCCGTGACGTTGGCGGCCGGCGTGACGTCGAAGGCAGGGTTGCGCACCTTGACGCCCAGGGGAGCCCAGCGGACGCCGCCGAAGCCCGTAACCTCCGCCTCGTCCCGCTCCTCGATGGGGATGGCGCTCCCGTCGGGCAACTGCCTGTCCACCGTGGAGAACGGCGCCGCGACGTAGAACGGGACCCCGTGCTCCCTGGCCAGGACCGACACCGTATACGTGCCGATCTTGTTGGCCACGTCCCCGTTGGCGGTGATTCGGTCGGCACCCACAACAACATGGGTGATAAGGCCTTGGCGCATGAAGTAGCCCGCCATGCTATCGGTGATCAGGTCTACCGGTATACCCTCGCGGACCAGCTCCCACGCGGTGAGCCGGGCACCCTGCAGCAGCGGCCGGGTCTCGTCGGCGAACACACGCAGCCGAGGGTTGCGGGCATAGGCGGACCGGATGACGCCCAGCGCCGTCCCATATCCAGCTGTCGCCAGAGCCCCCGCGTTGCAGTGTGTCAAGACCACCGGCTGCTCCCCTGTGATGAGGTCCGCCCCGTACTCGCCTATGGCCCGGCACGAAGCCAGGTCGTCCTCGTAGATCTGTACGGCCCGCCGCTCGATGGCCGTGGCTATCTCGGCCGGCGAAAGGTCGTCGCGGATCCAGATGCGCTCCATCTCCTTGAGCGCCCAGGGAAGGTTATACGCGGTGGGCCGGGTCTCGAATAAGCCTTTGGATGCAGCCTGGACCGCGGCGCGGAAACGAGCCGCATCGGGGCCGGCTTCGGCGAGCGCCGTGCGGGCGGCGAGGGCCATGCCCATGCCCGCGGTCACTCCCAGAGCCGGCGCGCCCCGGACCGTCATGTCGCAGATGGCGGCCGCCACCTGCTGCCAAGCAGTGCAGGTGACGTAGACCTCCTCGAGCGGCAGCCGGCGCTGATCGATCAACACCACCCCGCCGTCTCGCCAGACGACCGGCCGGATGTTGTCGACTCCAGCCGGGCCCACTCCCCGCGCGGGGCCGTCGCCGGCCGCGCCGGGGTTCCCCGCGGCGCGGTCGCTCGACGCCATCCCTACGTCCCCATGTTCCAACTGGCCAGGTACTCCACCTGCTCGGGAGTGAGCACGTCGATACCGGTGCCCAGCGACGCCAGTTTCAGACGGGCTATCTCCGCATCGATGTCGGCCGGCACGTCGTACACCTTCTTCTGGAGGGTCGCGGCGTTCTTGACCATGTACTCCGCGGCCAGAGCCTGGTTGGCGAAGCTCATGTCCATGACGCTCGAGGGATGGCCCTCGGCGGCGGCAAGGTTGATGAGCCGGCCGTCTCCCAACAAGTAGACGTTCCTGCCGCTTGCGAGGGCGAATTCTTCCACGAACTCCCGCACCCGGCGGCGGCTCACAGAGAGCGCTTCGAGTGCGGGGATGTCGATCTCCACGTTGAAGTGCCCGGTGTTGGCGACGATCGCCCCGTCTTTCATGACCTCGAAGTGCTCCTTGCGGATCACGTGGATGTCGCCGGTGGCGGTGATAAAGATGTCGCCGATGGGCGCAGCCGCGGCCATCGGCATGACCCGGTACCCGTCCATGAGGGCCTCGAGCGCGCGCAGCGGGTCGACCTCGAGCACCACCACATCGGCGCCGTGTCCCTTGGCCCGCATGGCCACGCCCCGTCCGCACCAGCCATACCCGGCGATGACGACTATCTTGCCGGCGATCATGCGGTTGGTCGCCCGGATGACGCCGTCAAGCGTCGACTGCCCGGTGCCGTAGCGGTTGTCGAACATGTGCTTGGTCATGGCCTCGTTGACGGCCACGATGGGATAGCGGAGGACGCCCTCCTCCTCCATTGACTTCAGCCGGATGACACCCGTGGTCGTCTCCTCGGTGCCGCCTATGACGCCCGCCGCCGCGTCCGTGCGCTCGGTGTGCAACAGTCCCACCACGTCGGCCCCGTCGTCCATGGTTATCTGCGGGTGGAAGTCGATGACGCTCTGGATGTGGCGATAGTAGGTATCGCGGTCCTCGCCCTTGAGAGCGAAGGTGGAGATGCCGTACTCGATCGCAAGCGCAGCAGCCACATCATCCTGAGTGGACAGCGGGTTCGAGGCGCACAGCGCCAGCTCGGCTCCGCCGGCGGCCAGCGTCCGCATGAGGCTGGCGGTCTCGCTCGTCACATGCAGGCACGCCCCGATGCGTACGCCCGCGAGCGGCTTCTCCTTCGCGAACCGTTCGCGGATGAGGGCCAGCACCGGCATCTCCTTCTCGGCCCACTCGATCCGCAGCACGCCGGCCGGCGCAAGGCCCGCGTCTTTCACATCATATGCGACCACAACTTGTCTCCTCCTGTTGAAGCGTCCCAACCACTAGACTGTCACGACCACAGCCGCCACCCGCAGACCCATATGGGCTGCGACGATGACCGGGGCCACCAACTCGGAACTCACCGCCGGCCAGCCAAGACGCGCGACCATCTCGATCTCGTACTCGCTCAACGCACCGTCGTCGGCCACCCCGGCGACCACGCCGGGGTCTACTATCATACCGTCCTGCGCGGCACCCAGGGCCAAGGCGGCTTCGGGCGCATACACACCAGCCATGCCCGGAAAGCGGGGGCCCACCTGCTCGTCGTTGGGCCCCGCCAGAGGCGACCGCCAGGTGAGGTTGACGTGATCGGCGACTGCGATACACCCCGCCTCTCTTCCCGGCGACGGCACGCCCCGGCACACATAGCCCACCACTCCTCGCTCACCGCGGAGCGCGCCGCGAAGCGCTTCGACCTCGGCGGCGGTCACCGGCCGGTAGGGATTCCGGAGTCCAAGGGCAGCGAGGGAGAGTACCGCCCCTCCTTTGCCGGCAAGCCGCCGGCAGATCTGGCCGGCGAGTGCATCGTTGGCGATGTCCAGCCGGGGCCCGGCCAGTACCTTCATCGAGCGGGGATGGAGATCATCGATTCGGCGATCTTGAGCATCTCGTCCTGGCTGAGCATGTGCGAAAGTGTGTTGGATACCCAGTAGAGCACTCCGTCTGCCTTCCACCACACCCGCTCCACGTTCTGGGCGTTGCGCACCACGGTAAAGACAGTGCCGTCGTGGGTCACTTCGAGTCCCTTGCTCGCCGCCGGGGGATTCAGCCAGGATGTCTCGGTTATCCCCATGACCTGAGCCCCATTGCTATCGAGCGCGTACAGCATCCTGAACGCCGGCTTGGTCCCGCCGCCCACCTTGATGTCGTAGGTCGGCTGTTTGGCGGGCATCTTGCTCGTCCAAGAGTATCCAGACGGCAGATAGGAGGGGGCCTGCACCGCGAAAGGCACTCCAGCCGCCGTCTGCTTCCAGATCTTCGCGTCGGGGATGGTTCCAGGCGTAGCGGCGGCAGCGGCGGTGGTGGTGCCCGCCGGTTTGGTGGTCGCGGTGGACGACGTGGCGGTCGCGCCCTCACTCGGCGACCAGGGCGACGAGGAGTCCAGCAGTTGAGCGACGGCCTTCGCCAGTTGCGTGTTGCTCACCACGACGAAGGATTGCCCGTTGATGGTCGGGGTTGTCCCCCTGAGAGTAATGGTCCGGATATTGTCGCCACTCAGACGGATCCCCCACGACGCGAGCCTCAGGATGTCATTGGCACCCAGATCGGTCGTGACGTTGCTGAAAAGGCTGGAGATGAGGCCCGGCAGCTTGAACGGGAGGTTCCAGCCCATGGCCTGCTCGCGCACCGCCGTCATAAAGCGTTGCTGCCGCTCCATGCGTCCGAAGTCCGCGTTGCGGTCGTGGCGGAAGCGGACGTAATCGAGAGCGTCCGCCCCATCGAGCAACTGATACCCGGGGTAGAGGTTTATGGCCTCATACAGACGCCCATCGCTGAAGTAGCGCTGGTCGACATCCAAGTAGACCCCGCCCAGGGAGTCCACGATGCCGGAGAAGGAGTCGAAGCCGACCTCCAGGTAGTGGTTGATGTTGATGCCGGTCGTCTGCTTGATGGTCCGGATGGCGAGGGCCGGCCCGCCATAGGCGAAGGCGGTGTTCAGCTTCGCCATGCCATGCCCCGGCACGTTCACGCGCAGGTCCCGGGGGAGCGACAGCACCGAGAGGTAGTTCCGATCCGGATCGATGTGGACCACCATGAGGGTGTCGGAGCGACCGCCGGCCGAGGGGTTGTTCGCGCGCCTGTCCGAGCCGATGACCAGCAGGTTCATCGCCGAGGGCGAAGGTTCCTTCACGGGCTGGGTGGTCTCGCTGGATGCGCTGGACACGCTCGACTCTGTGGACGTGGTGGACGCGCGGGAAGTGGCAGGGGGCGCCTCGGTCGTGAGCGTGCTGGAGGGCGTCTCCTGGAGCGCGGCGCGGATCTCCGGAGTCACGCGCGCGTTGGCGGACGAGACCTCCGCTCGGAACCAGAGATACGAGCCACCCACGGCGGCAAGGACGAGCACCACGAGGGCGACGGCGGACCAGAGGATGATCCGTTTCCACCGTCGTTTGAGCGACCCGTCTGCCTCGTACAGCGTGTAGCGTTCCTTGTTCAACTACCCTGACCTCTTGCCGCTCGAGGACGAAGCGGAGATTCTACCGTGAACCTACCCCGCTGCTCGACGTTAGCAAACGCCGGTCCCGGAAGCGGTCACCCTCTCCACGTCGGCCCCCAAGGCCTTGAGTTTCTCTTCAAGCTGCTCGTATCCGCGATCGATGTGCTGCACTTCGCGCAGTTCCGTGCATCCCTCGGCGAGCAACCCGGCCGTCACCAACGCCGCTCCCGCACGCAGATCGGGGCACCGCACGATGGCGCCGGTCAGCGCTCGGCCGCCGCTGATGACCGCATGGTTGCCATCCACCCGAATGTCGGCCCCCAGGCGGATCAGCTCGTCCACAAACCCGAACCGGTTCTCAAAGACGTTCTCCGTAAGCACGGAGACGCCTTTCGCGATCGACAGCAAGACCATCATCTGCGCCTGCAGGTCGGTGGGGAAACCGGGATACGGCAACGTGGCCACATCGACCGCGGAGTAGCGCTCGGGATCTCCGGTCGCCCGGATGCTGCGCGTGTTCTCCTGGATCTGTACACCGATGCCGCGCAGCTTGGACAGAAACAGATCGAGCACGTGGGGGCTTATCCCGGTCACTTCCACGTCACCACCCGTGACGGCGCCCATGATAAGGAAGGTTCCGGCCTCGATGCGATCGCCGAGCACGGTGTGCTCGGCCGGATACATCTCCGCTACCCCGTTGACGCGCACGGTCGGACTCCCCGCCCCGCTGATGTCGGCCCCCATGCTGACGAGGAACTTGCACAGGTCGACTATCTCGGGTTCCCGGGCAGCGTTCTCGAGCGTCGTGGTCCCCTCCGCCATGACAGCCGCCATGAGCAGGTTCTCGGTAGCCCCGACGCTGGGATAGTCCAGGATCATGTCCACCGCATACAGTTGGGGAGCGGTGACTTCGACGAAACCGTGGTCCGCACGGACGACCCCGCCCATGTCGGCCAGCCCTCGTAGATGGATGTCGATCTTTCGCGGCCCGAGGTTGCAGCCGCCGGGCATGGCCACGCGCGCGTGTCCGAACCTCGCCACGAGCGGTCCCATGATCTGGATGGAGGCTCGCATCTTCTGCACCAGGTCGTACGGCGCCACGTGGGACTGCACGGCCCTCGTGTCGATGGTCATCCGTCCCCCGTCGAACTGCACCACAGCGCCGAGATACTCGAGCACCTCGCGCATGGTGCTCACATCCTGGATGTCGGGGACGTTGTGCAGGATGCTCGTGCCTGAGGCCAGCAGCGAGGCGGCCATGAGCTTGAGGGCCGAGTTCTTCGCCCCCGCTACCGTCACCTGTCCGGCCAAGCGGTGCCCGCCGCGGACCAGAAGGCGCGGCTGATCAGGGTCCGGGGTCATGAACCGGCGCTCGAGTTATGACGCCATTTGTGCGATCTTGAGCCTGTTGCGAGCTCGCTTTAATGCCAGTTGCTCCCGATACGGATCGACGGGGTCGTCCTCGGGCACTGTACCCGAACGATGCATCTCCAGTCGATGGAGCGCCCGCTCCTCCGACTTCTCGGCCCGTGCCACGTCGATCTTACTTGCTTCCTCCGCCGTGTCGGCCAAGACTATCACTTTGTTGAACTGCACCTTCACAAAGCCCTCGGCCACCGCGAAAGTGAGCCATCGGCCCTCGGAGGTCAGCGCGCGCATCTGCCCGATAGACAACTGAGCCACCAGCGGCGCGTGCCGGGTAAGGATGCCTATCTCGCCGGTCACTCCCGGGACGACCACCATGTCGACATCACCTTCGAACACCGGTCCGCGGGGCGCGACCAGTTCGAGGCGCAGGTGACCGTTGTCGCCGTCAGCCACGAGAGACGTCTCCTAGGCCGAGGCCGGCGCGGACGCGGCCGGCGCGGCGGTGTCGGCCACCGGTTCTTCCACGGCCGCATGCAAAGCCCTTGCCGCGGCCACGACGTCGTCGATGCTGCCTTGGTACTTGAAGGCCTGTTCCGGCAGGTCGTCGTGCTTGCCGTCGATGATCTCCTTGAAGCTTCGGACCGTCTCTTTGAGGGGAACGAACCTACCGGCCATCCCGGTGAACTGCTCGGCCACGAAGAAAGGCTGCGACAGGAACTGCTGGATCTTGCGGGCGCGCCGGACCGTGACCTTGTCTTCGTCGGAGAGCTCGTCCATTCCAAGGATGGCGATGATGTCGCGCAAGTTCTGGTAACGCTGCAGGATCTCCTGGACCTTGATGGCGGTCTCGTAGTGCTCGTCGCCCACAACGTCGCGCGAAAGCGCCCGGCTGGTGGAGTCGAGCGGGTCGACGGCGGGATAGATGCCCATCTCGGAGATGGCCCGGCTGAGCACCGTGGTGGCGTCGAGGTGAGCAAAGCTGGCCGCCGGTGCCGGGTCGGTGAGGTCGTCGGCCGGCACGTAGATGGCCTGCACCGAAGTGACCGAGCCCCGCCTTGTGGAAGTGATGCGCTCCTGGAGTTCGCCCATCTCGGACGTCAGCGTAGGCTGGTAACCCACGGCCGACGGCATCCTGCCGAGCAGGGCGGACACTTCGGATCCCGCCTGGACAAAGCGGAAGATGTTGTCGATGAAGAGGAGAACGTCCTGCCCCATGATGTCGCGAAAATACTCGGCCATGGTCAGGGCCGACAGGCCCACGCGGAGACGGGCGCCGGGGGGTTCGTTCATCTGGCCGAACACCATGGCCGTCTTGTTGATGACGCCGGACTCGCTCATCTCCAGGTAGAGGTCGTTGCCCTCGCGGGTCCGCTCCCCTACCCCGCCGAACACCGAGATGCCACCGTGATGGGTGGCGATACTGTGGATGAGCTCGAGGATGACCACCGTCTTGCCCACGCCGGCGCCGCCGAACAGACCTACCTTGCCGCCCTTCACGTAGGGGGCGAGCAGGTCGATGACCTTGATGCCCGTCTCGAGGACTTCGGTGGTCGGCTCCAGTTCTTCAAAGGCAGGAGCGGGACGGTGGATGGGCCAGCGCTCCACGTCGGCGGGGAGAGGATCGCCCTCGTCGATAGGTTCACCCAGCAGGTTGAACAGCCGGCCAAGCGTCGACGCGCCAACGGGCACGGAGATGGGCTGACCGGTGTCGATCACCTCGACGCCTCGGGCGAGACCGTCGGTGGAGTCCATCCCCACTGCGCGGACCTTGTTGTCGCCCAGATGCTGCTGCACCTCTGCAATGAGGTGGATACGACCCGACGGAGTCTCGACGTCGATCTCCAGCGCGTTGTAGATGGCCGGTAGTTCATCCGGGAACGCAACGTCGATCACCGGTCCGATGATCTCCACGATCTTGCCTTTGTTCATCGCTTCCTAGTGCCTTCCTTTTCGAGGTCCTATCCGGACAGCGCGTCGGCACCGGCCACCACTTCCAGGATCTCCTGGGTGATGGAATACTGCCGCGCCCGGTTCATCGCCAGGGTCAGGTCGTCGATCATCTCGGTGGCCGCGTCGGATGCGGCACGCATGGCGGTCATACGCGCGCCGTGCTCGCTGGCCATGCCCTCCAAGATCGCCCGGTAGATGGAGATCTCGATGTACGAGGGAAGAAGGTCGGCCAGAACGGCTTCGGGCGAAGGCTCAAACAGGAAATCCATGTGCTCGCCCGCGCCCGCCGGGGTGTACAGACTGGTGAGTTCCTCCTGGATAGGCAGGATGACCTGATCGGTGACGAACTGTTCCATGGGGCTCTTGAACCGGTTGTAGACCAGATGCACCCGGTCGATCGATTCGTCGCTGTAGCGCCTGATGACCCCGTTGGCGATGGCCTGAGCCTCCAGAAAGGCGCTTTGCTCGGTCACGTCGAGATAGGCCTTATCCACCTTGTATCCCTGGAAACGGGCGGTAGTGAAGCCTTTGCGGCCGAGAATGACAAGATCGCTCTCGATGCCCTCAGAGGCGTACGTATTCACCCGGTCGAGCGCCCGCCGCATGATGTTGGAGTTGAACGCGCCGGCGAGCCCCCGGTCGGCGGTGAGGGCGATGACAGCCACCCGCTTGACTTCCTTATGCTCCTTCAGTAGCGGATAGTCGGTGAGGTCCACCTGGATGTACCGCACCAGTTGCCCGATGAACTCCAGCATGTTGAGCGCGTAGGGCCGGGTAGCCTCGATGCGTTGCTGGGCGCGCCGCAGGCGCGCCGCGGCCACCATCTCCATGGCCTTGGTGATCTTCCGCGTGTTCTGGACGGAAGCGATCCGGCGGCGTATGTCTCGCTGTGAAGCCATGTGTCCTAGCGTTCGACCCTGTCGCCGGTCCAGGAGTCTTTGAAGCCCACGATCGCCGACCGCAGTTTGGCTTCGGTGCCGGCGCCCAGGTCCTTCGTGGAGACGATGTCCGCGCCGATCTCGGGATACTGCTGGTTCAGGTAGTTTCGCAGCTCGCCGTTGAACCGGGAGATGTCGGCCACCGGGATGTCATCGGCATACCCCTGGGTAGCCGAGAAGATGACCATCACCTGGTCCTGGACAGGCCAGGGGACGAACTGCGGCTGATTGAGCGATGCCACCAGGCGCTCGCCTCGCGCCAGAGCATGCTGGGTCTCCTGATCGAGCTCCGACCCGAACTTGGCGAACGCCTCCAGTTCCCGGAACTGCGACAGGTCGAGGCGGAGCGAGCCCGCTACCTTCTTCATGGCCCTGATCTGCGCGTTGCCGCCCACCCTCGATACCGAGATACCCACGTTGATGGCCGGACGGATCCCGGAATAGAAGAGCTCGCTCTCCAGGAAGATCTGGCCGTCGGTTATGGAGATGACGTTGGTGGGGATGTACGCCGAGACGTCCCCTGCCTGCGTCTCGATTATGGGCAGGGCGGTGAGCGAACCGCCGCCTTCCTTGTCGCTGAGCTTGCACGCCCGCTCCAGCAGGCGGCTGTGCAGGTAGAAGATGTCGCCCGGGAAGGCCTCGCGGCCCGGGGGACGGCGCAGCAGTAGAGACATCTGCCGATACGAGTCGGCATGCTTGGTCAGGTCGTCATAGATGCAGAGCGCGTGCCGTCCCGCGTACGTGAAGTACTCGCCCATGGCCGCGCCCGCGTAGGGGGCGATGTAGCGCATGGGAGCGGAGGTGGACGCCGACGCCATGACGATGATGGTGTAATCCATCGCGCCGTACTGCTCCAGCTTGTTCACCAAGCCGGCCACCGTCGAAGCCTTCTGCCCGATGGCCACGTAGATACAGATGACGTCCTGGCCCTTTTGGCTGATGATGGTGTCGAGCGCGATGGCGGTCTTGCCCGTCCCCCGGTCGCCGATGATCAATTCCCGCTGGCCCCGGCCGATCGGGATCATCGAGTCGATGGCTTTGATGCCCGTCTGCAGGGGCTCCTTGACCGGCTGTCGCCGGATGACTCCCGGGGCCTTGAACTCGACCGGGCGATATTCGGTGGTCTCCACCGGCCCCTTGTCGTCGAGGGGCACTCCCAACGGGTTTACCACGCGCCCGATGAGAGCCTCACCGACCGGAACCTGGATGACTTTACCTGTCCGCTTGACCTGGTCGCCCTCCTTGATGAGGGTGTCCTCCCCGACCAGGACCGCGCCGATGCTGTCTTCCTCGAGGTTGAGCACGAGTCCCATGACGTTGTGGGGGAGCTCGAGCATCTCGGAGGCGACCGCATTCTCCAGGCCCTGGATCCTGGCCACGCCGTCGCCCACCTGCACGACCGTGCCCACTTCCTGGATCTCGACACCAGGCTCGTAGCGCTGGATGCGGGACTTAAGGACGCTTGTGATCTCCTCAGGACGCAGCTTCAACTGAACCCTCCAAACTAGTCACAGGGCTGATCAACGATTCACGGAGCCGCTCCAGCTGGTGCCGTACGGTCGCATCGGCGACTCGGTCGCCGATCCTCAGCCGGAGCCCTCCCAGGATCTCCTTGTCGATGCTCAACGTCAGCTCGACCGTCTTACCGAGCGAGGACGCTATCTTGGCCCGCAGCTGCTCCACAACCGCGGGGACGAGCGGCACCGCGCTGACCACCTCGACGTGCACCAGCCCCTGCGCCCGCTCGACCAGTTCCACGAAGGCCCGGTATATGCCGGCAACCTCGCTCTCGCGGCTCTTATCGACCAGGATGCGCAGTAGGTTCCGCACCAGCTCGTCACCGCCGTCGGTGAGCTCGAGCAGGACCTCCTTCTTCTTCGCGTCGGAGATCTCCTCGGTCACCAGCAGCCGGCGAAGCTCCGCGGACGCTTCGGTGGCCCCGACAAACTCGCCGAGGTCGCGCCGCACCTCTTCCAGGCGGCCTTCTTCCCCCGCTGCTTCGTACAGCGCGGTCGCATACACTCGTGCGATCTTGCCTTCGCTCACGATCGTCTTCTAGTTCTCGCTGATCTTGCTGAGGTCGATCTCGTCGATGGCCTGCTGGATAAGGCGGAGCTGATCCGCCTCGGACAGGCTCGTGCGGGCCACCTTGGCCGTGGCGGCGATGGCCAGATCGGCCGCCTCCTCGCGGATCTTCTGAAGCGCCTGGTTGGTATCACGCTCTATCTGCTGGCGCGCTCTTGTGAGAGTGGCCTCGGACTGCACCCGAGCTTCCTCGAGGACTTCGGCCTTACTGGACTCACCCGCCTTGCGTGCCCGATCGACGATAGCGTCGGCTTCGTGGCGCGCCTCAGCCAGTTGCGCCTTGTAGTCGGTGAGCAACTGCTGGGCCTCGTCACGCAGGTTCTCGGCGTCGACGATCGACTGATGGATCTCGGCCTGCCGCGCTTGCTGCATCCGCATGAGCGGGTTGAAGGCGAACTTGTACAGCAGCCCCACAAGAAGCAGGAAGGTGATGACCGACCAGACGAACAGACCCGGGTCTATCTCGAAAATCTTCATGCGTCTACCTGGCGGCGTCAGCCGTCCTAGGCCACAAAGATCAAGATGATGGCGATGACGAACGCGTAGAGCGCCAGCGCCTCGGCCAGAGCCAGACCGATGATGAAGGCGGTCCGGATCTCGCCGGCGGCCTCCGGCTGCCGGGCGATGGCCTCCGAGGTGCGGCCGGTCAACAAGCCGATGCCGATGCCTGGGCCTATTGTAGCCAGCCCCATGCCGATGCCAGCGGCGAGTCGTGCGGCGGTGTCAGCGTCCATTGTCCTGTCCTCCTTGAGTCGCGATTGCGTTAGTGGCCAGCGTAGATTGCCGATTCGATGTACACAACAGACAGAATGGAGAAGATATAAGCCTGGATGAAGGCGACGAACACCTCGAAGAGCAGCATGATGACCACGAACAACCCCGCCGGGATGATGACGATGGCGCTTGCGTACTGCAGCATGAGGCCCAGCATCACCAGGATGATCAGGTGACCCGCGACCGTATTGCCGAAGAGCCGGACTGCCAGCGAGAGCGGCTTGAAGAACTCACCCATGAAGTGGACGACGAAGAAGATGGCGCTGAGCGCGGGCTTCATGGCTTTGGGCACGCCGGGTGGCGCAAGCCAGGACCCCATATACTTGCGGGCCCCGTGGCGGTGAAACCCCTGGTACTGGGTGACAAAGAAGACCACGAGAGCGAGCCCGAAGGTAACGTTGATGTTCGCCGTGGGCGTAGTGGGCTTGAGGGCGATCGGTTTGGGAATAAGGCCGATGAGGTTCGTCACCATGATGAAGCAGAAGAAAGTGAGGATGAGGTAGTAGTACTTCTTGCCTTTCTCCCCTATTTGTCCGGTGAGGTGCCCCGTCGCAAAGTTGAGAAGGATCTCCGCCCAAGTCTGTAGCCCGTCGGGCTCCTTCTTCATCCGCTTGGCGACAATGAAGAAGAAGAAGAACACCACCACGGCCGACACCCACAGGTAGATCACGGTGTTGGTGATAGAGAGATCGAACGGCCCGATCTTGGGGATCGAGACGATCACTTGGTTGTTCATCTCGCTCAGGGCTTCGACGATCTTGTTCTCTTCCGCCAGCAACGTGCTCCTTCCTTGTCTAGAGACCGGTGGTGCCCGCCGACGGCGGGACGTTCCGGCGATTGGACATGAGGCTGTAGACCGACCAGAAGTTCAGGATCGTGAACAGCACGACGAAGGCGAGGCAGACCGCAATGATGTTGAGTGGAGTCCACAGGCCGATGACGAGCAAGACAAGGGTGAACATGGCGAGCCGGCCGAAGAAGCCCAGAAGTACGGCGGCGGGGCCCGCCACGGTGTTGCGCCTACGGGCCCAGTGCTGCACCCGAGCTGCGAAGAGATGGTATGCGACCGCAAGCGCGAGCCCCACGACCACCGATATCACCGTCAGCGCCAGAACCGCCCCCGATCCGACATCCCTCGATTACCCCTGTTGTTCCCGCCTCGTCCGCCCGACGAACGCGCGCAAATGATAGCGGCGGCCTCCGAGACCTCGCCACTATAGACCACGGCAAATGGTATTTCAATTACGCAGGCTGAGATTAGTAAGCTAATAACATATGGACTGTTGAGCGCGCCCAAAATCGCAGCCGTGAACAGGGCTCAGCCCATCCGGTGCAGGTGCGTTCCTGCCTCTTCGAACAGTTCCATGGCGAGCGAGTCGGGGTACACACCGCAGAAATACACGGCGACTATCCCCGCGTTTATCAGAGTCTTGGCGCAGTTGACGCAGGGCTGCAGGGTGCTGTAGATCTCGGCCCCGTTGATGGCGACCCCATGATAGGCAGCCTGGATGATGGCGTTCTGTTCGGCGTGCAGCCCCCGGCAGAGCTCGTGGCGTTCGCCTGAGGGGATGCCCAGCTGATCACGAAGGCATCCCCGTTCGTCGCAGTGTCCTATTCCCCGGGGCACACCGTTGTATCCGGTGGCCAGGATCTGCCGGTTCTTGACCACCACCGCGCCCACTTGCCGGCGCAGGCAACTCGCGCGGGTGGAGACCACCCGCGCGATCTCCATAAAATAGTCTTCCCAGGCGGGACGTGCAGGGCAGCCGCCGGGTTCGCCCGCGGCGGCCATCAGACCCCCAACGTGCGGTAGAGCGGGAAAGCCGCGGTGAGCGCCCGGCCCCGGGCCAGCAGGCGGTCCAGATCTTCCTCGGTCTGCCCGCCGGTGAGCGTGTCGACGATGATCGCGGCGACTTCGCTCATCTCCGCCGGGCCGAACCCGCGCGTGGTCATGGCGGGAGTGCCCAGCCGCACGCCCGAAGTGATCGCCGGCGGCCGCTCGTCGTAGGGCACGCTGTTCTTGTTCGCCGTGATTCCCACCCGGTCGAGCAACTCCTGCGCCCGCTTGCCGGTCATCTCCGTCCCCGAGAAATCGACAAGCAGGAGGTGGTTGTCGGTACCACCCGAGACCAGCCTGAGCCCGCCGGCCAGGAGAGCGTTCGCCAGTACCCTGGCGTTCTCCACCGTCAGCCGCTGCTTGGCTTTGAACTCGTCGGTGGCCGCGAGCAAGAAACACACGGCCTTGCCCGCGATGACGTGCTCGAGCGGGCCTCCCTGCAGACCGGGGAAGACGGCCTTGTCCAACCGGGCCGCATCCACGGCCCGGCAGAAGCAGGCTCCGCCGCGCGGGCCGGCCAGCGTCTTGTGCGTGGTGGTGGTGACCCACTCGCAGAACGGGAACGGTGACGGGTGCGCGCCGGCCGCGACCAGCCCGGCAATGTGCGCGATATCGGCCATCACCTCGGCGCCCACCTCGTCGGCGATAGCCCGGAAGGCTCCGAAGTCGATGGTCCGGGGATATGCGCTCGCCCCGACGACGATGAGTTTGGGCCGGTGCTTGAGGGCCTGGGATCGCACCTGGTCCATGTCGATGCGGCCGGTCTGCCGGTCCACCCCATAGTGGAAGAAGGTGTACCCACGGCCGGAGAAGTTGATGGAGTGGCCGTGCGTGAGATGGCCGCCGTGAGCCAGGCTCATCGCTAAGACGGGATCGCCCGGCTCGAGCGCGGTCCAGTAGATGGCCTGGTTGGCGGTGGAACCCGAATGAGGCTGCACGTTCGCGTGCTCGGCGCCGAAGAGATCCTTTGCCCGCGCGATGGCCAGCGCTTCGATCTCGTCCACGATCTCGCAGCCGCCGTAGTAGCGATTGCACGGGTAGCCTTCGGCGTACTTGTTGGTGAGAACGCTCCCCATCGCCTGCAGCACCGGGACCGGCGTGAAGTTCTCGGAGGCGATCAGCTCGATGTTGTGTTGCTGGCGAGCGAGCTCGCGGCCTATCAGGCGGTCCATCACAGGATCGACCTGCTCGAGCGACAGGTCGGCATAGCTGAGCGGACGGTGGGTCTCAATCAATGGGGTCGGCCTCCTCCTCCAGAAGAACAGAGCCAAGAATACCAGAGGCGAATCAGGAGCAGTCGTGGATGCGCGCCATCACTTCATCGCGGGAAACCGCGCCCTCCCGCAGGACCGTGGGTACCCCGCCGTCGGCCAGCGGACGCAGATCGACGACGGTGGAGGCTATGCCCGCGACTCGCCCGGACCCCGGCGCCGGAACGATCGCGAGGGAGCAGTGAGCCAGCACCGCGGGGTCCACGTCTTCGGCGACTGAGGCGTCGGGAAGGCCGGTGAGATTGGCGCTGGTCGCCGCAAGCGGCATGTCGACCGCGGCGAGCAGGCGAAGCAGATCGGGATGATCGGGGATCCTCACCCCGAGCGAATCGAGGGTCCCGACGTGGTCGGGTCGAGACACCGACGTAGATACCACGAAGGTGTAGGGGCCCGGCAGCAGCGCGGTGAGCACCCGCTGTGCCGCAGCGTCGAGGTCGGGGAGGGCCGCCCTGATGCTGTCTATCGACGAGAAGAGGACCGCCACCGGCTGCTCCGGCGACCTTTGCTTCGCCGCGAAGAGGCGGCGGATACCCGCGGCCAGATCCCAGCGCGCGGCGACGCCGTACACGGTGTCCGTGGGCACTCCGATGACGGCCCCGACTTCGAGGGCCGTTCGCAACGCCCGTGTCTCCGCCTCGCCCAGATCCTCGGCAGCCTGCACCAGCGCCCCCGGAAGGGAAGCCTCCACTATCCGGTCCTTGCGCGATAGGTCCTTGTGCGCCGAGACGAGAACGAACCCGGCCGCCAGGGCCAGCTCGGAGACCGCGCCCGCCTGGTCCTCTCCCACCTCGAGCAGCAGCGTCCCCCCGGGTCTGAGGGCCCGCGCGGCGTCTGGCACCAGACGCCGGTAGTAGTCCAGACCGTCGGGGCCGCCGTCGAGAGCGACGATCGGCTCGAACAACCGCACATCGGGAGCAAGAGAGGGGATGTCGCCCGAACGCACGTAGGGGGGATTGCTCACGACCATGTGGAGTACGGACTCAGGGACACCGGTCAGGAGATCCCCCGGCCGCAGTATCACCCGCTCTTCCAGTCCCAGCGACCGGGCGTTCGCACCTGCTACCTCCAGGGCGGCCGGGCTATCGTCGATGGCCAGCACTCGCACCCCGGCCTCCTGCGCCAGACTGAGCGCGATGGCTCCGCTCCCCGTACCCACATCGGCGACCAAGGGCATCTCCAGGCGAGCCGGGCTCCCCGTGGCTGCCGTGTTCCGGGGCAGGTCGCCCCAGGGGGGCCGGCGCCGCAGGGTGGCGAGTGCCAGGTCGACGAGCTCTTCGGTCTCCGGCCGAGGGATGAGGACGCCGGGACGGACCTCCAGGCAGATGTGGCGGAAGTAGGCGCGGCCCCGGATATAGGCAACAGGCTCGCGGTTCGCCCGCCGGGCTACAAGAGTCCGGTACGAGGCGACCTCCTGCGGGGCCAGCGGACGCTCGTGCTGCGTATACAGCTCGATACGCTCGAGATGCAGGGTGTCGGCCAAGAGCAACTCGGCGTCAAGACGCGCCGAGGGCGAGCCTTTGTCTTTGAGGTAGGTGGACGCCGTCTCCAGCAGTCGGCCGATGGTCCATGATTCCATGGGCTTGATAGGCTGCTGAGAAACGAAGCCGCGGCCGTCAGATGGAGGCTGCGGCGAGCTGGTCCGCGCGTTCCTGCGCCCGGAGCGCCTCGGTGAACTCGTCCAGATCGCCTTGAAGGATCGCCTCGATGCGGTGCGAGGTGAGCCCGACGCGATGGTCGGTGACTCGGCCCTGCGGGAAGTTGTAGGTCCGGATCTTCTGGGCCCGGTCTCCGGTGCCCACCTGGCTGCGGCGCTGCGCCGCCAGTTGCGCGTCCTGCTCGGCCTGGGCCATGTCGTAGAGCCGGGCACGCAGGATGCGGAAGGCCCGCTCCTTGTTCTGCAGCTGCGACTTCTCGTCCTGGCAGGACACGACCAGACCCGAAGGTATGTGGGTGAGCCTCACCGCGGAGTCGGTGGTGTTGACAGACTGCCCGCCGGGTCCGGTGGATCGGTAGACGTCCACCCGCACGTCGTTGGGATCGATGTGGATCTCGACGTCTTCCACCTCGGGTAGCACGGCCACGGTCGCCGTTGATGTGTGGATGCGGCCCGTCGACTCGGTGACCGGGACCCGCTGCACCCGGTGCACTCCCGACTCGTACTTGAGCGCGCCGTAGGCGCCGCGGCCCTTGACCTCGAAGATGACCTCTTTGATGCCCCCCAGCGCCGCCTCTGTGGTCGACAGGATGCCGGTCTTGAAGCGCTGCCGCTCGGCGTAGCGCATGACCATCCTCTGCATCTCGGCGGCGAACAGGGCGGCTTCGTCGCCCCCGGCACCGGCCCTCACCTCGACGATCGCGTTCTTCTCGTCGCGAGGATCCTTCTCGAGCACGGTCATTCTGATCTCGTCTTCGAGCCTTTCCAGCTTGTCCCGAGCGGCGTTCTTCTCCTCGGACAAGAACTCCTTCATCTCTGGGTCGAGCCCGCCCTCGTCCAGCATTGCTTCCGCCTCTTCGAGCGCGGCCCGCGTCTGCAGGTAGTCGGCGGCAAGCCGGTGAGATTCCTCCAGGTCGGAATGGGCCTTGGAGAGCTCGGCGAAACGAGCTTGGTCGCCCCAGACCTCCGGATCGGCCAGCTGCTGGCTAAGGGCCGCGTACTTGTCCTCTATCTCCTGAGCAAGACGATCGATCATGTGACAGCGAGAGCTTCCTGCTGGGCCGCGATCTCCGCGGTGTCCATCATGATGACCTCTTCGAGAGCCGCGGCGGCGACCAGGAGTTGGTCCATGGAAGGTTCCCGGGTTGTGAGGCGCTGCAACTGGATACCCGGCCAGACCAGCATGCGGGCAAACAGGCCATGGGAGCGTCCGGCCCACTTGATACCGAGCTCGTATGCGATGCCGATTATCAGCGGGATCCCTATGAGCCGCGAGAACACCAGCCAGGGCACGCTGGGCTTGCCCACAAATGAGAAGACAAAGACCGATATCACCATGACCAGCAGAAGGAAGCCGGTGCCGCAGCGAGGATGACGCGTGGAGAATCTCTGCGCGAACTCCGCATCCGGCCGCCCGCACGCTTCGTAGGCGTGGATGACCTTGTGCTCCGCTCCGTGATACTCAAAGACCTTGCGAAGATCGGGGATGAGGCTGATCACGACGATGTACAGGATGAAAATGGCGATCCGGATCAGCCCTTCCACCAAATTGAACAGGAACGGATTGGCAAACGTCGCCTCGAACTGCTTGACGACCACGAGCGGCACGACGATGAAAAGGCCTACGGCCATGGCCAGCGCGACGGTCACGGTAACTGCCAGCTGCTTCCATCCGAACGAAGGCGGCTCTCCAACTGCGCCCCCGCCGGCCGGAGCGTGGCGCGTCTCCTCTGGTGGGACGGCGTCCTGGACGGGCACGGCCTCGCTCTCTGCCAGCCCCTCCAGGCTGATATTGGCGGAGAGGCCCAGGGCTTTGATGCCCAGGCTCATCGACTCATAGAGAGCGACCACCCCTCGCACCACCGGGACGCGCCAGAACCGATTGCGCGAACCGGCCGGAGGTAAGGGATAGGCCTGCCGAGCGATGTCGCCCGAGGCCCGGCGGACGGCTACTCCCCAGGAGTGGCGCCCGCGCATCATGACTCCCTCTATGACCGCTTGTCCGCCAAACGCATGGTCAGAGACTGAGCAGGCTTGGGGGTGGTCCTCTTCGGCTGAAGTATTCGGTGTCACGTCAGTTCAGATCTCCCGCGGTTCCGACCGGGTCCATGGTGAAGACCTCTTCTTCTGTATAAGGTCGGCCGCAGGACATCTTTCCTTCAGGACATCCGCCCGTCATGCATCCCGGACCGGTCCCTTCAAACAGGAGAGGAGCGGCCGCGAGCGCCAGTCGCCGCATGGCCCAGGCGAGCCGGTTGATCTCCCACTGGGCCCGGCGACAGCAGCGCAGAGAGAAGAAGTGGCGCAACTCCCGCGCGTTCATGGTCACGACGATCTTGGTCTCGGCCGCGTTGGGCAGCACAAATCGAGCGTCTTCGTAGACCGACTCGTTGCCCCGCCCCTCGGCCTGGCCCAATTCCACAAGGCGCTCATACGCTCTCCGCGCGCTCTCCATGGCCTCGAGAAACACCCCTCGAGCCTCGGAAGACGCCGCGATGCTCGGCGGCAGGACGAAATCACCATCGGAGTCGAACCGCACGTAGCGCTGCGACTGCTGACTGTAGGAGGCGACCCGGTGCCGCACCAGTTGGTGTGAACATGCCCGCGATATGCCGTCCACTGCGAAGGTGAAGCCGGCGTGCTCCAGAGCGCTCATGTGGCCCGAGCGCACCAGGCCGCGGACCAGTCTGCGCACGTCATCATCACTCATGTCGGATTTGAGATCCGCGGCGCTCACGGGCGCGTAGCAGAGCCGCCCCGCGGATGCCACCGCGCGCTCCGGGGACGGTGTGTACTGAAGAAGAGCTACCTTCAGTTCGGCAGGCACAACAGACGAGAGCTACTTCGTCGCGTCGGGACGCCGGTACTTCCTGTTGAACCTCTCGACGCGACCGGCAGTGTCGACCAGCTTCTGCTTGCCCGTGTAGAACGGATGGCAGGCCGCACAGACCTCGACCTTGATCTCGGGCAGGGTCGAGTGGGTCGTGAACGTAGAACCACAAGAGCACACGACGTTGCTCTCCACATACTTCGGATGAATGCCTTCCTTCAAGGTGCCTCCAATGACACGTGACCAAGGTAAATAAGCCCGGAAAGGGAGCGATATGATACCACGGTCGGCCCCGAAGGTGACGGCCGACCGCCTCTCGCGAGCGGCCGCGAAAGAAGTTTGGAGCACCCGCCCCGCAACCTTTGGCTGGCGCCTTCGTTTCAACTTCATGAGGTAGGACCGAGGCCTCAGCCGGCCGCTGCCTCCGACCGGCCGGATCAGATAGGCGGACCGGCATTCTCAGCGCTCTTGCACAGCCTCCCGAGCCGCCGTCAGCGCCTGCTCGGCAGTCGTCGCCTCCCCGCTTTCCCAGGCCAGCCGCGCCGCCTGTAGGGCCTGGCCTAGCCGGGGACCGGGCGTCAGGCCCAGTTCCTGCATCAAGGCCACGCCGTCGAAGGGAAGGCGCGGCGCCCCGAGAAGAGCCCTCTCGGCCCAGAGGGCCATCAATGCTTCCGCCGCCTGCGCGGACGCGCCCGCCGGTACGGCGGAGATGGCCGCGGGGCTGGGGGCGGCCGCTGCCGCGGCGAGGAGTATCACCTCGGGCTCCCAGGGAGCGGCTTCCCAGAGGAAGAGGACCGCCGCGCGGCCCGGTCTGGCCGGGGGACCGCCGGGACCGCCACCCCAAGTCTTCATCTCGACAGGCGGCTGGCCGCTCGCCGCGACGCCATCATCGTGACGGCTCATCCCCGCCGCGGTTTGCAGGAGCGAGAGGAGGGCGCTCGAGACTTTCAGCCGGCGGCCAGCCCGCAGGGCCTGTTCCGAGCCGATCCCCCGGATCAGACCGGCAAGCCGGAGCGCCACTCGACGGTCGATCGCGCCATCCACCCGCTCGGCCAGCCGCTTCTCCAAGAGCGAGGCGGAATCCGGGAAGCGACCAGGAACATCAACGAGTATCTGTTCCAGCCGGTCCAGCAACCCAAGCGTGGGGCTCAGACGGCCATCCTCTACCACTCCGGGAACGAGGACCCCCAGTAGTCCCAGATCGTTCCACAGCCGGGTGGCGGCGCCTGCCGCCCCGGCGGCCAGGGTCAGGACCATCTCCGTGGCGATCCTTTCGGGCGCGGCCTGCCACAGTCGCGGCGCCAGCGCCCGCACGGAGTCGGTGAGGACGGGGGCGAGGCGCAGGCCGAGAATGTGGGCGAAGCGCGGCGCCCGCAGGAGCCGGAGAGGGTCGTCGTCAAAGATGTGATCCGAGACCGCTGCCAGGCGGCCCGCCCGCAGATCGTCGAGACCCCGGAACGGGTCGATGATCCCGCCGCCCTCGAGCGGCACGGCCATCGCGTTGACGGTGAAATCCCTCAGCGCCAGATCGGCGAGGATCCCCTCTCCGCGTACCGTGGCCACATCGATATGCGCTTGGCCCACCACCACGCGGAAGGCGCCGTGGCGCTCGGAGAGAGCAAACCAGGGAGCGCGGAGAATCTGGGCGACGTGTGCCGCCACCGCCGCGGCTTCGCCGGTTACCGCGACGTCGACGTCCGGCGAGTAGCGGCCGAGTTCCCGGTCGCGAACGGTGCCGCCAACGAGCCAGCCTTCGAGGCCGCGCGCGCGCACGACCGCCGTCACGGTCCGCAACATGTCCTCGTCCCCGGTCGTCCGCGTCACGGGCATCGTCCGCGTCCCGAGAGCGCTACTTCGCAGAGCCCTTGAGCTTGCGCAGTCTCCGGTCGTAGTTGAACCGGTCGACCAGGTAGGCGATACAGGTGTAGGCGACAAACCCGATGACCGCGATGAGCAGGGAACCCCAGATATTCGCCGTGCGGTTCCCGGCGTCGTCTTTGGGAGCCCACAGATACTGGATGACCACAAAGTAGAGGGCGGCCAGGATCGCTCCCTGGATGGCGGCGCGTTTCCAGCTCGGCCGCTTGAGGGTCTGCGTCTTGGCGTTGCTCTTTCGCGAGGCGGCGCTTCCGCTCCCCGTGGACTTGGTTGCCGTGGACTTCGACCCTGTGGACTTCGACCCCGCCGCGGGAGCCTTGGGGAAGGCCTGGCGTGCCGCTCTGCGTGTTTCTTTTTTCGACATATCCTCCGCCGGTTCTAGTGCTGCTCGTTCACGCCCTGTGCTCGGCGATGGCTCGGACGATATCACCCCGAGTCACTATGCCCACCAACCGCTCATCCTCGATCACCGGCAGGCGGTTGACGTCGCGATCCGCCATCAACGTGGCCGTTTCCCGCACGGTCGCCTCGGGTGACACCGACACCACCTCGTCGCTCATGATCTCGGTGACCTTGGACCCGATGGACTTGCGGACGCGCTCTTCGAACTTGTGGACGCTCTGCAGGTAGATGACCATCTCGAGGAACTGGATGTAGTAGGGAAAATGGAGGTCGGCATCTTGAAGGATGATGTCGGCCTCGCTGACCATCCCCAGCACCCGCCCCTGCTCGTCCACCACGGGCACGCCGCTGATCTTGTTCTGAGCAAGTATATCGGCCAACTCTCCCACCGTCGTGTCCGGCTTCGCGGTGATGACGTCGGCCTGCATGATCTCCCGCACCTTTAGCTCGTCCACGAAGGTCTCCTCTCATAGATGCGGTCGGCGATGACCGCGGGAAGTAGTTCCACCAGGTCGCCGGCCAGCACTCCCTGGGGGTCGGTCTCGGCGCCGATGGCGCCGGCTTCTGCGTGGAGCCAGGCCCCTGCGTAGGCGGCTTCGAAGGGCTCGAGCCCTTTTGCCAGCAAGGCCCCAATGATCCCGGCGAGTACGTCACCCGTGCCCGCCGAGGCGAGTTGGGGCGGTCCCTGTACGATCACCCGCGCCTGCCCGGACGGGTCGGCGACGATGGTCGAAGAACCCTTGAGCAGGACCACCTGTCCAGTGGCCGCCGCCGCCCGGCGGGCGGCGGCGAGATGGCCGTTCGTCACGTCCCCCGCCGGCTCGCCGAGCAATGCCGCCAGTTCACCGGCGTGCGGGGTGAGTACGAGGCCGGGGCGCCCGCGGAGCAGGCCGGCCTGTCCGGCGAAGGCGTAGAGCCCGTCGGCGTCGAGGACGGCGGGGATCGAGCTTTCGAGCACAACCCGGCTGACGGCGGCGACCGTGGCCGGATCGCGGCCCAGCCCCGGACCGGCTACCAAGGCCCCGAGTCGATCATCCGCGATGACCGCCAGGACCCGCTCGGCGTCGTCCAGAATATCCCCCGCCCCGATCTCCTCGAGCACCGTCTCCACCAGCCGGCTCCGTACGGCATCCGCCGCCCCGGCAGGCATCAGAAGACGGACGTAACCCGCCCCGGTCCTATAGGCGGCTTGTGACGCCAGCCATGCGGCACCCGGATAGGCTTTCGATCCTGCGAGCACCGCCACGTATCCCGCACGGTACTTGTGGTCGTCCACCCGCCGTCCGGGGATATCGACGTCGTCTTCGGTGACCACCCACACGTCGGGCTCGGGTTCCAGCGAAACCGGTATCCCGATGTCCCACACCACGACTTCTCCGGCCGCCTCCGAGCCAGGCGGGCACACCAGCCCGGTCTTGGCGGCGTGGAAGGTGACCGTCACGTCGGCCGCTACCGTTCCCTCCGCCATGGTCCCGGTTGAGGCATCCACACCGGAGGGGACATCCACGGCGATCACCGGCACTCCGCGCTCTCCGGCCTCGTTGAGCCGACCGGCCCATTCGGCCACCCGGCCCTTGAGCTCGCCCGTGGCACCGGTGCCGAGCAGACAGTCGACCATTACTTCCGTCTCGTCCCACAGATAGTCGGGGACGGGGCCTATGCGCAGGTTCACTCCCGCCTTCTCGGCAGCCGAGTAGTTGAGAGCCGCATCGGGCGAGAGCTCCGAGGGCGTAGCCGCAGCCACCACACACGCGACCGCATGGCCGGCAAGGTGAAGTTGCCGCGCGGCGGCCAGTCCGTCCCCCCCGTTGTTGCCTCGGCCGCAGACGATCAAGGCATGGCGTCCGGGGAATCGGGAGCGCACGAGAGAGCTCACTCCCAGGGCCGCCCGCTCCATCAGCACGGGCCCCGGGACTCCTATGTCCTCGATGGTCGCCCGATCCATCTCGCGCATCTGGGCGGAGGTGAAGGCTTCGGGCCGGTCGACGAGCGTATGGGCATGACCGGAGCCGTCCAGGTCGGCTCCGGAGCCGCTCGCGCCGGCACAGCAGGCCGTTTCCGCCCCTTCGTCCAGATCTCCGTCGTCAAATATCTGCGGAAAGCCGTCCATGTCGGCACCTCCCCACGAACGTGCGACCACCGCCAGACAAGCCCCGGCGACGGCATCGATGTGCGACAGCGAGACCCGGAGCTCCGTCACTCCCAGAGCTTCCGCCACCTCCGCGGTCCGCCCGACGAGCGTGACCCGCGTGGGACCCCCTTCAGGAAGATCCCCCAGCACCTCGATCTCCTGCCAGGAGACAACACCTGTGCCCAAGAGTTTACCAACCGCTTCCTTGGCCGCGAACCGCGCAGCAAAGTGCAGGACCGGCTTGGCCCGCGCCTGACAATAGGAGATCTCGGCCGGGGTGAAGAGCCGGCCCTCCAGGGCGGCATGCCGTGCGAGGGCGCGGCGGAGACGCTCCACCTCGACCAGGTCCAGCCCGATAAGCGCCCTCGGTCCCCCGGGCCCGCTCATGACTACTCGACCGTGACGGTCTTCGCCAGGTTGCGCGGCTGGTCGACCTTCTCGCCCTTGTGCTTGGCCACGTAGTAGGCAAACAGCTGCAGCGGCACGATGGAAAGAAGCGGCGCCAGCATCTCGTCGGTCCGCGGGACGTAGAGGATCTCGTCGGCCATCACCGGCAGCGTCTGGTTGCCCTCGGATCCAACGGCGATCACCCGCGCTCCCCGCGCCCTCACCTCCTGCACGTTGGAGATCAGCTTGTCGTATACGCGGCTGTCGGTCGCGACCACAAGAACCGGCGAGCCTTCCTCAAGAAGGGCGATGGGACCGTGCTTCATCTCTCCGGCCGCGTAGGCATCGGTGGGGATATAGGAGATCTCCTTGAGCTTGAGGGCCCCTTCTAGGGCTACCGGCAGGCCCATGTTGCGGCCCAGGCAGAGGAAGAATCGGCTCGACGCGTACTTGCCGGCCACCTCTTCCACCCGCGCAGCCGCGCCGTCCTCCAGGTAGTCGCGCAGCAGGGCCGGGATATGCCGCAGCCCCTCCGTGTATTCGCGCACCTGGGCGCCGGTGAGGTATCCCCGGTGGTCGGCGAAGTGCAGAGCGAGCAACAACATCGCCATCACCTGGGTCAGGAACGTCTTGGTCGCGGCCACGCCTATCTCGAGCCCGGCGCGGGTAAAGAGCACCCCATCGGCCTCCCGGGTGGCCTGCGAGCCCACGATGTTGGTGACCGCCAGCACCTGCGCTCCCGCCTGGCGCGCGAGCCGCATGGCCGCCAGGGTATCGGCGGTCTCGCCCGACTGACTTATGGCGATGCACAGACAATCGGGACCGATCACGGGATCCCGGTAGCGGAACTCCGACGCCACCTCTACTTCCACCGGCACACGGGCCCACCGCTCGAGCGCGTACTTGCCCACCAGACCGGCGTGATAGGAGGTGCCACAGGCGACGATGATCACCTGCTTGATGTTCCGAATAGTGTCGGGAGCGAGGCCCAGCCCCTCGAGGACCACCCGCCCATCCGGGCCCACGCGCTCGGCGAGGGTGTCGGCAAGGGAGGTGGGCTGCTCATGGATCTCTTTGAGCATGAACGTCTCGTAGCCCGCCTTCTCCGCCGCCTCCTCGTCCCAGTCGACGATCTGGACTTCCCGCTCCATCACCAGGCCGTCGATGTCGAAGATCTCGACACCCGTCCGGGAGATGACAACCACATCCCCGTCCTCGGGGAAGATCACCGCCCGGGTCTCGGCCAGGAACGCGGGGATGGCCGACGCCAGAAAGTTCTCGCCTTCGCTCAGACCCACCACCAGCGGGGTCTCCTTGCGTACCCCCACGATCACATCCGGCTCGTCCACAGCCACGGCGCAATATGTGAAGTGCCCCTCCATCTGCCGGTAGGCCGCAACGACCGCCTCCCGGAGCGACCCCTCGTAGGCCCGCTCGATGAGGTGGGCGACAACCTCGGCGTCGGTCTCGGAGGTGAAATCGTGGCCTTCGGCCTGCAGTTCGGCGCGCAGACTCAGATAGTTCTCCACGATGCCGTTGAGGACGATGGCGAACCGCCCCTGGCAGTCGGTGTGGGGATGGGCATTCGCGTTGGACGGCCGGCCGTGAGTGGCCCAGCGGGTGTGAGCTATTCCTGCCGTCCCGCCGTCGCCGAGATTGGGAAGCACGGCTTCGAGATTATCGAGATTGCCGACAGAATGGAGGAGCTTGAAGCCGCCCTCGTGGACTATGGAGATGCCCGCGGAATCGTACCCCCGGTACTCGAGCTTGCGCAGACCTCTAAAGAGGATGTCGCGGCACTCTCTATCGCCCACATAACCGATGATGCCACACATCAGAAAGCGACCTCCATTCTCAAAGGCCCCGGAACGTCACCTCTACATACGGCGAGGTCCAGGCCGCCACTAACGCTTCATAAGCCGGGAGCATCTCCACTACCTCACCGACCGACGGGGCCAAGGAACCGGCCGCCACCTCGGCCACCAGATAGTCGGCCGAACGGCCGACCTCGGTCAGGCCCGAGTCGACAAACCTGACGCCGCCGCCGCTCAGATCCTGCCGTCCGACGCCCAAGACGACCCTGTGCGCCGGTACCCGGGAGGCGCCCTTGGCGCGCTTAGTATACTCTTCGAGCACTTCCGCCCTGAGCACGCAGGCATCGGTCAAGGTGCCGGGCAGGGGCTCGTGACAGAGGGCGTCCTGCCCCAGAAGCAGGGCTTCTCCGCACCGTAACTCGGTCACTTCGCCCGGCAGCCCCTTCCCTAGCGTAAGAAGCCAGAGCACGCTGGAGTTACCTCCAGACACCCGGCCGACGGGGAAGCCGGCGGAGCGAAGCGTCCGGGCCGCCTGCGCGACGCCTTCCAGCGAAGCTCCAAGCCCGGCCGGTGGGCCGAGGAAGCATGCGTAATTCGTGGACACCCCTTCTAGGAGCAAACGGGGCTTCACCGCCACAAAGCCGGCGAGGTCGAGGAGCAGTTCCTCGGGCACGCCCTCCCGCTCGTCGCCGGTCTCCACCTGGATCACCACCCGGCGAGGAACGGCCGCGGAGCCGAGCGCGGCCACCGCCGCCGCCCCCTCCCGGGACGTCACGTAGGTCACGTCGCCCGGGTCGAACGGCTCACTGAGCGAAGGCAGGTGGATACGATGCAGTTCGGCGGTGGGAAGCGCGGCCCGCAGTCTGCGCAGGTTCTGGTCGCGGGTGTCGGCCAGGGCGACGGCGCCGGCGGCGAGCATCGCCGCGGCGACCCGGGGCTCACCCAGGCAGCCTTTGGTCACGGCGACGAGATCGAGGCTGTGCGCGCGCAGCAGCGAGGCCACGACCTCCGTGTTACGGCCGATAGCGTCGAGGTCTACCCGCAGCTCAGGCATGAGCTCTCACTACCTCCCAACAACTCCGCGACAGGGCCCCACAAAATGGAAGAGGCGAGGGAGAATCCTCCCTCGCCCCCAGATTCCTTGAGGGTACTAGCGGGCTAGCGCTTGGAGAACTGCGGGCGCTTGCGGGCTTTCTTGAGCCCCGCCTTCTTGCGCTCCACCATACGGGCGTCGCGAGACAGATGGCCAGCCCGCTTGACGTCGGTCTTGAGCGAGGGATCGGCCTCCACGAGCGCGCGGGCCACACCGTGCTTGAGCGCCCCGGCCTGGCCGGACTTGCCGCCGCCCACGATGGAGGCGATGACGTCGTAGCGCGCCTCGGTGCCGGTCTCGACCAGCGGCGCGCGCACCATCAGGGTGAGCGTCTGGCGGTTGAAGTAGTCCTTGACGTCCTTACCGTTGACGGTGATGGTCCCGGTGCCGGGCATGAGCCTGACCCGAGCGACGGCGGTCTTCCGTTTGCCGGTCGCCGCGTAGATTACTGCTGCTGCCATGGCAACTCCTCGGGCTTCTGGGCGGCATGGGGATGCTTGGGCCCAGCATAGATCTTGAGTTTTCCTAACTGCTGCGCCGCGATCCGGTTCTTGGGCAACATGCCTTTGACGGCCTTACGAAGCACTTCGGCCGGCCGGCGATCCAGCAGGTGGCCGAGCGATTCGGCCTTCAGTCCGCCGGGATACCCGGAATGGCGGTAGTACATCTTGTCGCGCAACTTGTTGCCGGTGACCGCGATCTTCTGCGCATTCACCACGACGACGAAGTCGCCGGTGTCGGTGTGCGGGGTGTACTGCGGCTTGTTCTTGCCCCGCAGGACTATGGCTATCTCGGACGCCAACCGGCCCAGGTTCTTGCCGTCGGCGTCTACGACCCACCAGTTGCGCTGTACTTCGCCGGGTTTGGCCGAATAGGTCTTCACACATCCTCCTTAAAACGCGACCGCAGATAATAGTGGAGGAAGGCGGGTGGTGTCAAGCGAGAAGGGCCGTTCTATCCGGCATTTGGGGCAACGAAGCTCGCGAACATGACGTCCAGCCAGCGCCCGGAGATCTCCGGGTCGAGAAAATGCTTGAAGCCCATGGTCTGAGATACGTCTCCGGCGAAGGCGAAACCGGTGATGAACCAGGCCACCTGTTCGGAATCGACCTGGGGCGGGATCTTGCCTTCCTTCTTGCCGCGCTCCACGATCTGGATGAACTCCTTCAACGTCTCCAGATGCTTGGAGGCCAGTGTCTCCCGCAGGCCTTCGCCCGGGGCTCCGGCCACGAACTCGAGGAGGAGTTGGGCATGGTGTCTCTCTCCCTGGCCCGCCCAGAGCTCCACGTGGTGGTCGCAGATCTCGCGGAGACGCTGGAGCGTGTTCTCGTTCGAGCGCGTCATCCGCGAGGCGTAGATCCGCTCGTAGATGACGTCGAGCGCGGCGAGAAGGATCTCGTGCCGGCTCTGGAAGTGGCTGTAGAGGGACGCCTGCCGGATGCCTGCGCCCGCGGCGATGCGCGACATGGTCACGCCGTGGAGGCCGTGCTTGGCTATGAGGTCGAGGGCCACCTCGACTATCTGTCGCTTTCGCGCCGTGGCGGTCATGCGCGGTGTGAATCGGACCAGTTCTTCGCTCACGCGGATCCTTACAAAGTACGATGGCAGAACGGATCATCCCAAAGTAACACGCGGCCCGAACCCAGGTGGGAGATCGGGGATTTTCCGCTCAGATTCTGGCTTTCAACCTTGACAAACTGGCGCACGGTAGGTAGTTTACAGCATCAGTAAACTGTCGCATGGTAGTTTAAGGGGCGGCGCGCCTGCGGCCACAACGGGAGCGGGAGCGAGGACGATAGCAATGGCGGAGACGCGTCGACTTACGAATCTGACCACGGGCGGACCGGTGCACGTGGATGTGGAGGACGGACGGATCGTCCGCATCATCCCGCTGCAACTCGATGAGGACGACGGCCCCGCGTTCACCATCCACGCGCGTGGCCGGGACTTCACGCCCCCAAAGAGGACCACCCTCTCGCCGTGGACCGTGGCCCACAAGTCCACCATCTACTCACCCGACCGCATCCTCACCCCGCTCAAGCGGGTGGATTTCGACCCCCACGGCGAGCGGAACATCGACAAGCGGGGCGAATCGGGCTACGAGCCCATCAGTTGGGACGAGGCCCTCGACATGGTGGCCGACGAGATCATCCGCCTCAAGCGTGAGGTGGGCCCTGCCGCCGTCATGACCACGCCTGGCTCTCATCACCTGTGGGGCAATGTGGGATACCGCTTCAGCGCCTACAACCGCTTTATGAACCTCATCGGCTACACCTATGCCGAGCACAACCCGGATAGCTGGGAAGGCTGGCAGTGGGGCGGCGCCCACATGTGGGGGTTCAGCAATCGTCTGGGCATCCCCGAGCAGTACGACCTACTCGAAGACGCTTTGAAGAGCAGCGAGATGATTGTGTTCTGGTCGGCCGACCCGGAGACCACAGGGGGCGTCTACGGCTCGTTCGAGAGCACCGTGCGCCGCGACTGGCTCAAACAGACGGGCATGAAGATGATCTTCATCGACCCCTACTACAACCACACGGCCGGCCTGATCGGCGACAAGTGGTTCGCGCCCCGGTTGGGGACCGACGTGGCCCTGGGCCTCGCAATCGCGTTTGTGTGGCTCACCGAGTGTCTGTACGACAAGGAGTACGTGGCGAGCCGGACCCACGGCTTCGCCGAATGGAGGGCCTACGTCCTGGGCGAGAGCGACGGCACGCCCAAAACGCCGGAGTGGGCGGAGATCGAGACCACCATCCCCGCCCGCGAGATCCGTGCTCTGGCTCGGGAGTGGGGCGCCAAGAAGACCATGCTGGCCGCCGGAGGCATGGGCGGCTGGGGTGGCGCGTGCCGCGCCGCCACCGGCAACGAGTGGACCCGCACCATGATCGCCCTGGCGGCTATGCAGGGGCTGGGCAAACCCGGGAGCAACATCTGGTCCACCACCTCCGGCGCCCCCTTCGACCGCTCGTTCTGGTTCCCGGGCTACGCCGAGGGCGGCATCTCCGGCGACATCGCCGGCACGGCGGCCGGCATCCGTCTAGCCCACCGCATGTGGCCCGACGGCGGCACCTTCTCCAACCCGCACCATTCTCCCGAGGGGCAGATAGTCTCTCGCTTGCGCATCCCCGAGGCCATGCGTCACGAGAGCATGGAGTGGAGGGCCAAGGGCTTCTGCGGCGGCTCCATCGAATCCCAGTTCACCAAGTACCGGTACCCAGCCTCGGGCTATCCGCACGTGCAGATGTATTACCGGTACGGCGGCTCGTTCATCGGCACGATGACCGACACGAACAGATACGTTCAGGCCTACAGAGACGGAAAAGTGGGCTTTGTCGTCAACCAGTCCATCTGGTTCGAAGGGGAGGCCCGCTTCGCCGACATCATCCTGCCGGCCTGCACCAACTTCGAGCGTTGGGATATCGGGGACTGGGCGTACGCGTCCGGCTACGGGGCCAACAAGTTCGACCAGTGCAATCACCGGACCATCGTGTTCCAGCAGAAATGCATCGAGCCGCTGGGCGAATCCAAGCCCGACTACGAGATCTTCGCCGCTCTGGCAGAACGCCTCGGCGTGGGCGACATCTACACGGAGGGCGGCCATACCGATCTCGACTGGGTCAAGCGGATGTTCCACGCCAGCGACCTCTCCAGGCGCATCTCTTGGGAAGAGTTCGAGCAGAAGGGCTACTACGTGGTGCCCGTGCCCGCGGAGAACCCCTACACCCCGGCGCTGCGCTGGTTCGCCGAGGACCGGGCCAAAGACACTCCCGACGGTTCGCCCGTCTGGGATACCGTCAAGAAGAAGGGCCTCCAGACGTCTTCCGGCAAGATCGAGTTCGTCTCCAGCAGCCTCACCCGCTTCTACCAGACCGACGAGATCGATCCGGAGCGCCCGGCCATGGGCCCGCAGTACATCCCCAGTTGGGAGGGCCACCGCACCACCGAGTTGTACGGGAGGTTCCCACTCCAGATGGTGTCACCGCACGCCCGTTTCAGCTTCCACACCATGGGTGACTCGAAAGGCTCCTGGAGCAACGACATCAAAGACCACCGCGTGCTCAAGGAAGACGGGCACTACTACTGGATCATGCGCCTGAACTCGAAGGACGCAGCCGCACGGGGCATCGAGGACGGCGACGTCATCCGCGCGTACAACGACCGGGCCGAGGTGATCCTGGTGGCGCAGTTGACCGAGCGGGTGCCGCCGGGGACGGTGCACTCCTACGAGTCATGCGCGGACTATCTGCCTGTGGGCGAGCCGGGATACTCGGCCGATACCGCCGGATGCGTGAACATGCTAACGTCGCACCGGTTCATCACGCCGACTTCGACCGGCCAGGCGCCCAACTCCTGCCTGATCGAGGTGGCGAAGCTGTAGCAAGCTGCTGAAGAATGACGTCTCGCCGTCGGGGGGCGATGGGCGGGGCGCAGCCGCGATACGCGCGGCGGCGCCCCTTTCTCTTTGGTGGGCGCCTCGCGGCGCAGCAATACGACGGAAGCAAAGGACGGGAATGATGGCTGAAGCGCGTCGCCTGACGAATCTGACCACCGGCGGACCGGTGCACGTGGATGTTGAGGACGGGCGGATCGTCCGCATCATCCCCCTCCAGCTCGAAGAGAACGACAGCCCCGCCTGGACCATCCACGCGCGCGGCCGCGACTTCACGCCTCCTCGCAAGAACACCCTCTCGCCCTGGACGGTGGCCCACAAGTCCACCATCTACTCGCCTAACCGCATCCTCACCCCGCTCAAGCGGGTAGATTTCGACCCTCACGGCGAGCGAAACGTCGGGAAACGCGGCGAGTCGGGTTACGAGCCCATCAGTTGGGACGAGGCCCTGGGCATGGTGGCCGAGGAGATGATCCGCCTCAAGAGAGAAGTGGGGCCCGCGGCCATGATGACCACGTGCGGCTCCCATCACCTGTGGGGCAACGTCGGCTACCGGTTCAGCGCCTATAACCGGTTCATGAACCTGGTGGGCTACACCTACGCCGAGCACAACCCCGACAGCTGGGAAGGCTGGCAGTGGGGTGGAGCGCACATGTGGGGCAACAGCAACCGCCTGGGCGTACCCGAGCAGTACGACCTGCTGGCGGACGCCCTCGAGCACAGTGAGATGGTGGTGTTCTGGTCGGCCGACCCGGAAACCACGGGCGGGGTGTACGGCTCGTTCGAGAGCACGGTGCGGCGCCAGTGGCTGCGCGAAGCGGGCATGAAGATGGTCTTCATCGACCCTTACTACAACCACACGGCCGGGCTCATGGGCGACAAGTGGTTCGCTCCCCGGCTGGGGACCGACGTGGCGATGGCTCTAGCGATCGCCTTTGTGTGGCTCACCGAGGGCCTGTACGACAAGGAGTACGTCGCGGGCCGGACCCACGGCTTCGACGAGTGGAAGGCCTATGTGCTGGGAGCGAGCGACGGCACGGCCAAGACGCCGGAGTGGGCGGAGATCGAGTCCGGCATCCCGGCCCGGGAGATCCGCGCCTTGGCTCGGGAGTGGGGAACCAAGAAGACCATGCTGGCCGCGGGCGGCACGGGGGGATGGGGCGGCGCGTGCCGCGCCGCCACCGGAAACGAGTGGGCCAGGGCGATGATCGCCCTGGCCGCCATGCAGGGCATGGGCAAGCCGGGAAGCAACATGTGGTCCACCACGTCGGGAGCCCCCTTCGACCGGGACTTCTACTTCCCCGGCTACGCGGAGGGTGGCATCTCCGGCGACACCGCGGCTACCGCGGCCGGTGTCCGCCTGGCGCCCCGCATGTGGCCGGACGGAGGCACGTTCTCCAATCCGCATCATTCGCCCGAGGGGCAGATCGTGTCCCGCTTGCGGATCCCCGAGGCGATGCGGCACGAGAGCATGGAGTGGCGGGGCAAGGGCTTTTGCGGCGGGTCCATAGAGTCGCAGTTCACCAAGTACCGGTATCCGGCGTCCGGGTATCCCCACGTGCAGATGTACTACCGCTACGGCGGCTCCTTTATCGGCACCATGACCGATACCAACCGGTACGTCCAGGCCTACCGCGACGGAAAAGTCGGCTTTGTCGTCAACCAGTCCATCTGGTTCGAGGGAGAGGCGCGGTTCGCCGACATCATCCTGCCGGCCTGCACCAACTTCGAGCGCTGGGACATCGCCGACTGGGCCTACGCAGCCGGGTACGGCCCGCACAAGTTCGACCAGTGCAACCACCGCACCATCGTCTTTCAGAAGAAGTGCATCGAGCCGCTGGGTGAATCAAAGTCCGACTACGACATCTTCTCGGCTCTGGCAGACCGGCTCGGCGTGGGCGACATCTACACCGAGGGCGGCCACACCGACCTGGATTGGGTGAAGCGGATGTTCCACGCCAGCGACCTCCCCACGAGAATCTCCTGGGAGGAGTTCGAGGAGAAGGGCTACTACGTGGTCCCGGTCCCCGAAGGGACACCGTCCACCCCCGCCTACCGCTGGTTCGCCGAGGACCGGGTCAAAGACACCCCGGGCGCCACTCCGGTCTGGGACATGGTGCAGCGCAAGGGTCTGCAGACGTCCAGCGGCAAGATCGAGTTCGTGTCCAACAGCCTCCGGCGCTTCTACGAGACCGACGAGATCGACCCGGAGCGGCCGGTGATGGGCCCGCAGTACATCCCCAGCTGGGAGGGCCACCGCACCACCGAACTCTATGAGAAGTATCCCCTGCAGATGGTCTCGCCGCACGCCCGCTTCAGCTTCCACACCATGGGAGACTCCAAGGGCTCCTGGAGCAACGACATCAAAGATCACCGCGTTCTCAAGGAAGACGGGCACTTCTACTGGATCGTGCGCCTGAGCACGCGAGACGCGGCCGCGCGGGGCATCAAGGAGGGCGACCTGGTCCGCGCATACAACGACCGGGCGGAAGTCATCCTGGTGGCCCAGGTGACCGAGCGCCTGCCGCCGGGCACGGTCCACTCCTACGAATCGTGCGCCGACTATCTGCCGGTGGGCGAGCCGGGTTGCTCGGCCGACAAGGCGGGGTGCGTCAACCTGCTGACGTCAAAGCGCTTCATCACGCCGACCTCGACGGGGCAGGCGCCGAACTCTTGCCTCATTGAGGTGGCGAAGGTCTGAGCGACGCGGCCTTCGACCGCCGCTCCCCCCTACAGCGCCCGCCAGCCCTCAGGCTTGAGCCGCGCCTGGCTCCCCATCTCGATGACCCTGTCCAGGGCTTCGAGCAGGCCGGCCTTGTCGCCGGGCAGGGTGCCACGAAGTGCCAGGTAGTTCGAAGCATGGTTGCTGCGGAAGACAGCGTGAGTGACGTCGATGTTCGCAATGATCTCACGCAGCTCGCGGAGCAGATCTATCGGCTCGGGCACCACGAACCGCCCACTGCGCACCGCCTCGGTCATCTCGGTGCCCGATTCCAGCATCAGCGACAGTATCCCGATGTACTCCGGGTCGATGGCCGACAGAGCCTTTCCCGTGCCCACCGCGTGCTCGTGTGTGCGCTCCTCGCCGCCGATGCCTAGGATCGCGGTGACCGACATGGCAAATCCCGCCGCCTTGGCCTTGTGGCAGCCCTCGATCTGCTGCGCCACGGTAACGCCCTTCTTGATCCCCTCCAGCGTCGGGTCGTCTCCGGACTCCAGCCCCAGGTAGAGCAGCTCAAGGCCTGCCTGGCGGATCTCGGCCAGGTCCTCTTGGGACAACCGCAGCAACGAGTGGGCGTTGGCATACGCGCTGATGCGCTCAAGGCTGGGCATCTCGGCCTTCAGCAGCCCGAGTAGTTCGAGCATCCGGCGCTTGGGAATGGCCAGAGCGTCGCCGTCGGCCAGGAAGACCCGGGTGACGTTCCGCTTGAAACCTTCCGGGAGATTCTGGACATCCTCGATGACCTCCGTGAACGGCCGTACTCGGAACGGCTTGCCCAGGTAGGAGCCGCAGAAGGTGCAGTCGCCGTGCGAGCAGCCGTACATCACCTGCAGGATGAGGCTATTGGCCTCGCTCGGGGGCCGGATGACATGCCCGTGATACCGCGGATACGACGTCCAGATCATTCAGTCCTCGCTGTCTCCAGCCCGATCAATAAGTCCACCGGGGAATTTTCCCACAGGCCGCCCATACCGGACGTCCCAAAGGAAGAGCGCGTGCGCGGGAGCGGTCAGCCCCGCCACCTCTCGGGATGCCCCATCTAGGAGCCGCCCAAAGTCCGCCGGCGACCGCTCGCGCCGACCGACCTCGACCATGGTCCCTACGAGAGTCCGCACCATGTGGCGGAGAAAGGAGTCGGCTTCGATCTGTAGGCAGAGCATGCCGCCGCCTTCCCCGGCCCGTCCCCCGACCCTGCCGCCGAGCGCCGACGCGGGCAAGGACGCCCCCCTCACCCGGCTCCAGCGACAGCGGAGCACGGTTCGGTCGAAGAAGATGTGCCCGGTCTCGGTCGGCGTGAGGGCCGTGAAGTGGTGGCGGCCGAGGACCAGTCCGGCCGCTTCCCGCATCGCGCCGAGGTCGATGTCACCGAACACCTGCCAGCAGTAGCTCGCCCAAAAGGACGAGACCACCGGTTGAGCGGCCACGTAGTAGCGGTAGGTCCGGCTGATGGCGCCCTTGCGCGCGTCGAACGCCGCCGGCGCGGGCCGAAGCGCTAGGACGGCTATCCCTGGCGGAGTCAGGGCGTTCAGCGAGCGGTGAAGCTTCGCCAAGTCGACCCCGACCGGCAGAAGAAGGCTCACCACCTGGCGCCGGGCGTGCACGCCAGCGTCGGTCCGCCCGGCCACACGCAGCAGTGGTACTGCGCCCAGCACCGTTCTGAACGCCTCCTCCAGGCAGCCCTCCACGGTCTGCAGGCCGTCCTGCTTAGCCCAGCCGTGCAGCCCGGTCCCGTCGTACTGCAGTTCCATGCGGTGGTTCCGCTCCACACGGCCTCCCGGAAAAGCAAATGCCGGGGCTTTTCAGCCCCGGCACCACTATAGCCGTACCATTGACTCGCCTTCGCCCAAATCCCCGTCCCGGCTCCGGCGCGCGCAGCGCGCCGCCGCTCACCGCCTTATACCAGCTCTAAGAAAACCATCTCGGCCGCGTCGCCCTGGCGAGGGCCGACGTGGATGATGCGGGTGTAGCCGCCCGGACGGTCCGCATATTTCGGCGCGATCTCGTTGAACAACTTGTACGTGATCTGCTTGTTGCGGAGCTGGCTGATGGCCACCCGGCGGGAATTGAGGTCGCCGGCTTTGCCCATGGTGATGATCTTCTCGACCATGGGCTTGACTTCTTTGGCCCTGGCCTCGGTGGTCTTGATCCGTCCGTGCTCGAGCACAGAGCAGGCAAGATTCGCCAGCATCTGCCGGCGATGGTCCGGCTGCATCCCGAACCGTCTTCCTTTTCTCTGGTGCCTCACCCTATTCTCCCTTTAGCTTCAGATTGTTCGTTTCGAGGCGCTCGCGCACCTCTTCTATACTCTTGCGCCCGAAGTTCGGGATGCACATGAGCTCTTGCTCGGATTTGTTGATCAGGTCGCCGACGGTCTCGATGCCCTCGCGCTTGAGGCAGTTGTAGGAGCGCACGCCAAGCTCCAGCTCCTCGATGGGCGTATCGTCAAAGCCGGAGCCCTTGGTGGCCGGCTGGTCGCCCACGCGGGTCGGATCGGTGGGGAACCCTTCCTCGTCCACGTCGCCCTCGTCGGTGAAGATAAGCAGCTCCTCGCGGAGGATCGAGGCAGCCTTGGCGACTGCGCCACGCGGGTCGATGGCCCCGTTGGTCTCCACTTCGAGCGTGAGCTTGTCGAAGTCGGTGCGCTGTCCGACGCGGGCGGGCTCCACGCGGTAGGCCACGCGGCGCACCGGGGAGAAGATGGAGTCGATGGGGATGACACCCAGGATGGTCTGCGCCGGTTTGTTGTCGTCGGCGGAGGCGTAGCCCCTGCCCCGGCGAACGGTGAGTTGCATCTCCAGCCGGCCGCCGTCCTCGATGGTGGCGATATAGGCATCGGGATCCATCACCTCGACGGCCGCCGGCAACTGGATGTCGGCAGCGCTGATGACGCCCGGCCCGTCCTTGACCAGCATGACCTCGTGATCGTCGGCCTCGCCGTGGAGGAGAAAGACGACCTTCTTGAGGTTGAGGATGATGTCGGTGACATCTTCCTTGACGTGGGGCACCGTCGAGAACTCGTGCTCGACCCCGTTTATCTTGACCGAGGAGATCGCGGCCCCCTCGAGCGAGGACAGCAGCACTCGCCGCAAGGCGTTGCCGAAGGTGTACCCAAAGCCGCGGGCCAGCGGCTCCACGATGAAGCGGCCCCGGTTCTCGCCGACCGGTTCATGCGTACTATGCGGGGTGGCGAAGTCTAACAAGCGGCCCTCCTATGGACTACTTGGAGTACAACTCAACGATGAGCGACTCCTGGACGGGGATGTCGATATCGGTGCGCTCGGGCAGACGAAGGACTTTCCCCACCATGTTGTCGTGGTCCGCCTGCAGCCAGGCCGGTACCGACGCCGTCAGGTCGGTGGCATCTTCCACGACCGTCTTCAAGCCTTCGCTATCCAGAACGGCCACGATGACATCATCTGGCCTCACCCGATACGACGGGATGTTCACCCTGCGGCCGTTGACCATGAAGTGGCCGTGCCGCACCAATTGCCGGGCCTGACGCCGCGATGCGCCGAAGCCGAGGCGGTACACCACGTTGTCCAAGCGCAGTTCGAGAAGACGCAACAGGTTCTCGCCGGTGATGCCGGACTGCCTGGCGGCCACCCGGTAGTAACCGCGGAACTGCGCCTCGAGCACACCGTAGTAACGGCGGGCCTTCTGCTTCTCACGCAACTGGGTGAGGTACTCCGACTGCTTACGACGCCGTCCGCGACCGTGGTCGCCCGGCGCATACGCGCGCCGGTCGACGCCGCACTTATCGGTGAGGCACCGTTCGCCTTTGAGGAAGAGCTTCTCGCCCTCCCGCCGGCACTGCTTACACTGTGGAGATCTATCTCTAGCCATTCTCTATGCTCCGCTCTAGACCCTGCGCCGCTTCTTGGGGCGGCAGCCGTTGTGAGGGATCGGCGTGACATCCTTGACACTGGTGATGTCGATGCCGGTGGCCTGGAGCGAACGGATGGCCGTCTCGCGACCGCTGCCCGGTCCCTTGACATAGCAATCGACCTTCTGCAGACCGTGTTCCATGGCCGCGCGAGCGGCCCTTTCCGCCGTCACCTGCGCCGCGAACGGCGTCGACTTGCGCGAGCCCTTGAAGCCCGCCGAGCCGGCGCTTGCCCACGCGATCACGTTGCCCTCTTTGTCGGTGAGGGTCACGAGCGTGTTGTTGAACGACGTCTTGATGTAGGCGTTGCCTACCGCGATGCTCTTCCGCACCTTGCGGCGCCGTCCGCGCGGACCGGTGACTGTGCGTTTGGGTTTCGGCATATTCCTTGACTCCGTCCCTAGTTATTCCTTGCAGGCCCGCCCGCCGGCTAGACCCGCACCTTCTTCTTGACGCCGACGGTCGGCTTGTGGCCCTTGCGCACACGCGCGTTGGTCTTGGTGCGCTGTCCGCGAACAGGCATGCCCCGGCGATGGCGGATACCCCGGTAGCAGCCGATCTCCATGAGCCGTTTGATGTTCTGGCTGCGCTCGCGGCGCAGATCGCCTTCCACCGTGACGTTCTCTTCGATATAGCCGCGCAGCCGGATCTCTTCGTCTTCGGTGAGGTCCTTGACGTGCGTATTGGGGTCGATCTTCACAGCCGAGAGGATCTTGTTGGACGTCGAGCGGCCGATCCCATACACATAGGTAAGACCGATCTCGACCCGCTTCTCCCGGGGGAGCGTGACACCAGCGATACGAGCCATACTCTTCTCCTGCCTCCCCTTACCCTTGCCGCTGCTTGTGACGCGGGTTCTGGCAGATGACATGCACCACGCCACGCCGCCGCACTATCTTGCACTTTTCACACATCGGTTTGACCGACGCTCTGACTTTCATCTACGTCCTTCCTCTACTTGAACCGGTATGTGATCCGACCGCGGGTCAGATCGTACGGGGACAATTCCACTTTTACCCTGTCGCCCGGTAGGATGCGGATATAGTTCATGCGCATCTTCCCAGAGATGTGAGCGAGTATCTCCAACTCGTTGTCGAGTTTCACCCTGAACATGGTGTTAGGCAAGGCTTCGACGACCTCGCCTTCGAGCTCGATGGCTTCTTCTTTAGGAGACAAGTTCGCCCACTTTCAGACCCCTGCCCAAACACCGGCCGCCTATCATAGCACAACGCTCCATCCCGCTAGACTACCGGTACTTCAGAGATGGTAAGGATGCGCGGCCCGCTATTGGTGATGGCGACCGTGTGCTCGAAATGCGCCGAAAGACTGCCGTCCCGAGTGTAGATGGCCCAGCCGTCGTCGCCCATCTCCACGGGGTAGTCACCGGCGTTCACCATCGGCTCGATGGCCAGCACCATGCCCTCCCGTAACTCGGGACCCTGTCCTGGGGGCCCGAAGTTTGGCACCTGTGGGTCTTCGTGCATGTCCCGGCCCACACCATGGCCGACCATGCTCTGCACCACTGAGTAGCCGTGCGATTCGGCGTGGGTCTGGACGGCATGGGAGATGTCGCCCACTCTCTTGCCCACCTTGCATTGCTCTATACCCCGCATGAGCGACTCCTGAGTGACCCGCAGCAGCCGACGGGCCTCTTTGGATATCTCCCCGACGGGGAAGGTCATGGCGGCGTCGGCGATGTACCCCTCCATCGTCACACCCACATCCACACCGAGAATGTCGCCCTCGCTCAGACGCACCTTGCCCGGTATGCCGTGCACCACCATAGAGTTGGGGGAAGCACAGATGGACCCCGGGAATCCCCGGTAGCCCTTGAAGGTGGGCACGCCACCCTTCGCTCGTATGTACTTCTCCGCCAACTTATCCAACTCTCTCGTAGTCACGCCCGGTCGTATCTCCCGAGCCATCAGCTCCAGGCAGCCCCCGACCACGGCTCCCGCGCGGGCCATCTTCTCGATCTCGGCCGGTGACTTCCTGATAATCACTATCGTCAAACATCCGCCGGTCCGAGGGCCATCTGAATGTCTTCATAAACTGCGTCGGGCGCCTTGGCGCCGTCGATACGCGCTACCACGCCGGCTCCGTCGTAGTAGTCGATGAGCGGCTCGGTCTGGTTGCGGTAGACCTCCAGGCGGTTCCGGACCGTCGCTTCGCTGTCGTCGACCCGCTGGTATAGCTCACCACCGCAGATATCGCACACGCCCTCCACCTGGGGCTTGTTGAACGTCACGTGGAATGGCGCCTGGCACGAGCGGCAGATGCGCCGGCCGCTCAGCCGGCGGACCAGGTCTTCTTCGTCCACCAGGATTACGACGACCTTGCTGATGGCCCGATCGAGCTCGTCGAGGGCTGCGTCCAAAGCCTCGGCCTGCGGGATGGTGCGGGGAAAACCGTCCATCAAGAAGCCCTTGGCCGTGTCCGCCTCCTGCAACCGGTCTTTGACGATGCCGATGACCACACTGTCGGGCACCAGGTCGCCGGCGTCCATGTACCTCTTGGCCTCCAGCCCCATGGGAGTCTGGTTCTTCACGGCCCCGCGCAGGATGTCGCCGGTGGAGATGTGGGGTATGTCGTAGTCGGCCACGATGCGGCCGGCCTGCGTGCCCTTGCCCGCTCCGGGGGGTCCAAGAAGGACGAGATTGAACTGGCTCACGCTACAGATCTCCCTATTTGTAGGCCGGGCGTCACTTGAGGAAGCCCTCGTAGTGGCGCATGAGCAACTGCGATTCCATCTGCTTCATCGTGTCGAGCGCGACCCCGACGACGATCAGCAGGGACGTGCCTCCGAAGTAGAACGGCAGGCCGGTGACCCGGATGAGCACCGTTGGCAGGAGCACGATGGCCGCCAGGAAGAGGGCCCCCGGCAGCGTGATCCGCGTGAGCACCCGGTCGAGGTACGCGGCGGTGGGACGTCCGGGGCGGATGCCCGGGATAAAGCCACCATACTTCTTGAGGTTGTCCGCCTGGTCGATCGGGTTGAACTGCACCGCGGTGTAGAAGTATGTGAACAGGATGATCAGGATCACCTCGGCCAGGATGTACCACCAGGAGCTCGGACCGATCACCCGGGCGAGGCTCTTGGTCCAGCCCCACGGCGCCATCTGGGCCAGGGTCACCGGGAACAGAAGGACCGACGAGGCAAAGATGACCGGGATGACCCCCGCCATGTTGATGCGCAAGGGCAGGTAGGTGCTCTGCCCGCCGTAGACCTTTCGTCCGACGACCCGCTTGGCGTACTGCACCGGGATGCGGCGCTGGCCCTCGGTGACGTAGATGACGAACGCCACCACGGCCACTGAGATGACAGCCATCAGGATCCAGTATCCGGGGTTGAGGGTCAGCAGTTTGGAGACGCCGGCCGGAAGCCGGGACACGATGCTGGCGAAGATCATAAGCGAGATGCCGTTCCCGATACCGCGCTGGGTGATCAACTCGCCCATCCACATCACCAGAGCCGTGCCCACGGTGAGCGTCAATACGATCAGGTAGAAGTTCAGCGGCTGGAGCCCGTCGGGGAAGGCGCCGTAGCTCTTGAACAAGAAGACAAAGCCGATGGCCTCGATGAGGGCCAGGATCACGGTGAAGTAGCGGGTGTACTGGTTGACCTTCTTCTGCCCCGCCTCGCCCTCTTTCATCAGCTGTTCCAGCTTTGGCACCACCATCGTCAGAAGCTGCATGATGATGGACGCGGTGATATACGGCATGATCCCCATGGCGAAGATGGCAACGCGTTGCAGCCCGCCCCCCGTGAAGAGGTTGTAGAAGTCGAATACACCGCCGGTGTTGAACATCGACTTGATCGCTTCGACGTCGACCCCAGGCACCGGAATGTAGCAGCCCAGCCGGTAGATCGCGATGATCATGGCCGTGAAGAGCAGCTTCTTCCGGAGATCCGGCAGCCTCCAGGCGTTGAGGAGCGATTGCAGCATCAGGCTGTCACCTCTTTAGAACCCGTTGAAGCATCCTCAGATGACTTCCGCCGTGCCACCGGCAGCCTCGATCTTCGCGAGCGCGGTCGCGCTGAAGCCGTGCGCCTTGATGGTGAGCGGGTGACTGAGTTCGCCGTTGGCCAGGATCTTGACCCGTTCGTCCAGCTTCTTGATGATGCCTCGCTCGAGCAGGGTCTCGGGAGAGACCACTTCGCCCTCGGCGAAGCCTTCCAGCCGGGACAGGTTGACCGGGGTGGTGTAGGTCCGGAACGGACCGATGGCCATCGCGGTCTTGGCGTTGGGGCCGCGCAGTTTGGGCAGCCTCATGTGCAGCGGCATCTGGCCGCCTTCGTACCGGGCCGAGATCTGACCGCCCGACCGCTGCTTGGAGCCCTTGTGGCCCCTGCCGGAGGTCTTGCCCACGCCGGAGCCCTCGCCGCGTCCCACGCGTTTGCGCGAATGCTTTGCCCCCGGATCGGGGCGCAGGTTGTGAAGGAAGACGTCTCCCATCTCTATCCTTTGTCTTCGACGTCGACCACTTCCACCGTGACCATGTACTCGACCTTGTGCACCATGCCCCGGATGGCCGGAGAATCCTCGTGGTACACGGTCTGGTTCATGCGGCTGATGCCCAGGGCATCGAGAGTGGCCTTGTGGTCTTTCTTACGGTTGATGCGGCTCTTGACCTGCGTGATCTTCAGCATGCCGTCACGCTCCGGTCCCGGCGACAGGGGCGGCAGCCGGGGCGGCCGCAGGCGCGGCTTCCCCTACCGGTCCTTTGCCCAGGATCTCCCGGACGGTCTTGCCACGCTGGAGAGCGATGTCTTCGGGACGCCGTAGACTGCGGAGCCCTTGCTCGGCGGCCCGCACCATGTTGATAGGGTTGGTGGTGCCAAGGCATTTGGTGAGTACGTCCTTGACTCCGCCCAGTTCCAGCAGGGCCCGCACGCCGCCGCCGGCGATGACGCCGGTACCGGCCGAGCACGGACGCAACAGCACTTTGCCGGCGCCGTAATGGCCGAGTACCTCGTGAGTGATGGTGCTGCCGTGCTTGGGTACGACAAACAGGTTCTTGCGGGCGTCCTCGATGGCTTTCTGGATGGCCAGGGGGACCTCTTTTGCCTTGCCGTAGCCGATGCCCACCGTGCTCTCGCCGTCGCCGACGGCCACCAGGGCCGTGAACGAAAAGCGCCGGCCGCCCTTGACTACCTTAGCCACGCGGTTGATGTGGATCACGCTCTCCTGAAGGTTAAGCGAATCTGCCTTGATCTGCGCCAAAGTGCTACCTCTCTCTCCCTCAGAAGTCCAGGCCGCCCTGGCGGGCTCCATCCGCCAGAGCTTTTACTCGTCCGTGATACAGATACGGGCCCCGGTCAAAGACTACCCGCTCGACGCCGGCCGCCTTGGCCCGTTCCGCCACCAACTGCCCCACTTTGGCGGCCAGATCGGTCTTGGACAGACCTTTCTCGGTCACGTGCACCGTGGAGGCGCTGGCGAGGGTCCGGCCGGTCCCGTCGTCGATAACCTGCGCCCACATCGCCCGGTTCGACCGGAAGACCGAGAGGCGCGGGCGCTCGGAAGTGCCCCGTACCTGACTCCGCACGCGGATCGCGCGCCGGGCGCGCGTCCGCATCTTGCGTTCTTCAATACTCATTTCGTCCTCTTCCTGCTAAGCCCGCTTGCCGACCTTGCGCCGCACGACTTCGCCCTCGTACCGGATGCCTTTGCCTTTGTAGGGCTCGGGCTGCCGGATGGAGCGGATGTTTGCGGCCACCTGACCGACCCGCTGCTTGTCGATGCCCCTTATCACGATCTGGGTGGGAACGGGCACATCGAACTCGATGTTTTCGGGAGGTTCGACCACGACCGGGTGTGAATACCCGACCAGGATCTCCAGATCGGTGCCTTTCTTCGAAGCTCGGTAGCCAACGCCCTGAATCTCGAGCTTCTTCTGGAAGCCCGTGGTGACTCCGGTGACCATGTTCGAAAGCAGCGTCCGGGTAAGGCCGTGGAGCGAACGGTTCGTTCCCGAATCGTTCGGCCGGGTCACGGTCATGATGCCGTCGGCGATGGCGATCTGCATGTTGGGGTGCACGTCCATGGCCAGGCGGCCCTTGGGGCCCTCGACAGCCACGTTCGTGCCGGTGATGGTGACGTCCACGCCGGCCGGAATGCTGATGGGTGCTCTTCCTATCCTCGACATAGCGTCACCATACAAAGCAGACGACTTCGCCGCCCACTCCCAGTCGTTGTGCTTCCCGGGCGGTCATCAGACCACTAGACGTGGAGATGACGGCCGTGCCCAGACCCCCAAGGACCTTCGGCAGATTGTCTTTCTTCGCGTACATCCGGCGACCCGGCTTGCTGACCCGCTTGATCTGCGAGATCACCCGACGACGGCCATCGGTGTACTTGAGCTCCACCACCAGCGTGTCGAAGCTACCGTCCTTGACCACTGCGTACGACATGACGTAGCCCTCGTCCTTGAGAACACGCGCCAGCTCCACCTTCTGAGCGGAGGACGGCATCTCCACCTTGGCCTGGAGCGCCTTGTTGGCGTTCCGGATGCGGGTGAGCATGTCGGCTATGGGATCGGTGTGAGACATGATCCCTCCTACCAGCTCGACTTGGTGACGCCGGGGATGAGTCCCTGGTGCGCCAGATCACGAAGACAGATGCGGCACACGCCGAAACGGCGGACGTAGGCTCGCGGCCGGCCACACCGACGGCACCGGTTATTGGCCCGGACGGCGTACTTCTGCGGACGCTGTGCCTTGGCGATCATTGATTTCTTTGCCATTCGCTGCTGCTCCTATCCTTCAGCTCTGCCGGAAGGGCATGCCCATCAACTTGAGGAGTGCCCGTCCCTCGTCGTCCGTTTTGGCCGTCGTCGTGATAGCGATATCCAACCCCCGGAGCCGGTCGATCTTGTCGTAGTCGATCTCCGGGAAGATGATCTGCTCCTTGACACCCAGGTTGTAGTTGCCCTGCCCGTCGAAACTCTTGGGCGAGATCCCCTGGAAGTCGCGGATGCGGGGCAGGGCGATGCTGATGAGGCGGTCGAGCATCTCGTACATGCGGTCGCCGCGCAGCGTGACCCGTAGCCCGACCGGCATGCCGGCGCGCAGCTTGAAGTTGGCCACCGATTTCCGGGCCCGGCGCAATTGCGCCTTCTGTCCGGTGATCTGGCCCAGTTGAATCGCCGCTTCTTCCATCTGCTTGGCGTCTTGAGTGCCCGCTCCGACACCCATGTTGAGCGTGACCTTGGTCACTCTCGGCACCTGCATGATGCTCTTGTAGCCGAACTGCTCGCGCATGGCCGGGACGATATCGCCACGGTATTTCTCTTTTAGTCTGGGGACTGCCATCGTTAACCCTTATCCACCTGGACGTTACATTTCTTGCAGTAGCGGACCTTGTCGTCGCCTTCCACGCGCACGCCCACACGCACGGCCTGGCTACAACTGGGGCATACCAGCTTGACGTTGCTGATATGGATCCCGGCTTCGCGCTCGATGACGCCGCCCTGCGGAGTCTTCTGCGAGGGGCGGACGTGGCGCTTGATGAAGTTCACCCGCTCGATCACGACCCGCTCGTCGGCCGACATCACACGCAGCACCTTGCCGCGCTTGCCGTTCTGCTTGCCCTGGATCACCTCGACGGTGTCGCCCTTCTTGATACGGAAGCGCTTGGCCCGCGGCTCAGCCTTGGCGTTCTTGGCCATCACAGCACCTCCGGGGCCAGCGAGACGATCTTCGCGAAATTCTTCTCGCGCAACTCACGGCCCACAGGACCGAAGATCCTCGTGCCCCGCGGGTTCATCTGCCGGTCGATCAGGACCGCGGCGTTCTCGTCGAAGCCGATGTACGTGCCGTCTTTGCGGCCATAGGCCTTCTTGACCCGCACGACTACGGCCTGCACCACGTCGCCCTTCTTGACGGCGCCGCCGGGGGTGGCCTCTTTGACCGCGCCCACTATGATGTCGCCTACGCTGGCGTAGCGGCGCCGCGATCCGCCCTTGATGCGGATGCAGAGCAGCTCGCGCGCGCCGGTGTTATCGGCCACCTTGAGTCTTGTCTCTACTTGGATCATTGTTTGTCACCCATCTCCCGCCGGGTCACTCGGCCCGCTGGAGCACCTGGATCAGGCGCCACGTCTTGTCCCGCGACAGCGGCCGGCACTCGCGCACCAGCACTGTGTCGCCGATGCGGGCTTCGTTGTTCTCGTCATGGGCCTTGAACCGGCTGGTCCTGCGGACCACCTTCTTGTACTCGGCGTGCGGTTTGACCGTGCTCACCTGCACGACGATGGTCTTGTCCATCTTGTCGGAGACGACCAAACCCTGCCGTTCCCTCTGTTTTGTAGTTGGCTGCTCGGCCATCAGAGCTCCCTCGACCGTTCTCTCGACGATTGCACCGTCATTATCTTGGCGATATCGTGCCGCACTTGGCGAAGCCGGCCGGTGTTCTCCAACTGCCCGGCCGCGTGCTGGAACCGTAGGTTGAACAGCTCCTCACGCGATTGCTTGAGGCGCTGGACCAATTCCTCGTCGCCGAGGTCTATCAGATCCTTAGGCTTCAATGCCCCCATCCTCCCTGGTCGCGAATCTGCACTTGACAGGAAGTTTGTGCGCCGCGAGCCGGATGGCCTCCCGAGCAAGATCCTCAGGGACTCCCGCCAGCTCGAACATCACCCGTCCGGGCTTGACCACGGCCACCCACTGGTCGGGGGAGCCCTTGCCGGAGCCCATGCGCGTCTCCGCGGGCTTCTTGGTGATGGGCTTCTGCGGGAAGATGTTGATCCACACCTTCCCACCCCTCTTGATCTTGCGGGTCATGGCGATACGAGCGGCCTCGATCTGCCGGCTGGTGACCCAGCCCGGCTCGAGAGCCTGCAGCCCGTACTCGCCGAAGTGCACGGTCGTCTGGCCCTTGGAGGCGCCGGCCATGCGGCCCCGGTGCTGTTTGCGGTGCTTGACCCTTTTTGGTAGTAGCATCTCTTATCCTCGTTCTTCTTTAGATCCTCGTCCTACTGTCCACGGGCCCGGGCGTTGCGTGGCCCCCGGCAGGGACATGGACCGGAGCCGTCATCCAAGAGGGGCTTCCGACTGAGCGCGACCGCTCTTGTCGAAGCCCTCGGGCATGATCTCGCCCTTGTTTATCCACACCTTCACGCCGATCTTGCCGAAGGTCGTGTTGGCCTCCCAAAAACCGTAGTCGATGTCGGCCCGCAGGGTGTGCAGGGGCACGCGGCCCTCGCTGTAGCCCTCGGTGCGCGCCATCTCGGCGCCGCCCAGCCGCCCGCCGGACCTGACTTTGATGCCCTCGGCACCCGAACGCATGGCCGAGGTGATGGCCCGCTTCATCGCCCGGCGGAAGCTCACCCGGTTGGCAAGCTGCTCGGCGATGGACTGGGCTACCAGGGTAGCGTCGAGTTCGGGGCGCTTGATCTCCACGATGTTGACGTGCACGGTCTTGCCGGTCATGTCGTGGAGGTCGCGACGCAGCGCGTCCACTTCGGACCCGGACTTGCCGATGACGATGCCCGGCCGAGCTGTGTGGATATCGATGACCACCTTGTTCGTGTCCTTGCGGATCACGATGGTGGAGAGACCGGCGTGGCCCATCTTCTTCTGGATGTGCTTGCGAATCGCCAGGTCCTCATGGAGGAAGTCGGCGAAATGCCGCTCGGTGTACCAGTGAGCCTTCCAGTCATGGATGATGCCGAGCCGCATGCCTCCGGGATGAACTTTCTGACCCACCTGCTACGACTCCTTCTTCTCGTCGACGCACACCGTGATGTGACTCGTCCTCTTCCGGATACGGCTTGCCCGTCCCATGGCCCGCGGCTGGAACCGCTTGATGGTGGGGCCGCCGTCGACGTACGCCTGCACGACCCAGAGGTCGTCGGCGTCGAGATTGTTGTTGTTCTCGGCGTTGGCCACGGCCGAGTCGAGGACTTTGCCCACCAGTTTGGCGGCTGCCCGGGTACTGAGCGCGAGGATGGCTTTTGCCTCGGCTACCTTCTTGCCCCGGATCAGGGTTGCCATGTCACCGGCTTTTCGCGGCGAGACGCGCACGTATTTCGCTGTCGCGTTGACCATCCTGTCACTTCCTCTTCATACGGCGCTCTTTGTTGCCGCCGTGTCCGCGGAAGGTACGGGTGAGAGCGAACTCACCCAACCGGTGGCCCACCATGCTCTCGGTGACGTAGATAGGCACATGCTTGCGGCCGTCGTGGACCGCGATGGTGTGCCCGATCATCTCCGGGTAGATGGTGGAAGCGCGCGACCAGGTCTTGAGCATGCGCTTTTCGCCGGTGGCGTTCATGGCCTCCACCCGCTGCATCAGGCGTTCTGCGACAAAGGGGGCTTTTTTGCTCGAACGTGTCACGATGTTCTACCTCCCTTTCCCGGCACGTCTGACGATGTACTTGTTCGAGGGCTTCTTCTTGCTGCGGGTCTTGTGACCCAGGGTCGGTACCCCCCACGGTGTCACCGGGTTGCGGCCCGGAGGCGTGGAGCCCTCGCCGCCGCCGTGCGGGTGGTCGACGGGGTTCATGGTCGTGCCGCGGACGCCCGGGCGCACGCCCATCCAGCGCTTGCGGCCGGCCTTGCCGGTGGTGAGGTTCTCGTGCTCGGCGTTGCCGATCTCGCCGACGGTGGCCCGGCACTCGAGATGGATCATGCGCATCTCGCCGGAGGGCAGACGCAGGATGGCGTAGTCGCCTTCCTTGGCCATGACCTGAGCCGAGGTGCCGGCCGAACGGGCGATCTGTCCGCCGCGGCCTTTGTACATCTCGATGTTGTGCACCACGGTACCGACCGGGATGTTGCGCAGCGGGAGGGCGCAGCCTATCCGGATGTCGGACCCCGGACCCGCTTCGACCATCGCGCCTACGGCCAGCTTGTTGGGAGCCAGGATGTAGCGCTTCTCGCCGTCGCGGTACACGATGAGGGCGATGCGGGCGTTGCGGTTGGGATCGTACTCGATGGAGTCGACCCGGCCGGGTACGCCGTCCTTATCACGTTTGAAATCGATGATCCGGTAGGCCCGCTTGTGACCACCGCCCTGGTGGCGGGTGGTGATGCGGCCATAGTTGTTCCGGCCACCCTTGCGATTGACCGGTCTCACAAGCGACTTCTCGGGTTCGCTGCGAGTGATCTCGTCGAAGGCCGGCGTGGTCGCGAACCTGCGCCCCGGGGAGGTCGGTTTGTAGCTCTTTATTGCCATGTCTCTCTATTCACCGACCTTCAGGTAGCGCCGAAGAACTCGATCCGGTTGCCCGGGGCAAGTTCGACTACGGCCTTCTTCCAGCGCTTGGTGAGCCCGACGTGGGCGCCCCTCCGCTTGGGCTTGGGCTTCATGTTGATGGTCTGCACGCCGATGACCTTGACCTTGAAGATCTCCTCCACGGCGGCCCGGATATGGGGCTTGGTAGCCCGGTAGTTGACTTCGAAGGAGTACCGATTGCTCTCGACGGCCCGGTAGCTCTTTTCCGAGATGATCGGACGAATGATGATCTCTCGTGCGTCCATTACGCCTCACCACCTTCGCTCGAGCCGCCTTCGAGGAAGGAGACGGCCGCTTCGGTGAACAGGAGGCTCTTGGCCCACACGTAGTCCTGCACCTCGGCGTCGCCGATGGCGAGCGTCCGGGTGCCGGCCAGGTTGCGAAAACTCTTGAGCGCATTGACCTCGTCGCCGCCCACCAGTACCAGAAGCGGGTGGTCCAGCCCGGCCTTGCCGAGGATGGTGGCCGCTTTGTTCGTGGATGGCTCGTCGAAGGTCGCCCCGGAGAGCACGCGCACAGTCCCGCCGGCCACCAGGTCGCCCAAGGCCATGCGGAAAGCCTGCACTTTGACCTTCTTGTTGACTTTCTTGGCATAGCTGCGCGGGATGGGCGGGAAGGCCACACCCCCGCCGGTGAAGTGAGCCACCTTGCCCGAGCCCACGCGGGCGCGGCCGGTGCCCTTCTGCCGCCACTGCTTGGCGGTAGTCCCGGCGACTTGGCTTCTGGTCTTGGCCGACGCCGTCCCCTGCCGGTGACCGGCCAACTCGGCCGTGACCACCAGATGCAGCAGACCGATGTTGATCCGCTCCTGCACCAGATCCTCAGCCAGTGCGTGCTGGCCGACGACCGCGCCGTTCTCGTCGATTCTGTCAATAGATGGCATAGGCCCTAACCTCTGATCACGACCAGGGAGCCTTTGCTCCCCGGTATCGCGCCTTTAACCAACACCAGGTTCTTGTCGGCGTCCGTATCGACCACCGTCAGACCTAGCTGTGTGACCCGTACGTTGCCCATCTGCCCCGGCAGCCGGGTGCCCGGATAGACCCGCGCGGGGTCGGCCGACGCACCGATGGAACCAGGGGCCCGGTGGAAGTGGGAACCGTGATACGCCGGACCACCGGCGAACCCGTGCCGCTTCATGACGCCCTGGAATCCCTTGCCCTTGCTGACGCCGGTCACTTTGACCTCGTCGCCGGGGGCGAAGATCTCCACGGTGACCGCCTGGCCTACCGCAAGGTCGTCCTCGCCGCGGACCTCGACGAGGTGGCGCTTGGGAGCGACCCCCGCCTTCTTGAGGTGCCCAAGCAGCGGCTTGTTGAGCCGCTTGGCCTTGACGTCGCCGTAGGCGATCTGGGTGGCGGAGTAGCCGTCGGTGTCCACGGTCTTCTTCTGGGTGACCACGCAGGGTCCAGCCTGGATGACCGTGCAGCGGACCACGGTGCCGTCCTTGTCGAAGTACTGGGTCATACCCAGTTTGGTGCCTAGCAGCGTCTTCATCACAGTTTGATCTCTATGTCCACACCGGCCGGCAGGTCCATGCGCATGAGCGAATCGACGGTCTTGGGCGTGGGCTGGTGGATATCGATCAGGCGCTTGTGCGTCCTGATCTCGAAATGCTCGCGCGAATCCTTGTCCTTGAACGGACTACGGATCACACAGTAGACGTTCTTCTCCGTAGGGAGAGGGACCGGGCCGGAAATGGTGGCGCCGGTGCGCTCGGCCGTTTCGACGATGCTCCGGGCGCTCTTGTCGATGAGTTCGTGATCGTAGGCTTTGAGCCTAATGCGTATCTTCTGTTGCGCCACCGAGCGACTCCTACTTGATGATCTTGGTAACGGCGCCGGCGCCCACAGTGCGGCCGCCTTCACGGATGGCAAAACGGAGGCCTTCGTCCATGGCGATAGGGGTGATCAGCTTCGCCTTGACCGTGGTGTGGTCACCCGGCATGACCATCTCGACACCCTCTTCAAGGGTCACGTCGCCGGTCACGTCGGTGGTCCGGAAGTAGAACTGCGGACGGTAGCCGTTGAAGAACGGGGTGTGCCGGCCGCCCTCTTCGCGAGACAGGACGTAGATCTGAGCCTCGAACTCCGTGTGCGGGGTGATGCTGCCCGGGTGGGCGAGGACCATACCGCGCTCGACTTCGTCGCGCTTGGTGCCGCGGAGCAAGACGCCGATGTTGTCGCCGGCGCGGCCTTCATCCAGCAGCTTGCGGAACATCTCGACGCCGGTGGCGACGGTCTTGGTCGGCTGCGGGTGCAGGCCCACCATCTCGACGTTGTCGCCCACTTTGACGATGCCGCGCTCCACACGACCGGTGACCACGGTGCCGCGGCCCTGGATGGAGAAGACGTCTTCGATGGGCATCAGGAAGGGCTTGTCGATAGCCCGCTCGGGATCAGGGATGTACGTGTCGAGGGCGTCGGTCAGCTCGAAGATGGACTTGCACTGAGTGCACTCCCGATCGCCGCAGCCGTGCTCGAGGGCCTGGAGGGCCGAGCCGGTGATCACGGGGATATCGTCACCCGGGAATTCGTATTCAGTCAGCAGTTCGCGGACTTCCATCTCGACCAACTCGAGGAGCTCGGGGTCGTCGACCATGTCGGCTTTGTTGAGATAGACCACGATGTAGGGGACGCCCACCTGACGGGCGAGCAGAATGTGCTCGCGGGTCTGCGGCATGGGGCCGTCGGCCGCGGACACGACCAGAACGGCGCCGTCCATCTGGGCCGCACCGGTGATCATGTTCTTGATGTAGTCGGCGTGGCCCGGGCAGTCGACGTGAGCGTAGTGCCGCTTATCGGTCTCGTACTCAACATGGGCCGTTGCGATGGTGATACCGCGCTCGCGCTCTTCCGGAGCGTTGTCGATGGAGTCGAAGCTGCGGAACTCGATGTCCGGGTTCAGATTCGCGAGACACTTGGTGATAGCCGCGGTCAAGGTGGTCTTGCCGTGGTCGACGTGGCCGATGGTGCCTACGTTGACATGAGTCTTGGTCCGTGCAAACTTCTTCTTCGCCATTGATTCCTCCCTTTCTACCTGAGTGACTTAGTCGTTAGATGCCCTACCGCCCTGCTGGGCGATTATTTCCTGCGCGATGGTGCTGGGCACCTCAGCGTAGTGACTGAATTGCATGGTGTACGTCGCCCGGCCCTGGGTCATGGACCGCACATCGGTCGCGTACCCGAACATCTGCGCGAGAGGAACCATGGCCTTGATTACCTGGGCTCCCGCCCGCGGCTCCATGCCAAGGATGTGACCGCGCCTGGAGTTGAGATCGCCCATGACGTCGCCCATATACTCCTCGGGGACGACCACCTCGACGTCTTCCAGCGGCTCGAGGAGCACAGGGTGCGCTTTCCTGGCCGCCTCGCGAAACGCCATCGAGCCGGCGATCTTGAAGGCCATCTCGGAGGAGTCGACCTCGTGGAAAGAGCCGTCGATTAGCTCCACCTTGACGTCCTCCATGGGGAAGCCGGCCAGCACGCCACTCTCCATGGCCTCTACCATCCCAGCCTCCACCGCGGGGATGTATTCCCGGGGAACGGCCCCGCCCACGATCTTGTTCTCGAAGCTAAAGCCCGCGCCGAATTCGTTGGGCGACATCCTGATGACCACGTGGCCGTATTGGCCGCGCCCGCCGGTCTGCCGGACGAACCGACCCTCGGCCTTGAGTACCGTCTTGGTGATGCCCTCGCGGTAGGCCACCTGCGGCCGACCCACGTTGGCGTCGACGCGGAACTCGCGCAGCAGCCGATCGACGATGATCTCCAGGTGAAGTTCGCCCATGCCGGCGATGATCGTCTGGCCGGTCTCCTCGTCGGTGCGCACCCTGAAGGTCGGGTCTTCGTCGGCCAGCTTCATCAGGCTCTCGCCCAGACGATCCTGATCGACCTTGGTCTTCGGCTCGATGGCCACGAAGATGACGGGCTCCGGGAACTCGATGGACTCGAGGATGACCGGGCTGCCCTCATCACAGAGCGTGTTGCCCGTCGTCGTAGCCTTGAGGCCCACGGCCGCTGCGATATCACCGGCGAACACTTGGGTGATGTCCTCCCGGTGGTTGGCGTGCATCTGCAGGATGCGGCCTATCCGCTCTTTCTTGTCCTTGCTCGAGTTGTATACATACGAGCCTGCCTTGAGCGTGCCCGAATACACCCGAAAGTACGTGAGCTTGCCAACGAAGGGATCGGACATGATCTTGAAGGCGATAGCCGAGAAGGGCTCGTCGTCGTCGGCGCCGCGGCTGACGGTGGTGCCGCTCTTCGGATTGATGCCCTCGACCGGCGGGATGTCCAGCGGCGAGGGCAGATAGTCGACAACCGCGTCGAGCAGCATCTGCACACCCTTGTTCTTGAACGAAGACCCGCACAAGACCGGGGTTAGATCAATATCGAGCGTGGCTCGCCGGATGGCGGCCTTCAGGCGCTCGACCGAGATGGTCTCGCCCTCCAGATAGTCCATCATCAGCTCGTCGTCCCGTTCGGCCAGCGTCTCGATCATATGGGTGCGCTCGGCTTCGGCCCGGTCCCGCATCTCTTCGGGGACGGGGATCTCCTGCCACTCCACTCCCATGTCGTCATCGAACACGTACGCCACCATGCGCACCAAGTCGATGATGCCCCGAAACTGGTCTTCGCGGCCTAGGGGGAGCTGCAGAACGAGCGGCCGGGCGTGCAGCCGGTCGACCATCATCTGGACGCCGCGCATGAAGTCGGCACCCACTCGGTCCATCTTGTTCACAAAAGCGATGCGGGGCACGCCGTACTTGTCGGCCTGTCTCCAAACGGTCTCGGACTGCGGTTCCACACCCGCCACGGAGCAGAACAGGGCGATGGCCCCGTCGAGCACCCGCAGGGAACGCTCGACCTCCATAGTGAAGTCCACGTGCCCGGGCGTGTCTATTATGTTGATACGATAATCGGCCCATTCGCACGTCGTAGCCGCCGACGTGATGGTGATGCCCCGCTCCTGCTCCTGGGCCATCCAGTCCATGACCGCGGCGCCGTCGTGCACCTCGCCGATCTTATACGTGCGGCCGGTGTAGTACAGGATCCGCTCCGTGGTGGTCGTCTTACCGGCATCGATGTGCGCCATGATGCCGATATTGCGGACCATCGAGAGGGGATGCCTCGGGGCCGTCTTTGCGTCGGATTTATGTGCTGTCGCCTGCGCCAATACGTTCTCCTACCAGCGGTAGTGGGCAAAGGCCCTGTTGGCCTCGGCCATCCGCAGCAGGTCTTCTTTCTTCTTGATGGTGACGCCCGTGCGATTGAAACCATCGAGCAACTCTCCGGCCAAACGCTCGGCCATGGTGTGCTCGCGCCGGGCGCGGCTGTGGGTGATGATCCAACGCACAGCCAAAGTGTACGAACGGCGAGTGGGGACTTCGACGGGCACCTGGTAGTTGGCACCGCCCACCCGGCGCGACCGCACTTCGAGGGCGGGCCGCACGTTCTCGATGGCTTCCTTGAGCACTCCGGCGGGATCGTTGCCGGTGCGCTCGCGGAGGATGTTCATCGCGTTATACATGATGTGCTCGGAGGTGGACTTCTTGCCGTCGACCATCATGCGGTTGACTATCTGGGTAACCAGTCGGCTGCGGTAAATCGGGTCGGGCTGGATGTCCCGCTTGGCAGTCTTTGCTCTTCTAGCCATAGCTCTAGTACGCCTTCCTTACCCTATTTACCCAACTTGACGCCATACTTGGAGCGGCCCTGCTTGCGGTTGGCCACTCCGGCAGCGTCGAGGGCCGCGCGGATGATCTTGTACCGTACACCCGGGAGGTCTTTGACCCTGCCGCCGCGGATGAGGACCACCGAGTGCTCCTGCAAGTTGTGACCGATGCCCGGTATATAGGCCGTGACTTCCATCCCGTTGACCAGCCGCACGCGCGCCACTTTCCTCAGGGCCGAGTTAGGCTTCTTGGGCGTAGTGGTATACACGCGGGTGCAGACGCCGCGCTTTTGCGGGGCGCCTCTAAGGGCGGGAGTCTTAGTCCTCTTGGACTGCTCCTGCCGGCCCTTGCGGATCAACTGGTTGATCGTCGGCACAAATGCTCCTCGTCTACTTCTCGCTTATGCTCACAAAACGCCGCCCGCGCGCCGCATGGGCGCATGCGGACAGCACGCGTCTGACCGCGCAGCGGCCGCGAAGTATAGCAAAGGCTGAGGGGGCCTGCAACAAGCCCCCGTCAGCCTTCTTCAGCTCTACTCGTCGTCTGAGAACAATCCGGCGTCGAACGGGTCTCCGCCCAGCAGGGCGATCTCCGGTTCGTCGCTCACGAGGCCGTCACCAAGGAGGGCCTCTCCGTCTTCGCCCGGCTGCCCAGATTCGTCCCCCGCGAGGGTCCATCCCTTGTCGGCCAGACGGCTGCGGACCTCTTCCAGGCTCTTCTGCCCCAGCCCCGGGATGTCCATGAGTTCCTTGGTGGTGTAGCCGAGCAGGTCGCTGACCCGCTCGATGCCCGCCCGGCTGAGGACAGAGTGGACGTAGGTAGGCAAGTCGAGATCGTCGACCAGCATGTTGTAGGCTTCTACGTCGCGGGACGAACCGGTGAGGGCCGCCCACTGCTCTTCGGGGGTGAGGCCGGCACCCTCGCGGCGCCCTGCCATCACGTCGCCGAACACATCCATCTCCGCCGGGATGCCGGCGGTGACCAGCTCGATGTTGCGGTACGACCGGAGGCCGGTGGCCGCGGGGATGAGCTTGCCGATAATGACGTTCTCTTTGAGGCCGCGGAGCTCGTCGATCTTGCCCTCGAGGGCAGCGTCGGTGAGGACCTTCGTGGTCTCCTGGAAGGAAGCGGCCGACAGGAAGCTCTCGGTCGCGAGCGAGGCCTTGGTGATGCCGAGGATGATCTCCTCGCAGGTGGCGGGCTCGCCGCCGTTGGCGACGACCTGCTCGTTCTCCTCGTCGAAGATCAAGCGATCGACCATTCGTCCAGGCAGGAAGCTGGTGTCTCCCGAGGACTCGACCAGGACTTTCTTGGTCATCTGCCGCACGATCAGCTCCACGTGCTTATCGTCGATCTGCACGCCCTGCTTGTGGTAGACATCCTGGACCTCGCCCACGATGTAGCGGGCGGTCTCGATGGCTCCTCGGTACTTGAGCAACTCGTGCGGGTTGAGCGAGCCCTTGTAGAGTTGGTCGCCCGCCTCCACACGCTGACCGTCCACGACCATGAGGTCGGCCCGGCGGCTGATGGCGTAGCTGTGTACTTCCTCACCGGTATCGTCGAGGATGACCACCTTCTTGGCCTTGTCAGACTCTTCGACGTGGGCCTCGCCGGCGAACTGGGTGATCTTGGCCTGTCCTTTGGGCTTGCGTGCCTCGAAGAGCTCGACCACGCGGGGAAGACCGTGAGTGATGTCGGCGCCAGCGACGCCACCCGTGTGGAAGGTCCGCATGGTCAGCTGAGTGCCAGGCTCACCGATAGACTGCGCCGCGATATGACCGACCGCTTCGCCGATGGCCACCAGATCGTTGGCGGCCAGGGAACGGCCGTAGCACAACTGACAAACGCCGATGCGGCTCTGGCAGCCGAGGACAGAGCGGACCTCCAGCACAAAGCCGGCGTCCGTCACGGGGTGGAGCGTGAGCAGCTTCTGAAGCATGCGCTTGTTCAGCAGTTCGTTGCGTTCGTAGACTATCTCCCCGGTCTCCGGGTCGGCCACATCGGTGGCGAGCACCCTGCCGAGTAGCAACTCGTTGAGGCGCTCGCTCTTGCGGAGCGGCATCTCGATGGATTTGTGGGTACCGCAGTCGAGCTCGCGCACCACCACTTCCTGCGCAACGTCTACCAGACGGCGGGTCAAGTAGCCCGAGTCGGCGGTACGCAGAGCGGTGTCGGCCAAACCCTTGCGGGCGCCGTGGGTAGAGATGAAGTACTCGAGTACGCCCAAGCCTTCCATGAAGTTGGCTTTGATGGGGTTCTCGATGATCTCCCCCTTTGGCGAAGCCATGAGACCGCGCATACCGGCCAGCTGCCGGATCTGCTTGAAGGAGCCGCGGGCTCCGGAGTTGGCCATCATGAAGACCGGGTTGAGGCGGCGGAAGTTCTTCTCCATGGCGATCGCCACTTCTTCGGTAGCCTCGGTCCAGAGGTCGGTGACCCGCTCGCGGCGCTCGCTGTCGCTCAGAGCACCGTGCATATAGGCGTCCTGGATGTCCTTGACCTTGCTTTCGTAGCCGGCGAGGATCTCCCCCTTGTCCGGCGGCACCACGATATCGTTCTTGGAGATGGTGACCCCGGCCACGCTCGCGTATTTGAAGCCCATGTCCTTGAGGACGTCCAGCAGATGGGCGACGGCGATGGCGCCGTAGTACTCCACAAGGTCGCTCACGAAGGTCGACATCTCGTTCTTAGTGAAGACCTTGTTCTGGAACTCGTAGTCGTCCTTGCGGATGGTTCCTTCCGGCCCCGCCTCTTCCCACTTCTCCCCGAAGTACTCCTGGAGCGAGGCCACCACGGCCGAGTTGAACATGGCCCGGCCGACTGTGGTCAGGATGCGTCCGCCGTTCCAGCGGAAGAGGACGGGATCCTGGATGCCGATCTGTTTCTCGGCATAGGCGTGCTCGAGCTCGCCAACGTCACCGAAGGGACGCGGGCGCATGGACAGCTTCTGTAGGTCTTCCTCGCTGAGCGGGTCCAGCTTGGAAAGATCGAGCTTGGGGTTCTCCGGATCCTCGAAGTAAGTTAGGTAGTAGCAGCCCAGGATCATGTCCTGGGTGGGCACTGCGATCGGCCGGCCGTGGGCCGGCGACAGGATGTTGTTGGAGGAAAGCATGAGGATGCGGGCCTCGGCCTGCGCCTCCACCGAGAGCGGAAGGTGGACGGCCATCTGGTCACCGTCGAAGTCGGCGTTGAAGGCCGTGCACACCAGCGGGTGGAGCTGGATAGCCTTGCCCTCGATGAGGATCGGCTCGAAGGCCTGGATGCCCAGGCGGTGCAGCGTCGGGGCCCGGTTCAGCATGACCGGGTGCTCGGAGATGACCTCTTCGAGGATGTCCCAGACTTCGGTGAACTCGCTCTCTACCAGCTTCTTGGCCGCTTTGATGTTCTGGACCTGCTTGCGCTCGACCAGCCGGCTCATGACGAAGGGCTTGAACAGCTCCAGGGCCATGGTCTTGGGAATGCCGCACTGATGCAGCTTCAGTTCCGGGCCGGCCACGATGACCGAACGGCCCGAGTAGTCCACGCGCTTGCCGAGCAGGTTCTGACGGAAGCGGCCCTGCTTGCCTTTGAGCATGTCGGACAGCGATTTTAGCGGGCGGTTGCCCGGGCCTGTGACGGCCCGGCCGCGCCGGCCGTTGTCGAACAGGGCGTCGACCGCTTCTTGGAGCATACGCTTTTCATTGTTGACGATGATCTCGGGCGCGCCGAGGTCGAGTAGCCGCTTGAGGCGGTTGTTCCGGTTGATCACCCGGCGATACAGGTCGTTGAGGTCGGAGGTGGCGAAACGGCCGCCGTCGAGCTGCACCATGGGCCGAAGTTCCGGCGGAATGACAGGTACCGATTGGAGGATCATCCATTCCGGCTTGTTGTCGGACCGGAGAAAACCCTCCACCACTTTGAGACGCTTGACGGCGCGGGAGAGCTTCTGCCCTTTGGAGGTCTTGATGATCTCGCGCAGCGACTTAGCCTCGGTCTCGAGGTCCACGGCGCCGAGCAGTTCGCGGATGGCTTCGGCACCCATGCCGCCACGGAAGTACACGCCGTAGCCGAAGGGGCTGCCGTACTTCTCTTTCATCTCCCTAAAGAGCGTCTCATCGGTGATGATGTCGCCCTTCTTTATCTGCTTGAAAGCGGCCCAAAGCTCACGCAGGCGGGCGGCCTGCTGGTCGGCGTAACGCTCCAGGTCGCGGAGCCTGGTGTCGGCTTCGATGCGGAGATCGCTCGCTCGCTTCTCGACTTCTTCCTGGGTCCACTCCGACAGTGGAGTCTCGTCGAAACCGAGGGCGGTCTCGTCGTCTTCATCGGGCGTGGAGTTGCCGTACAGCACCGAGACCCGCTTGTCGCGCTCGGCCATGACCTTGACCTTCTGCTCGTCACGCGAAGCAAAGCTGTTATCGATGTCGGCCTGCACCAGGTCTTCCAGCTTGCCGGCATCGCGCTGCCGCTTGTCGTCATCTACGAAGGTGACGATGGAAGCGGAGAAGTAGAGGACGCGCTCCAGTTGCTTGGGCGAGATGTCGAGCAGGTAGCCCATGCGGCTGGGCACGCCCTTGAAATACCAGATATGGCTGACGGGAGCGGCCAGGTCGATGTGGCCCATGCGCTCGCGGCGCACTTTGGCCCGGGTGACCTCCACGCCGCAGCGCTCGCAGATGATGCCCTTGTAGCGGACGCGCTTGTACTTGCCGCAGTAGCACTCCCAGTCCTTGGTGGGACCGAAGATGCGCTCGCAGAACAAGCCATCCTTCTCGGGCTTGAGGGTACGGTAGTTGATGGTCTCGGGCTTGGTGACTTCGCCCGACGACCAGGCGCGTATCTGTTCCGGCGAGGCTAGGCCGATCCTGATGGCGTCGAATTCGTTTATGTCTATCACGGAAGGCTCCTATTCCCCGTCGTCGGCGAAGCTCGGAAGCTCGATGCCCAGAACTTCGTCGCCCTCTTGGAGGTCGAACGTCGCCGCGATCTCGGGCGCCCCTTCGAACTCGCTCGTCTCTTCGGGCTCGTCGTCGGCCTCCTCATCGAACTGGGTCGCGTCGGTCGGCACGATGTCACCCTGAAGTTGCGTCGCGGCCCGCTCCTCGGCGCGGTATCGCGCCGAGAGGTCGATGCCCAACTCTTCGGCGGCGCGGAGTAGGTCGTCCTCCTCCTCGCCCACCTCGAGCGCTCCGCCTTCCTCGCTCATCACCTGGATATCGAGGGCCAGGGACTGCATCTCCTTGAGCAACACCTTGAAAGACTCGGGAACGCCCGGCCGTGCGATGTTCTCGCCTTTGACGATGGCTTCGTAGGCCTTGACCCGGCCCTGGGTGTCGTCGGATTTGATGGTGAGCATCTCCTGGAGAGTGTAGGCGGCGCCGTACGCTTCGAGCGCCCACACCTCCATCTCGCCGAACCGCTGGCCACCGAACTGCGCTTTGCCACCCAGCGGCTGCTGGGTCACCAGGGAGTACGGGCCGGTGGAGCGGGCGTGGATCTTGTCGTCCACCAAGTGGTGCAGTTTGAGCATGTACATGTAGCCCACGGTGATGCTCTGGTCGTAGGGCTCGCCCGTGCGACCGTTATACAGCTTCACCTTGCCGGCCACCCTCGTGCCCGGATTATTATCCAGGCTGACGGGCATCCTGACTGCCAGGGTCGGCTCCAGGCCCGGGTTGGCCTCACGCCACCGCTGCAGACGGTCCTCCTGGGCGACCATCCATCCCATAAGGGTCTCGTCGACTTCGATCTGCGTCGCGCCGTCGAACACCGGAGTGGCGATGGGCACGGGGCCGTCTGCCACCGATCCGTCGGCGATGTCGTAGTAGCGCTTGGCCAGCGCCGCCTGCTCGGCAGGCGGCAGATCGTCGCTTGCGGCCACGTCGCTGCCCATGCTCGCGCTGTTTCGCTTGAGCTGGTAGAAGCCGTGGTGAGCCGCCCAGCCGAGGTGAGTCTCCAGGACCTGCCCGATGTTCATACGAGAGGGCACACCCAGAGGGTTGAGGATGATGTCGACGGGCGAGCCGTCTTCCATGAACGGCATGTCTTCTTCGGGGACGATCTTGGAGATGACCCCTTTGTTGCCGTGCCGTCCGGCCAGCTTGTCACCCTCGGCGATCTTGCGCTTCTTGGCCACGTAGACCCTCACCAGGCGGTTGACGCCCGGGGACAGGTCGTCGCCGGCCTCGCGGGAGAACTCCTTGACGTCTATGACGACACCCTTCTCGCCGTGGGGCACTTTGAGCGAGGTGTCGCGCACTTCGCGGGCCTTCTCTTTGAAGATGGCCCGGATGAGTTTCTCCTCCGCCGTCAGTTCGGTCTCGCCCTTGGGGGTGATCTTGCCGACCAGCAGGTCGCCCGAAGAGACTTCGGCGCCGATGCGGACGATGCCGTCTTCGTCGAGGTCGGCCAGGGATTCCTCCGACCGGTTCGGGATGTCGCGCGTTATCTCTTCGTCGCCCAGCTTGGTGGAGCGGGCTTCGACCTCGTACTCCTCGATATGGACCGAGGTGAGGACGTCGTCCTTGACCAGCCGTTCGCTGATGACGATGGAGTCTTCGAAGTTGTAGCCCTCCCAGCTCATGAAAGCCACAAGCAGGTTGCGGCCGAGCGCCAGCTCGCCGTCCTTGGTGGAGGCGCCGTCGGCCAGGACCGTGCCGGCCTTGACCTCATAGCCCACGTCCACCACCGGCTTCTGGTGAATGAAGGTGCCCTGATTGGACCGCTCGAACTTGAGCAGATCGTACGATTCGATATCGCCGTCGTCGGTCTCGAGCAGGATGCGATTGGCCGAGACCCCTCGCACTTTGCCGGGCTGCCTGGCCAGGAGCACGTCGCCGGTGTCGACCGCGGCGCGGTACTCCATCCCCGTGCCGATCAGCGGCGCTTCGGCCTCGAGCAGCGGCACCGCCTGGCGCTGCATGTTGGAGCCCATGAGGGCCCGGTTGGCGTCGTTGTGCTCCAGGAAGGGTATGAGGGCCGTCGCCACCGATACGATCTGCACCGGGGACACGTCCATGAAATCCACGTCTTCTCGGCGGACACTCACGTATTCGCCGCCCGGCGCCCGCGCGAGGACCGTATCCTCGGCGAACTTGTGGGTCTTCGGATCGACGGGGGCGTTGGCCTGAGCGATGGTGCGCTTCTCTTCCTGATAGGCCGTCAGCCACTCGATCTCGTTGCTGACCTTGGCCTTCTCCACCTTGCGATATGGAGTCTGGATGAAGCCGAACTCATTCACCGTGGCATAGCTCGAGAGCGAGCCGATAAGGCCGATGTTCGGACCTTCAGGGGTCTCGATGGGGCACATACGCCCGTAGTGGGTCGGGTGGACGTCGCGCACCTCGATGGGGGCGCGCTCCCGGGTGAGGCCGCCCGCGCCAAGGGCCGACAGCCGCCGCCTGTGCGTGAGCCCGGCCAGGGAGTTCGTCTGGTCCATGAACTGCGACAGCTGCGAGCTGCCGAAGAATTCCTTGAGAGCCGCCACGACCGGGCGGATATTGATAATCGACTGCGGGGTGATGGTGTCGACGTCCTCGGTGGTCATCCGCTCGCGGACGACCCGCTCCATCCGGTAGAGGCCCACCCGGAACGCTTCCTGCACCAGTTCGCCCACCATACGCAGCCGGCGGTTGCCGAAGTGCTCGTATTCATCCAGCCGGTTGGCCACTTCGTCCCAGGGCAGACTCGGAGCCACCTCGGCCAGATCGCGGGCCTCCTCGAGCAGATGCTCGTGATCTATCGCCAAGGGGACGGCCACCAATTCCCTCACCAAGGCCACGATGTCGCCCTTGGTGAGGGTGCGGACATCGAGGTCGGTGTCGAGGTTCAGCCGGGCGTTCAGCTTGTGTCGGCCCACTCGCGTGAGGTCGTACCGCTTGGGATCGAAACAGATATTCCAGAGAAGGTTGCGGCTCGCCTCGAGCGTGGGCGGTTCGCCCGGGCGCTGCTTCTTGAACAATTCGACCAGGGCCTCTTCGACCGATCGAACCGAGTCCTTGTCCAGGGTGGCCTTGATGAACGGGTTGGCGTCGAAGAGATCGAGGATCTCCTCGTCGGTGCCTTTGGAAAGGAAGTCGGGGTCGTCCCCGGTCCGCTTCGAGTCGATGCCCGCCAGGGCACGCAGGAACACCGTAGCCGGCAGCTTTCGCTTGCGGTCGATGCGCACCGAGACGGCACCCCGCTTGTCGATCTCGAACTCCAGCCAGGAACCCCTGGCCGGCATCAGGTTGGCGATGAGCACCTGCTTCGTCGGGTCCTTGGCCGCCATTACGTAGGCGCCCGGAGACCGCACCAGCTGGGTGACGATGACCCGCTCGGTACCGTTGATGATGAAGGTGCCCTGCTCAGTCATCATGGGGAAGTCGCCCATGAAGACGTTCTGTTCGCGAATCTCGCCCGATTCGCGATTGACGAAACGGACGGTTATGAACAGAGGCGCCGCGTAGGTCTGATCTTTATCCCTGCATTCCTTGAGAGAAACGCTCGGTTCGTTGAACTGGTATTCGCCGAATTCGACAGCATAGTTGCCCGTATAGTCCGCGATAGGGTTGATGTCCTGGATGGTCTCCTTGAGGCCCTGTTCCTTGAACCAATCGAACGATGCGGTCTGTACTGCTATCAGGTTGGGAAGGTCGAGAATGTATGGTAGTTTCGAAAAGGATTTACGCGGTTTGGGAGTCGTCCTTTCGCCCAAAGGGGATCACTCCTCGCATGCCGGGGGTTTGAACAGGGGTCAACGCGCAAACTTGTATGCTATCACGCACTGCAGTGCGCGCCAAGTCCGGCTGCAGTAGGATCCTTTCCCACCACAGCCGGCTTGACGCTCGGGCCGGTGCGACGCACTAGGCGCCCGCCGGCGTCACCAACTACTTGATCTCTACGTCGGCGCCAACTTCGTCGAGTTGCTTCTTAATGTCCTCGGCCTCGGCCTTGGTGATGGCCTGCTTGACCGGGTTGGGGGCTCCGTCGACCAGGTCCTTGGCTTCTTTCAGGCCCAGGCCGGTGAGAGCGCGCACCACCTTGATGACGTTGATCTTCTTCTCGCCGGCAGCCTTGAGGATGACGTCGAATTCCGTCTGCTCTTCTTCCTCGACCACGGGACCGGCGGAGGCCGGGCCGGCAGCCATGGCCATCGGCATGGCGGCGCTCACGCCGAATTCGGCTTCAAGCGCTTTGACCAGAGCGGAAAGCTCCAGCACGGTCATCTTCTTGATCTCTTCGATAAGTTCCTGGGGGGTCACTTTCGTTCAACTCCTTTTCGGCCGCTACGCGGCGCTTGCTTTCTCTTGTTCTATCTGAGCGAGAACGACCACCAGTCCCCTGATGGGTCCGGCAAGGACGTTGGCCAGGCCATACAACGGCGAGGCGATGGCGCCGACCATCTGCGCGATGAGTTGCTCGCGGCTGGGCAGCGCGGCTAGGGCCTCGATTTCGGCTGTCGTCAGCAGGGAACGCTGAAGCTTGCCCCCTCTGATGGCTGCCTTCTTCTTCTCTTTGATGAAGTCCTGGATGGTCTTGGCGGCCTTGACCGGATCACCGTGAACGTAGGCGATAGCGGTCGGGCCCTGCAGCAACTCGCTGAGGCCCTCCACGCCCGCGTCGGCAGCCGCTATCTTGCCCAGGGTGTTCTTGACCACCTTGAGATCGGTGTCGACCTTACGCAAACGCTTGCGTAGCTCCGTGGCTTCGGCGAACGTCAGCCCCCGGTAATCGACGAAGTAATAGACATCTGCACCTTTGAGATCGGCGGCGATCCCCGCGACCGCGTCGATCTTGTTCTGTTTTGGCATACTGTGTCACCTCCTTCAAACAAAAAATCGTCCACCTCGATCAGCAGAGGCGGACGATGACGTCACAGGCCCTTTCGGACCGCTATGTCGATCACACTCTGCCTCGGCTGGCGGGCCGGTCGAAGTGCTCGCTTTGGAGCCCCAGACCCTGCCGCTTCTGCCGCCTGGGCGGCACCAGCTGTCTCTGGCGGGTTTGCGGCGGGGATTATAGCACCCCCGCGCCGGCGGCACGGCCGCCTATGCCGCGACGCTACACCGACAGCTCCGATCGGGCGATGAGGTGATTCTGCAGATCCTCGTAGAGTTCCACGAAGTAGGCGGAGAACCCGGCCACCCTGACGACGAGATTGCGGTACTCCTCGGGCCTGGCCTGGGCCTGCCGCAGCACCTGCGAATCGATCACGTTGTACTGCACCTGCTGGCCGCCTTGCTCGAAGAAGGCCTCCACCAGCCGGCGCAGCTTCTGGTTACCGTCTTGGCCCTGGAGACTGGTGGGGTGGAACTTCATGTTGAACTGCAGCCCGTTACCGAACCGGCCCGAGTCGAGCGCCAGCACGGACTTCATGACCCCGGTCGGGCCGCTCCTTCTCGGCGTCATTCGACGGAGTGGCCGCGTCGGAAAGCGGCTCGCCGTTGCGCCGGCCGTTCGGGGTCGCATACGTGAAGTAGCCTGTCATGATGTTCGCGGCCGCCGAATAGAGCCCGGCCTGGTGGACGCCTCGCGGACCGACGTAGGAGTTGACCTTGTCGGCGAAAAGCTGGATGGCCCAGGTCGCCAGCTCGTCCACGTAGGGGTCGCCGTTCCCATAGCGGGGGACGTCATTCTTGATGCGCTGCCGGAGCAGCTCGTGTCCCTTCCAGTCGGCCAGCACCGCGTCGAGCAGCTGGCGGCCGGTGCACAGCTTCTTGTCGTAGACCATGTACTTGATGGCGGCGAGGCTGTCGGCCAACGTGCCGATCCCCATGGTCGCGACGCCCGTGGAGTTGTATTTCGCTCCGCCCCACATCATGTCGCGCCCGCTCTCCATGCACCCGTCCATGGTGGCCGACGCTAGGGGCACTGGCATCTGCCCGATGCCCACATGCTCACAGATGGAATAGATGGTGAACTGCCAGTCGAGGAAGTAGTCGAGCTGCGCCTTGAAGGCCTCCTGGACCTGCTCGAAGGTCTCCATCTCGTAGAGATAGCCGGTCTGCAGCCCTCCGCGCAGGTCGTTCTGCGGATTGATGCCGTTGTTGATGGCCTGCAGCAGGATGTTGTTGATGTTCACGAAGGCCTTGGAGAACGGACCGCTGGCGTTGGCGTACTCGCAGCCCGACCCGGAATACTCCACGCAGCCGCACACGCAGAAGTTGCGCGCGTCCTCCATCGCCAGCCCCCGCTTGTGGAGGATCTCGGCGATCCTGTCGGCATTGTCCAGGGTGGGGATACCGCCCACTCTCTTGGACGTCTCGATGCCGGCCTCCCAGAGGTCGTCGGGCGAGTCCTCGTGCAAAGCGAGCGAGAGGTTGGGGTCGTGGAGCTCCAGCCGGGCCGCCGACTGCAGGCAGAGGTAGGTCGCCTCGTTGGTGGCGTCGCTGCCGTCGGGCTTGCGGCCTCCGATGGTGATGCGCATGTTGTTGGAGTAGGCTCCGGCGACCCGCAGCAGAAACATCGGTCCCGGAAAGGAAGAGGTCTGCCATCTTGAGGAAGAAGCAGTCCATCAGCTCTTGGGCCTCGTCCAGGGTGATCCGTCCTGCCTCGAGATCGGCGTGGAGGTAGTCTCCCACGTGCTGGTCGACGCGCCCGATGGTGAGCCCCAGGTAGCTGCCCTCGATGCTGAGGATCATGTGGTAGAAGTAGCAGATCTGCAGCGCCTCGTGGAAGGTCCTGGCCGGGTTCTCCATGATCCAGTCGAGCGAATCGGCCATCTGGAGGAGCTCCGCGCGCCGCTTTTCGTCGGGCGCGCGGCTCCGCCTGGGAACGGCACTCCGCCGCGTAGCGCTTGGAGAAGAGGATGACCGCGTCGCAGCACGTGACCACCGCACGGTAGAAGAAGTACTTCTCCGCATCGCTGCCGGTGATCTTGCCCTTCAGCATCTCGAGCTTCTCCAGAGCCTCCTGCCTGATCGCGCCGAAGCCCTTCTCCACAGCCTTCCGGTAGTTGGCGTTGAAGTGACCGCTGGGCACGAAGGCGTTGCCCACCGGACCAGACGAGAGCACTCCGGCGTTGGCGAGAATCGACAGTTCCGGGGGCATGGCGGCGTCGACCGTGGCGCCGATGCAGTGCTCTCGCCAGTAGGGCTCCACCGAACGCAGGTAGTCTCGGTCGGCTTGGTCCAGCGTCATGTAGCCGTCGGCCGCCGTCTTCTTGTCGTAGGCGCCGCTGTCCAACTCGTCGATGAGCCAACCGATGCCACCCCATTCGGGCCAGAGGTTGGCAGCCGCGGAAGTGCCCGCTCACCTTGCCCACGATCAGCTCATCGGGCTCGACCCTGATGGCCATGTTGCTGAGGATGTGATGGAGGGCATTGGCGCGACGCAGGACGGGTTGCTCGTTGTCACTCATCTGGTAGTAGTCGGTGAGCAGCCTGACGCGCTCGACGTCGAGTGCGGGTACGGCATCCCGGTACCGCTCGCGTAGACGCTGTACCCGCGGAGTGACCTCTCTCAGCTCGAACATGCCCACTCTCCTCGCCCGCCGCTCGCTTTGTGAACGGTTTTCTGTAACCGCGCTTGATGAATTCTAGCGGGCGGAAGAGGCTTCGGCCACTCCCGGCAGTCTTGGGGATGACAGGGACCTGGAAAAAGAGCGGGCGCCCGGAGGGCGCCCGCGACAAGCATATAGTCGAAACGGCGCTCGCGGGCTTCTTCCCTCTAGGCTTCTTCTTCGAGCAAGGCCCGAGTCTTTGAGGTGTCCAGCGGGACGCCGGGGCCCATGGTGGTGGTCATGGTGATGGTGCGCAGGTACTTGCCTTTGGCGGCGGCGGGCTTGGCTCGGACGATCTCGCCCAGCACCTCGCTGTAGTTGGCCACCAACTTCTCGGCCTCGAACGACTTCTTGCCGACTATCAGGTGGATCACGCCGAACTTGTCGGTACGGTATTCCACTTTGCCGGCCTTCATGTCCTGCACGGCTTTGGCCACGTCGAAGGTGACGGTGCCGGCCTTGGGGTTGGGCATGAGACCGCGAGGACCGAGGACACGGCCGAGCTTGCCGACCACGCCCATCATGTCGGGAGTGGCGATGGCGGCGTCGAAGTCGAGCATGCCTCCCTCGACCAGAGCAGCGAGGTCTTCGGCGCCCACGATGTCGGCGCCGGCGGCTTCGGCTTCGGTGGCTTTCTCACCCTTGGCAAACACCGCCACTCGGACGGTCTTGCCGGTGCCGTGCGGAAGCATGCACGTGCCGCGCACCTGCTGGTCGGCATGGCGAGGATTGACGCCGAGTTTGATGTGGACTTCGACGGTCTCGTCGAAATTGGCGGTCTCCAGGCCCTTAAGCAGCTTCGCCGCCTCGAGGGGCGAGTACACCCTGCCCACCTCGACGGCTTTCTTCGCTTCCTGGAAGCGCTTGGAATCCTTGCTCATGTTCATACCTCCTGGTGGTCAGACGGGCCACCCGGCCCTCCCACCTTCCGGCCCGGCGCGCGGGATCCCAGTTCCGCGCGGGGGCTCTTTGTTCCCGCTGAAGCGGGCTATTCGACTATCGTGACTCCCATGCTCCGCGCGGTGCCGGCCAGGATCTTCATGGCGGCGTCGATGTCGAGAGCGTTGAGGTCGGGCATCTTGGTCTCGGCGATCTGCCGGAGTTGATCCTTGGTGATCTTGCCCACTTTGTCCTTGCGCGGATTGGCGGCGCCTTTGCTGATGCCGGCCGCGTTACGGATGAGCACGGCGGCGGGCGCGGTCTTCAGGACGAAAGTGAACGACCGGTCCTCGAACACCGTGATCTCCACCGGGACGACCGAGTCGATCTTGTCCTGCGTGGCGGCGTTGTAGGCCTTGCAGAACTCCATGATGTTCACGCCGTGCTGACCCAGCGCAGGGCCGACCGGAGGAGCCGGGTTTGCTTTCCCGCCCACGATCTGTAGTTTGACTATCGCCCGTACCTTCTTCGCCACCTTGATTCTCCGTATCTATCTCGTGATCCCCGGCCTAGCCGGTCCATCTAGGCTGCTAAATCTTCTTGACCTGCTCGAAACCCAATTCGGTCGGTGTATCCCGCCCGAAGATCGACACCAAGACTTTGAGCTTGCTCTGCTCGATATTGACCTCGGAGACCTCACCCGTGAAGTCGGCCAGAGGTCCGCTGACCACCCGCACCTGATCGCCTATGACGAACTCCGCCTTGGCTTTCGGCTTCACCACGGTGGTGGTGTGCAGGATACGGTCCACTTCGGACGGCATGAGCGGAGTGGGCTTGTTCTCGGAGCCCACGAAACCGGTGACCCCGGGGGTGTTCTTGACCAGCGACCACGAGTCGTCGGTGAGGATCATCTCGACGAGAAGGTAGCCGGGGAATATGCGCTTCTCGACCTGGACCTTCTCCCCACCCTTGGTCTCGACGACCTGCTCGGTGGGAACGACGATCTTCTTGAAGAGGGGTTCCTGGTGCATCGACTGGATGCGGTGCTCAAGGTTGGTGCGGGCCTTGTTCTCGTGGCCCGAGTACGTGTTGATCACGTACCACTTGGCATCGATGATCGTGGTGCTCGATTCTACTTCTGACACAACTACCCCAATCCCACGGAGCGGACGATCAAGTTCCAGATGAAGTCCCAGACGCCTATGTAGACTCCGGCGATGACGACTGCGAGAATGACGACGCCGGTGGATGTGACCAATTCCTTGCGCGGCGGCCAGGTGACCTTGCTCATCTCGATGCGCACTTCGCGGAGGAAGGTGCGCAGGCGGCCCTGGGGCTTGCTGGCGACCGTGCCCCGCGGGCCGGTGGTGGTCTGCTTGGCGGACGAAGAACGCGAGAAGGGGTTCTTGATGCCTCCGGACGACTGCTTGGCCGGGGCCTTGCTGGTCGTCGCCGGAGCGGCCTTGCTGGTTGTCTTGTCGCTGACGCTCTTCGCCATGGCCTCTACTCGTTTCGGGGAAAAATGGCAGGGCAGGAGGGATTCGAACCCCCAACATCCGGTTTTGGAGACCGGCGCTCTACCGTTGGAGCTACTGCCCTACGTCCACCCAGCCTTCCGCTAACCGGACTACTTGGTTTCTTTGTGGACGGTGACCGTATCGCACCACTTGCAGTACTTGCGCAGTTCGATCCGCTCGGGATCGTTGCGCTTGTTCTTCATGCTGGTGTAATTACGGCGCTTGCATTCCTGGCAAGCCATCGTGACCCGGACCCGCATTACTTCACCACTTCCTAGCTATTTAATGCCCGTGCATGCTACCACAAACGAAGGTAGCGGCGAGAGGACTCGAACCTCTGACACGCGGATTATGATTCCGCTGCTCTGACCGACTGAGCTACGCCGCCCCCTGATTAGCAACCCGATCTATGGAGCCCCCATTCGGATTTGAACCGAAGACCCCTTCCTTACCATGGAAGTGCTCTGCCAACTGAGCTATGGAGGCCCTTCGAGCCGGCCGAGCCCGTACGGCTGCCCCGGCTACCTGTCTCCTGTGGATCGTCGAGGTGGCGGGGCGAGGATTTGAACCTCGGTAGGCATCGCCGACAGATTTACAGTCTGCTCCCTTTGGCCACTCGGGCACCCCGCCACGCGCAAGACCCCACGCGGAGGCGAACTCGCATGATACCCAAAGGCCTTTGCCATTTCAAGAAACCTCCGGCCGTCGCGGGCCGCGCAAAACGCCTTCCCGCGCGTGGTCGCCCCGCCTATCATTACGAGGTCGGATCCCCCTATCGGGAGGCCCTTATGCCACAGGAATTGTCCGTTCGAGCTGTCCGTGAGAGCGGGATGTGCTTCACCGCCAGCACCGGGCAACACACCGTCTGCCTGGACTATCCGCTTGGCCAGGCGGCCACCGCTGGCCCTACTCCGCTCCAGATGATCCTCACCAGCCTGGCGGTCTGCGCCGGCAGTACCCTGGCGCTCGTCCTGGAGCGGATGAGGCAGCCCCTCGCCGGATTGACGGTCGAAGCCCGAGGCAAGCGCCGCGACGAGCATCCCACGGTGTTGACCGAGATCGCTCTCGAGTTCGTGATCAGCGGAGCCGGCATCGACCCCGACCGCGTGGCTCAGGGCCTCAAGATCGCGGAGGAGCAACTGTGCCCGGTCTGGGCGATGCTCAAGAGCGGCACCCCGATCACGGCGGCCTTCCGCATAGTCGAGGGGTGAGGGGGCGCCCGCGGTGGCCGAGGCCGCGCCGGCGCCCGGCGCCGGCGCGCCGGGCGCGGCTAAGAGCCGGCCCGCGGCCGGGGGACGGTGATGCTGGCCTCTGTGAGGAACAGCACCTGTGCGTCCGGTCCCTGGCAGGCGAGAGCGGCGTCCACGGCTTCCTGAATGGCGCCGAAGGGTCTCATGAACATCGACCTGACCTGCTCTTCGGGCAGCGACGTCACCGCCCAGATGTCGGCCCGTTGCAGGATCCCGGCGATCCGAGTCGCCTGCTGCACGCCGAGGCGGTATTCCTCCAGGTCTGCGCGCTCCAAGGCCTCAGCGGGCGACTCGGCTGCCGCCAGCATGTCGTATAGGGTCTGGTTCTCCCCCAGCCCGAAGGGGCATTCGGAGACGACGATGAGGACACCTCCGTCTTTGACGGCCAGCGCGCCACTCTGGATGGCCTTGTTGGTCTGGTAGAAGTTGCAGTCCATGGGGTGTGGGGCGGCCGCGACGACCACCTCGTAGCGCCGCTCGATGTCGAGGACGAATTGGCTATCGGCGACCGCGACCGCCCGGCGAAACGTGTCCTCCAGGGAGCCGGCAGCCGCGAAACCTACCCGGTGATCGTTGTCCAGCACCAACTGGATGGAAAAGACCTGCTTGCCGTCTATCCCGATGGCCAAGGCCTCCTCGAGGTCCTCGTGCACGGGATTGCCTTGGAGGATGAGACTCTCCGATCCCGGGATCATCGACAGAGCGTGATTCGCCCACACTGTCTCGTAGCCGGCGAGCCCCGGGAAGAGCGACTTGCGCCCCCCGGTATAGCCGGCGAAATAGTGCGGCTCCACCGAGTTGATGAGGATGACGCTGTGGGCTTCCGCCAGCAGGCGGTTCACGTGGATCTCGGTGCCTCGCGAGGTCCGCCCCAGATGGACCAGCCGCCCCTTGTCCTTGGCGTCGTGTGACGACACCCGCGCCGCGTGGCCTTCGAGGAACTCCTTGCCGAAGATGTGCTCCAGTTCCTGGGGAAGAGCGACGCGGTGAGTGCCGGTGGCGACTACGAAGGAGAGTCCGCGGTCGGCCGCCTCGGACCGCTGAGGCATCTCGAGCCACTGCTCCAAGTCCTCGCGCATGACCCGCAGCACTTCGGCCGATGGCGTCGGCCGGGTGGCGTCGTTCACCACCACCAGCAGAGGCGAGGCGGCCTGGCCGAGGAAGGCCCTGAACCCGGCGCCCGGCGCTTCCAGCGCCCGCCTCAGAACTCCCTCTGGATCCTCAGCCCTGTCGACGTTGGCCCCGAGCACGCCCGCCACCCGGCCGTCGTCGACCTCTACCGCTACCGTGCCTGCGCCCCAGGGGACGTCAACCTGCATGTGTCACTCCGTCCAGTCTCGACCGTGTTGCCAGGCTCCCGGCGGTCACCTCGCCACCGCGCGAGGCGCCGCTTGAGCATACCCCAGGATGGTGCCGGCAGGTGGGAGTCAGGGTCATTTCGGGTAGAATCGGGCAAACGGCGCCGCGACGCGTCGCCACCCACCACAGAGGACTGGGAAAGAGCCATGGAATACCGCAGCTACAGCATCTCCCCCGAAGTGTTCACCCGCTTCCCCGGATATGTCCGCGGCGTCGTCATCGCGTACGAAGTCACCAACGGAGCCTCCCCGCCGGAGCTGGTGGAGATGCTCCGCCACGCGGAAGAGTCGGTACGCGCCCGGGTGGCACCCGAGCAGATCGCCGAGGAACCCCGCATCAAGGCCTGGCGGGAGGCGTACAGGGCGTTCGGCGCCAAACCCGCCGAGTTCCGTTCCTCGGTGGAAGCCATGGCGCGCCGGGCTCTGCGTGGCGACGAACTGCCGGCCATCAACGCCCTGGTCGACATCGGCAACATCATCTCCCTGCGGCATCTGATCCCCGCCGGCGGGCACGCCATCGACGTGCTCAAGGGCGACATCGAGCTGCGGTTCGCTGCCGGCGACGAGGAGTTTGTGCCCTTCGGCACCAACGACCTGGAGCACCCGCTGCCCGGCGAGGTCATCTTCGTCGAGGGGAGCATCGTCCTGACCCGCCGCTGGACTTGGCGGCAGGCAAATCACACCCTCACCCTCCCCGGGACGCAGGCCATCGAGTTCAACGTAGACGGGTTGCCGCCGGTGACAAAGAGCGAGATCCAGGGGGCCTGCGAAGAAGTCGTCGAACTCGTGGATTACTTCTGCGGGGGGACCAGCCGCATCGACTACCTGACGGCGGACACCCCACGCATCTCTCTGGCACCCTAGGAAGGGCGGCCGGCCGGCAGTCCGCCGCCGTCCGCGGCGCGGACGGCGGCTTCTGCTAAGAGCCGGCTCTTCGCTTGCGGATGAGGGCGGCTACCGACTCCGCCGTCTCATCGGTGCTGTCGCACACCGTCACTCCCGCCCGTTGGAGCGCCGCGATCTTCTCGGCCGCGGTGCCCCGGCCCCCGGAAACGATGGCGCCGGCGTGACCCATGCGGCGGTCCGGGGGCGCGGTCTTGCCCGCGACGAAGGCGACCACCGGCTTGGTGACCCTCTGGGCGATGAAGGCGGCTGCCTCCTCCTCGTCGGACCCTCCGATCTCGCCGATCAAGGCGATGGCCTCCGTCTGGGGGTCGTCCTCGAAGAGAGTCAGGATGTCGATGAACGTGGTCCCTATGATCGGGTCGCCCCCGATACCTACGCAGGTGGACTGCCCGACGCCAAGATCGGTCAAGGCGCCGGCTATCTCGTAGGTCAGCGTCCCGCTCCGGGACACGATCCCGACCGGACCGGGCATGAAGACGTTGCCGGGCAAGATGCCCATCTTGCAGCAGCCGGGAGTCATGATGCCCGGGCAGTTGGGGCCCACGAGCCTGCACCCCTTGGACCGCACATGGGCGCAGATCCTCACCATGTCGAGCACGGGGATCCACTCGCTGATGCAGACGATGAGCGGCACCAGGTTGTCGGCCGCCTCGACGATCGCATCTCCGGCGAACCGGGCGGGGACGAAGCTGACTGCGGCGTTGGCTCCCGTCTCCTCGACGGCTTCCTTGACCGACTCGAACACCGGGACGCCATCGACCTCTTGGCCCCCATGTCCAGGTGCCGTGCCGGCGACCACCTGTGTACCGTAGGCGAGCATCTGTCGCGTATGAAAATGCCCTTCATCGCCCGTGATGTTCTGGACGAGCACCCTGGTGTCGGCGCCCACGAGGATGCTCACGACACCACTCCCCGGTTGTCGCCCACCTCGTCGGGCGCTTTCGTGCCGTCGGCCGCCGCAGCCACGACCTTCCGCGCGGCCTCGGTCATGGTTCCGGCGGGCAGCACCGCAGTGCCCTCGAGTATGAGGCGCCCCTCGGCCGCGTTGGTCCCCGCCAGCCGCGCCACCACAGGGACCCGCAGCTCTCCCGCCGCGATCGCATCGACGACCGCCTGAGCGACCACGTCGCAGCGCGTTATCCCGCCGAAGATGTTCACCAGCACCGCGCGCACGTTGGGATCGTGGAGGAGGATCCTCAATGCCGCCCGCACCTGGTCGGTGTGTGCTCCCCCGCCTATGTCGAGAAAGTTCGCCGGCTCGCCCCCGTGCAGCTTGATAGCGTCCATCGTGGCCATCGCGAGCCCTGCTCCGTTCACCAGGCAGCCCACGTTGCCGTCGAGTTTCACGTAGTTGATCCCCACGCGCCGCGCCTCGGCCTCTGCCGGCTCTTCGGCCTCGGGATCGTGTAGAGCGGCCAGCGCCGGCCGGCGGGACAGAGCGTTGTCGTCGACCACCATCTTGGAGTCGAGTGCCGCAAACTCGCCGCCTTCCGTCAGCGCGAGGGGATTGACCTCGAGCAGCGAGCAGTCGCACTCGAAGAAGGCCTTGAAGAGCGCCCGGGCGATGGTCTGGAACTTTCGGGCCTGGTCGCCGGTGAGACCCGCGGCTCGCGCCAGGTCTCGAGTCTGGTAGTCGGCCAGCCCCAGCAGAGGGTCGGCCGAGACTCGGGCGATGGCTTGGGGCGACGTACGGGCTACCTCCTCGATATCCACCCCGCCCATGGCGCTGGCCATGAGCGTCACCTGCCTCGCGGAGCGATCGAGAACGGCACCCAGGTAGTACTCTCGCGAGACGGGGACCACTTGGGCGAGCAGGACTTTGCGGACGGGGCGGCCCTTCAACGAGGATCCGAGCATCGAGGCCGCGGCGTCCCGGGCCTCCTCGGCGCTGCCGGACCGCTTGATGCCCCCGGCTTTGCCCCGGCCCCCCACCAGTGCCTGGGCCTTGACGACCACCCTGCCGCCCAGTTCGCGGGCGACAGCCTCGGCTTGGTCGGGAGTCTCGGCGACACCGGCCGGGGGGAACGGGATGCCATAACCTTTCAGGATCTCGCGCGCCTGATACTCGTGGGTCTTCATCCCCGGCCTTTCCCGGCTGCCGGCCCCGTAGGACTTTCTAGACGGCGGCTTCGACCACGGTGGCGATGCCCTGCCCTCCGGCGATGCACAACGTGGCCAGCCCGTAGCGGGTGCCCCGCCGCCTCATCTCGTAGAGCAGTGTGGTAAGAATACGCGCTCCCGAACATCCCAGAGGATGTCCCAGGGCGATCGCTCCTCCATTGACGTTGACCCGAGATTCGTCCAGTCCCAGCTCCTTGATCACCGCCAAGCTCTGAGCGGCGAAGGCTTCGTTCAACTCCACAAGGCCGACGTCGTCCAGACTGAGTCCTGCCGCGGCCAGCGCTTTGCGGCTGGCCGGCACCGGTCCGATCCCCATGATCTCCGGCGGCACCCCGGCGACGGCTTGGCTGCGGACGGTAGCGAGTGGCGCGGCGCCGCGCCGCGCCGCCTCCGCGGCCGACATCAAGACCAAACAGGCGGCGCCGTCATTGCGCCCCGACGAGTTGCCGGCCGTCACGGTGCCGCCTTCCTTGAAGATCGCCGGCAGCTTGGCCAGTTGCTCCAGGCTGGTGGCGCGCGGGTGCTCGTCGGTGGCGAAGACGACGGCCAGGCCTTTCTTCTGCGGTATCTCCATGGGGACTATCTCCTCGGCGAACCTGCCCGCCGCGATCGCCGCCAGCGCCTTCTCCTGGCTGGCGAGGGCGAAGCGGTCCTGCTCCTCGCGGCCGATGCCGTACTTCGTCGCGACATTCTCGGCCGTCAGACCCATGGTGAGGTTGCCGTAGATCTCGAAGGGTTGAGACCGAGGTTGGCTCTCGGTGTTGGAGTCGACCAGCACCGCGTTGCCGGCACCGTACCCAAAGCGGGCCCCTCTCAAATAATAGGGGGCGTTGCTCATGCTCTCCGTGCCACCCGCCACCACGATGTCGGCGAGGCCGCAGGCGATGGTCTGGGCGGCGTTGTTGACTGCCTGCAGCCCGGAGCCGCACTGCCGCATGACGGTATAGGCGGGGACTTCGACGGGCAGGCCCGCGCGGAGCGCCGCGACGCGGGCCAGATTGGCCGCGTCGGCGCTCTGCTTGGCCTGCCCGATGATGACCTCGTCGATCGCCGCCGGCTCCACTCCGGCCCGCTCCACGGCCGCCTCGATGACGACACGGGCGAGATCATCCGGCTGCACGTCCTTGAGACTGCCGCCGATCCTGCCTCCCGCGGTCCGGACCGCGCTGACGATGACGACTTCGTTCACTTCGACTCCACGCTCCCGCGCGCTGCCGCTTCGCTCCGCGCCTCTTTACGCCCCGCGGTGCTTCACGCCCTTTCCAGGACGATCTCACCCAGATTGACGTCGTTGTGCGTAACGATATCGAAGACCTTCGGCGCGTATCCGTCAAGCTTCACCGTGACGGTGAAGGGAGTGTTCTTCTCCAGGTCTTCGAACTCGAAGTCGCCGTAGCTGTCGGACTTGGTCTCAAACGTGGCGCCCCCGCCCTCGAGCGTGATCGACACGCCTTCGGCGCACTCACCGCGCGCATCGTCGCGGACCACCTCGCCGGCGACAAAACGCTTGGGAATACCCACGTGCATCACGGTGGGCTTGGTCCCGTATTCCGGGTGATAAGCCTCCAGCTTCTTCTCGGCCACCAGCTTGGAGATGTCGCTCTTCGGGTCGTCCAGATCGCCGAACGCCAAGGCCCCCGTCGGGCAGGCCTCCACGCACCGCGGCTCCGTTTCGCCCTCGTCCAGACGGTGCGCGCACATGGTGCACTTCTGGGGGATATCCAACTCCTTGTTCCAGAAGACCACCCGATAGGGGCAGGAGTTGACGATGGCCTTCTGACCCTTGGCCTTCGCCGGGTCGATGATGACGATGCCGTCCGGCCGCCGGTATACGGCGTCGTCCGCGGCCACGTCGATACACGGCGCTTCGGCGCAGTGAAGGCAGGGGACCGGGACGTAGTCGAGCTTGGGCTTGGGATAGCTCCCACGCTCCACCTCTTTGACCTGCATCCAGAACTGACCATCCAGCGGCTGGGGCGCCGAGTAGGGGCTGTAGTCGTTGTTGTAGTACTCGTCGCGGCAGGCCAGGAAGCAGTTATGGCAACCGCTGCACTTGGTGACGTCTATGAGGAGACCTGGGCGCGCCATGTCTCAGCCCTCCCACTTCTGGATCTCGATGAGGCACGAATTCGGCGTCATTCCCGGAACGTTCTTGGACATCATGCGGGCGGGCGACAAGATGCTGACACAACCGCCCTTGTCAATGGATGTCGGATCTCCGGGCTTGAGCGGATCGTAGAGCGCCGAGGAAGCGTAGCTGTGGATGACCCCCGGGCGCACCCGCCCCGTGACCACCGCGATGCAGAGCACCGAGCCCCGGTCGTTGTAGAGCCGTACGATGTCTTGGTTGTTGATGCCCCTCGCGGCCGCGTCTTCGGGGTTGATGCGGGCCGGCCACCAGGCATAACCGTCCTTTTTGATGCGGTGCACGGGGATGTCGTTGAGCCAGTCGGTGTGCTTGTCGTAGTGGCAGTGGAACGACATCCGCGGGTGCGGCGAAACAAGGGCCAACGGGTACTTGGAGAAGAGCTCCTCGGTGTGGTGTCCCTCCCAGCTCGGGATGTAGCGCGGCACCACCGGCCGCTCCTCGTCGTCGGGGAAGTACTGCTTGAGACTCACCGACTCGAACTCGATCTTGCCGCTGAAGGTGCCCAGCTCGCCCCGCCTCTCGGTGAGGCGCTTGGGGTTGCCCAAGTCGGGCGTGTCGCAGGGCCGGCCATCGTGGAACCAACGCATGCCCGGCGTGGGTTTGTAGTCGTCGTTGATGTTGATGATGTGGTAGCCCTTGCGGTTGAACTCCTCCCAACTGACCTCCTTGGGCAGATCGGAGATGTCGAAGAAGCCCTTGGCCCAATCGACGTCGGTCTTGCCGCCGTCGGTATATTCGTCGCGCAGTCCCATCTTCTCGGCCACAAGCGCGAAGATCTCGTAGTCGGACTTGGATTCCCACAAGGGATCGATGCACTTCTGCTCGCGCACGATATACCGATAGTTGCAGCCGCTGCTGGCATGGACCGTGTAGCCGTTGATGGCCGCCCACTCGCCTATGTCATCACGCTCGAAGTTGGTGCACGCCGGCAGGATGACGTCGGCTAGGCGGGTCTCGCTCTGCCACCAGATGTCCTGGTTGACGACGAACTCGAGCTTGGGGCTCTGATACATACGTACCCAGTTGTTGGTGTCGCTCATGGTGCCGATGAAGGAGCCGCCGTAGCGGTACCACAGCTTGATCTCGGAGTGGCCCTCCATGGGGTACTTGTAGTGCATGAACTGCTGCTCCAGGGACTTGCCGCAGAAGCCGTCCCCGTACCACTCGGTGTGGCCGTCGAGGATGGACTCGGGCACCGTGAGCCGCCATAGACGCTGCTTGGTGGGATTCTGGGGGATGTACTTGGCCACTTTGGTGGACATCGACATCCGGCCTTCGGGCTCGCCGTAGCCGGGGAACCAGCGGGTGGTGTCGGAGGGGGCCCCCATGGTGGTGCCCCAGATGCTGCGGCCCGGCGCGCCGAGGCCCTGCATGGCCTGCAGGAGAACCATCATGCGAGCCCACTCGGTCCCGTACGCCGTCCGGCAGGCCCCGCCTTCGCCGCCCCGGGAGCCGCCGGACAGGACGGTCCGCTTGGCCGCCCACTCGCGGGCCAGGGTGCGGATGGTCCGGGCCTCGACGCCCGATTCCTCCGCCGCCCACTCCGGAGTCTTGGGAACGCCGTCGACCTCGCCCATGACGTACTTCTTGAACTCGTCAAAGCCGATAGTCCGGTTGGCGACGTAGTCCTTGTTATATGTGTCTTCCGTGATCCAGACGAAGGCGATGGCCATGGCGACCGCCGTGTCGGTGCCGATGCGAGGTGCGATCCACTTGCCGCCCATGACCGCGTTGGTGTAGTTGTGGAAGGGGTCGATGAACACCATCTTGACGCCCTTCTCCTTCAGCCACTGCCGCCAGAGCGCCGAGTCCTGGCCGGAGTAGGTGCCCCGGGTGCTGTCCGGGTCGTTCGACCAGTAGACGATCATCTCCGCGTTCTGCAGCGCGTCGCTCAGCATGTCGTAGGGCTCGGGCATCCCCAGGCGCCAGAAGAAGCCGTAGGTGTGCGCCGCGCCCCAGTGCCAGCCCTCCCAGCTATCCGGGTTGTCGAGCACCGGGGTGAACTCCATCATGTTCATGAAGCGGGCGAAGGGGCCCATCTTGTAGCCCACGATGCCCCAGTTGTGGTGGGACGAGGTGATACCGCTGATGGCCGAACCGCCGTACGTCTCTTTGACCCGCATTAGTTCAGAAGCGACGAGGTTGGATGCCTCCTCCCAGGAGATGCGCTCGTAGCGGGATTTGCCGCGGTTCTGGGCGTTCCGTCCACCCGGTCCGGTGGAACCGGGAGCGCCGTTGGGATCGAAGTCGACCCTCTTCATGGGGTACTTGATGCGCTCGTCGGAGTAGATCCGGCGCCGCTCGGCATGGATGTAGGGCGATAGGGTCGCCTTCTTCCACGGAGAGTATTGCTTGCCTCCGGCTTCGATCGTCCAGGGCTTCATGTCGCCGTCGGCGACGACCAGGGGCCGCACCCTCACTATCTGCCCGTCTTTGACGTAGACCGAGACCGGCCCGCTGTTGGTCAGATTCGCGTACACTTTTTCAGCCATAAGACTTCGCCCCCCAAGAGATAGAGGATTGGCCACCGGGCAGGTTCAAAACGATATCTCGATATTGTTCAATAATATTGCTAGTATCGTAGCTATCGTAGCGGTAGGCGGTGCCGATTTGCAAGGCGCGGGCGCCGCGCAGCGAGCAGGACTCTATGGGGGGTTGATGGCGGCAAGCAAGGAATCCCGGGAAACGGACCCTTTTTCCGTCAGGGCGCTTGTTCGGGGGCTTTCGATCCTCGGCCTGTTCGACGTGGACCACAGGGAATGGACCATCGACGAGATGGCCGAGCAGACCGGTCTGCTGCGCATGACCGCCTACCGAATGGTCAGGACGCTCGAATCCACAGCGTTCCTGGTCCGCGACCCAAGCACCAACCGCTACCGGCTCGGCCCGGCCACCCTCGCGATGACGTATGTGTCGGAGGATCATTCCGGACTGGTCACCGCTGCCCGGCCGTACCTGGAGAGACTCACCTTGGAGACAGGTGAATCGGTCACGATGGCGGTCGAGATCGACGGGTTCCCGGTGTGTGTGGACATTATCAACACCCTCCGGCCGTTCAAGCGACGGACCGCGCCGGGCCGCATCCTTGGCGATCTGGTCTCTGTTCACGGCAAGCTCTTCGCGGCGTTCAAGACGCCTGAAGAGAGGGAGTTTCTGCTCAGCCAATCCCTGAATCAGCACACTCTCTACTCGGTCGTCGAGCGCGACGCGCTTCGCGCTGAGTTGGAGCAGATCGCCCGCGACGACGTGGCGTACGACATCGAAGGTGTCTACCAAGGCACCTGCGCCGTCGGCGCCCCCGTGCGGGACCAGGTGGGGGGAGTGGCCGCCACCATCTCCGTCGTGGTGCCTACCGGCCGTTTCGGCCCGGTGGAGCGCGCACAGTGTACGGATGCGGTCAGGTTGGCCGCGGGCGCTTTTTCGGCGTATCTCGGTTGGAACCGGGCAAGCCAGAGTGAGCAGGCGCCGGCCATACACTGACAGTCACAGACGTGACCACGAGCGAAGGGGGAGGCTCAGTCTTGAAGGAAGCAGCGATCGGAACGCGCAAACGGACGCGAAAGGACGACGATTGATATGGCGGACGAGGAACGCAAGAAGGTCGACGTAAGCGTCGACAACGTCACCATAAAGAACCTTGCCATGGGCGGCCTTCTCGGCGGAGGCGGCGAATGCTTCGTCGACGTCAAAGACGGCAAGGCCATCAGGATCAGGCCCTACAAGTACGACTGGAAGTGCGACTTCGAGTCGCTCCGCCCCTGGACCATCGAGCGTAACGGTGCGACCCTCAGCCCGCTGCCCAAGGCGCTGCCGGCCCCCTTCTCGCTGGCCTACAAGAAGCGCACCTTCTCACCCAACCGCATCAAGTACCCCATGAAGCGGGTGGACTGGGATCCCAACGGCGACCGAAACACCCAGAACCGCGGCAAGAGCAAGTACGTGCGCATCTCGTGGGACGAGGCGACCGACATCATCGCCGCTGAGATCAGGCGCATCCACAAGGAATACGGCCCCCTTGCCATCCTGGCTCAGGGCGACGGCCACGGCGAGAACAAGACCATCCACACGCCGCACGGCCACCAGGCCCGGCTGCTCGACATGATGGGCGGCTTCACCCAGCAGGTCCGCAACCCGGACAGTTGGGAAGGCTGGTACTGGGGCGCCAAGCACGTCTGGGGCCAGGGCTTCCAGGGCATGATGTCGCCCGCGGCCAATCTCATCAAAGACATCTCCGAGAACTGCGACCTGGTGCTCAAATGGGGCTGCGACGAGGAGACCACTCCCTGGGGCTTCACCGGCCAGTACGCCAGCCGCATCTCCCAGTTCTGGACCCGGGCCGGCATCAAGCAGGTCTACATCTCCCCTGACCTCAACTACGCCGCCGCCGTCCATGGCGACAAGTGGATCCCGGTGCTGCCGAACACTGACGCGGCGCTCCAACTGGCCGTCATCTATGTGTGGCTCACGGAAGGTACGTGGGACAAGGAGTACGTGGCCACTCACGCGGTGGGGATGGACAAGATCGAGGCCTACGTCCTGGGCACCGATGAGGAAGGCATTCCTAAGGACCCCGCCTGGGCTACCAAGAAGTGCGGCGTGCCCGAGTGGACCATCAAGGCCCTGGCCCGGCAGTTCGCCAAGAACACCACGTCCATCATCCACTACTTCGGCGGCTCCGCGTTCCGCGGCCCTTACTCGCACGAGCCCGGCCGCCTGGAATGCGTCATGCTGGGCATGCAGGGCCTCGGCGGTCCCGGCGTCCATCAGTGCCAGATGACCTATTTCGGCATGCCTAGGGCGGAAGGGCTGGGAAGCGTCCGGTTCTTCAACCCCGACCTGCCCGAACGGCTGACCAAGCCCTGCTGGACCACCGTCCACGCCTGGGGCCCGCAGCTGATCCCCAAGACCCTCATCCAGGACGCCATCATGAGAGCGCCACTGGTGTTCCACGGCAGTGGCGGCCAGGAATGCCAGACCGAAGAGCAGTTCGTGAAATACACCTACCCTATCGAGAAGGAACGCGGCGGCACCCGCATCCACATGATGTGGACCGACACGCCCTGCCGCATCACCTGCTGGAACCACGGTAACTGGACCATCGAAGCCATGAAGGATGACAGCATCGAGTGCGTCGTCGCCCAGCACCCGTGGCTGGAGAACGACTGCCTCTACGCCGACATCATCCTGCCGGCGAACACCACTCTCGAGGTGGAGGACATCGTCACCACGGTCCGGCAGGGCCCGCACTTCGCGAGCGTCTCCATCCAGGAGCAGTCGGTCCTGCCCGTCGGCGAATCGAAGAGCGACTACGAGATCGTGGCGGCCATTGCCGACAAGGTCGGCTACGGCGAAGAGTTCACCGGCGGCCTGAGCACCAAGGACCTGCAGAAGATCGTGTTTGACGCCATGAAGATGGACAAGCTCACCACATGGGAAGACTTCTACGAGAAGAAGACCTACGTCTACAAGACCGCCACCGACTGGGAAGACGACCCGCCCGGATTCCGGCTCTTCTACGAAGACCCGAAGGCCAACCCGCTCAAGACCCCCAGCGGTCTGCTGGAGTTCTACTCCGAGCGCCTGGCCACGCATTTCCCCGACGACCACGAGCGCCCGCCCTTCCCCAAATGGGTCGAAAAGGGCGTCACCCACAACGAGGCCCTGTCCAGCGAGCGCGCCGACATGTTCCCGTTGCTCCTCATGTCCAACCATCCGCGCTGGCGGACCCACGCCCAGGGTGACGACATCAGTTGGACCCGGGAGACTCCCACCGGCAAGGTGTTGGGATTCGACGGCTACAAGTATGAGCCCATCTGGATCAACCCACTCGACGCCGCCGCTCGGGGCATCAAAGACGGCGACGTGGTCAAGGTGTTCAACGAGCGCGGCATCGTCCTGGTCGGCGCCCGGGTGTGGGAGAGGATCATGCCCGGAGTGGTCTACGTGGACCACGGCGCCCGGCACGACCCGCTGGTCCCCGGCAAGGTGGATCGCGGCGGCGCAATCAACACCATCGCCCCCAACGGGCTTACGTCCAAGAATGCCTGCGGTCAGGCAACCAGCGGCTACCTGGTGGACGTGGGAAGAGTGAGGAACGAAGAATGGGAGACATGGCGTAGGGACTATCCCGCCGCCTTTGCCCGGGAATACGACCCAGGTGCGGGTCTGCGTTTCGACGCCTGGATCGAGGAAAGGTAAGGCATAGATGAAGGTATTCGTTATCGATGTCGACAAGTGCGTCGGCTGCTACGCCTGCCAGTTCGTCTGCAAGGACGAGCACGTGGGCAATGACTGGGCGCCGATAGCCAAGCCCCAGCCGGACACGGGCCAGTTCTGGATGAGGCTCGACGAGCATATCCGCGGGACGGTCCCCAAGGTCGAGATGCACTACATCCCCAACCCCTGTATGCACTGCGACGACGCACCCTGCATACCCGCCTGCCCCATCAAGGGAGCCATCTACAAGCGGGATGACGCCTTGGTGGTCATCGACACCGACAAGTGCACCGGCTGCACGAACTGCGTAGACGCCTGTCCCTACGACGCCATTTACTTCAATGAGAACCTGAACCTGGCCCAGAAGTGCACCGGTTGCGCGCACCTGCTCGACGGCGGCGAGTGGAAGATCCCGCGCTGCGCCGACGCCTGTCCCACCGAAGCTATCCTCTTTGGTGAGGAGAGCGACTTCGCCGACCTCATCGCCAAGGCCGAGGTCCTGCTGCCCGATACCGGCGCCAAGCCCCGCGTGTACTACCTCAACATCCCCAAGAAGTTTGTGGCAGGCACGGTGTACGACCCGGTCGCCAAGGAGATCGTGGAGGGTGCGACCCTGACGCTCAAGGGCGCGGACGGCGCGACGTACACGGCGACCAGCGACGGGTTCGGCGACTTCTGGTTCCGCGGCCTGGCCGACGGCGCCAGCTACGACCTGACCATCGCTGCTCCGGGCTTCGCCGCCAAGAGTATCGAGGCCATCAACACCGAGAAGGACGTCAACCTGGGCGACATAGCCCTGGCGCAATAGCAGATCGCGGCAGACCGGCCGCCAGCGTCAGCGCGGCGCGACCGGATCGGTAGAAAGACCGGGCCCCCTGCCGCTGAGCGGCAGGGGGCCCGTGTTTTGCGGAGCTTATTGCCGCTTGAGTCCGGGAGGCTATTTCCCTACCGACGCCAGGTCGCCCAGCAGCACCTGGTCGTAGGTCTTCACCGGTACCCAGGTGAGTACGTCGCCGACTTTCTGCACCTCGAGGATGAAGAAGTCGCGCTTCGCGATGAACGCGTTCTGGAAGGGAACGATGGTGAACTTGCCTGCCGGTGAATCCATAGTCAAGGTCGACATCGCCGGGATGACTTTCTTCGGATCGGTATCGCCGCCGGTGGCCTTCAACCCCTCAAGGTAGAGCATCACGCCCTGCCAGGCACCGTAGCCCTGGGGGGTCGGCTTCTCGCCTGGATACAGCTTCTCGTACGCAGCGATGAAGTCTTTGTTCATCGCGTTGTCGATGGTCCAGGCGTAGTAGTCGCAGGCGATCATGCCCAGGGAGATGTCGCCGAGTTCGGCCAACTGTGCGTCGCTGAAGTTGTTTGACATCGGGACGGCCAGCGCGCCCTTGACCCCATAATCGTTGAACTGCTTGACGAACGGGACCGCACCGTTTCCGAAGATCCAGTTGACGGTCACATCCGCCGGTTTCATCGCCGACAGGTACGCGCTGAAGTCAACGACGTCCAACGGCACGTAGTTCTTGCTCAGGATCTGTCCGCCGCCCTCTTCCACGAAGGCCTTCTCGAAGCCGGCCGTCAGGGCGTAGGCGGGCGTATCGTCGTAGTTGATGACGTTGGCGGTCTTGTAGCCCTTCTCGGCCAGGTACTTGCCGAAGTAATAGCCGTGGGAGTCGAAGAACCCGGTGTGGATGAAGGCCAGCCCGTTGGCTGTCTCCAAGTTCTCCGTCGGCTGCCCGACGATAGACATCTCCGGTATGCCCGAGGACTTGCCCAGGTAGTCAGCGACCGCCTTGGCGGAGGGCGAGAAGATCGGGCCGATCATCACGTTGATCCCGTCGCTCTCCACCAGTTTCCGCGCCTTGTCTACCGCTATGACCGGGTCGGAGGTGTTGTCCTCTGGAAAGTACTGGAGCGGGCGGCCTTCCCACTGGTTGTTGAGCATGGCGAGAGCGGTCTTGACGCCCTGGTCGGCGAGCTGACAGTCATACGCCATGAAGCTGGTGAACCCCTCGTCGAATCCGAACTTGATCGGTTCTCCGGAGGCGGCAGCGCTGGTTGCGGTGGTGTCGCTGCTGCCGGTAGCGGCAGTCGTCTCGGTGCTCGGTGCGGAGGTCGGAGTCGCCCCCCCCGCTGTCGTCGTGGTCGTCGCGTCCCCGCAGCCCATGGCAAAAGCTGCTATCCCCAACATGAGGGCCAGGACCGCGACCGTGAGTTTCTTGTTCATGCTTTCCCCTTCGTTGTCTCGTGACTGGCTAGACTTCTCCTGCAGGTGTTGATGTCACCCTCCTTCCCTCCCTGACTTTGCGGTGCTCAACAAGATAATGGCTTCGCGTCGCCGGTGGCTTCAAGCGCTCTGTTACGCAATCACTCTCCCACGCCAAGGTAGGTGGCCTTGACCGGGTCGTTGTCGATGAGCCTGTCCGGAGTGGACTCGTAGACCACGGTGCCCCTGCTCATGACGTACGCGTAGTCAGCGACGCTCATGGCCATGCCGAAGTCCTGCTCGACCAGGAGGATCGACTCCCCCGCGGCTTTGAGCTCCTGGATGACCCGGAACACCTCGTCCACGACCACGGGGGCGAGCCCCTCTGAGGGCTCGTCGAAGAGCAGCAGATCGGGGTTGGTCATCAAGGCCCGCGCGATGGTGAGCATCTGCTGTTCGCCGCCGCTCAGGAGATTCCCCTTGTTCTTGCGCCGTTCGGCCAGCTTGGGGAAGACGGTGAAGACCTTGTCCAGTGTCCAGGGATCCTTCTTCCCGCTGGTACGGGCGGCCATCCTGAGGTTCTCCAAGACGGATAGAGACGAGAAGATCAGCCTCCCCTGAGGGATGAGCCCGATACCCAGACGGGCGATCTTGTATGAAGGTAGGCCGACCAACTCGTACCCGTCGTAGATGATGCTTCCCTTGCGTGGCGGAGTGAGTCCCATGATCGACCGGATCGTGGTGGTCTTTCCCATCCCGTTCCGGCCGAGCAGCGCCACGACGGTCGCGTCCTTGACTTCCAGGGACACCCCCTGAAGTGTGTAGCTATCGCCATACCACGTGTGGATGTCCTTGACCTGGAGCATCGATCACCCACCTGCCCCCGGCTGCTTGCGGCTGCCCATGTAGATCTCCCTGACCATCTGGTTGGAGCGGATCTCGTCGCAGGTGCCCTCGCAGGCGATCTGTCCGTAGTGGAGGAGTATGACGCGCTCCGCGACCCCGAAGACGAGGTCCATATCGTGAGCGATCATGAGGACGGTGATCTTCGAGCCCAGGTCACGGATCCTTCTGGTGATGTCCGCACTCTCGGTGGTGGTGAGACCACAGCTCGGCTCGTCAAGCAGCAACAACTCCGGATGGCTGGCCAGACTCAGCGCGATCTCCAGCTTTCGTTGCTGCCCATACGCCAGCGAGCTGACGATCTCGTCCCTGAGGTCCCATAAGTCCGTGGACTCGAGTAGTTCTTGGGCGGCCGCCTTGAGAGCGTGGTCATTGAAGAACGGTCGGAAGAATCCGTACCGGCTCTTCTGGACTCCCTGCAGACCGATCATCGCGTTGACCAGGGTGCTCTGGTACGGAAAGAGGCTGGCTATCTGGAACGAGCGGGCCATCCCCAGGTGCGTCCGCGCGTAGACCGACGCGTTGGTGATGTCCTGCCCCTTGAACAGGACCTTCCCTCTGGAGGGCTTCAGTTGCCCCGTGAGGAGGTTGAAGAGGGTCGTCTTGCCGGCGCCGTTAGGCCCGATCAGGGCCAGCCTCTCTCCCGGCTCGATGCCAAAATCGACGCTCTTGACCGCGGAAAGGCCGCCGAAGTGCACCGACAGATCCTGGGCCTCAAGCAACGCCACCAGTCACCTTCTTCCATAGCCGCAGAACCTCGGGGCCCAGGCCCTGATATCGACCCTTTGTCCAGGGGATCAACATGATCGCGATCACGAACATCGCTCCGAAGATAAGAGGCCAGCGCTGAGGCATGTAGACACTGGCAAGGTACTCGACCCCCACGTAGAACACCGCGGCTACGAGTGGCCCGAAGAACACCGTCGTGCCCCCAAGAATGACCAGCAGGAAGGAGATGTCGCTCGTGATCATGGCGAGGTTATTGGGGACGAGTGTGCTCCCGAAGTACGCGAACAGCACGCCCGCCACGCCGCCGAACACCGCGGCGACGATCCAGGACGTGTACTTGTAGAGCCAGGTGTTGTATCCCAACGCCTGCATGCGCCGCTCGTTGTCGTGGATGCCCCGCAGGCCGTAGCCGTAGTGCGAGTTGACGATGCGGTACATGAGAAAGAGGCAGATGACACCTATAACAAAGACCAGGTAATAGTACTGAGTCGAGGTCACTTTGGCGCCGAAACCGATATGCGGCGCCGGGATGCCCGAGAGGCCCGTACTGCCACCGGTGACCGGCCGAAGGACGATGGCCATACGCGAGAGCAGCTCCCCAAAGGCGATAGTGGCAAGAAGAAAGTAGATGGGGTTGGCGCCTCCTGCTCCCACTCCGAACACCCTGAACGCCGGAACGCCCAGGATGGCCGCCACGGCCGCCGTTAGAAGGATGGCGATAAGCATGCTGAACCAGAAATTCGAGAACCCCGCCTTGGTGACTATCACCGCGGCCGTATAGGCGCCCACTCCGAAGAATGCGGCGTGGCCGAAGCTGGGGATGTTCGCGTAGCTCCAGATGAGGTGCAGGCTCATGCCGAAGAGGCCGAAGATCATCATCTTCGTGACGAGGCTTGAGACAAACGAGGGGATGAACAGAGGCAACAGCAGAATCGACGACGCTGACGACGACGATCGGCAGCACCTTGTCGACCAGCGGTCCGGGAACCTTTCGGGCCGCGGCAGCCCCAGGGGAGGTATCGGAGGAGACGGGGCCGGCTGCAGGCTGCTTACGTTCTTCCGCCATCAGAAGACCTTCCTACCGATGAGCCCGCTCGGCCGCACCAGTAGCACGGCGAGAAAGACGATCCAGGCGAAGAAGAGCGCGACCTGGGGGACATAGGCTTTCCCGAAGGTATCGAGGAGTCCGATGACGAGCGCTCCCAACATCGTGCCCTGGATGTAGCCGGTGCCGCCGACCACCACCACGATCAGGGTGAGCAGAAGAAGGTTGTCGCCCATGGACGGGTAGGCCCCGGTGATGGGTGCCCCTATTACGCCGGCCACACCGGCCAGAGCCATTCCGAGCAGGAACACCAGCGTGCTGACGAGGCCGTAGTTGATGCCCAGACTGACCGTCATGTCCTTGTTGTCCATACCGGCCCGGATGATGGCGCCGGCGCGTGTCCTGTCCTGTATGTACCAGAGCAGGCCGAGGACGAGCAGGCCGACGCCGCACACGAAGAGCCGGTATACGGGAAAGCTCAAGCCGCCGATGGTGACCACGCCCGTCAGGAAGTCCGGGGTCTGCATGATCTTGGCCCGCGGCCCCCAGATCCACAGAACCACGTTGGCGATGATGATGGCGATGCCGATGGTCAGCACCCCTTGTTCCGGTACCCTCCCGTAGAGTCTCTTGAGGAAGAACGCGTACAGGGCGTACCCAATGACCGCCAGAGCGGCGGCTGCCACGATGATCGCCAACCAGAAGAGGTCGAGCGTGTTGACTATCTGGATGCCGATGTAGGCGCCCAACATGTAGAGGGCGCCGTGAGCGAGGTTCAGGACCCCCATGACGCCGAACGTCAGCGAGAAGCCGGCCGCCAGCAGGAACAGGATGAACGCGTAGGACAGACCATTGAGCCCGGTCACCAGCGCTTGGCTCATTCTCCCCCCAAGACCTGTGGTAGGTATTCCCCTGGCCGCCCTGCACCGGCGAGTGAGGGAGCCCTTCGCGGGGTCCAGAATAGCACGATGGAAAAAGTCCTGCTCAAGCGCCTATATGCTCCTCACGAGAAGTCACATTGAGCAGTCGCGCGTGTGCGCCGACCGGGAAGTCCACCAGTCCACCGGAGCCGTCCTGGGCGTGGCCGAAGATCTTGCCCATGGTCCGCATGGCGCTAAAGTCGGCTATCACGGCGCCCAGAGTGGGGATGATCTTCTCCCTCCACACAAAGAGGTACAGTTCGTCGCCCAGTTTGAGGTAGTGGCAGCGGTCGGTGTCGGCGAGACCCCTCTCGGAGCCCAGCAGACAATGCCAGGTGTAGAGATGCTCGTTGAGATAGATGTGCTCGTAGCGCTCCGTCGGGCTGTAGGTGTACTCCACCCGGCGTCCGACGAGCTCCCCCGTCGACTCATGGCGCGGCGTCTCCGCGGTGAACGGTGAACCGATGGACGCGCTGGAGAACGTGGTGGTGACAGCCGTCAATTCCAGTCCGGCCGCGATGCGGGCCGCCAGGGACTGGCCCACGTCGGGGGAGTCAGGCAAACGGGCGACGAGGCTGGTGGCGACGCGACGCTCCAGATCGAGCACCAGGCTTATGGCTGTGGGCGGGGTCTCGTGGGCGACGAAATCGACGAAGTAGATGCCCTCGCGGATCCTCAAGGCGAAGTATCCTGCTTCGCCCTCGGTGCCGTCGGCCTCGCCCCCCGCCACGGTCCACGCCAGCCGCGAGCTCGAAAGAAAGCGGTGCTCGATGGCCCGCCCGTCTTCAAAGTGCAAGACATGCGTGGCGCCGGCGAGATCATCGCTCGGCGGTGGGGTGTGGTTGTCCGGGCCAAAGGCCTCAGCCAACTCCCCCACGGATATCCAACGCGCCGATTCCCCCATCGACGGCCCCCCAGTCGCTTTCTACTTCGGCATCTTCGTCTGACCGACCGCCTGGCCCGGCCGGTCTCCTGGTCAATACTCCTTGAGGATGTCGATCATGATGTCGGTGGCCTTGTACGCGTATTCGCGCGGCACGGTGAGCGGCGGCATGAAGCGGAACACGTTGCCGTAGCGCCCGCACGGCGTCATGAGGACGCCCCGGTTGAGCAGCTTCATGGCGATCTCGCCGGTCTTGGAGGGGTCGAGCGGCTCCTTGGTCTTGCGGTCGGCCACCACCTCCACACCTATCATCAGACCGCGCCCGCGCACCTCTCCGATGCACTTGACGTTCGGCATGGCGTCGGTGAACAGTCCCCGGATCTCTTCCCCCAGTTGCGTCGCGCGATCGAGAAGATCGAGTTCGGGGTCGGTGATGATGTCGATGTTGGTCATGCAGACCTCGCAGCCAAGCGCGTTCCCCGCGAAGGTGCTCGGCTGGGACCCCTCGGGGAGGCTCTTCTCGATCTCGGCCTTGTAGGTGAGACCGGCCATCGGGATGTCGCCCCCCATGCCTTTGCCCCAGGTGAGCATGTCGGGCTTGACTCCCGAGTGCTCGATGCACCACATCTTGCCAGTGCGGCCGGCTCCCGACTGCACCTCGTCGGCCACGTAGAGGCAGCCGTACTTCTCGCAGGCCTCCTTGATGATCTGGAAGAACTCCGGCGGCGGTGCGACATAGCCTCCTTCACCCTGTTGCGACTCGATGATCACCGCGGCAACGTCGTCGGCCGCCGTGTAGGGGGTGTTGAGTACGTAGTCCACGTACTTGCCGCACTGCACGTCGCAGTTGGGGTACGTCATGTTGAACGGGCAACGGTAGCAGTAGGCGTAGGGAAGGTGCTGGACGCCGGCGATGAGCGGGCCCCATCCGTGGCGGTAGTTGTACCCCGTGGTGAGCGCGGCGGTGCCGCACCACACGCCGTGGTAGGCCCCCTGGAACGCGAGGATCTGGGTGCGGCCCGTGTGCTTACGAGAGAACTTGATCGCCGTCTCCACAGCATCTGAGCCTGCCTGGAAAAAGGAGGTGTGGCAATCGCCGCGCAGGCCTTCAGGCATGATGCCCGAGACTTTCTTGGCCAGCTCGATCCGTTTTGGGTTGGTGATGTCGGTCGTGTGCATGATGAGCTCGCACTGCCGGCGCACCGCCTCGAGCACCTTGGGATGGCCCCGGCCCACGGCGTTGACCGCCACTCCGGCCGCCATGTCTATATAGAGGTTGCCGTCGGCGTCCTTTGCCGTTGAGCCCATCCCCTCGGCGAGGATCACCGGAAAACCGCCGCCGCCGCGGGTGAAGGCCTCGTACTTGGCGGACTCTTCCATGAGCGCCGCGACCTTCGGCCCCGGCACTGTGGTGACCATCTGGGGAGCATCGGGGAACGAAAGTCCCATCAGTTCGGCTTCGGAGATCATCTGCTGCCCGTCCTTTCGCCTCGAGGGCAAGAACAACACCGCGTTCGCGCAATCTTAGATTTCATAGTCCGCATAGTCCATGCCTACGCCTTCGGCCACCGCTCTCGACACCAGCTTTCCTTGTAGCACGTTCAACCCTTTGGCCAGAGCCGGGTCGGCTCTCAACGCCGCCTTGTACCCCAGGTTGGCGAGGTTCGACGCATAGGGGAAGGTAGCGTTAGTCAAGGCGAAGGTAGACGTGCGGGCCACGCAACCGGGCATGTTGGCCACGCAGAACAGCGTCACCGCATCGAGCTTGATCACCGGATCCTGATGCGTGGTGGGGACCGCGCCCTCCACGCAGCCGCCCTGATCGATGGCCACGTCCACCACCACCGACCCTTTGCGCATCCTCGAGATCAGGGACATGGTGACGACCTTCTTCGCCTTGGCGCCCGGGATCAGGAGGGCGCCGACCACGGCATCGGCTTCGACCACAGCCTTCTCGACGTTGAAATCGTTGGAGGCCAACACGTTCAGGCGGCCGCCCAGGACATCGTCGAGATATCTGAGCCTCTCCAGGCTCAGGTCCAGGATGGTGACGTGGGCTCCCATCCCCAGGGCCATCTTGGCGGCGTTGATGCCCACGGTCCCGCCACCGATGATGGCCACGTTGGCGGGCGGGGTTCCGGGAACGCCGCCCAAGAGAACACCGCTGCCGCCGTTCTCCTTCTGCAGCCAATGAGCAGCCACTTGGATCGAGAGCCGGCCTGCAACCTCGCTCATGGGAGTCAGCAGCGGGAGCGACCCATTGTCCAGTTGGACCGTCTCGTATGCGATCCCGATGACGCCGCGATCGAGGAGCGCCTTGGTGAGTTCCGGAGCCGGAGCCAGGTGGAGATAGGTGAAAAGGATCTGGTCCATACGCAGGAGCGGGTATTCCTGAGGAAGGGGCTCCTTCACCTTGACAATCATGTCAGCTTCGGCGTAGACGGCCTCGGCCGTCGGGCGGATCTGCGCTCCGGCGCCGGCGTACTCACTATCGGAGATGCCGGATCCCTCGCCCGCGGAAGCCTGGATCAGCACCGTGTGCCGGTCTTCGACGAGACTCTTGACTCCGGAGGGCACCATGGCCACCCGGTACTCGTGATTCTTGATCTCCTTTGGAACGCCGACGATCATGCTTGCGCCCCCGTGGCCAACCGACTTTGATGAGCAGCTTGTTGTCCGCACGCTTGTTTACACGAGTGATTAAACATATCCTATATAGCAGTCGACCGCGGTGCCGTCAAGACCGCTGTAGGTCGCCGTCTTACAAGCCACTGCGCGAGCCGCTCGTGTGTTATCCGTTCGATTAAACAACTACGAGAATGCTACTATTCATCATCGACCGGGATACCGCGGTCGGGATGGGGCATGGAGAGGCGACCGATGGTTGAGACAATCGAACCTGAAGGCAGCGGGAACCGGAGGAGCAGAGCGGGACGCCGCAACAACGGCCCGCGTCACACCGCGCCGCTCCTTCCGGGTGCCGAGCCCAATCTGCCCCCCACAGCCCAGCGCCTACTCGACGCCGCCCACAGACTGCTGGTGCGCTCCGGCTACAACTCGCTGTCAGTCGAGGCCATCGGGCAAGAGGCGGGCGAGAACAAGGCGCTGATACGCTACTACTTCGGGTCCAAGAACGGCCTGCTGGTGGCGCTCACCGACAGCCTCATATCCGACACTCTCCGGCGCGCACGTCAGCGGCTTTCTGGCCTCTCAGACACGCACGACCGGGTGGGCGTCATCACCGACACGGTGGAGGCCATCGTCGACGACGACGCGTCGTACCGTCTTCTGTTCGACCTGCTGCCCCGGCTGCTCGAGAACCCGCGCATGGCGCGGCAACTGGCCGACCTCTATCGCGGCTACCGCGAGGTGAACGCCCGGGCGTTGTGGGGCGACCGTCCCGGCGATCCTCCGCCCGTGGTGCGCGAGCTCGCGGCTATCACGGTGGCGCTCACCGACGGGCTTGCCGTGCAGGTGCTCGCGGAGCCGGGCAGTGTGGACGTGCGCAGCGTGCTCGACATCTGGCGGTCGTTCATGGAGTCCGTTTTCGCGTCCGCGGCCGCCCCCAGTCTACAGACCGGCCATCCGGACCCCTAGGACTATGCCGTCTCGATACCCAGCGCAGCCAGAGCCTCCGTGCTGGGCGCGCCGGTCTTGGTGTCCCATCCCATGGCCGCGTAGTAGCCTGCGCGCAGGGTCTCGAACGGCGGAGGAGTAGCGCCGGCAGCGGGACCGGCCACGAGCGGCTCGAGGAACCGCTTGGGCAGATGGAAGGTGTCCATGTCGATCCCTTCGCGGCTGTTGAAGGCCTGCCGCGCGGTGAGGATGCGCTTGGCGGTGTTGATCCCCTCGGCCCAGTCTATATCCCAACCGGTGACCGGAGCTATCAACTCGACCACCGGTGGAGCGTAGAACTGAGCGTAGAGGCCACATAGTCCGGACGAGCTGAGGAGCTGGTAGAAGGCCGCGCCACGCACGTAGATGTCGCCCTTCTGGTCGTAGTCGCCGAACGTGTTGCTGCTGTCGGAGGTCAGCAACGGGTCGGTGCCCAGAGCCCCGCCGCCTTCGAGCACCGCCATCGGCGCCGGCCCCATGTGGCTGGCCGGCTGGGCGTCGGCGATGTAGTGCGTGCCCATGGCCGGGGACAGACGAGGGTCGTGAAACGGGATGGCTCGGCCGGCAACGTGCATCGCGTATTGCTCGCTGCCCTTGCCGATCTTCTCCGCGGCATACTTAGAACCGTCGGCAAGCAGCGCGCCCAGCCCCTCGCGGGCGCCGATCTGCTCGATCAGAGCGACCAGGGCTTCCGCGTTGCCCCAGCTCAGATCCAGGCCGCCTGTGTCGGTCTTGTCGATGAGGCCGTTCTCGTAACACTCGATGGCGAAGGCGACCGCGCCTCCGACGCCCATGGTGTCGATGCCGTAGCGGTTACAGATATCGTTGCCCTTTATGACCGCCTGGACCTCATCGTTGCGACAGTTCGGGCCCAGAGCGGCCAGGGTCTCGTATTCGGGGCGGTGCACCTCGTCTTGGGTTGCGAAGGGGCCCTCGTTGATCTGGATGAGGGCGCCGCAGCGCACCGGGCAGGTATGGCAGCCATAGGACTTGAGCTTGTAGACGTCCATCTTGGCCGCGTCGAGCTTGTCGCAGGTGGGCATGGCGTCGGTGCCGGTGGTGACCCAGTTGTCGGCCGGACAGTCCCCGATCGAGAGCAGGAAGCTGGTGGCACCGCCGGTACCCGCGGCGGTCAGACCCTTGTGGAACGGGCTGTCCTTGAGTTCCTGCCCGTAGCGCTTCTGGATGGCCTTGAGCCCTTCCTTGTCGGCGACCGCGACACGCGCGCCCTTGGCTCCCCGTACCGCAACGGCCTTCAGCTTCTTGGACCCCATGACCGCGCCCACTCCGGAACGCGCGGCGATACGCCCCTTCTCGTTCACGATGCCGGCAAGAAGCGAGAGCTTCTCGCCTGCCGGGCCGATGCAGGCGACCGTCCACGTGCCCGGATCGCCGAGCTTCTCCTGGACCGCGTCCTCGGTCTCGTACGTGTCCAGGCCCCACAGATCGTCGGCGGGGACGATACTCGCCCTACCTTTGTCTATGACTATGCAGACCGGGCCGGCCGCGGCACCGGTGACGAACAGCCCGTCGTACCCTGCGAACTTCAACTCCGGCCCCCAGGTGCCGCCCGAGTTGGAATCGGCCCAAGCGCCGGTGAGCGGCGACTTGCAGGCCACGGAGTAGCGGCCGCCGCCGTAGACCCCGGTGCCCGTGAGTGGGCCGGTAGCGAAGGCAAGCATGTTCTCCGGGCCGAGCGGATCGATACCGGCGGCGGTCTTCTCCATGATGACGGCCGCCGCCAGACCCGTCCCCCCCAGCCATTTGCGGTAAAAGGCCTCATCCCGCGTCTCTTCGCTTATCGTGCCGCTGCTGAGATCGACGAAGAGGAGTTTTCCCACGTATCCGTTAGCCATTGATCATTCCCCCAGTATCTGCCCGAGGCCGTCCGGGCGTTGATGGTGTTTGTGTTGTGCAGTCGCGTGCCGCTGCTGCGCTGCTGCCGGCGGCGCTCAGTCGCGCCGAGAATACCCCAGAAACGCGGAGAGAGAATCGGCAGCGGCCTTGACGGCCTCCGCATAGCGCGGCCGTTCGGCGGGACCGAAGCGACCTGTCGGCACTACTATAGAGAGCGCGGCTATGACTTTGCCGAGTTGATCCCGCACCGGGGCCGCCACCGCGCACGTGCCCGTGTTCCGTTCTTCCATGTCAAATGCCACGCCTTCGTCCGCCACCCGGGCCAGTTCCGCCGCCAGCTCCTGGGGGTCGGTGATGGTGTTGGGAGTGATCTGGGGGCGGGGCTGCGCCAGTATGGCCGCCCTCTCGCTGCCCGATTTGAAGGCGGCAAACACTTTGCCGTTCGCGTTCGCCGTATCGCCGATGATGCGGCCCACCGCCACTTCCCGGCGGAAAGGTCGCGGGGTATCGACGAGGTCGACGCTCACGGCCACGCCGTCCACCTCCACGGCCAGTGTGGCCGACTCCCCCGTCGCCTCTGTCAGCTCTCGCAGGTAGGGCTTGGCTATCTCCACCAGTTCGGCGTAGCCCTCCGAGAGATACGTAGTGGCAAGGAGCGCCGGACCCAGATGGTAGCGGTTGGTCACCGGGTCGCGGATGAGGTACCGGGCGGATTCCATGGTGCGGATCATGCGGTAGGCAGTCATGCGAGGCAGACCGGCCCGCTCGGCGATCTCGTCCAGCGTCCACTCGCGGTTCTCGGCGTCGAAGAGCCCGAGCACGTTGAGCCCCTTCGCGAGCGCCCTGACCAGAAACGCGCCCTCTCCGGAGCCCGCCAGACCTTCCCCTTGCTCTTCTCTCGTCCGCGGCCTTGCCATCCGCCGCACCCCCAAGCCTGTGGTGGCAAAATAACGACCCCTTTTCCGCCCCTGATGGTAGCATGAAGGATGGTATCGGTATACCGGAAAACGTCGCAATAACCCATGCGCGGCGAGAATGAAGTGTCAGTAGTATTCCACTCCTCGTTATCTTGATATTACTGGCTGTATCTGTGCTATCGTGGTATGAGTTTCTTCTGCAGGGTTCTTCTACCTACCGGGAGGTGCCCATGGCGAGATGGGGGATGGTCATCAACCTCGCGAAGTGCACCCGATGCCATGCCTGCGTTGCTGCGTGTCGCATCGAGCACTTCCTGCCGCTTCGAGTGACGTGGCCTAGGTTGATCGCCCTCGAGGTGGACGAGGGGTATCGTGTCGATGTGTCCACCTATCCTGTCCGCTGCAACCAGTGCAAAGACGCTCCCTGTGTGGATGCCTGCCCCACGGAGGCCTCACACAAGCGGGAGGACGGCATCGTCGCCATCGATTCCGACAAGTGCTTCGGCTGCCGGTACTGCGTCATCGCCTGCCCTTACCAGAACCGGACCTACCTATCCAGGAGCAGGAACCCCGGTCACTTCCCCGGCCATCCGAAGACCTCGTTCGAGAAGAAGGGCGAGAAGCTCTACAAGCACCAGGTGGGCACCACCGAGAAGTGCAACTTCTGCCACGAGCGCATCGACGCGGGCTCGGCGAAGGGCCTCAAGCCCGGCATCGACCGGGAAGCGACCCCGGCCTGCGTCAATGTCTGCCAGGCCAGGGCCCTCACCTTCGGCGACCTGGACGACCCCAACAGCAACGTCTCCAAGCTGATCAACGACAAGAGCGGCTTTGTATTGCATCCCGAGTACGGCACCGACCCCTCGGTGTTCTATATCGACTACAAGCTGGGCGGCAACGACAACAAGGCTCCGGTCGAAGCGCAGACCGGGAGCCACATCCAGCACCTGAGCACAGTGTACGAGCCGAGCAAACCGAAGCTCGCCAAAAAGAACGCTGAGTAGGCGGGGGGGTACTACACATGAATGCAAGGACTGCGCGTCAGTGGATGGTCACGCATGAGTGGATGGTCAAGCCCATGGCCCAGACCGAATGGATCGAGGGCAAGGGACTGCTCGTCTGGTTGGCAGAGGTCTTTTCGGCCCTCGGCACCGGTCTCTATCTCGTGTCGCTCTTCTTCGCCCTCAAGGAGGAGTTCGCGCTGACCGCCTTCTGGGCCGGCATCTTCGGCTGGATCATGATCGCGATCTTCAAGTTGCCCCTGCACTTGGCCTACCTCGGGAAGCCCTTGCGCTTCTGGAGGAGCTTCCCGCCGTTCAGCAACGCGTGGAGGACGTCCTGGTTCGCGCGCGGCATCGTCTTCACCATGCTCTTCCTCGCGTTCGGGGCCGTCCAGTTGATTCTGCAGGGCCTCATCGCCTACGACGTGGTGGATGCCGCCTCCGGCGTCATGGCCGCCAACTACGTCTTCATGGTGCTCGCCGGCGTCTTCTGCGTGATGACCTCCGTCTACTGCGGCTTCGCCATGAGCTACTGCAAGAGCGTCCCCTTCTGGAACACGGGCCTGCTCCCTATCGTGTTCCTGTTCATGGGCGTAGCCGACGGCCTGGCCCTGATCATGGGTGTGGGGCTGGTCACGGGACAGGACGTCATCGCGACGGCCGAATCGGCTACGCGGATCATGCTGATCATCAACTCCCTGCTCATCGTGGCCTACCTGGTCAACGCGAACTACCAGTCCGCCACGGCAGAGTTGTCGGTGAGAGAGCTCGTCCGCGGGCACTGGCCTGGGTGTTCTGGCTCGGCATCGTGATCCTGGGGATCATCGTTCCGCTCGGCATCTCGATCGCTAGCTACTTCACCGCCCAGGAGGCTGCTACCGGACTGCTGATCTTCGCGATCATCTGCCACACGATCGGGGCCTTCTCCCTGAAGTACGGCGTGCTCAAGGTCGGCATCTACCGGCCCCTTCTTCCCAAAGCCCACGCTTACTAGGCGCAAGGCGCGTGTTGAGGAGACACTATGGCTAACAGAGAAATAGTCTATTCGACCTGCAAGAGCTGCCACGGCGGCTGCGGGGTGAAGGTCACCAAGGAAGACGGGGTCGTGGTCCACATCGAGGGCAACGCCGACTCTCTCACCGGCGGCACCATGTGCTCCAAGGGTCTCTCCAGCATCCAGCACATCGACAACCCTTACCGCATCAAGTACCCCATGAAGCAGGTGGGCAAGAAGGGCGAGGGCAAGTGGAAACGGATCTCCTGGGACGAGGCCCTCGACACCATCGCCGACAAGATGAAGGCGGCCATCAAGGACTTCGGACCGGAGACCATCGCCATCTCCCAGGGTACCGGCCGCGGCTACAACCGCTACACCATGCGGCTGGCCCGCTCGCTGGGCACCGGCAACGCCATCACCCCCGGCTACGTGTGCCACAGCCCCCGCCTGGGCCTCTACGCCCTGGTGACCGGCTACGGCCGCCTCTACTGCGACTACCACGGCTGGGGCGGCGAGTTCCCCAAGACCCAGATCATGTGGGCCAAGCAGCTCGAGATCAGCAGCGCCGACTCCGAGATGTGCTACTGGTTCATGAACTCGCTCGACTACTGCAAGAACCTCATCATCATCGACCCGCGGGCCAGCGCCTACGCTTCCCGGGCCAACCTGTGGATCCAGCCCCGCCCGGGCACCGACTGCGCCCTGGCCCTGGGCATGATGAACGTCATCGTCGAAGAAGAGCTCTGGGACAAGGAGTTCGTCGACAACTGGACCTTCGGCTTCGACGAACTGCGCGAGCGGGTCAAGGATTGGACGCCCGAGAAGGTCTCCGACACCTGCTGGATCCCCAAAGAGCACGTCATCGAGGCCGCCCGCATGTGGGCCATCGATACTCCCGGCTGCATCCAGGTGGGTAGCTCGCTCGAGCGCCAGGCCAACTGCGGCCACACCCTGCGGGCCATCACCTGCCTCATGGGCCTCACCGGCAACATCGAGCGCCCGGGCAGCATGATCAGCTGGGTGCTCCCCGACACCGGCCTCATCGAGGACTTCAACCTCGAGCTGCCCATCACCGACGAGATGAAGTCCAAGATCATCGGCGGCGACCGCTTCAAGATGGGCGCCACCCGTACCTGCAACCCCGACACCATGGTCAAGACCATCATCGCCGGCGACGCGCCGGTCAAGGTGTGGTTCAGCGTCGGCGGGCAGCAGATCGTGCACATGGCCAACACCAACGAGGTCGTGAAGGCCATCGAGAAGGTCGAGTTCATGTCGCACACCGACCTCTTCATGGGCCCCATGGCCGAAGCGGCCGACATCGTGCTGCCGGCCGCCCACTGGCTCGAGCTGGACGACGTCTACGACATGCACCCGCGCTTCATGATCGAAGCTCACAACAAGGTCGTCGAGCCGCCCGGCGAGGCCAAGTCCGACGCCTGGATCTTCAACGAGATCGGCAGGCGGGTGGTCCCCGACAAGTGGTGGCACAACGTCGACGACATGCTCGACTACCAGATCCGGCGAGGCGAGAGCAAGGACGGCGGCCCGCTCAAGTGGAAAGAGTTCAGCGAGAAGCTCGTCAGCGGCTGCTGGGGCCCCGACCAGGTGTACTACAAGTACAAGACCGACTTCTGGAGAGAAGGCGGCGGCTTCCCCACTCCGTCGGGCAAGTTCGAGTTCCACTCGAACCACCTGGAGTCGCTGGGCTACGACCCGCTGCCGGTCTTCAACGAGCCCGGGGAAAGCCCCGTCTCCACTCCGGAGTTGTACAAGGAATACCCGATCGTGATGAGCAGCGGCTACCGCCAGCCCTTCTACTTCCTGGGCCAGTACCGCAACATCCCGTGGCTGCGCAGCTTCATGGAGTTCCCCACCTGCCAGCTCCACCCCGAGACGGCCAAGCTCTACGACGTCGAGGACGGCGACATCGTCTGGATCGAGTCGCCGCGGGGCCGCATCCGCCAGAAGCTCCGCACGTTCCCGGGCATCAAGAAGGGCGTGCTGATGGCCACCGCCAACTGCTTCTATCCGGAAGAGCCGGCCAAGGGCTATCACGGCGTGTTCATCTCCAACCCGAACGTGCTCACCAGCAACGACCATCTCGATCCCATGTACGGCTCGCCCGACCTCACCTGCCTGCTGTGCAAGGTGTACAAGGCCAAGGACGAGGAACTCACCGAGAACGTCTTCCACACCGAGGAGTACGGGTTCGTGCCCTCCTCGGGCATGCAAGACACCTAGTCGGCCGCCTCGGCGACGAGGCAGAGACTGCGGCTGAAAACGGCCCTTGGAAGCCCCCCTTCCAGGGGCCGTTTTCGTTGGGCAAGGCCAGGTGCAGGTGATACTCCC